>NZ_JAMDGY010000011.1 GCF_028656955.1 Pseudomonas fontis
GCATTCTACGCTTTCCTCAGGGCCTGTCAAGCGTTTATTTTGAAGTCTTTCAGAATTTCCTGTTTAACTTCAAGCGCTTAACTCGCTACGATCTCTCGTCAGCGGGAGGCGAATTCTACAGAACTTATCGTTGCTGTCAACTGCCTTTTTCACCGCTGTCGATCTTTCGATCGAAGCATTCCGGCACTACCTGGAACATCTAACTAATTGAATTTCAAGGAGTTTTTTGTTCCGACTACGCCGGAAGTGGGGCGAATTATAGAGAGATTAAATCGAGCGTCAAGGGCTAATTTTGACTTTCGCATCAGAAAGTCGTTTTCGTCCAATCACCCGTGGAATCCGCTTCTCTATAGAAGGGATACGCAGGAGCAGCAGCGTCACCCCGATAGCCGCATACACCGCCCATTGCTTGAGGTCTGCCCGCACTATCCAGAGAAAGTGCAACAACCCCAACCCCAGGATGGCATAGACCAGCTTGTGCAGCTTCTTCCATCGCGCGCCAAGTCGACGCTGGCTGTAGCGGTTGGATGTGACCGCCAGGCACAGCAGGCCGAGCAACCCCAGTGAACCAACAATAATGTAGGGCCGCTTGCGCAGCTCCACGCCAAGCTGCCCCCAATCGAGCCCCAATATAAAGAAGAGATAAGCGCTCAGGTGCAACACGATGTAGGCAAAGCACCACAGGCCCAACTGCCGACGGACCACAATCCAGCCCGACCAACCTGTAAGACGCTGCAAAGGGGTCATGCACAAGGTAATCAGCAGGAAGATCAGGCCGCCCTGCCCCAACCGATCGACCAGCACCTTGCCCGGGTCTGGCCCCAAGGCGAAGATCCAGGCTTCATACAGCCAATACAGCGGCCAGACACACGCCAGGATAAAGATACCCAGGCGAAAGAGTGGATAACGCATCAGTAGTTCTTCCGCAGATCCAGGCCACTATATAAAGCACCGACCTCATCGGCGTAGCCGTTGAACATCTGGGTCTCACGCACGTTCGGGCTGAACAGCCCGCTCGGCAGCCGGCGCTCACGCGCCTGGGTCCAGCGCGGGTGATCAACTGTCGGGTTGACGTTGGCGTAGAAGCCGTACTCGTCAGGCGCGATGTTCTGCCAGGTGGTCTTGGGTTGCTGCTCGACCAGGCTGATCCGCACAATCGACTTCACGCTCTTGAATCCATACTTCCATGGCACCACCAAACGCAGTGGCGCGCCATTCTGATTCGGCAACTCGCGGCCATACATGCCGACGGCGAGAATAGCCAACGGGTTCATCGCTTCGTCCAGGCGCAAACCCTCGACATAGGGCCAGTCGATCAAGGCAAAGCCGGATCGCTGCCCGGGCATATGCTTGGGGTCTTGCAGTGTTTCAAAGCGTATGTACTTGGCTTTGGAGGTCGGCTCGACCTGCTTGAGCAGCGCCGACAAGGGAAAGCCCATCCAGGGAATGACCATCGACCACGCTTCGACGCAACGCAAACGATAGATGCGCTCTTCAAGTTGATAGGGTTTCATGAAGTCTTCAAGCGCATAGCGACCGGGTTTGCCCACCTCGCCATCGATCACTACCGTCCACGGTGCCGTTACCAGCGCGCCAGCATTTTCGGCCGGGTCGCCTTTATCGGTACCGAACTCATAGAAGTTGTTGTAGTGCGTAGCATCCTTGAATGGCGTGATCGCCTCACCCTTCACGGTCACTGCCTGCCACTGGGTGTTCGGCAGCTTTTCGGTAAACCAGTTAGGCGGGGAGCCGGTTTCTACATCCGCATAGCGCGAAGCCTCTGCGGCACTCGCCCAACGCGGCAGGCTGCTGGCCGCCAACACTGCGACCGAACCACCCAATAGAGCGCGACGAGAGAGATAGAAAGACTCGGGAGTGACCTCCGACTCTTTAGGGTCGGAGGCTCGGGGCAGCTTGATAAGCATGGTGACTCCGTAGAACCGGTGGGCTGATGCACCAGTAGACTACGGAGCCCGGGTGAAATTACAGCTATTCGGCAGTTTTCTTGCGGCGCGTGCGCAACAGGTACTGCACTGGGCCCGATGCTGCATAGGCGAGGAAGATCAGCAGCAGGATGCGCGGCGGATCGCTGAACACCACGGCGAACACCAGCACAACGGCAAGGATGGCCACGAAGGGTACGCGCCCCTTGAGATCCAGCTCCTTGAAGCTGTTGTACTTGATGTTGCTGACCATCAGCATGCCGGCAGCAGCTACCAACAGCGCGACCAGGAACGACAACTTCGAACCCTGGATGCCGTAATCGCTGAATGCCCAGACCGTACCCGCCACCACACCCGCAGCAGCCGGGCTGGCCAGGCCGATGAAGTAACGCTTGTCGGCGGTACCTACCTGGGTGTTGAAGCGTGCCAGACGCAATGCTGCGCCCGCTACATAGATGAAGGCGACCATCCAGCCGACCTTGCCCATGTCGCCCAACGCCCAGCCAAAGGCCAGCAACGCCGGCGCCACACCGAAGGCGACCATGTCCGACAGCGAGTCGTACTCGGCACCGAAGGCGCTCTGGGTATTGGTCATGCGGGCAACGCGCCCGTCCAGACCATCGAGAACCATCGCCACAAAGATCGCGATGGCAGCAAAGGCGAAGTACTTGCTCGCCTCGCGCGGATCACCGGCACTCAAGGCGCTCTGCGCGCTCATCGAGTTGATGATCGAATAGAAACCGGCGAACAGGTTCGCGGTGGTGAACAGGTTTGGCAGCAGATAGATGCCACGATGCCGGACCTTGCGACCCTCGGCGTCATGCCCTTCTTCAACATGCTCATCGATCGGTAGCAGGCTTTCGGCGTCAGAGGCCTTGTTCGGCTCTTCGGGACGTTCGCTCATGGACATTACCTTGCAACGGTTTGGAAAGTGTTCGATAGACGCTTGCGACAAAGGTTCGCCGACAAACGTGATGAAGCTTTATACCAGAAGCTGACCGCCTAAACGAAAAAACGCGGCCGAAGCCGCGTTTTCATCGCATCAGGTCAAGATCAGTTCTTGTCCTTGTCGACGATTTTGTTCGCTGCGATCCAAGGCATCATCGAGCGCAGTTGCTCGCCGATGACTTCGATGCCGTGAGCAGCGTTGTTGCGACGCTTGGCGGTCATCGAAGGGTAGCCGGTGGCACCTTCGCTGATGAACATCTTGGCGTACTCGCCGTCCTGGATGCGCTTCAGTGCGTTGCGCATGGCCTGACGGGACTCGGCGTTGATGACTTCCGGGCCGGTCACGTACTCGCCGTATTCGGCGTTGTTGGAGATCGAGTAGTTCATGTTGGCGATACCGCCTTCGTACATGAGGTCAACGATCAGCTTCAGTTCGTGCAGGCACTCGAAGTAGGCCATTTCCGGCGCGTAGCCGGCTTCAACCAGGGTTTCGAAACCGGCTTTGACCAGCTCGACAGTACCGCCACACAGAACGGCTTGCTCGCCGAACAGGTCGGTTTCGGTCTCGTCCTTGAAGGTGGTTTCGATGATGCCGGTACGGCCGCCACCAACGCCAGCAGCGTAGGACAGGGCGACGTTCTTGGCGTTGCCGGAAGCGTCCTGGTAGATCGCGATCAGGTCAGGGATACCGCCGCCTTTGACGAACTCGGAACGCACGGTGTGGCCTGGAGCCTTAGGCGCGATCATGATCACGTCGAGGTCGGCACGTGGCACAACCTGGTTGTAGTGAATGGCGAAGCCGTGGGAGAACGCCAGGGTTGCGCCCTTCTTCAGGTTCGGCTCGACTTCGTTCTTGTACAGCTGGGATTGGAACTCGTCCGGGGTCAGGATCATGACCAGGTCGGCAGCAGCAACAGCGGAAGCCACGTCGGTAACTTTCAGACCGTGGGCTTCGGCTTTGGCAACAGTGGCCGAACCTTTACGCAGACCGACAGTGACATCCACACCGGAGTCTTTCAGGTTGCACGCTTGCGCGTGGCCTTGGGAGCCGTAACCGATGATGGCAACTTTCTTGCCCTGGATGATCGAAAGGTCGCAGTCTTTGTCGTAATAAACTTTCATGAAAATACCCCTGTTATCTCGGCCCTTTCAGGCCATTCGCTAATTTTTTGAGTTAGATGCTGAGCACTTTGTCGCCACGGGCAATGCCGGTGACGCCACTGCGCACTGTTTCGAGAATGGACGCGGTACCGATGGCCTGAATGAAGCTGTCCAGTTTGTCGCTGGTGCCAGTCAGTTGAACGGTATATACGCTACTGCTGACGTCGACAATCTGCCCCCGATAGATATCGGTGGTGCGCTTGATCTCGGCACGCTGAGCGCCCGTGGCCTTGACCTTGACCAGCATCAGTTCACGTTCGATATGCGCGCTTTCCGAGAGGTCGACCAACTTGACCACTTCGATCAGCTTGTTCAGGTTTTTGGTGATCTGCTCGATCACCTCATCATGACCGACCGTGGTCAACGTCAGACGCGACAGGGTCGGGTCTTCGGTAGGCGCAACGGTCAGGCTTTCGATGTTGTAGTTGCGCTGCGAGAACAGACCGACCACGCGCGACAAGGCGCCAGGTTCGTTTTCCAACAGCAGGGAAATAATGTGCCGCATGATTAGGTCCGCTCCGTCTTGCTCAGCCACATATCGCGCATCGAGCCGTCTTTGATCTGCATCGGGTAGACGTGCTCGCTGTTATCGACCTGGATGTCGATGAACACCAGGCGATCTTTCAGTGCGAAGGCTTCCTCGAGTTTCGGCTTGAGGTCCTTCAGGCTGGTGATGCGGATACCCACGTGACCATAGGCTTCGGCCAATTTGACGAAGTCAGGCAACGATTCCATGTAGGAATGCGAGTGGCGGCTGTTGTAGGCCATGTCCTGCCACTGGCGAACCATGCCCAGTACACCGTTGTTCAGGTTGACGATCTTCACCGGCAGGTCGTACTGCAGGCAGGTCGACAGCTCCTGGATGTTCATCTGGATGCTGCCCTCGCCGGTGACACAGGCGACGTCCTGGTCCGGGAAGTTCAGCTTGATGCCCATGGCCGCCGGGAAACCGAAGCCCATGGTGCCCAGGCCACCGGAGTTGATCCAGCGGTTCGGCTTGTTGAAGCGGTAGTACTGCGCCGCGAACATCTGGTGCTGGCCAACGTCGGAGGTGACGAAGGCGTCGCCCTTGGTGACTTCGCACAGGGTTTCGATCACGGTCTGTGGCTTGATGACGCTGCCGTCGCCCTTGTCATAAGGGAACATGCCGCGGTCACCGCGCCACTCTTCGATCTGTTTCCACCAGGCATCGATAGCGGCCTTTTCTGGCTGCTCGCCGATTTCGCGCAGGGTCGCGACCATTTCGGTCAGGACGCTGTCGACCGGGCCAACGATTGGAACGTCGGCCTTGATGGTCTTGGAGATCGACGCCGGGTCGATGTCGACGTGAATGATCTTGGCGTTCGGGCAGAACTTGGACGGGCCGTTGATAACACGGTCATCGAAGCGCGCACCGACGGCGAAGATCACGTCGGCATGGTGCATGGCCAGGTTGGCGGTATAGCTGCCGTGCATACCCAGCATGCCAAGGAACTGGCGATCGGTACCTGGATAGCTACCCAGGCCCATCAGGGTATTGGTGACAGGCACGTTGAGCAGTTGTGCCAATTCGGTCAGTGCTGCAGAACCACCGCCCAGGATGACACCGCCGCCGGCATAGACGATCGGACGCTTGGCCGCAATGAGCATTTCTGCTGCTTTGCGGATCTGCCCGGAGTGACCGCGAACGGCAGGGCTGTAAGAGCGCAGTTTGACCTTCTTGGGGTAAACGTACTCGAACTTCTCCGCCGGGTTGGTCATGTCTTTCGGGATGTCGACAACGACAGGGCCCGGGCGACCGGATTGCGCAAGGTAGAAGGCTTTTTTCAGGACTTCCGGGATTTCCGAGGCATGTTTGATCATGAAGCTGTGCTTCACGATAGGCCGGGAAATACCGATCATGTCGGTTTCCTGGAAAGCATCGGTGCCGACCATGCTGCTAGGCACCTGGCCCGACAGGATGACCATCGGAATGGAATCCATGTACGCCGTGGCAATACCGGTAATGGCATTGGTGGCACCCGGACCGGAGGTCACCAGGACCACGCCGGCCTTGCCGGTGGCACGGGCGTAACCGTCCGCCATATGGGTAGCTGCCTGCTCGTGACGAACCAGGATATGACTGACTTCCGGTTCTTTGAACAGGGCATCGTAAACATGAAGGAGAGCACCACCAGGGTACCCGTAAATGTGCTTAACGCCTTCGTCACGCAAAAAGCGGACGACCATTTCAGCGCCAGATAAAAGCTCCACGTTGTTCACCTCTAAAACGCCAGAATACCGTCCAATTGGAACGGGTCTTAATAGGTTTACTGCCAAGCAGAGCATGAGCGACGAAGTCAGCACTGACTGAGCAAGTATTGGGAGTACCCCAGAGTGTTGCGGGGTTTTCCCACCCAGCGCGAGGTAACGCGTTGCGGGGTGTAACAGGTCGGCGCGGGTGTGCGCCTCATGATCTGCTTAGCGGGTCTGCTTCTGGCAGTCCCTCTACAGCGGACTTTGGATTCTTCTGATTCAGAGCCTCCAAGTCAAGAAAAATTATTGCCAATTTTTCTTGAGGACTTCATTCAATCACCACGATTCCTAAAAGCAGCAGCAGAAAAAACACATATGGCATAAAAAAGGGCCACAATCTGCGGCCCTAAGGGTAAAAAAAGAAGAAATCAGGCTAAGCGCTGATCAATTGATCAAATTCCGCCAACAGTCGACGCAACTCGCGACTTTGCTCCGGGCGGTCCACATAAACCGTTTCAGCCATGACTAGAATGCCCGATGCGCTTGGCAGTGCCAGGCCCATTTCGAGGATCTGTTTCATCCGTGGCAGGAAGATCCACTGCAACCACTGGTCAAAGCTCATGGTGTCCACGGCAAAGGGCACGGTACTGGCCAGTGCCTGCGCGCTCGGCGGCGCTTCGTCCCACCAGCCCTGTGCATGCAGCTCGTGCTTGATCAGCAGCAGGTGGTCGGCGATATCCAGAATGCGTTGGTCCATTACAGGCTGACCTGCGCTTTCTGGCGGGCCAGTGCAGCGCCTGCGGCATCACCCTGCTTGTCACGGGCCTGGGCGATGATGTTCCACAGCCCGGCCTGCAGGTCTGGGCGACCGTTGGCATAAGTCAGCGCACGACGCGCCAGTTGCTCGGATTGCGCAGCATCACCTTGGGCCAGGCGCACCTGGGCCAGGCGATACAGCACTTGCGGCTCGCGCGGAGCAATACGCTGGGCGCGCTCCAGGCTCGACGAAGCGCCGTTGTAGTCGCCGCTGCCCTGTTGCTGCTGGGCGGTGGTCAACAGCGCCAGCACCGGGCCATCCAACTGCTCGTCGGCAGACAGGCCACCCGCGCTGGAGCTGGCACGCGGGATACCGGTAGGCGCAGCAGGTGCGCTCGGTGCGGTGTAGCTACCCCCGGTGCTCGGCGGCATCGAGTAGGTGTTGGTATCCACCGGCCCTGGAGTAATCCCGCCGGTGGAAATTGCTGCCGGCCCGGTCGAGGCCGGGAACGTCTGGATCGGCGAAGCGCCAGCACCTTGCGGCACCATCACGGTAACGCCGGAATCCTGCGGCACCACCTGGGCCTGGCGCGTCCCGTTGTTGACGGACGACGCCGCACCACGGTTGGCCGAAACCCGCTCACTGTTTGAAACCCGCGTACCCGAATCCACTACCGGAATCGAGCCGCGCTGGACGCTGGCACAGCCGTTAAGCAAAGCCAACGCCGTCAAGGCAGGAAACAACCACTTGTTCACGTCACACCCTCTTCGCTAAGTGCTGCTTAATTCATCCAACCCTTGACCCAGTCCATGACCGAGTCGGCGGGTGCCTGCTCGCCACCACACGCGGCGCCGGCAGGGGGTTCGCTTCCGCGAATATACGGCATCTGCACCGCGCCTGGGCAGCTGGCGTCAGAGCCCTGCCCGGTGTGCGGGTCAACCCAGGCCAGCACGACGTTGTCTGGCGTCGGCATGTCCAGCGGCAACGGGTCGGCCTTGCGCATGAAACTGGTCCAGACCTGCAGCGCACCGGTTGCCCCGGTAAACGGCGTCTTGCCATTGTCATCGCGACCAAGCCAGACCACTGCCAGCAAATCCTGGCTGAAACCGGCGAACCAGCTGTCGCGCGAATCGTTACTGGTACCGGTCTTGCCTGCCAGGTTCAAGGAACTTGGCAGCACGCTGTACACCGAACGCCCGGTACCTTCACGCATCACCCGCTGCATGGCGTTCTGCACCAGGTAGATGGACGCCGGGTCGAAGCGCTGCTGAATCTGGAACGGATAGCGCTTGAGCGGCTCGCCCTCGGCGGTCAGCACGCTGCGGATACCCCGCATTGGCGTATTGAAGCCACCGTTGGCCAGCGTCTGGTACATGGTTGCCACCTGCATCGGCGACATGCCGCCAGCACCCAGCAGCATCGACGGGAAGGCTGGCCAGTCTACTTCGACACCAAGGCGCCCAATGGTCTTGAGCACGTTCGGCACACCCACTTCCAGGCCCAGCTTGGCCGTCGACAGGTTGTAGGAGTTGGCCAGGCCCTGGTACAGGAAGATCGTGCCGTGGGAGCGCCGGTCATAGTTCTGCGGCTTCCAAACCTGCCCGTCGGCGCCCTTCACCGAGAATGCTTCGTCCTGGATCCAGCTGGTCAGGGTGTACTGGCTCGGCTTCTCCAGGGCGGTGAGGTACACCGCAGGCTTGACCAGCGAGCCAATCGGGCGCACCGCATCGATCGCCCGGTTGAAGCCGGCATAGCCTGCCTGGCGGCTGCCGATCAGTGCCTGGACTTCACCGGTTTCCGGGTTGGTCACGACCATTGCCGCTTCGACTTCATCGGCACCTTTGCGCCCGCTCAGGCGCTTGAAGGTGTCGGCCATGGCGGCTTCGGATTTCATCTGCAGGATCGGGTCGAAGCTGGTGAAGATGCGCAGGCCTTCTTCGGTCAAGTCTTCGTCACGGTAGTCCTGGCGCAGTTGACGCTTGACCAGGTCGAGGAAGCCCGGGAAGGAGCTGTCGGCCAGGCTGCCGCGCTTGGTCACGCCCAGCGGCATCTTCTTCGCGGCTTCCACCGCTTCTGGCGTAGCGACGCCTTGTTCGGCGAGCAGGTCCAGCACCAGGTTACGCCGCACCAATGCGCGGTCCGGGTAACGACGCGGGTTGTAGTAGGACGGCCCTTTGACCATGCCCACCAGCAAGGCCACCTGATGCAGCTTCAGTTCCGACAGCGGCTGGCTGAAGAAGAACTGGCTGGCCAGGCCGAAGCCATGCACCGCGCGCTGGCCATCCTGACCCACAAACACTTCGTTGAGGTAGGCTTCAAGAATTTCACGCTTGTCGTAGTGCAACTCCAGCAGCAGCGCCATCATCGCTTCGGTGAGCTTGCGGCTGAGGCTGCGCTCGTTGGTCAGGTAGAAGTTCTTGACCAACTGCTGCGTCAGGGTACTGCCACCCTGGCGCATCGCGCCGGCGGATGTGTTGACCCAGACGGCACGGGCAATCGACTTGGGCGATACGCCGAAGTGGTGATAGAAGTCGCGGTCTTCCACGGCCACCAGGGTTTCCAGCAGGTACGGCGGCACCTGGTCGATCTTGATCAGGATGCGGTCTTCGAGATTTTTCGGGTACAGGCCGCCGATCAGCAGCGGCTCAAGACGCACCACCGCCAGTTTCGATCCACTGGTACCGCTCAGGCCCGCCACATAGTCGCCCGAGAAGCGCACGCGCACGCTTTGCGCCTGCTCCAGCCCTTCATAGAACTGGAAGCCACGGGTGTTCAAGTCGACGGTATTGCCGCTGACAGCTGCCGCGCCCGGACCATTGGCCACGCTTTCGCGGCGATAGCCCAGGGCGTCGAGCTCGGTGAGGAAGTCGTCCTTGCTCAGCTTCTGTCCGACGAACAGCTCGAGCGGTCGCGCGTAAACCTTGGCCGGGATGGTCCAGCGCTTGCCGGAGAACTTCTCCTGCACCACGGCATCGAGGTAAACGGCGAACCCGGCCAGCACCACAAGGCCGACCAGGCTTAGCTTGATAACCCAGCCCAGCCACGCGCGCGCGTTGCCAGCAGGACGTTTTTTAGGGGTACGGGGGGATCGGGTACGAGTCATGGCGGCGGATTATACGCACTTTATTGTTCGTCGACAGGCGCCCTCCGGCGGTTTGCAGGCGGCTCGGCAACCCCCATAATGGCCGATTCGAATCTCCTCGACCCAGAAGGATCGCCCGTGAGCCAAGTCTTGATCGCCGCCCTGCAGAACCCGGCCCTGTTCCCCCATCCTGTGAAGGACTTCCAGGTCATCGAGACCCACATCTCCTGGGTGCTGCTGACGGGCGACTATGCCTACAAGATCAAGAAGCCGATGAACTTCGGCTTCCTGGACTTCACCGAACTGTCCCAGCGTGAGCACTTCTGCAACGAAGAGCTGCGTCTGAACCAGCGCCTGACGAATGACCTGTACCTGGAAGTACTGGCGATCACCGGCAGCGCCGAAGCGCCGCAGCTGGCAGGCGAAGGCCCAGCTATCGAGTACGCGCTGAAAATGCGCCAGTTCCCACAGAACCAGATGCTCAGCACCTTGCAGGCCAACGGCGAGCTGACGGCCGAACATATCGACCAGATGGCCCGGCAGATTGCCGAGTTCCACCTTGCCGCGCCGAAAGTGGCGGTCGAGCATCCGCTGGGCACGCCAGAAAGCGTAATGGCACCGGTCACGCAGAATTTCGAGCAGATTCGTCCGTTCCTTTCCGACAAGGCTGACCTGCTGCAACTTGATGCCCTGCAAGCCTGGGCACAAGACAGTTTCAAGCGCCTGCATCCCCTGCTCGAAGCGCGCAAGGCCGAGGGCTTCATCCGTGAATGCCATGGTGATATCCACTTGGGCAATGCCACCCTGATCGACGGCAAGGTGGTGATCTTCGATTGCATCGAGTTCAACGAGCCATTCCGCCTGACCGACGTCTATGCCGACACCGGGTTCCTGGCGATGGACCTGGAAGACCGTGGCCTGAAATCCCTGTCGCGCCGCTTTATCAGCCAGTACCTGGAACTGACCGGTGACTATGCGGGCCTGGAGCTGCTGAACTTCTACAAAGCCTACCGTGCCCTGGTGCGCGCCAAAGTCGCCCTGTTCAGCATGCCGGCCAATGCCGACGCCGTGCAGCGCGCAACCACCCTGCGCACCTATCGCAACTACGCCAACCTGGCGGAAAGCTACAGCGCCATCCCGTCGCGCTTCCTGGCGATTACCCATGGTGTGTCGGCCGTCGGCAAGAGCCACGTGGCGATGCGCCTGGTCGATGCGCTCGGCGCCGTGCGCTTGCGTTCGGACGTTGAGCGCAAGCGCCTGTTCGGTGAGCAGAACGCCAGCGACGCGGGCCATCTGCAAGCCGGTATCTACAACCAGGATGCCAGCCAGACCACCTACAAGCATCTGCACACACTGGCCAAAACCATCCTGCGTGCCGGCTTCCCGGTGGTGATCGATGCCACCTACCTGAAGCAGGCACAACGCCAAGACGCTGCCGATGTGGCCAGCGAGACCGGCGTTCCGTTCCTGATCCTGGACTGCAATGCCCCGGATGCCGTGATCGCCAGCTGGCTTGCCCAGCGCCAGGCTGATCGTAACGACCCTTCCGATGCCACACTGGAAGTGGTTGCCACCCAACAAGCCAGCCGCGAACCACTGAGCGCGCAGGAGTTGCTGCAAAGCAAGCGCGTCGAAACCAACGAAAGCGGCAGCCTGGACCAACTGGTCAAGCAGATCCGCCAGCGCCTGCCAGGCCTGTAAAACCCGCTAGAGCGTGAAGCAGTCGACACTTCACGCGTTCTCCTGAAGCGCCTCCAAGTGATGGCACTATAGTGTCACTACAAGTCCAACACGGAGGCGCCTTCATGAACCAGCCACGGCAACTCGACAGCGCGCTCTATGCGCTGGTACACAACGAGCACATCGCCGCCTTCAACCGCGAAAAACCCAAGGACGCGATCATCGACTTCAAGGATGGCGACTTTCGCGGGCTCGACTTGCGCAACCTCGACACCCAGGGCATCGATTTCACCGGCGCCTATTTCCGCGCCGCCGACCTGCGTGGCCTGGACCTGCGGGAAAACTCCCTGGAAGGCGCAAGCCTGGCTCACGCGCAGATATCCGGCACCTACTTTTCTGCCGAACTGAGCGCTGACGAAATCCTCATGTCGGTAAAATTCGGCACCCGCCTGCGTTATCGCACCCGCTGAAACGCCCTAGTGAACGCCTGTCAGGACAACCTGGCAGGCCCGGCTGCGTTGGCCCATGCCCGCTGGGTGGCAAAACGCCGCGTTATTTTAAAGTGCCGCTACACTCCTCTTTGACCTGCCGCGAATCGACTCCCAAGACCCGTTCAGCCGTCGCAAGGAGGCTTGATGAACGATGAACTCCAGCATCTGAAAAATCTTGGCAAAACTTCAGCGCAGTGGCTGCATGCGGTCGGCATCCACAGCGCCTCGGACCTGCGCCGCCTGGGGGCGGTCGATGCGTACCGGGCGGTACGCACCCGAGGGTTCCGTGCCTCGAAGGTGCTGCTGTACGCCATTGAAGGGGCCTTGCTCGATGTGCATTGGAACGATATTCCAGCCGAACGCAAAGAAACGCTTAACCAGCAGTTGGAAGCCAAGACCCCCCCGCGAAAAAATAATTGAGAAAAAGCGGATTGGTGGATTGACTTAGAAATGAGAATCGTTATGATTATCACAACTGGTCGCGAGACTGGTTGGATTCTCTGAAAGCCCCTGGTTCGGGCGGTCAGATTATCTCCTCATCAGGCTAATCACGGTTATTGACCCGGCTCTTTTGCCGGGTCTTTTTTTGCCTGCAGTTTCTTGCTTTGACCGCAGGCACAAGCGGTCAAAGCAACAGCTTCAAGGTTTCAGTTGCGCCGCCGGGTAGAACACCTGCGCCAGCGATTGCAGGCTGGCGGGCAGGCGTGGGCCCAGGCCGCCGACCAGCAAGGTCGGATCGAGATCGACCATCCGCCCTTCACGGGCAGCACGAGAAGCCGCCAGTGCCGGGTTTTCCTTGAGCAGGGCTTGCAACGCCGCCTCACCGCTGAGCGCGCGGTCGGAAACAATCACTACCTGGGGATTCAACGCCGCCAACGACTCGACGGAGAAGTTCTTGTAGCCGTCGTTATCCGCCAGATTGCGGCCGCCGGCTTGCTGGATCAGCCAGTCACCCGCCGTGCCTTTACCGGCGATCATCGGTTTGGCCCCCGCATGCCCGACCAACAGCAACACTCCAGGTGTCTCGGTCGAACCCTGCACAGCCTTGATGCGTGCCTGCAACCCCTCCAGTTGCTGCCGGTAATCGCTGAACAGCTTGTCAGCCTGCTGCTCACTGCCCAGCAACTTGCCCAGGTGCTTCAGGTTGACCTGCACCGCGTCCAGGTCGGCTTTGCTGGAAAACAGCTCAACTTGCACCCCGGCATTGCGAATCTGCGCCAGCACGGGTGGTGGGCCCATTTCTTCGGTGCCGACCAGTACATCCGGGCGCAAGCTCAACACCCCTTCGGCCGACAACTGACGCTGATAGCCGATACTGGGCAAGGCCTTCAGTGATTCGGGGTGTTGACTGGTGGTGTCGACGCCGACCAGATGTTTCTCTCCCCCCAAGGTGGTGATCCACTCGCTCAACGCGCCACCGGCGCTGACCCAGCGCTGCGGCAACGGCTCGGCCTGCAGCAGCGGATGGAACACAAGCCCGAGACACAAGGCGATCAGGGGGGTACGTCGACGCATGGCAAGCTTCCTTTGAGGGCGGGCAACAGTATTGTCGGGACGCAAGTCGCGGTATAAAGACGGCCCGGCAGCGCGAGCCGGGCAATTTGATAATTATTTGCATTTGAGCGTCAAGCCGTTGCAGCGAACAGGTAAATCCCCGATGCACTTTCTTTGTCTATCCAGCGAACTGCCCGAGGGGCGCAGCCGAGGCTTCGAAGTCGCCGGAAACAAGCTGCTGGGTGTTCGCCGTCACGGCCAGGTGTACCTGTACCGCAATCGCTGCCCCCATCGCGGCATCCCCCTGAACTGGGAGCCAGGCGATTCGGTACTGGACGCCACTGCCAGCCTGCTCGGTTGTGCTCACCACGGCGCGCTGTTCCTGGTGGAGTCCGGCGAGTGCATCTCCGGGCCGTGTGAAGGCGATGCGCTGGAGGCCCTCGAGTGCCACGAAGACCACCAGGGCATCTGGCTCACGGCGTGAGCTGAACCGGCAAGGCCCGATCAATATAGACCTGCTCGTGGTCCAGGTAGACCCCATAGGCCAATACCTCTACCCCTTCAGCCACTGCTGCACGCAATGCCGCGGCATAGGCTGCATCGATTTCCTCCGCTGGGCGTACCGCGTCGACCCCACTGAGGTTCACGCAATACAACTGCACCGCACGCACACCCTGGCGCGCCAGCGCGGCCAGCTCGCGCAGGTGCTTGGCGCCACGCTGGGTCACGGCATCCGGGAAGGCGGCGGTGGTGCTTTCGGGGTAGCCCAAGGTCACACTCTTGACCTCGACATAAGCGGGCCCGCTGTCGAACTCCAGGCGAAAATCGATTCGGCTGCGCTCCTCGCCATAGGGCACTTCCCGCTTGAGCGCGGTGAAACCAGCCAACTCGGTGATTTTCCCCGCCCGCAACGCCTCTTCGACGATGGCATTGGCGCGCCCGGTGTTCACGCAGGCCAAGCGCCCCTGCGGGGTCTCGCTGATCTCCCAGGTACCGGGCAGCTTGCGCTTGGGGTCGTTGGAGCGGCTGAACCAGACCTTGCCGCCCTCACGCATGCAATTGAGCATCGAGCCGGTATTGGGGCAATGGATGGTGATCTGTTCGCCACTGGCCAACTCAATGTCGGCCAGGAAGCGTTTGTAGCGGCGCAGTAGGCGCGCTTCTTCGAGTTCAGGAGAAAAGCGCATCAGCCTTGCCAGCTCCGCAGGCCGCGCGCAATCCGCTCCACAGCTTCCTGCAAACGCGGCAGGCTCTGGGTATAGGCGAAGCGCACGTGGTGACCGGCTTGATGACGGCCGAAATCCAAACCCGGCGTGAACGCCAGGTACTCGGTCTCCAGGAAGTGCTGGCAGAAGGCGAAGGCATCACCGCCGAACTTGCTGATATCGGCATAAAGGTAGAAGGCGCCTTGCGGCTCCACTGCGATCCCGAAGCCCAATTCACGCAGCGCCGGCAAGAGGAAGTCACGACGACGGCCGAATTCGGCGCGACGCTCTTCCAGGATTGCCAGGGTGTTTGGCTCGAAACACGCCAGGGCCGCATGCTGGGCCATGCTCGGTGCGCTGATATAGAGGTTCTGTGCCAACTTCTCCAGGTCCGCCACTGCCCCCGGTGGCGCCACCAGCCAACCAAGGCGCCAGCCGGTCATGCCGAAATATTTTGAGAAACTATTCAGGACGAACGCCTCATCATCGACTTCCAGCACGCTGGGCGCATCCATGCCGTAGGTCAGGCCATGGTAGATCTCGTCCACCACCAGGTGGCCATTGTGCCCACGGATGGCGCGGGACAGGCTGCCCAACTGATCGCGGTCCAGCACCGTGCCGGTCGGGTTGGCCGGCGAGGCAACCAGTGCGCCCACGCTGTCCTGGTCCCAATAGCGATCGACCAGGTCCGCTGTCAGTTGGTAATTCACATCGGGGCCGACCGGCACCAATTGCGCGCTACCTTCGACCAGGCGCAAAAAATGCCGGTTGCACGGGTACCCAGGGTCGGCCAGCAGCCAGTGTTTGCCCGGGTCGACCAGCAAGCTGCTTGCCAGCAACAACGCCCCCGAACCGCCAGGCGTGATGAGAATGCGTGCGGGGTCAATGCTCAGGCCGTACTGCTTGGCATAGAAGCCGGCGATCGCCTCACGCAGCGCCGGCAGCCCACGCGCGGCGGTGTAGCGGGTATGCCCGGCCGCCAGCGCCGCTTGCCCGGCCTCGACGATCGGGGCGGCGGTGGTGAAGTCCGGCTCGCCGATTTCCAGGTGAATCACGTCGCGACCGGCCGCTTGCAATTCATTGGCCCGCGCCAGCAGGGCCATGACGTGGAAGGGTTCGATGGCGCGACTGCGCGCACTGTAGGGCTGAGCCATGGGCCTTCTCTCAAATGGGTCTAAAATGATGATTCTACCCATGCGTCGAAGCGAACGTGTGGCTAAACCTGCGGTCCACCCTGAAGACAACCGGGAGTAGCGCACCCCGAATCTATCTGGTAAGTTCGGCGGCTCGCAGTCGCAGGGCCGGCGGGCGCCGGAGATGGAGAAGCCTGCGCAATGGATTAGAAGAGTGAGAGGCGGTCTATTCATGTCCACCCAAGAAAAGCAACAAAGCAGTCAACTTGTTCGCGGCTTCGAACCCTATAAAGAATCCAAGGGTGAGGAGTACATGGGGGCTCCCATGCGCAAGCACTTCAGCCTGCTTTTGCAAAAATGGAAGCTGGAGCTGATGCAGGGTGTGGACCAGACAGTGGACCACATGAAGGACGAGGCAGCCAACTTCCCGGACCCGGCCGACCGTGCCAGCCAGGAAGAAGAGTTCGCGCTCGAACTGCGCAACCGTGACCGTGAACGCAAGCTGATCAAAAAAATCGACAAGACCTTGCAACTGATCGAGGACGAAGATTACGGCTGGTGCAAAGACTGCGGCGTAGAGATCGGTATTCGCCGCCTGGAAGCGCGCCCAACGGCCGACCAGTGCTTTGATTGCAAAACCTTGGCTGAAATCAAGGAAAAACAGGTCGGAAAGTAATACTGACCTGAACAGGACGGGGCGCTCAAGGCGCCCCGTTTCATTTGTGCCCTCCAACACATTCCGCCCCTAGCGCCCACAGCCATGAACAACGCCAGCTACGTCGGGCGCTTCGCCCCCACCCCCAGCGGGTTCCTGCATTTCGGCTCATTGGTGGCCGCCCTCGCCTCCTGGCTCGATGCCCGTGCCGTCGGTGGCCGCTGGCTGCTGCGCATGGAAGACATCGACCCGCCACGCGAAGCCCCTGGCGCCCAGGCGGCGATTCTCAAGACCCTGGAAAGCTACGGCTTGCTGTGGGATGGCGAGGTGGTCTATCAAAGCCTGCGTCACGATGCCTACGCCGAAGTGGTCGCGCGCTTGTTCCAGATGGGCCTGGCCTATGCCTGTACCTGCTCGCGCAAACAACTGGAGCCCTACCACGGCATTTATCCCGGCCTGTGCCGCAACCTCTGCCACGCACAGGAAGACGCTGCGATTCGCCTGCGGGTGCCGGAGCTGAACTACCACTTTGTCGACCGTGTGCAGGGCCGCTTCGAGCAGCACCTGGGCCGCGACGTGGGGGACTTCGTCATACGCCGCCGCGACGGCTTGTATGCCTATCAGCTAGCGGTCGTGCTGGACGATGCCTGGCAAGGGGTGACCGATATCGTGCGCGGCGCCGACCTGCTGGACAATACGCCCCGCCAGCTGTACTTGCAGGAACTGCTCGGGTTTTCACAACCGCGCTACCTGCATGTGCCCTTGATTACCCAGCCTGACGGGCACAAGCTGGGCAAGTCCTACCGCTCGGCACCACTGCCGCCTGAACAGGCCAGCCCGCTGATACTGCGGGCACTGCGGGCACTGGGGCAGCAGACCGACCCGGCGATGGCCCAGGCACGTCCTGCCGAGTTGCTCGCGCACGCCGCGCGGCACTGGTCTGCCGAAGCTATCCCCAAGCGTTTGAGCGTGCCCGAGGCCGACCTGTGCTGACGGCTCGCCGTACGCCACAAAGCCCAATCAATTCAAATCGTTGGGTAATGTCGCAATCCTCGTTTGCAGGCACCGGCCCTTCCGTTACCATCACCGTCGTTTTGCGCCAATAATAAGTCCAGGCACGCAGCGTCGAAATCCAACGAGGCCAACATGTATATCTATCGTTTGGTCCTGCTTCTGGTCGTGGGGATCTATCTGTTCTCCCCGGCCATCATGGACTGGTGGATCGAACCCACTGGCGCCTGGTATCGCCCGTATTTGCTCTGGCTGATCCTGATCGTCGTGACCTTTATCCTGCAGAGCCAACGTGATGCCGATGAGCTTTAGCCTGACCCAGATGATCCTGATCAGTGCCGCCTACCTGACGGTACTGTTCGGCGTGGCCTGGATCAGCGAACGCGGCATGATCCCCCGGGCGATCATCCGTCACCCCCTGACCTACACCCTGTCGCTGGGTGTCTACGCCAGTGCCTGGGCCTTTTATGGCACCGTCGGCCTGGCCTACCAGTACGGCTATGGCTTCCTTGCCTGTTACCTCGGTGTTTCCGGCGCCTTCCTGCTGGCGCCCGTGCTGCTGTATCCGATCCTGAAGATCACCCGCACCTACCAGCTGTCATCGCTGGCCGACCTGATTGCCTTCCGCTTTCGCAGTACCTGGGCCGGGGCGCTGACCACGATCTTCATGCTGATCGGCGTACTGCCGCTGCTGGCGCTACAGATCCAGGCGGTCGCGGACTCGATCACCATCCTCACCGGGGAGCCGGTGAAAAGCCGGGTGGCACTGGCCTTCTGCGCGATGATCACGCTGTTCACCATCTTCTTCGGTTCGCGGCACATCGCGACGCGAGAGAAGCATGAAGGCCTGGTGTTCGCCATTGCCTTCGAATCGGTGGTCAAGCTGCTGGCCCTGGGGGGGATCGGCCTGTACGCGCTGTATGGCGTGTTCGGTGGCCCGCACCAGTTGGAAATCTGGCTGCTGCAGAACCAGACCGCCCTCGCCGCCCTGCACACCCCCTTGCAGGAAGGCCCATGGCGGACCCTGTTGCTGGTGTTCTTCGCCTCGGCCATCGTGATGCCGCACATGTACCACATGGCCTTCACCGAGAACCTCAACCCGCGCGCGCTGGTCAGCGCCAGCTGGGGCCTGCCACTGTTCCTGCTGCTGATGAGCCTGGCCGTGCCGCTGATTCTCTGGGCCGGCTTGAAGCTTGGCGCCAGCACCAGCCCCGAGTTCTTCACCCTGGGGCTGGGCATTGCCGCCAATAACCAGGGGCTGGCCTTGCTGGCTTATGTCGGCGGTTTATCCGCCGCCAGCGGGCTGATCATCGTCACCACCCTTGCCCTCTCCGGCATGGCCTTGAACCACCTGGTGCTGCCGCTCTACCAGCCGCCGGCGGAAGGCAATATCTATCGCTGGCTGAAGTGGACCCGTCGCGCCCTGATCGTCGCGATCATCGCCGCAGGCTTCGGCTTCTACCTGCTCCTGGGTGCCCAGCAAGACCTCGCCAACCTTGGCATTGTCGCCTTCGTCGCCACCCTGCAATTCCTGCCCGGCGTGCTCTCGGTACTGTACTGGCCGACGGCGAACCGGCGCGGTTTCATTGCCGGCCTGATGGCCGGGATCACCGTGTGGATGGTGACCATGTTGCTGCCGCTGGTGGGCAACCTGCAGGGTTTCTACATCCCGCTGCTGAACATGATCTACGTGCTCGACGACACCAGCTGGCACATGGCAGCCATCGCCTCGCTCGCCGCCAACGTCCTGCTGTTCACCCTGATCTCGCTATTCAGCAACGCCAGCGCCGAAGAAGTCGCGGCAGCCGAAGCCTGTGCGGTGGACAATGTCCGCCGCCCGCAGCGCCGCGAACTGCATGCCGCATCGCCGCAGGAGTTCGCCACCCAGTTGGCCAAGCCACTGGGCGCCAAGGCCGCGCAGAAAGAAGTCGAGCAGGCCCTGCGCGACCTCTATCTGCCCTTCGACGAACGTCGCCCTTATGCGTTGCGCCGCTTGCGTGACCGCATCGAAGCCAACCTCTCCGGGCTGATGGGCCCAAGTGTCGCCCAGGACATGGTCGAGACCTTCCTGCCGTACAAGTCCGGCAGTGAAAACTACGTTACCGAAGACATTCATTTCATCGAGAGCCGGCTGGAGGATTACCACTCCCGCCTCACCGGCCTGGCCGCCGAACTCGATGCCTTGCGCCGCTATCACCGCCAGACCTTGCAGGAGTTGCCGATGGGTGTCTGCTCACTGGCCAAGGACCACGAGATCCTGATGTGGAACAAGGCCATGGAGGAGCTGACCGGCATCCCCGCCAAACGCGTGGTCGGCTCGCGCCTGACCACCATCGGTGAGCCGTGGCGCGGCCTGCTGCTGGGCTTTACCAACGTCCCTGATGAACACCTGCACAAGCAACGCCTGGGCCTCGACGGCCAAACCCGCTGGCTGAACCTGCACAAGGCAGCCATCGACGAGCCACTGGCCCCGGGCAACAGCGGCCTGGTACTGCTGGTCGAAGACCTTACCGAAACCCAGATGCTCGAAGACAAGCTGGTGCACTCCGAGCGCCTGGCGAGCATCGGCCGGCTCGCTGCCGGCGTCGCCCACGAGATCGGCAACCCGATCACCGGCATCGCCTGCCTGGCGCAGAACCTGCGCGAGGAGCGTGAGGAAGACAGCGAGATCACCGAACTCAGCAGCCAGATCATCGAACAGACCAAGCGTGTTTCGCGCATCGTCCAGTCGTTGATGAGCTTTGCCCACGCTGGCAGCCACCAGCACAGCGACGAGCCGGTGTGCCTTGCCGAAGTGGCGCAGGATGCCATCGGCCTGCTGGCCCTGAACCGGCGCAATTTCGAAGTGCAGTTCTTCAACCTGTGCGACCCGGACCATTGGGTCGATGGCGATCCGCAGCGGCTCGCCCAGGTCCTGATCAACCTGTTGTCCAACGCCCGCGACGCTTCGCCAGCCGGCACTGCCGTGCGGGTCAAGAGCGAAGCCAGCGAGCACACCGTCGACCTGATCGTCGAGGATGAGGGCAGCGGCATTCCGAAAAACATCATGGACCGATTGTTCGAACCGTTCTTCACCACCAAGGATCCGGGCGAAGGAACTGGGCTGGGCCTCGCTCTGGTCTATTCCATCGTGGAAGAGCATTATGGACAAATCACCATCGACAGCCCGGCCGATACTCAAAGCCAGCGTGGCACCAGGATCCGAGTGACCCTGCCGCGTCATGTCGTAGCGACGTCCGCTGTGAATTGAGACCGTCGAGAGAATTGAATCAATGCCGCATATTCTGATCGTCGAAGACGAAACCATCATCCGCTCCGCGTTGCGTCGTCTGCTGGAGCGCAACCAGTACCAGGTCAGCGAAGCCGGCTCGGTACAGGAAGCCCAGGAACGCTTCAGCATTGCGACGTTCGACCTGATTGTCAGCGACCTGCGTCTGCCGGGCGCCCCGGGCACCGAGTTGATCAAGCTCGGTCAGGGCACCCCGGTACTGATCATGACCAGCTATGCCAGCCTGCGCTCGGCCGTCGATTCGATGAAGATGGGCGCGGTCGACTACATCGCCAAGCCGTTCGATCACGATGAAATGCTCCAGGCGGTCGCACGCATCCTGCGCGACCGGCAAAACGCCCCGGCGTCGACGCCGGCCGAGCGCACCGGCAATGGCAAGGCCGCTGCCGCCGACAAGGCGGGCGGCGGTAACGCCAACGGCGAGATCGGCATCATTGGTACCTGCCCTCCCATGCAGGACCTGTACAGCAAGATCCGCAAGGTCGCGCCAACCGACTCCAATGTGTTGATCCAGGGTGAGTCGGGGACCGGTAAAGAACTGGTGGCCCGCGCCCTGCACAACCTTTCCCGTCGTGCCAAGGCACCGATGATCTCGGTGAACTGCGCAGCGATCCCGGAAACCCTGATCGAGTCCGAGCTGTTCGGCCACGAAAAAGGCGCATTCACCGGCGCCAGCGCCGGTCGTGCCGGGCTGGTCGAGGCGGCCGATGGCGGCACGCTGTTCCTTGACGAGATCGGCGAGCTGCCGCTCGAAGCCCAGGCCCGCCTCCTGCGCGTGCTGCAGGAAGGCGAGATTCGCCGGGTCGGCTCGGTGCAATCGCAAAAGGTCGATGTGCGCCTGATCGCGGCAACTCACCGGGACTTGAAGAACCTGGCCAAGGTCGGCCAGTTCCGTGAAGACCTGTATTACCGCCTGCACGTCATTGCCCTCAAGTTGCCCGCCCTGCGCGAGCGCGGTGCCGACGTCAACGAGATCGCCAGCGCATTCCTCGCCCGCCAGAGTGCACGTGTCGGTCGCACCGACCTGAAGTTCGCCCACGATGCCGAACAGGCCATCCGTCACTACAGCTGGCCGGGTAACGTGCGTGAACTGGAAAACGCCGTGGAGCGCGCGGTGATTCTGTGCGAAAGCCCGGAAATCTCTGCCGACCTGCTGGGCATCGACATTGAGCTCAGTGACCTGGACGACGACGGCCGCTTTGACAGCTTGCCGACGAACGGTAGCCAGACCAGCAGCACCAGCCACGAGCCCACCGAAGACCTTTCGCTGGAAGACTACTTCCAGCACTTCGTACTCGAACACCAGGACCACATGACCGAGACCGAGTTGGCCCGCAAACTCGGGGTCAGCCGCAAGTGCCTGTGGGAACGCCGCCAACGCCTGGGCATCCCGCGGCGCAAGAGCGGCGCCATCAGCGAGAGCTGATCCCTTTCAGCTAAGCATCTGTTACCGGCGGGTAACACACGGGGGTTGGAACAAACTGTTACCTGACCCCGCCGACGTAACAAAAACCGGGGTTTACGGTAACGAAATCCCGGTTTTTTTTCGCCTCAAATTCCCCCCAAAACCCACCTAACCCCTTGTTTTACTGGGTTTTGCAAAAGTTGGCACGGCACCTGCTATATGTTTGGTACAAGAACAATAACAAGCACTGCAAAAGACAATAAAAATAAGACGAATCGGCTCACGCATAATAAGAACAAGACGGCGGAGGCGCAGCTAACTGATTCTTTTGGAGAGGAGTTGTATTTGGGGCTTGCCCCACAGCCAGGCAGAGAACAACAAAAACTGCACTCAAGCAGGGCCTGAACTGGTTGGATCATCTGATCATTGCAACATCGGCGATCAAAGCAATCCGTTTGCTCTTGACTCCCGGTTAGGGAGACAGTCCACATGCCTAACGGCCTTGTGGATAGGGCGTCAACAAAAACAAGAAGCCCGACAAAAAAACAATAAGAGCACGCAACTACTTCTTGGGGAGCTTCGGCTCCCCTTGTAGTTTCTCCTCGTCGCACAGCCCTCGTTTGCTACCGCCTACACCCTCCTTCCAGTAAATGCTAGAATCCCCGCCCATCATGCGGCCATTCTTCGTTTTTGGCCGAACATTCCTTCAAACAGTGCATCCCATGCTGAAGAAGCTGTTCCAGTCGTTCCGTCCCCCCGTGCGTGGCCCGCACCATAAGCGCACCACGCCTGAAGTGATCAACAGTGGTCAACACTCGCTGCAGCGCGGCCAATTCAGTCGTCACGCGGTGGGTATCGTCGAGCGCCTGCAAAATGCTGGCTACCAGGCCTACCTGGTGGGTGGCTGCGTGCGCGATCAACTCCTGGGGATCACCCCCAAGGACTTCGACGTCGCCACCAGTGCCACCCCTGAACAAGTGCGTGCCGAATTCCGCAATGCGCGCATCATCGGCCGGCGCTTCAAGCTCGTTCACATCCATTTCGGCCGCGACATCATTGAAGTCGCCACCTTCCGTGCCAACCATTCGGAAACCGAAGAAGACAGCCACACCTCGTCCCGTAACGAGAGTGGGCGGATCCTTCGCGACAACGTCTATGGCACCCTGGAAGAAGACGCACAGCGCCGCGATTTCACCATCAACGCCCTGTATTACGATCCGGTCAGCGAGCGCATCCTCGATTACGCCAATGGCGTACACGACATCCGCAATCGCCTGATCCGCCTGATCGGCGACCCGACCCAGCGCTACCAGGAAGACCCGGTGCGCATGCTGCGGGCCGTACGCTTTGCCGCCAAGCTCAACTTCGGTATCGAGAAGCACACCGTGCAGCCGATCCGCGAGCTGGCCTCGATGCTGCGCGAGATCCCGTCGGCGCGCCTGTTCGAAGAGACCCTGAAGCTGTTCCTCTCGGGCCATGCAGCCATCACCTTCGAAATGCTGGTGGACCTGCAGCTGTTCGAGCCACTGTTCCCGGCCAGCAGCGAAGCCCTGGAAGACAACCCGACCTATACCCACACGCTGATCAGCCAGGCGTTGATCAACACCGACCTGCGGATCAAGCAGGGCAAGCCGGTCACCCCGGCCTTCCTGTTTGCCGCCCTGCTCTGGCCAGCCTTGCCATTGCGGGCCCTGCGCCTGCAAAGCCGCGGCATGCCGCCGATCCCGGCGGTGCAGGAAGCGGCTCACGAGCTGATTGCCGAACAGTGCCAGCGCATCGCGATCCCCAAGCGCTTCACCATCCCGATCCGCGAGATCTGGGACATGCAGGAGCGCCTGCCACGTCGCAGCGGCAAACGTGCCGATCAGTTGCTCGACAACCCACGCTTCCGCGCCGGTTACGACTTCCTGTTGCTGCGCGAAAGCGCGGGCGAAGAAACCGAAGGCCTCGGCCAATGGTGGACCGACTATCAGGACTGCAACGATAGTCAGCGTCGCGACATGATCCGCGAGCTGGGTGGCCGTGATGAAGGCGGCGCCGGCCCACGCAAGCGCAAGCGCAGCCCGAACAAGCGCAAGCGTGCCGACAACGCGGCAGACGAGTAAGCCACCGATGGTGCGCGTCTATATTGGCCTGGGCAGCAACCTGGCAGACCCTCAGCAGCAGCTACGCAGCGCCCTTGAGGCGCTGGGTCGGCTGCCCGGTTGCACATTGGTCGGGGTTTCAGCCTTCTATGCCAGCGACTCGCTGTCGCCCGGCCAGCCCCGCTACACCAATGCCGTTGCCGCGCTCGACACCACGCTGGCACCGCTCGAACTGCTCGACGCCCTGCAAGCCATCGAGGCCGATCAGGGCCGCGAGCGCAAAGCGCGTTGGGGCCCGCGCACTCTCGACCTGGATATCCTGCTGTATGGCGACCAGGTCATCGAAGAGCCGCGTTTGGTCGTCCCGCACTATCACCTGCACGCGCGTCCGTTCGTGCTCTACCCGCTTGCCGAACTGGTGCCTGCCGACTTCCGCCTGGCCGACCAACGCGCGCTTTCCGACCTACTGGCAGACTGCCCGTTCGTCGGCCTTGAGCGCCTGTAACCGGGCATTCCCCCAGCCGGTAACGTCCGTAACAGCGCAGGCGTAACATTGCGGTAACACGGTAATTGACTTCAGCCCACCTGCTCACGACTATAGGCGTCCCGTGGCGCCCCGGCGCCGCAAAAAAGGCGTATATAGGCCTGGAACAGGTTTTGAACCAAACACCACAACCGATGATGTGCTGTTCCAGAAGATGAATACACGCGTTGTACGCAGTCGTTTTTCACAGCGCCTGAACGAGGATTCCTTTTCATGCCAGAAGTAACCCTGACCACCCTGCAGAGCCTCAAAGCCAAGGGTGAGAAAATAACCATGCTGACGTGCTACGACGCGACCTTTGCTCAGGTTGCCAGCCGTGCCGGCGTGGAAATACTGCTGGTGGGTGACTCCCTGGGCATGGTCCTGCAGGGCCATGACAGCACCTTGCCGGTCACTACCGCCGAGATGGCCTACCACACTGCCTGCGTCAAGCGCGGCAATGAAGGTGCGCTGATCCTCGCCGACCTGCCGTTCATGGCCTGTGCCACGGTCGAGCAAGCGTTCGCCAACTGCGGCACGCTGATGCAA
Organism: Pseudomonas fontis; assembly: GCF_028656955.1. Classification (GTDB taxonomy): domain Bacteria; phylum Pseudomonadota; class Gammaproteobacteria; order Pseudomonadales; family Pseudomonadaceae; genus Aquipseudomonas; species Aquipseudomonas fontis. Next base: position 25,625 of record NZ_JAMDGY010000011.1, read on the forward strand.
GCCGGCGCGCACATGGTCAAGGTCGAAGGCGCCGCCTGGCTGGCCGAGACCATCCGCCTGCTGGCCGAACGTGGCGTGCCGGTGTGTGCCCACATGGGCCTGACCCCACAGACCGTGAACATCCTCGGTGGCTATAAAGTCCAGGGTCGCCATGAAGCCCAGGCCCGGCAGATGCGTGCCGATGCCATCGCCCTGGAGCAGGCCGGCGCGGCCATGCTCCTGCTTGAGTGCGTGCCCAGTGAGCTGGCGGCAGAAATCACCCAGGCGGTGAGCATCCCGGTGATCGGTATCGGCGCGGGTAGCGCCACTGATGGCCAGGTGCTGGTCATGCACGACATGCTCGGCCTGTCCCTGAGCGGGCGCATGCCGAAGTTCGTGAAGAACTTCATGGCTGGGCAAGGTGACATTGCCGGCGCCTTCAACGCGTACGTGCAGGCAGTCAAGGACGTTTCCTTCCCTGCCAGCGAACATGGGTTCAGTGCATGAATACCGTAAAGACCGTCCGGGAGCTGCGTGCCGCTGTAGCGCGCGCCCGCAGCGAAGGCAAACGTATCGCTTTCGTACCGACCATGGGCAACCTGCACAGCGGTCACGCCGCACTGGTTGCCAAGGCCGCGCAGCGGGTCGACTTCGTGGTGGCGAGCATTTTCGTCAACCCACTGCAGTTCGGCCCGAGCGAAGACCTCGACAAGTACCCTCGGACCCTCGCCGCCGACCAGGAGCAACTGCTCCAGGCCGGCTGCCACCTGTTGTTCGCGCCGACGGTTGAAGAGATGTACCCCGAAGGCATGACCGGGCAGACCCGCGTCAGCGTACCGCAACTGTCTGAAGGCCTCTGCGGCGCCAGCCGTCCGGGGCATTTCGAAGGTGTCGCGACCGTGGTCAGCAAGTTGTTCAACATGGTGCAGCCCGACCTTGCAGTGTTCGGCCAGAAGGACTTCCAGCAGTTGGCGGTGATCCGCGCGCTGGTGCGTGACCTGAACATGCCGATCCAGATCATCGGCGAACCGACCGTACGCGCAGAGGACGGCCTGGCGCTGTCGTCGCGCAATGGCTACCTGAACCAGGAACAACGCGCCATCGCGCCTACGCTGTACCGCGTGCTCAGGCAGATGGCCGAGGCCATCCGCGACGGCCAGCGTGACTACCCCGCCTTGCTTGAACAGGGCCAGCAGCAGTTGCTGGCTGGCGGTTTCAAGCCGGACTACCTGGAAGTACGCCAGGCCCTGAGCCTGCGGCCGGCCGTGGACTGCGACCGTGACCTGGTGATCCTGGCCGCTGCGTACCTGGGCAACACCCGGCTGATCGACAACCTGCACCTCAATCTCGACGACCAGTAGAAGATGCTGGCCGGATATTGATCCGCGCCTATGCTCAACAAGCCAAGGCAGTCGCCGCCCCTGGGAAATAATCCCCAGCGGGCGGTAAACGGGCCAGCTTTTCAAGTGTCCAAGGCAGTTCACGCAATAAGGAAACCTGCAGCGATGGCGTACTACCGCACCCCCAAAGATGTCACCGCCCTGCCAGCCTGGCAGGCGCTCGAGCAGCACCGCGAAGCCATGCAGGACTTCAGCATGCGCGAGGCATTCAACGCCGACCCGCAACGCTTCAATGAGTTCTCCCTGAGCAGCTGCGGGCTGTTCCTGGACTACTCCAAGAACCTGATCAACGGCCAGACCCGTGGCTTGCTGGTTGACCTGGCGAATGAAGTTGGCCTGCAGGACGCGATCAAGTCGCTGTTCGCCGGCGAAATCCTCAACGCCTCCGAAGGCCGCCCGGCTCTGCACACCGCACTGCGCCGCCCAGTAGGCGACAAGCTCAACGTCAACGGCGTCAACGTGATGCCGGAAGTGCACAAGGTGCTCAACCAGGTTACTGAACTGGTCGGCAGGATCCACGACGGCCTGTGGCGCGGCTACAGCGAAAAACCGATTACCGACGTAGTGAACATCGGTATCGGCGGCTCGTTCCTCGGCCCCGAGCTGGTTTCCGAGGCCCTGCTGCCCTACGCCCAACGCGGCGTGCGCTGCCACTACCTGGCCAATATCGACGGCAGTGAATTCCATGAACTGTCGGCCAAGTTGCGTGCCGAAACCACGCTGTTCATCGTTTCGTCGAAATCCTTCAACACCCTGGAAACCCTAAAGAACGCCCAGGCCGCACGCGCCTGGTACCTGGCCCAAGGGGGTTCGGAAGCCGAGCTGTACCGTCACTTCATCGCGGTATCGAGCAACAAGGCGGCTGCGGTGGCCTTCGGCATTCGTGAAGAAAACATCTTCCCGATGTGGGACTGGGTCGGCGGGCGCTACTCGCTGTGGTCGGCCATCGGCTTGCCGATTGCGCTGGCGATCGGCACCGCAAACTTCAAGGAACTGCTGTCCGGTGCCTACACCATGGACCAGCACTTCCAGAACGCCCCGTTCGAACAGAACATGCCGGTGCTGCTGGCCCTGCTTGGCGTGTGGTATGGCAACTTCTGGGGCTCGCAAAGCCACGCGATCCTGCCGTACGACCACTACCTGCGCAACATCACCAAGCACCTGCAACAGCTGGACATGGAATCCAACGGCAAGAGCGTCCGTCAGGACGGTACACCCGTGACCTATGACACTGGCCCGGTGATCTGGGGTGGTGTTGGCTGTAACGGCCAGCACGCCTATCACCAGTTGCTGCACCAGGGCACCCAACTGATCCCGGCCGACTTCATCGTGCCGGTGGTGAGCTTCAACCCGGTCGCCGACCATCACCAATGGCTGTACGCCAACTGCCTGTCGCAAAGCCAGGCGCTGATGCTCGGCAAGACCCGCGCCGAGGCCGAGGCCGAACTGCGCGACAAGGGCATGAGCGAAGCCGAAGTACAGAAGCTGGCGCCGCACAAGGTGATCCCGGGCAACCGTCCGAGCAACACCCTGGTGGTCGAGCGGATCAGCCCGCGTCGCCTTGGCGCATTGGTGGCGATGTACGAACACAAGGTGTTCGTGCAGAGCGTGATCTGGGGTATCAATGCCTTTGACCAGTGGGGCGTTGAACTGGGCAAGGAGCTGGGCAAAGGCGTTTATCAACGCCTGACCGGCAATACCGAGGAGGCGGCTGAAGACGCATCCACCCAGGGCCTGATCAACTACTTCCGCGGCCGTCACCGCGGCTGATCCAAGCCCCTGCCGGGTGTAGCAGCTACACTGTCCAGTCGATAGCTGCTGCACCCTGTTCCCCTCTGCGGGAGCCGGCCTTGCCGGCGATGCAAAGCACCGCTTTGCCCAATTCGGAATACGCGTGCAGCCCTTCGCCGGCAACGCCGGCTCCCACAAGAGCAGGATAGGGCCCGCCATGTTCGATATCCGCCAGTTCCCACACGCCGACGCTGTCAACAAAGCCGCGCAAATGAGCCCGGCGCACTATCAGGCGCTGTACCGCCAATCGATAGAGGACCCCGACAGTTTCTGGGCCGAGCAAGCCAAGCGGCTGGACTGGATCAAGCCTTGGAGCCAGGTTCAGCAGTGCGACATCAGCACCGGCGCGGCCACCTGGTTCAAGGACGCCCAGCTCAACGTCAGCTACAACTGCATCGACCGTCACCTGGCCACGCGCGGCGAGCAAACCGCCCTGCTCTGGGAATCGGACGATCCAAACACATCCGCCACCATTACCTACCGCGAACTGCACCAGCAGGTCTGCCGCCTGGCCAACCTGCTCAAGCAGCGTGGGGTGAAAAAGGGTGATCGCGTGTGCATCTACATGCCCATGGTGCCGGAAGCCGCCTATGCCATGCTGGCCTGCACCCGTATCGGTGCCGTGCACTCCGTGGTGTTCGGCGGCTTTTCTCCGGATGCCTTGCGTGACCGGATCCTGGATGCCGACTGCCGTACCGTGATTACCGCTGACGAAGGCGTGCGGGGCGGCAAGACGGTTGCCCTGAAGAACAACGTCGACCAGGCCCTGCAAAGCTGCCCGAACGTCAGCAGCGTGGTCGTGGTCAAGCGCACCGGAGGCCCGGTGGCCTGGAGCGCTGGCCGTGACCTCTGGTACCACGAGGCGATCCAGCAAGTGAGCGCCGAGTGTCCAGCCGAGCCGATGAATGCCGAAGACCCGCTGTTCATCCTCTACACCTCCGGCAGTACCGGCAAACCCAAGGGCGTGCTGCACAGCACCGCCGGCTACCTGCTACAAGCGACCCTGACCTTCAAGGTGGTGTTCGACTACCGCGACGGCGAAGTGTTCTGGTGTACCGCCGATGTCGGCTGGGTCACCGGCCACAGCTATATCGTCTACGGCCCGCTTGCCAACGGCGCGGTATCGCTGATGTTCGAAGGTGTGCCGAACTACCCCGACACCTCGCGCTTCTGGCAGGTGGTCGACAAGCACAAGGTGAATATTTTCTACACTGCCCCGACCGCCCTGCGTGCGCTGATGCGCGAAGGCAGCGCTCCGTTGCAGTCGACCTCGCGCAAAAGCCTGCGGCTGCTGGGCAGTGTTGGCGAGCCGATCAACCCGGAGGCCTGGGAGTGGTACTTCCATCAAGTCGGCGAGGAGCGCTGCCCGATCGTCGATACCTGGTGGCAGACCGAAACCGGCGCGATCATGCTCAGCCCGCTGGTCGGCAACTCGAGAATCAAGCCAGGCTGCGCCACCCAGCCGCTGTTCGGCGTGCAACCGGTACTGCTCGACGACAAGGGCAAGCTGATCGAAGGCGCAGGCAGCGGCCTGCTGGCGATCAAGGCCAGTTGGCCGGGGCAGATCCGTAGCATCTACGGCGATCACCAACGCATGATCGACACCTACTTCAAGCCCCTGCCCGGCTATTACTTCACCGGTGACGGCGCCCGCCGCGATGAAGACGGTGACTACTGGATCACCGGGCGAATCGACGACGTGATCAACGTCTCCGGCCACCGCATCGGCACTGCCGAGGTGGAAAGCGCCCTGGTTCTGCACGACAGCATCGCCGAAGCCGCTGTGGTCGGGTACCCTCACGACCTCAAGGGCCAAGGCATCTATGCCTTTGTCACGCCAATGAAAGGCGTCACCCCGGACGACGCGCTCCGGCAGGAACTGCTGGCGCTGGTCAGCAAGGAGATCGGCAGCTTCGCCAAGCCCGAACTGATCCAGTGGGCACCGGCGCTGCCCAAGACCCGTTCGGGCAAGATCATGCGACGTATCTTGCGCAAGATCGCCTGCAACGAACTCGACAACCTGGGCGACACCTCGACCCTGGCCGACCCCAGCGTGGTCCAGGGCCTGATCGACAAACGCCTGAACCAGTAGAGCGGCGCCGTTGCCAAGGCGCCTTAAGGGAGCCATGGAAATCATACGCCGTCGTATTGAAACGCAGCTGTTGAGCCTGACCGGCCTCGCCCTCGGGCAACTGGACCTGGTGAACCCCAAGGGTGATCCGGGCCTGTTCGGCCCGCAGAGTGTCAGCTGGCAGGTGCATGGGGACTTTCCCAGCATGCTGATCGGCGGCATCAGTGCACTGATGCTCCAGGCCCTGCACCCGCTGGCGCTCGCCGGGGTGTGGGACCACTCGAACTTTCGCCAGGACATGCTCGGGCGTTTGCGCCGCACCAGCCAGTTCATCTCCGGCACGACCTTCGGCTCAACCCGCGACGCCGACTGGTTGATCGACAAGGTGCGCACCATTCACTTGCAGGTTGTCGGTGCCGCCGCCGATGGCCGCGCCTATGCCGCAAGCGATCCGGACTTGCTGACCTGGGTGCATGTCGCCGAAGTCAGCAGCTTCATGGCCGCGCACCTGCGCTATCGCAACCCGCAGCTCAGCGAAGCCGAACAGGACCGTTACTACGCCGAGATCGCCTTGATCGCCGAACGCCTGGGGGCGCGCAACGTGCCGCGCTCACGCCGTGCGATTGCGGACTATCTGCAGAACATCCGCCCACAGCTGGTGTGTGATGAACGCAGCCATGATGTGCTGCACGCCCTTCTCGACGCCCCCGCCCCGAGCCGCATGGCCAAGCCGGTGGCCAACGTGATGATGCAGGCCGGCATCGCGCTGTTGCCCACCTGGGCCAGCGACATGCTCGACCTGCACCAGGGCCCACTGAAGCGGCGTTTGGTTGGGCTGGGGATTGACAGCGTGGCGCCGATCCTGCGCTGGGCCATGCGCGACAGCTCCGCCCACCGTGCCCGCAGGCGCATGGGGCTGCCGGCCTGATCGCACAGGAGGGGCTGCACTGGCCCCTCCTGTACCGCCAGCTGTTAAACTGCACGTCCGCAAACCAAGGCCACGTGCATGTCCCTCTTGAATCAGGCGCTGCGCGCCGCCCTCCTCGCCCGCCAGTCACTGCTTGCCGAGCTGCATGCCCAGGGCACCGACTGCTACCGTTTGTTCCATGGCAGCCAGGAAGGCGCCGGGGGCCTGACCATCGACCGCTACGGCCCGCAATTGCTGGTGCAGAGTTTTCACCAGAGCCTGGATCGCGAAAGCCTGCTGGACCTGCACGGCACCATCGAGCAAACGCTCGGCCTGGAATTGCTGCTGGTGTACAACGACCGCTCCCAGGGCAACAGCCGGGTTGATCGCCGCGACACGGTGTACACACCCAGTGACGCGGCATTGGCCGATCTGGTCGGTCACGAATGGGGCCTCAACTACCGCGTACGCGGCCGCCATGCCGGGCAAGACCCGCTGCTGTTCCTCGACCTGCGCAACGCCCGTGGCTGGGTCAAGCAGCACAGCGCCGGCAAACGCGTGCTCAACCTGTTCGCCTACACCTGCGGCGTTGGCCTGAGCGCCGCCGCCGGTGGCGCGCGTGAAGTCTGCAACCTCGATTTCGCCGAGGGCAACCTCGCCGTCGGCCGTGAAAACGGTGCACTGAACCCGCAACTGGCGCCCATGGAATTCATCCAGTCCGACTACTTCCCGGCCATTCGCCAGTTTGCCGGCCTGCCGATTGCCCAGCGTCGCGGGCACAAGTTGCCGGCGTATCCACGCCTGGAACAACGCGAGTTCGACCTGGTGCTGCTCGACCCGCCTGCCTGGGCCAAGAGCGCCTTTGGTACGGTCGACCTGCTGCGTGACTATCAAAGCCTGCTCAAGCCCGCACTGCTCAGCACGGCCGAGGACGGTGTGCTGATCTGCTGTAACAACCTGGCCAAGGTCAGCATGGACGACTGGCGCGAACAGGTGCTGCGCTGCGCGGAAAAATCCGGGCGCCCGGTGCGTGAATGGCAGGAACTCAAACCGGCCGGCGACTTTCCGTCGCAGGATGGCCAGCCACCCTTGAAGTCCTTGATCCTGCACCTGTAATGCGAAAAAGCTGGGGGTTGTCGGCAAATTACGACGACCTTCGGAACCGAATTAACGTGCCATACTCCAAGCACTCCCGATTTCAGATAGACGACGCCGCACATGCCCAAAGGATTGAAACGCGCCCTCGGCGCCTTGTTGGCCGTCCTGGCCCTGTACAGCCTTCTAGGTTTCCTGATCTTGCCCGGCATCGCCTTGCGTGTGGCCAACCAGCAGTTGGCCCAGTTTGCGACCGTACCTGCGCACTTGCAGCGCATCGAGCTCAACCCGTTCAGCCTTGAGCTGACCTTGTGGGGCTTGCAGATCGGTGAGCCAGGTAAAGAGCAGGTCGGCTTTGAACGCCTGTATGCCAACCTGCAAATCGACAGCTTGTGGACCCACGCCCTGCACCTGGCTGACGTCGAGCTGGACAAGCCACGCACCGAGTTGCTGTTCGCAAAAGACGGCAGCCTCAACCTCACCCAGCTGTTCAAACTGCCCGCCAGCGAGCCCAAGCCAGAGGAACCGGCAAGCGACCCGTTCCCGCTGCGCATCGGTAGCATCAAACTGAGCGAAGGCTACCTGCACTTCCAGGACCTGCGCCCAAGCGAGCCGATCGCGTTCCTCTACGACTCGATGAACCTGGAGCTGAAGAACCTCAGCACCCTGCCTGATGACAACACCGACATGACCCTGGTCGCGGTTGGCCCGGCGGGTGGGCGCATCGACTGGGCGGGGACTTTCAGCCTGGTGCCGATTGCCTCCGAAGGCACGCTCAAGGTCACTGACGGCAAGATGAAGTACTGGTGGCCCTATGTGCGTGACGCCGTACCACTGGTGCTTGAAGATGGCGTGCTGAGCCTGGACACCCACTACAAGCTCAACTTGTCCAAGGAAACCGAGCTGCTGCTCAGCAATACCTCGATCAAGGTTGCACCCTTCGCGATCAATGCCCCTGACGGTCGGCCTCTGGCACGTCTGGCCAGCCTTGAAGTGAGTGAGAGCTCGGTCGACCTGGCCAAGCAACTGGTTACCGTTGGCAAGATCCGCAGCGAGAAACTGGAAACCTGGGCGGCCCTTGAAGCCGATGGCCAACTGGACTGGCAGAAGCTTTTCGCCAGCCAACCCGACAAGGCCACACCCAAAGAAAAGGCAGAGCCTGCCGCTGCCGAACCGACACCTGAAGAAAAAGCCGCCACCCAGGCGCCGAGCAAACCTTGGCAAGTGCTGCTCAAGGACGTTCAACTGCGCAATTACCAGGTGCACCTGGCCGACCGCTCGAAGAAAGAGCCTGTGGCACTTGATGTGGGCCCACTGAACCTGGACCTGCAAAACTTCGACAGCCTCAATCAGTCGCCTTTCACCCTCAAGCTCGACAGTGGCATTGGCAAACAAGGCAAGCTGCAGGCCTCGGGTGAGGTCAACCTGGCTCCGGTCAGCGCCAAACTCAAGGTAGCGACCCAGGACATCGACCTGCGGATTGCCCAGGCCTACATCAGCCCGTTCATTCGCTTGGAGCTGCGTAGCGGCATGCTCGGCAGTGACCTCAACGTCGACCTCAAGAGCACCGAGCCACTGGCCTTCAGTGTCGGCGGCAAGGCTCAGGTCAACCAACTGCATACCCTCGACACCATCAAGGACCGCGACTTCGTCAAGTGGCAGCAACTGAACCTCGACGGGCTGGAATACCGTCACGGCGATGCCCTGAGCATTGCCAAGGTGACCCTGCTGCAACCTTATGCGCGCTTCATGATCAACGAAGACCGCACCACCAACATTGACGACCTACTGATCCCGCAACCGGCGGACAGCAGCGCCAAGCCCCAGGGCAAGGCGGCCAGTGCTGAAAAGCCGTTGGGGGTACGTATCGGTGCCATCGCGATCAACGATGGCTCTGCCAACTTCGCTGACTTCAGCCTGACGCCCAACTTCGCCACGGCCGTGCAACAGCTCAATGGTCAGGTTGGCACCATCGACAACCGTCAGCCCAAGCCGGCTCCGGTCGATATCAAGGGTAAGGTCGACCGTTATGCGCCGGTTACCATCAAAGGCGCGCTCAACCCGTTCGATCCAATGGCCAGCCTGGATATCGCCACCAGCTTCAAGCGCGTCGAGCTGACCACACTGACGCCTTACTCCGGCAAATTTGCCGGCTACCGGATCCGCAAGGGTCGCCTGAACCTCGACCTGCACTACATGATCACCCAGGGCAAGCTCAAGGCCGAGAACAAGCTGGTGGTCGAGGAGCTGCAACTGGGCGAGAAAGTCGACAGCCCGGATGCCGTCGACCTGCCGATTCGCCTGGCAGTGGCATTGCTCAAGGACACTGACGGCAAGATCTCCATCGAACTGCCGGTTACCGGTGACCTGAACAACCCCGAGTTCAGCGTGATGCCGATTGTCTGGCAGACCTTGCGCAACCTGGTGCTGCGCGCTGCGCAGGCCCCATTCAAGTTCATCGGCGGCTTGATCAGCGGTGGTGATGCGCAGGACCTGGGCAGTGTGGCCTTTGCTGCCGGCTCCAGTGATCTCAGCCCGGATGCCCAGGGCGCCCTGGACAAGCTCGCAGCAGCCCTGAAGGAGCGTCCTGCGCTGCGCCTGGAGATTGAAGGCACCAGCGCGCAGACCAGCGATGGCCCGCTGATTGCCCAGCAGCGTCTGGAGCGTGAGTACCAGAGCACCTACTACAAGATGCTCCAGCGTCGTGGCGACAAGGTGCCGGCACAGGCCTCGCTGCTTGAGGTGCCGGACAGTGACAAGCCGGCCATGCTCGAAGGTATCTACCGGACCCGCCTGAAACAGCAGCCACCAGCAGAATGGACGCAGCTGGACCGTGAGGAGCGCACTGGCAAGTTACGCGATGCAGTACTCAAGTCCTGGGCAGAAAGCGCCCTGTTGCTGCGCCAATTGGGCCAGGCACGGGCCAGCAGCATCAAGGACTACCTGGTCGACAAGGGCCAGTTGGCGGATGACCGCGTGTACTTCGTCGATGCCAGCCTGGGGCAGGCGGAAGCCGATGGCCGCGTGATCTCGCCACTGCATCTGGATGCCGAGTAACGCCATGCTGTTGTAGCCGCTGCCGCCAGGCTGCGCTCGCCTGCAACGCAGGCGCAATGGCCACAATGGTCGCATGATTGGGAGGCCTCTGGCCTCCAACGCAGCCTTACGGCAGCGGCTACAAGGTCATATCCATCCCATAAAGAAGCCCCGGCAACCAGTGCCGGGGCTTTGAGTGACCAAGTCCTTTTGGTCTTTCGCATGAACCGTCAGGATCAGCGAGCAGGGACTAACCTGTGTTACTCGGCTTTCAAGCCATCAGCCGAAACGGCTTTCACACCTTTGATCTTCTTCGTGATATTCACAGCAGTGGTTTTCTGCGCTTCGGTGACCGCCACGGTCGACGACAGGGACACCACGCCTTTGTTGGTTTCAACCTTGATGTCGGTACCAGGGATGCCTTTCTCGGTCATCAGGTCGGATTTGACCTTGGTGGTGATCCAGGTATCGGAAGTAGCTTCTGTCGCCTTGGTCATCTCACCGGCCGCAACGGTCAGTGGAGCCTGGGCGGGCTGTTGGGCAAATGCCGCGTTGGCCATGGTCAGGGTCAGAGCGGTGGCAGTAGCGGCAGCAATAGCGAACTTCTTCATACGAGACACTCCTGTTTTTCGAAAAGTCTGCGCCGTGAGTCCTGGCAGCAGGGGTATCTGTAGTGTTGCAGCCGTTGTGCCAACTTCAAGAAAGTAATTTTTATCTTATAAATCAATAACTTAATAATTTCAGAGAAGACGTTTATCGTGCAATTTGCACGTTGGCGTTAAATCGCGCGTGCAAGATGCAAGTCCACTCAACAAATGCCGCCCATAAAAAAAGGACCCCGCAGGGTCCTTTTTTCAAGCGTGATGCTTAGACGCCCGAAGCCTTGGCTGCGGCAACGTCCTTGATCGACAGCTTGATACGGCCGCGGTTGTCCACGTCCAGTACCAGTACTTCAACTTCCTCGCCTTCTTTGAGGATGTCAGTCACTTTCTCAACGCGAGCATCGCTCAGCATGGAGATGTGAACCAGACCGTCCTTGCCCGGCAGGATGTTGACGAAGGCACCGAAGTCGACGATGCGCTCGACCTTGCCGACGTAGATCTTGCCGATTTCGGCCTCGGCAGTGATGCTCAGAACGCGCTGGCGCGCGGCTTCTGCTGCGTCTTTGGTCTCGCCGAAGATCTTGATCGAACCGTCGTCTTCGATGTCGATCGAAGCCTTGGTTTCTTCACAGATGGCACGAATGGTCGCGCCGCCTTTACCGATGACATCACGGATCTTGTCGGTGTCGATCTTCATCGCGATCATGGTCGGTGCGTTTTCCGACAGCTCGGTACGCGACTGGCCAATGATCTGGTTCATCTGGCCGAGGATGTTCAGGCGCGCTTCCAGGGCTTGGCCCAGGGCGATTTCCATGATCTCTTCGGTGATGCCGTTGATCTTGATGTCCATCTGCAGCGCGGTAACACCTTTGGCGGTACCAGCAACCTTGAAGTCCATGTCGCCCAGGTGGTCTTCGTCACCCAGGATGTCGGTCAGGACAGCGAATTTCTCGCCTTCTTTAACCAGGCCCATGGCGATACCGGCAACCGGTGCCTTCATCGGAACACCAGCGTCCATCAGTGCCAGGGAAGCACCGCAGACCGAAGCCATGGAGCTGGAACCGTTGGATTCGGTGATTTCCGATACCACACGGATGGTGTACGGGAACACGTCGGAAGCTGGCAGCATGGCCTGGATCGAACGACGAGCCAGACGGCCGTGGCCGATTTCACGACGACCAGCACCACCCATGCGACCACACTCGCCCACCGAGAACGGAGGGAAGTTGTAGTGCAGCATGAACGGGTCTTTTTTCTCGCCTTCCAGGGTGTCCAGCAGCTGTGCGTCACGCGCAGTACCCAGGGTCGCAACGACCAGGGCCTGGGTTTCGCCACGGGTGAACAGGGCCGAACCGTGGGTCTTCGGCAGTACGCCGACTTCGATGTTCAGCGGACGCACGGTCTTGGTGTCGCGACCGTCGATACGTGGCTTGCCGTTTACGATGTTTTCGCGAACGGTGCGGTATTCGATTTCGCCGAAGATTTCTTTGACTTCGCCAGCAGTGGCTTGGCCTTCGTCACCGGAGAACTTGGCGATCGCCTGATCACGCAGCTCGCCCAGGCGCGCATAACGGTCGGCCTTGACGGTGATGGTGTAAGCCTGGGAAACGGCTTCGCCCAGCTCGGCGCGGATAGCGTTCAGCAGCTCGGTGTTGGCAACGGCTGGTTTCCAGTCCCAAGTAGGCTTGGCAGCTTCAGCGGCCAGCTCTTTGACAGCCTGGATGACTACCTGGAGTTCGTCGTGGGCGAACAGAACGGCGCCCAGCATCTGGTCTTCGGTCAGCTCTTTGGCTTCCGATTCAACCATCAGTACGGCGTCGGAAGTACCGGCGACGACCATGTCCAGGCTCGAGGCAGCCAGTTGCTCGTAAGTCGGGTTCAGCAGGTAGCCGGTGCTTTCGTGGAAAGCAACGCGCGCAGCGCCGATCGGGCCTTCAAACGGAATGCCGGAGATCGCCAGGGCAGCCGAAGTACCGATCATCGCAGCGACGTCCGGATCGGTTTTCTTGCTGGTGGAAACGACGGTGCAGACAACCTGCACTTCGTTCATGAAGCCTTCTGGGAACAGCGGGCGGATCGGACGGTCGATCAGACGCGAGGTCAGGGTTTCTTTCTCGGAAGGACGGCCTTCACGCTTGAAGAAACCACCAGGGATCTTGCCGGCGGCGTAGGTTTTTTCCTGATAGTGAACGGAAAGAGGGAAAAAGCCTTTGCCTGGGTCAGCTTGCTTGGCACCGACCACGGTCACCAGTACGGTGACATCGTTGTCGACGGTGACCAGCACGGCGCCGGAGGCTTGACGAGCAATACGGCCCGTCTCGAGGGTAACGGTCGATTGACCGAACTGGAACTTCTTGATTACCGGGTTCACGGTTTCCTACCTTTTTCAGTGGCTCTGGGGGAACGGGTTCTTGCGAATTCTTGGGCAGAACGGGGAATCGGCCCCATTGACCGTCCAGATAAAACTAAAGGCTGGGAGCCTGCCCTGCCCTTGCGTAAAACGCTCAGGCGAGACAGACAGCCAACCTTATAGATATGCGCGACGTGCTCATCGGCGCCGGTGCCAAAAGCCCCGACCGAAGACTGCAGCACGCCGTGCACACCACTGGCCAGGCCGCTATTAGCGACGCAGACCCAGACGACCGATCAGGGCGCTGTAACGAGTGGTGTCTTTACCTTTCAGGTAGTCCAGCAGCTTACGACGCTGGTTTACCATGCGGATCAGGCCACGACGGGAGTGGTGGTCTTTACCGTTGGCCTTGAAGTGGCCTTGCAGCTTGTTGATGTTAGCGGTCAGCAGTGCAACTTGCACTTCTGGGCTACCGGTATCACCGGCGGCTTGCTGAAAGTCGGTAACGATCTGAGCTTTTTCTTCAACGCTGAGTGCCATCTGGCTTCTCCAAATCTAGGGAACCCGCTTACACGGTTTCCAACAGGCCAGGGACAAGTCCCTGTTTTCATAAAAGTGAGGAGTGACCGTGCCTGTTAACAGCCATCCTCTAACCCGCCAGCACCCGACCGAGGCCTTGCCCTGACGGTTTCGATCATTCTGACCGAATCAGTCGACGTGGCGCGATACGCCCGTCTTCGCTCACTTCACCGATACCGATGAAGCGACCATTGTGATCCTGTACCCGAACCATGCCGAATTGCGGCGCGTCCGGTGCGCGTACCGGCTGACCATGCAGCCAATAGAACGCACTGTGCTCGGAGAACTGCAGCAGCGGCCAGTCTTGCAGCCCGCTGTCCGATGGCATCAGGAAGCGATCAACCGCTTCGTTGCCACCCTCGGCGTGCACCTGTTCGAGGTCCTCGACGGTAACCGTCTGGGCCAGCTCGAACGGGCCGGCATGCGTACGACGCAGTTCGGCAACATAAGCGCCGCAGCCGAGCATCTCACCGATGTCTTCGACCAGCGTGCGGATATAGGTGCCTTTGCTGCATCCGACCGACAAACGAACCCGGGTGCCTTCGCACTCGAGCAGTTCCAGCCGGTGAATAGTAACAGAACGCGGTTCGCGCTCCACTACTTCACCTGCACGTGCCAGCTTGTACAGCGGCTGGCCATCACGCTTGAGCGCAGAGTACATCGGCGGTATCTGACTGATTTGACCACGAAAATGTGGCAAAACAGCTTCAATATCCGCGCGACCAACGGTCACTTCGCGGGTCTGCAGAATTTCGCCTTCCGCATCGCCCGTGGTGCTGGTCTGGCCCAGTTGCATGACCGTCTCGTAGCCCTTGTCGGAATCGAGCAGGTACTGCGAGAACTTGGTCGCCTCACCGAAGCACAGCGGCAAGACGCCGCTGGCCAAGGGGTCGAGGCTACCAGTGTGGCCGGCCTTCTCGGCGTTGAGCAGCCAGCGGACCTTCTGCAGCGCTGCGTTGGAGGTAAACCCCAACGGTTTGTCGAGCAGGATGATGCCGCTGACGTTACGACGGATACGCTTGACCTGAGCCACCGCTTACTCCTTGGTGTCCAGGGGGGTATCGTCGGCCTGGTGCTGACTGTCTTCGGCGACAGCGCGCTCGATCAAGGCCGACAGGTGGGCACCACGCGTGACGCTCTCGTCGTAGTGGAAATGCAGCTGCGGCACACTGCGCAGTTTCATTTCCTTGCCCAATTGCATGCGCAGGAAGCCTGCAGCCGAATTGAGCACCTTGAGGCTTTGCTTGATGTCTTCAGCGCTGTCCTGCCCCATCACGGTGATGAACACCTTGGCGTGACCGACATCGCGGCTCACGTCGACGGCGGTGATGGTCACCAGGCCGACACGTGGGTCTTTGACTTCACGACGAATCAGCTGGGCCAGCTCGCGCTGCATCTGATCGCCAATACGTTGGGTACGGCTGTATTCTTTTGCCATGTTTTGCTACCTGTAACTAAAGCGGCAAACGCCCGGCCAGGCTTGAGCCGGACCGGGCGTTGCGTTCAGAGCCGCGGGGAGCTGCCTTGCGACAGGCTGCCAGCGGTTCCCAAGCTCCTACCTTAAAGCGTACGAGCCACTTGGACTTTCTCGAAGACTTCGATCTTGTCGCCGACCTTGACGTCGTTGTAGCTCTTGACGCCAATACCGCACTCCATGCCGTTGCGAACTTCGGCGGCATCGTCCTTGAAGCGACGCAGCGATTCCAGCTCGCCCTCGAAGATAACCACGTCTTCGCGCAGTACACGGATTGGGCGGTTACGGTAAACCGTACCTTCCACGACCATGCAACCAGCGATGGCACCGAACTTCGGCGAACGGAACACGTCACGGACTTCGGCGATACCCAGGATGTTCTCGCGAACATCGCTGCCGAGCATACCGGTCAGGGCTTTCTTGACGTCTTCAATGATGTCGTAGATCACGTTGTAGTAACGCATATCCAGACCTTCCTGCTCGACGATCTTGCGCGCGCCGGCATCGGCACGCACGTTGAAGCCGAACAGTACTGCATTGGAAGCCAGTGCCAGGTTGGCGTCGCTCTCGGTGATACCACCGACACCGCCACCCACTACACGCACTTGTACTTCGTCGTTGCCCAGGCCGTTCAGGGAACCCTGAAGTGCCTCGAGAGAACCACGAACGTCGGCCTTGAGGACGATGTTGAGGGTCTTCTTCTCTTCCTGGCCCATGTTCTCGAAGATGTTTTCGAGCTTGCCGGCGTGAGCGCGAGCCAGTTTGACTTCGCGGAACTTGCCTTGACGGAACAGGGCAACTTCACGGGCTTTCTTCTCGTCAGCCACTACCGACAGATCGTCGCCAGCGTCCGGAGTGCCATCCAGGCCGAGGATCTCGACCGGGATCGACGGGCCGGCTTCCTTGATAGGCTTGCCGTTCTCGTCGAGCATGGCACGTACACGGCCATAGTTCGAACCGCACAGGACCATGTCGCCTTGACGCAGGGTACCGTCTTGAACCAGCACGGTAGCCACTGGGCCACGGCCCTTGTCCAGGCGCGATTCAACCACGACACCACGGCCAGGAGCCGATGGAGTTGCCTTGAGCTCGAGGACTTCGGCTTGCAGCAGGACAGCTTCCAGCAGCTCGTCGACACCGGTACCCATCTTGGCCGAAACCGAAACGAATGGCGTTTCACCGCCCCACTCTTCGGAAGTCACGCCGTGCACCGACAGTTCGCTGCGGATGCGGTCCAGGTCTGCACCCGGCTTGTCGATCTTGTTCACCGCAACAACCAGCGGAACGCCAGCAGCGGTTGCGTGCTGAACAGCTTCGATGGTCTGAGGCATCACGCCGTCGTCAGCCGCGACCACGAGGATCACGATGTCGGTCGCCTTGGCACCACGGGCACGCATTGCGGTAAACGCGGCGTGACCTGGGGTGTCGAGGAAGGTGACCATGCCGCGTTCAGTTTCAACGTGGTAGGCACCGATGTGCTGGGTGATACCACCGGCTTCGCCAGCAGCAACCTTGGCACGACGGATGTAGTCGAGCAGCGAGGTCTTACCGTGGTCAACGTGGCCCATTACGGTCACAACTGGTGCACGGGAGAAGGCCTCACCTTCGAACTTCAACGACTCGGCCAGGGAATCTTCCAGGGCGGTGTCGCTGACCAAGGTAACCTTGTGACCCAACTCTTCGGCGACCAGTTGAGCGGTCTCCTGGTCGAGCACCTGGTTGATGGTCACCGGAGTGCCCAGCTTGAACATGAACTTGACGATCTCAGCGCCCTTGACGGACATCTGGTTGGCCAGGTCGGAAACCGTGATGGTCTCGCCGATCCGCACGTCGCGAACGAGCGGGCCAGTCGGGCTCTGGAAGCCGTGGGCATTGCGCTTCTTCGACTTGCCCTTGCCACGGCCACCACGACGGAAGCCATCGCTTTCTTCGTCGGTGGTACGTGGAGCGGCACGCGGAGTTGGCGCTTTTTCCTTGACCTTGACCGAAACGCGTGGCGCTTCGTTGCGGCGCTCACCGGCACCACGACGATCGTCATCACGAGTCTTGTCTGGGCGACGAGGGGCGTCATCACGCTTGCGCTCGGCAGCAGGTGCCGGTGCCGCGTCACCAGCCTGGGCAGCAGGTGCTGCAACAGGTGCAGCCGGTGCTGCTGGAGCGGCAGGTGCCGCAGCGACAGCATTCGGCTGACGATCATCGGCACGTTGACGCGCTTCAGCTTCAGACTTGTCACGTGCGGCATTTTCTACCGAACGACGTTCTTCCAGCTCACGCTTCTGCTCAGCCTGGATTTCTTCAGGGCTGCGCTGTACGAAAACTTTCTTCTTGCGTACTTCTACGCTGATGCTCTTGCTACCGGCAACACGCAGGGTGCTGGTGGTTTTGCGCTGCAAGGTAATCTTGCGCGGCTCTTCCACTTTCGCCTTGTGGCTGCTTTTCAGATGAGTCAGCAGAGCCTGCTTCTCACTGTCGGTCACTACCTGACCGGCGTCGGTGTGCGGCAGACCTGCCTCACGCATCTGCTGCAGCAGGCGCTCTACCGGTGCAGCGACCTCTTGGGCCAATTCTTTCACCGTGACTTGCGTCATGCACTTCTCTCCTCAGGCCGCGCCTAATTACTCGAACCAGTGGGCTCGGGCGGCCATGATCAACTTGCCGGCACGCTCTTCGTCGATGCCGTCGATGTCGAGCAGGTCATCAATCGACTGCTCGGCCAGGTCTTCGCGGGTAATTACGCCGCGCACCGCCAGTTCCATCGCCAAATCCTTGTCCATACCCTCAAGCGAGAGCAGGTCTTCGGCCGGATGGGCGTCTGCCAGCTTTTCCTCTGTAGCGATGGCTTTGGTCAACAAACGATCCTTGGCGCGAGCGCGAAGCTCATTGACGATGTCTTCGTCAAAGCCGTCGATGTTGAGCATTTCTTCCAGCGGTACGTAGGCAATCTCTTCCAGGCTGGTGAAGCCTTCATCGACCAGCACCTGTGCCAGCTCTTCGTCGACTTCCAGCTCGTCGATGAAGTTGCGCAGGATGTCACCGGTTTCAGCTTGCTGCTTGGCCTGGATGTCCGATTCGGTCATCACGTTCAGGGTCCAGCCAGTCAACTGGCTGGCCAGACGGACGTTCTGGCCACCACGACCAATCGCCTGGGCCAGGTTGTCTGCACCCACCGCGATGTCCATGGCATGGGCGTCTTCGTCAACGATGATCGCCGCGACTTCTGCCGGCGACATGGCGTTGATGACGAATTGAGCCGGGTTGTCATCCCACAGGACGATATCCACACGCTCACCACCCAACTCGCCGGACACTGCCTGTACACGCGATCCGCGCATACCAATACAGGCGCCCTGCGGGTCGATACGCTTGTCCTTGGAACGGACAGCGATCTTGGCGCGCGAACCCGGATCACGGGAGGCGGCCATAACTTCGATCAAGCCCTCGGCAATTTCCGGGACTTCAATACGGAACAGCTCGATCAGCATCTGAGGCGCGGTGCGCGACAGAATCAGCTGAGGGCCGCGGTTCTCGGTGCGGATTTCCTTGAGCAGTGCACGAACACGCACACCTACACGGAAAGTCTCGCGAGAAATGATGTCTTCGCGGGCCAGCAGCGCTTCGGCGTTGTTACCCAGGTCCACGATGACGTTGTCACGGGTGACCTTCTTAACGGTGCCGGAGATGATCTCACCCAGACGTTCGCGGTAGGCGTCGACGACTTGAGCGCGCTCGGCTTCGCGAACTTTCTGCACAATGACTTGCTTGGCAGTTTGCGCGGCGATGCGACCGAACTCGATGGACTCGATTTTCTCTTCGATGACGTCGCCCACTTTCGCTTCAGGATGAGATTCCTGAATCTTCGCTGGCCAGACTTCGATGGCTGGATCATCCAGATCCGCCTCTTCGACGACAGTCCAACGACGGAAAGTTTCGTAGCTACCGGTGTGGCGGTTGATTTCCACACGCAGGTCGACTTCGTCGTCAAAACGTTTTTTGGTTGCAGTGGCCAGGGCCACTTCCAGCGCTTAAAAAATTACGCCCGCCGGTACACCCTTTTCATTGGATACCGACTCAACAACCAGCAGTACTTCTTTGCTCATCGTACGCCTCGCCTTTCGCAAGCCATTGGGTCCGTGCGGTTCACCGGACCCGGCACGTCTCAGTCAAAACTGGGAATAATGTTGGCCTTGTCGATCGAGTCGATCGGCAATAGGAATTCGTTATTGTCCACCTGGACCACAACATCCTGCTCCTCCACACCGCGGAGAAGGCCCTGAAAGTTACGACGACCTTCGAAGGGCGTGCGCAGCTTGATCTTCACTTGTTCACCGGCATGCGAAGCGAACTGTTCGAGTGTGAACAGCGGGCGTTCCATGCCAGGAGAGGACACTTCAAGGGTGTACTCGGAACTGATCGGATCTTCGACATCGAGGACACCACTGATCTGACGACTGACAATTGCGCAGTCATCTACCAGGATTCCATCCTCTTTATCGATATAGATACGCAGTACCGAATGCTTGCCTTGAGAGATGAATTCGATCCCCCAGCATTGATAGCCAAGAGCCTCGACCACCGGGGCCAACAAGGCCTGCAACTGTTCTAGCTTGCTCGACACCTGAACCCCCTCGTGCATGCTATGCAAATAAAAAATGGGCGAAGCGCCCATCCCTGAATACGCCGTTGAATACCGGCGCTGAGAACTGATCAGCTAACAAAAAGCCCCTGAAAAGGGGCTCCGCTGAAACTGGTTGCGGGGGCTGGATTTGAACCAACGACCTTCGGGTTATGAGCCCGACGAGCTACCAGACTGCTCCACCCCGCGACAAAGCTGGGGCGAAAGTATACGACCGAACCCCTTGCAGGGTCAATCTAACCTCCACCTACAAGAAAGCCCGCTGTAGCGGGCTGTCTTGTTTCAATTGGTACCGAGAAGGGGACTCGAACCCCTACACCCTATGGGCACAACCACCTCAAGGTTGCGTGTCTACCAATTCCACCACCTCGGCAATACTACTTTGAAACCCGTGTTACTTTTGCTCTTGAGCCGGAGGAACATCACCAGTGTTAGTGGCTTCGCTCTTCTGCTGTTGGAGCACCGGTACATCATCTGTTGCCGGTTTTTGCTGCTGTACTTCAAGCACTGCTGGATCTGGCAACCCTACCTGAGTCAGCTCGTGAGCTTTCTCTTTAGCAAAGTATCCTAACCCCAGGGCGGTCAAGAAGAAACTGGCGGCAAGTATAGCAGTAAACTTACTAAGAAAGGTAGCAGAACCTTGGCTTCCGAACACAGTATTTGAAGCACCTGCGCCGAAAGATGCACCTGCTTCCGCACCTTTACCTTGTTGCAGCAACACCAGCACTACCAAACCCAGTGCGCCCAACAGGTGAAAAACTACTACGACTTTTTCAAGCATTTTTCAGTTTCCTGCGGCGCGACAAATTGCACCGAATTCGTCTGCGTTCAGGGAAGCTCCACCAATGAGCCCCCCATCGATATCCGGCATGCCGAACAGTTCAGCCGCATTGGCCGCCTTCACGCTGCCGCCGTATAGAAGCCGCACACCTTGCGCGATTTCTGAATTCTCTGCCGCCAACTGCTCACGAATGGCCTTATGCACATCCTGGGCCTGTTGAGGCGTAGCCGTTAGGCCGGTGCCGATGGCCCATACAGGCTCATAAGCAATAACTGCATTGGCAAAGGCTGCAACACCGAAAGCCTCGGTAATGCTGCGCAGTTGACGCCCTACAACTTCAAGCGTCTTGCCAGCTTCGCGCTCCGCAAGGGTCTCCCCGATGCAGAGAATGGGCTGCAGGCCTGTGGCCTGTGCCGCCGCGAACTTCCGATTTAGCACCTCATCACTCTCGCCCAGTAGCTGGCGGCGCTCCGAATGCCCAATCAGTACAAACTCACAACCTGCATCGACTAACTGGCTCGGTGCAATTTCACCGGTCAGTGCGCCTTGCGCAGACTCTATAGCAGAATCCTGAGCGCCTACGGCGATCCGCTTACCCTCAACCCCTTCAATCACTTGATTGATGTACAGGCTGGGTGGGAACACCACGACCTCAATACCGCTCGGCAAGGCCAGATTGCTCAAGCCCTTGATCAGCTCAGCGACGCTGGCGCGGGTACCGTGCATCTTCCAGTTACCAGCAACCATAGGGCGACGCATGCTGTACCTCGTCGGTCAAAGTGGGCGCAGATGTTACCCAACCAAATCATTACTGGCAAGCGCAAATCAAACGCAAACTTCACTTACCAGTTTTGCCAGCGCTTCGGCATGGCTGCGCACCAGACTTTCGTCGTCGCCTTCGACCATAACCCGCACCAGAGGCTCTGTACCGGACTTGCGCAGCAATACCCGACCACGCCCTGCCATCGCCTCGGTCACGCGCTCACACGCCTCCTTGACGGCCGGATGCTCAAGCGGATCAACCTTGCTCGCACCGAAGCGCACATTGATCAGCACCTGCGGGCATTTACGCAACGCCTGACGCGCCTGGGCAAGGTTCTCGCCACGACGCTTGAGCGCCATCAACACCTGCAGGGCGGCGATGATCGCATCGCCCGTAGTGGTGTGGCTGAAGCACACGACGTGACCGGAGTTCTCTCCACCAATCACCCAATCACGCGCCAGCAGCTCGGCCATGACGTAACGGTCGCCGACTTTTGCGCGCACGAAGGGAATCGACAGCTCGTTCAACGCCAACTCAAGACCCAGGTTGCTCATCAAGGTGCCAACTACCCCACCTTGCAGTTTGCCTCGCTCTTCCAGGTCGCGGGCAATGATGAACAGCAGCTCATCACCATCAACGATCGCACCGGTGTGATCGACCATCAGCACGCGGTCGCCGTCGCCGTCAAACGCGATACCCAGGTCTGCATGCCCAACCAGCACGGCAGCCTGAAGCGACTCGATATGGGTCGAACCACAATTGAGGTTGATGTTCAGGCCATCCGGCTGGGCGTTGAGTACCGTTACATCGGCGCCGAGCTCGCGGAACACGCTTGGTGCGACCTTGTAGGTGGCACCATGGGCACAATCGACCACCAGCTTGAGGCCAGCGAAGTCAGTGCTGCTTGGTACGCTGCTTTTGCAGAACTCGATGTAGCGGCCCGCCGCGTCATTGATGCGCGAAACCTTGCCAATCTTGCTCGATTCGACAACGGTCATGGGCTGATCAAGCAGCTCCTCGATCATCAACTCGACTTCATCCGGCAACTTGGTGCCTTGCCCGGAGAAGAACTTGATGCCGTTGTCATCATGCGGGTTGTGCGAGGCGCTGATCACGATGCCTGCGTCGGCATGGAAGGTACGGGTCAGGTAGGCGATAGCCGGTGTAGGCATCGGCCCCAACAGCATCACGTCAGCCCCTGCGGCCGACAGCCCTGCCTCGAGCGCGGACTCGAACATGTACCCGGAGATCCGGGTGTCCTTGCCGACCAGCACACGACAAATGCCCGCCTTGCGGAACGCCATGCCCGCTGCCCAGCCAAGTTTCAGCATGAAGTCCGGAGTAATGGGGAACTCGCCCACACGGCCACGAATACCGTCGGTGCCAAAATATTTTTTGCTCATAAATGCTCCGTCACTCTTATTCGGCGGCTTCTACCGCTGCAATCATCCGCACTACATCGGCGGTTTCAGCCACATCGTGAACACGCAGGATGCTTGCACCCTTGGTCATCGCCAATGCAGCCAACGCCAGACTTCCATACAAACGCTCATCGACCTGACGGTTGAGCGCCTGGCCAATCATACTCTTGCGCGAAACACCCACCAGCAGTGGCCGACCAAGACGCTGCAGAGCCTCCATATGCTTGAACAGGCTGAGGTTGTGCGCCAACGTCTTGGCAAAGCCGAAGCCAGGATCAAGGACAATGCGCTCAGCGCCGATCCCCACGGCAGCACAGGCGGCCATTCGCTCTTCGAGATAGCTCGCCACTTCAGCGGTCACATCGTCGTAATGCGGGTCATTCTGCATGTTGCCCGGCTCACCACGCATGTGCATCAAGCACACCGGCAGCCCCGTGGCGGCAGCTGCATCCAGCGCACCGTCACGACTCAGCGAACGCACATCGTTGATCAACCCTGCACCGAGGCGAGCCGACTCACGAATGACTGCCGGCGTCGACGTATCAACCGAAATGACAACATCCAGCTCAAGATTGATTGCCTCGACAATCGGCGCGACACGCTCAAGCTCTTCCAGTGCCGTGACAACGCGAGCACCAGGTCGGGTTGATTCGCCGCCGATATCGATCAGCGTGGCACCGGCAGCAACCATCGCCTCGGCATGACGCAAGGCTGCATCACGCTGGTTGAAGCGACCGCCATCGGAGAAGGAATCGGGAGTGATATTGAGAATACCCATGACATGGGTACGCGAAAGGTCAAGAACCCGATTGCCGCAAGGCAACCGGGTTGGGTACTGCTGTGAAATCATGTCAGCCCTTAGTGTTGCGCTGCCGGCCCGCCAATCGGGGACTCTGGTCGATCGCCCTGCGCAGTCGGGGTACCCGACTCACCAGTGCCACCATCCCAATCACGCGGCTCACGTGGCTCACGACCCGCCATGATGTCGTCGATCTGCTCGGCATCGATGGTTTCGTACTTCATCAGTGCGTCAGCCATGGCATCGAGCTTGTCGCGATTGTCGGTCAGGATCTGCTTGGCCGTGGCATAGCACTGATCGATGATGCTGCGCACTTCAGAGTCGATCAGTTTGGCGGTTTCTCCCGAAACGCTGGTGTGCTGCGACCCAGCGCTACGACCCAGGAACACTTCGCCTTCTTCCTCGGCATACATCAATGGCCCGAGTTTTTCCGACAACCCCCACTTGGTGACCATGTTCCGGGCAATCTGGCTCGCACGCATGATGTCGTTCGAAGCACCGGTGGTCACACCGTCGAAGCCCAGGGTCATTTCTTCCGCGATACGGCCACCGTACAGCGAGCAGATCTGGCTGATCAGTGCACGCTTGGACAGGCTGTAACGGTCCTCCTCAGGAAGGAACATGGTGACGCCCAGCGCACGACCGCGCGGGATGATCGACACCTTGTAGACCGGATCATGCTCAGGCACGACACGACCGACAATGGCGTGACCCGCCTCGTGATACGCAGTGTTCTGCTTTTCTTTCTCGGACATGACCATGGACTTGCGCTCGGCGCCCATCATGATCTTGTCTTTGGCCAGTTCGAACTCTTTCATCTCGACCACGCGCTTGCCACCACGGGCAGCGAACAGCGAAGCCTCGTTGACCAGGTTCGCCAGGTCTGCACCGGAGAACCCAGGGGTGCCGCGGGCAATGACCGCTGGGTTGACGTTCTCGCCCACCGGCACTTTACGCATGTGCACCTTGAGGATCTGCTCACGACCTCGGATATCCGGCAGCCCAACCACGACCTGGCGGTCGAAACGACCTGGACGCAGCAACGCAGGGTCCAGTACGTCTGGACGGTTGGTCGCGGCGATCACAATGATGCCGTCATTCATCTCGAAGCCATCCATCTCTACCAGCAACTGGTTGAGAGTCTGCTCACGCTCGTCGTGACCACCACCCATGCCGGCGCCACGGTGGCGACCAACGGCGTCGATTTCGTCGATGAAGATGATGCAAGGGGCATGCTTCTTGGCTTGTTCGAACATGTCACGGACACGGCTCGCACCGACGCCCACGAACATTTCCACGAAGTCGGAACCCGAAATAGTGAAGAACGGTACTTTGGCTTCACCAGCAATGGCCTTGGCCAGCAGGGTTTTACCTGTACCCGGTGGACCCACCATCAGCACGCCGCGCGGGATACGGCCGCCCAGGCGCTGGAACTTGCCCGGGTCGCGCAGGAACTCGACGAGTTCGCCCACTTCTTCTTTGGCTTCATCGCAACCTGCGACGTCAGCCAGGGTAGTCTTGACCTGGTCTTCCGAGAGCAGGCGCGCCTTGCTCTTGCCGAAGCTCATCGGGCCACCCTTGCCGCCGGCACCGCCCTGCATCTGCCGCATGAAGAACATGAAGACAGCAATGATCACCAGGATCGGGAAGCTGGCAACCAACAGTTGGGTCCAGATGCTTTGCTGCTCGGGCTGCTTACCTTCAACAACCACGTGGTTGTTAACCAGGTCGCCCATCAGACCATTGTCTTGCACCGCCGGACGGATGGTCTTGAAGCTATCGCCATCACTACGCTTACCGGTGATGACATAGCCATCAATTGCAACGCGCTCGACCTTGCCTTCCTGAACTTGCTGAATGAAGTCGGAATAGTTGAGGGTTTGCGGCTCGTTCGGGCTGGAGAAGTTGTTCATCACTGTCACCAGGACAGCGGCGATGATCAACCACAGGATCAGGTTCTTTGCCATATCGTTCAATTAGCTACCCTCTGAAGCAGGCTGAGGCGCAGCCGTGCCTCGCATGATAATCACCGGCTTAACTTACTACATTACCTACAGGTCTGCAGGCGCCGTCTGTAACCCTTTGTGAAACCTAGACTACACGATGTTCATCCAGGTCAGGCAGGGCATCCGATTGGAAATAGCTATCGGATACCCTGGAAGTTGCCGGCCTGACGCCTTACTCGCCGCGATAACCTCTCGCCAACATGTACTGTTCACGAGAGCGGTCACGCGATGAATCGGGTTTGAGCATCTGAATCTTGTCGAATTTCTTGCGAGCATCCTTCAGATACACATCAAACCCTTCGCCCTGGAAGATCTTGATCACGAAATCACCACCGGGCTTGAGCACCCGGGTTGCCAGATCAAGCGCCAGCTCACACAGGAACATGGCTTTTGGCATATCCACGGCAGGCGTACCACTCATATTGGGGGCCATATCGGAAATCACAAGGTCTACGTGTGATTTACCTACCGCTTCGAGAATCTCGGCCAGCACTTCTTCCCGAGTGAAGTCACCTTGAATAAAGGTAACGTCCGGGATGCTGTCCATCTCAAGGATATCCGAGGCAATCAAACGCCCCTGCCCACCAATCAGACGACTGGTCACCTGCGACCAACCACCCGGCGCAGCGCCCAGATCGATCACGCTCATGCCAGGACGAATCAAACGATACTTTTCCTGGATTTCCAGCAATTTGTAGCTCGCACGCGAGCGATAACCATCCTTTTGCGCCTTTTTGACGTAAGGATCGTTGAAGTGTTCTTTCAGCCAGCCAAGGCTTGTCTTGGAACGCGCCATTGGGCACCTCGATGATAAGGGTCGCGATTAACTGGGCGGATCCACGGGCCCTCGGGTAAAATGGCCGCCATTTTTACAGAATCTAGACAAAGGGTCAGATTATGCCGCTCAATAACGAGCAGAAGAAACAGTACAAATCCATTGGCCACGATCTGAAACCAGTTCTGATTGTGGCAGGTAATGGGCTGACGGAAGGCGTTATCGCCGAACTCGAACGCGCTCTGGCCGATCACGAACTGATCAAGGTCGAAGTTCGTTCGGATGATCGCGAAGAACGTGCAGCGGCAATTGCTGCGTTGTGCAAGGCTGGCCGCGCCGAACTGGTGCAGACCATCGGGAAAAAAGCGCTGATCTATCGCAAGAACCCGCAGCCTAACAAGCAACTGTCGAACATTCACCGCTACAAGTGATGTTCGCGCCGTTCAGTGGCGCGCCCTGCGCGCCCTGCCCGGCACCGGCTGCAGCACCAGCAGCAAACCGGTAAGGCCCAACACCAGGTAGCAGAACAGCTGCCAGCGCAACTGATCCACCACGCTCATTCGCAGCAAGAAATAAACCGCACACGCCAGCACCGCCATCAGCAGCAACTGCCCGCGCATATCCCGCCACAGACTGGCCAGGCCCTGAACCTGAATCAGTACCAGCACCTGCAAGCCACACCCGAAAGCCGCAAAGGCTACCAGCAACGAGGCCACCAGGTTACTGATGTCGTCGATCAGCAGCGGCGCCAGGCCAATTTTGCCCAACACCGGTAGCAGACCAAAATGCAGTATCCACAGGCCACCTACCCAGAGCACCTGGGTCAGTTGCCAGATTACCGCCGCAGCTGCGAAGCTGCGGGGGCGTTCAAATGTGGCTGACTTCGACAATCTCGTACTCGATCACACCGCTTGGCGTCTTGACCGTAACGACATCACCCTCTTCCTTGCCGATCAAGGCACGGGCAATAGGCGAGCCGCTCGACAACTTGCCGGACTTGATGTCCGCCTCGTCCTCACCAACGATCTGGTACTTCACACGCTCGTCGGTTTCTACGTTGGCAATTTCCACGGTGGTACCGAAGATCACCTTGCCGGAATGAGGGATAGTGGTGACGTCAATCACCACGGCGCTCTGCAGGCGACCCTCGATATCACGGATACGCGCCTCAACCATGCCCTGCTGTTCGCGGGCAGCATGGTATTCAGCGTTTTCCTTGAGGTCACCCAGCTCGCGAGCAGTGCCAATATCCTGGCTCAGCTTCGGGCGGACAACCTTGGTCAGGTGGGTCAGTTCTTCTTCCAGGGCGCGAGCGCCCTGAACGGTCATCGGGTACTTGGTCATGCTCATGCTTTGAGTCCTGCATGGAGATCCTGCAAGCGGCGAACAGTCTTTTCAGGACCGAACTTCAGCGCTTCACAGATAGCTTCACCGGCCGCAATGGTAGTGGTGCAGTAGATCTTGTGCTGCAACGCATTGCGGCGAATCGAGTAGGAGTCGGCGATCGACTGGCGGCCTTCGGTGGTGTTGATGATCAGCGACACTTCGTCGTTCTTGATCATGTCGACCACGTGCGGACGACCTTCGGTCACCTTGTTCACGCGACGCACTTTCAGGCCGGCCGCTTCGATGATCTTCGCGGTACCGACAGTAGCAACCACTTCGAAGCCCAGGGCGATCAGGTCGCGAGCGACACCGGCCACCTGTGGCTTGTCGTCGTCACGTACGCTGATGAATGCCGCGCCGCCGGTTGGCAGAACTTCACTGGCGCCCATCTGGGCTTTGGCAAAGGCTTCGCCGAAGCTGTCGCCAACGCCCATCACTTCACCGGTGGATTTCATCTCAGGGCCGAGGATCGGGTCAACCCCTGGGAACTTGGCGAACGGGAAGACGGCTTCCTTGACGCTGTAGAAGTTCGGGATGATTTCCTTGGTGAAACCGATTTCCTTGAGCGTCTTGCCAGCCATGACACGGGCGGCAATCATCGCCAGGGAAGTACCGATGCACTTGGATACGAACGGTACAGTACGCGAGGCGCGCGGGTTGACTTCGATCACGTAGATCTTGTCGCCCTGAAGGGCCAGTTGCACGTTCATCAGGCCAACAACGCCCAGTTCCAGGGCCATCTTCTTGACCTGTTCGCGCACTTCGTCCTGCACATGGGCAGGCAGCGAGTACGGTGGCAGCGAGCACGCGGAGTCACCAGAGTGAACACCCGCTTGCTCAATGTGCTGCATGATTGCGCCGATGACCACGTCAGTACCGTCGCACACCGCATCCACGTCCATTTCGATGGCGCAGTTGAGGAAGTGGTCGAGCAGCACCGGGCTGTCGTTGGACACTTGTACCGCTTCACGCAGGTAGCGCTTGAGCTCGTCCAGTTCGTAGACAATCTCCATGGCACGACCGCCCAGTACGTAGGACGGACGAACTACCAGCGGGTAGCCGATCACGCCAGCGGCGCGGATGGCTTCTTCTTCGCTGCGCACAGTGGCGTTCGGCGGCTGCAGCAGGTTCAGGCGCTGAACCATCTGCTGGAAGCGCTCACGATCTTCGGCACGGTCGATGGAGTCAGGGCTGGTACCGATGATCGGTACACCGGCTTCTTCCAGGGCACGCGCCAGTTTCAGCGGGGTCTGGCCGCCGTAATGGACGATCACGCCTTTTGGCTTCTCGACGCGCACCACTTCCAGCACGTCTTCCAGGGTCAGCGGTTCGAAGTACAGACGATCGGAGGTGTCGTAGTCGGTGGAGACGGTTTCCGGGTTGCAGTTGACCATGATGGTCTCGTAACCGTCTTCACGCAGGGCCAGTGCGGCGTGTACGCAGCAGTAGTCGAACTCGATACCCTGGCCAATACGGTTAGGGCCGCCACCCAGGATCATGATCTTGTCACGGGTCGACGGGTTGGCCTCGCACTCTTCCTCGTAGGTCGAGTACAGGTAAGCGGTGTCGGTCGCGAACTCGGCAGCGCAGGTGTCGACGCGCTTGTACACCGGGAACACTTCCAGCTTGTGGCGGTGACGGCGCAGGTTCTTGTCGGTAATACCCAGCAGCTTGGCCAGACGCTGGTCAGAGAAACCTTTGCGCTTAAGGCGCAGCATCATGTCCTTGTCGATCGCGGACAGAGCGAGGGTCTTGACCTTCTCCTCATCCTTGATCAGGTCTTCCATCTGTACCAGGAACCAACGGTCGATCATGGTCAGGTCGAAGATTTCGTCAACGCTCATGCCCGAGCGCATGGCGTCAGCCACGTACCAGATACGCTCGGCGCCCGGCACGGTCAATTCGCGCTTGAGGATACCGGCAGCTTCCGGGGAGGCCAGGTCGACCTTAGGATCAAGACCGCTAACACCCACTTCCAGACCGCGCAGCGCTTTCTGCAGGGACTCCTGGAAAGTACGGCCGATGGCCATGACTTCACCTACAGATTTCATCTGGGTGGTCAGGCGAGCGTCGGCCTTCGGGAATTTCTCGAAGGCAAAGCGCGGCAGTTTGGTGACGACGTAGTCGATCGACGGCTCGAAGGAGGCCGGGGTACGACCGCCAGTGATGTCGTTCTGCAGCTCGTCGAGGGTGTAGCCGATTGCCAGCTTGGCGGCGATCTTGGCGATCGGGAAACCGGTCGCTTTCGATGCCAGGGCCGAGGAACGCGACACACGCGGGTTCATCTCGATCACGACCATGCGGCCGGTGTCCGGGCAAATACCGAACTGAACGTTGGAACCGCCAGTTTCTACACCGATTTCACGCAGCACCGCCAAAGAGGCGTTGCGCATGATCTGGTATTCCTTGTCGGTCAGGGTCTGCGCAGGCGCAACGGTGATCGAGTCACCGGTGTGCACGCCCATCGGATCGAAGTTCTCGATGGAGCAGACGATGATGCAGTTGTCCTTTTTGTCGCGGACCACTTCCATCTCGTATTCTTTCCAGCCGATCAGCGATTCGTCGATCAGCAGCTCTTTGGTCGGCGACAGGTCCAGACCACGGGCGCAGATTTCTTCGAATTCTTCACGGTTGTAGGCAATGCCGCCACCGGTGCCGCCCATGGTGAAGGACGGACGGATGATGCACGGGAAGCCCAGCTTCTCGAGGACCGCATTGGCCTCTTCCATGCTGTGGGCGATACCGGAACGCGGGCAGTCGAGGCCGATGGACTTCATGGCCTTGTCGAAACGCGAACGGTCTTCAGCTTTGTCGATGGTGTCGGCGTTGGCACCGATCATTTCCACACCGAACTTCTCCAGAACGCCTTCGCGCTCCAGGTCCAGCGCGCAGTTCAGCGCGGTCTGGCCACCCATGGTCGGCAGCAGCGCGTCCGGGCGCTCCTTCTCGATGATCTTGGCTACCGTCTGCCATTTGATCGGCTCGATGTAGGTGGCGTCGGCCATGGCCGGGTCGGTCATGATGGTGGCCGGGTTGGAGTTCACCAGGATGACGCGGTAACCCTCTTCGCGCAGTGCCTTGCAGGCCTGGGCGCCGGAGTAGTCGAATTCGCAAGCCTGGCCGATCACGATCGGGCCAGCGCCGAGAATCAGGATGCTTTTAATGTCTGTACGTTTTGGCATGGGTTGTCACTCAAATCCGCAGGTCAGTCGGCAAGCCGTCTTGAACATTCTTGGTCGGGCGCCTGAACACGGGGCAAGCCGGTTCAGGGCCTTATCGCTAGTTGCTCAGCGGCGCTTGGCCATGGCATCGATGAAACGGTCGAACAGTGGCGCGACGTCGGTCGGGCCAGGGCTCGCTTCAGGGTGGCCCTGGAAGCTGAACGCGCTCTTGTCGGTGCGTTCGATACCCTGCAGGGTGCCGTCGAACAGCGACTTGTGGATAGCGCGCACGTTGCTCGGCAACGTTGCCTCATCTACCGCGAAACCGTGGTTCTGGCTGGTGATCATCACGACGCCGGTGTCCAGGTCCTGGACCGGGTGGTTGGCACCATGGTGGCCATGACCCATCTTGACGGTCTTGGCACCGGAAGCCAGGGCCAACAGTTGGTGACCCAGGCAGATACCGAATACCGGCACCTCGGTTTCGAGCACGTCACGGATCGCCTGGATGGCGTAGTCGCACGGCTCAGGATCGCCAGGACCGTTGGACAGGAACACGCCATCCGGGTTCAGCGCGAGCACTTCGCTGGCCGGGGTTTGCGCCGGCACGACGGTCACGCGGCAACCGCGCTCGACCAGCATGCGCAGGATGTTCAGCTTGACGCCGTAGTCGTAGGCAACCACGTGGTAAGGCAGCTCGGAAGCCTCGATGGTCGGGTGACTGTCGGTCTTCAGGTTCCACACACTGGAGCGCCACTCGTAGCGGCTCTTGGTGCTGACCACTTTGGCCAGGTCCATGCCCTTCAGGCCCGGGAAGCCGCGCGCTGCCGCGATGGCCGCTTCTTCAGTGATATTGTCGCCAGCCAGGATGCAGCCGTTCTGCGCGCCCTTCTCACGCAGGATGCGGGTCAGGCGGCGGGTGTCGATACCTGCAATGGCCACAACATTGTTGGCTTTCAGGTAGTCAGACAGCGACATCGTGTTACGCCAGTTACTGGCGATCAGCGGCAGGTCACGGATAACCAGGCCCGCCGACCAGACGCGGTCGGACTCGGCGTCTTCCGGCGTAGTGCCGGTGTTGCCGATGTGCGGATAGGTCAGGGTAACGATCTGCTGGGAATAAGAAGGGTCAGTCAGGATTTCCTGATAGCCGGTCATTGCGGTGTTAAACACCACCTCACCAACGGTTTGACCGTCGGCTCCAATAGCCTCACCGCGAAAAATGCTGCCATCGGCAAGGGCGAGTATGGCTGGCTTAGTCAAGAAGACCTCCCAAAAATAAAGCCTGAAGGGGCGATCGCAGGTTGCAAAAAAGCGGAATGACGTATAGACACGTCACCCCGCTTTCTTCGTCGAATTATCTGCGCGCTTTTAGTGGACACACTAAAGCTGTAGCTTACAGAAAAAGGCTTTTTTGGTCTACCACTGAAGTGCCTGAAAGGCATGGGAATGCGACAGAGCGCAGTGCGGGGCCAGGACGGCCTCAGAAAACATTCATGACTGCGAGACAGCCAATTGTCGGCAATGCCGGCTCCCACGCGGAAGAAGAGGCTGTCAAGGCAGCCTCTCTTCATGGGCATCAACGCAGGTCGAGAACGTCCTGCATGTCGTACAGGCCAGGCTCACGCCCGTCCAGCCACAGTGCGGCACGCACCGCGCCCTTGGCGAAGGTCATGCGGCTGGAAGCCTTGTGGGTGATCTCGACACGCTCACCATCAGCAGCAAACAGCACGGTGTGGTCACCCACCACGTCACCCGCTCGCACCGTGGCAAAGCCGATCGTCTGGCGATCACGCGCACCGGTCTGGCCTTCACGGCCATAGACCGCGACTTCCTGCAGGTCGCGACCCAACGCCTGGGCAACCACTTCACCCATGCGCAGGGCAGTGCCCGACGGCGCATCGACCTTGTGACGGTGGTGGGCCTCGATGATCTCGATATCCACCTCGTCACCCAGCACGCGCGCAGCGGTATCCAGCAGCTTCAGGCAGAGGTTGACACCAACACTGAAGTTCGCCGCAAAGACGATCGGGATTTCCTTGCCCGCCTCGGCCAGCAACTGCTTCTCTTCAGGGCTGAACCCGGTCGTACCGATGATCATGGCCTTGCCAGCCTTGCGGCAGAACGCCAGGTTCTTCAGGGTTACCGACGGATGGGTGAAGTCGATCAGCACATCGAACTCATCCGCCACCTTCGCCACGTCACCGGACAATGGCACACCGATCCGCCCCAACGCCGCCAATTCGCCCGCATCAGCGCCCACCAGCGTGCTGTCGGGGCGATCCACGGCAGCCGTCAGGCCGGCGCCCGGAGTTTGCTGCACGGCTTCGATCAGGGTCTTGCCCATCCGCCCTGCCGCGCCCATTACCGCTATACGTCGCATGCCTTATTCCTTCTTACAGATCGCCGAAAAAGCGCTTTACGCCTTCAAACCAGCCACTGGCCTTGGGCGAGTGGGAGCTGTCACTGTCCAGCGAAGTGCGCAGCTCTTCGAGCAGTTCGCGCTGACGACGGCTGAGGTTGACCGGGGTTTCAACCGCCACCCGGCACATCAGGTCGCCCGCACCGCCGCCACGTACCGGGGCAACACCCTTGCCACGCAGACGGAACTGCTTGCCGGTCTGAGTCCCCTCAGGGATCTTCAGCTTGACCCGACCATCCAGGGTCGGCACTTCCAACTCGCCGCCCAGCGCCGCATCGGTGTAGCTGATCGGCACTTCGCAATACAGGTGCTTGCCGTCACGCTGGAAGATCGCGTGCTCACGCACATTGATCACCACGTACAGGTCGCCAGTCGGACCGCCCATGGCGCCCGCCTCGCCTTCACCCGACAGGCGAATGCGATCACCGGTATCCACGCCTGCTGGCACCTTGACCGAAAGGGTCTTGTACTCTTCGACACGACCTTCGCCATGGCACGAGGTGCATGGGTCGGTAATGATCTTGCCCTGCCCCTGGCAGCGCGGGCAGGTTTGCTGCACGGAGAAGAAGCCTTGCTGCATGCGGACCTGGCCGATACCGCCACAGGTCGGGCACGTCGATGCCGACGAACCTTTCTTGGCACCGGAGCCATCACACGGCGAGCAGTTGACCAATGTCGGCACACGGATATTGACCGTGGTCCCGCGCACCGCTTCTTCCAGGTTCAGTTCCAGCGTGTAACGCAGGTCGCTGCCACGCTGGGCGCCACCGCGACCACCGCCACGACCGCCACCGAAGAAGTCGCTGAACACATCGCCGAAGATGTCGGAGAAGTTCGCACCGCCGAAGCCAGCACCACCGCCACCCATGCTTGGGTCGACGCCGGCATGACCGTATTGGTCATAGGCTGCACGCTTGCTGGCATCGGAGAGTACTTCGTAGGCCTCGTTGGCCTCCTTGAATTTCTCTTCCGACTCCTTGTCATCAGGATTACGGTCCGGGTGGTGCTTCATCGCCAGGCGGCGATAGGCCTTCTTCAGGTCGGCCTCGCTCGAGCCACGCTCGACACCTAGAACCTCGTAATAGTCACGCTTTGCCATAAGTCTTTGCACTCTTGAGGACGTTCGGCAAACCTCTGCGCATGTAGCGCTGTGCCGCCAGCACCTGAGCCTTGTCAAATGCTGTAAAAATTCGGGTATTCCAGACACGCCAACGCGGGAGCAAGCTCCCGCGCGGCGACATCCTACCAGTCACCGCTTGATAGCAGTCAACCGGCCGACAACCAGCAATTGCTTACTTGTTGTCTTTTACTTCTTCGAACTCGGCGTCGACGACATCGTCGTGCTTGGCCGGCTCTTCAGCAGCCTGGGCACCCGCTTGCGGTTGCTCGGCCTGCTCGGCGTACATCTTCTGCGCAACAGGTGCGGAGACCTTGGACAACTCTTCGACTTTAGCGTCGATGGCAGCCTTGTCGTCGCCTTTGACAGCGGTTTCCAGGGCAACCACGGCCGCTTCGATCGCGGTTTTCTCTTCGGCAGTCACTTTGTCGCCAGCGTCCGCGACCATCTTGCGGGTCGAGTGAACCAGTGCATCACCCTGGTTACGGGCTGCGGCCAGCTCTTCGAACTTGCGGTCTTCCTCGGCATTGGCCTCGGCATCACGCACCATGCGCTCGATTTCTTCGTCCGACAGGCCGGAGTTGGCCTTGATCACGATCGACTGGGTCTTGCCGGTAGCCTTGTCTTTCGCACCTACGTGCAGAATGCCGTTAGCGTCGATGTCGAAGGTGACTTCGATTTGCGGCACACCACGTGGAGCAGGTGGAATGTCGGCCAGATCGAACTTGCCCAGCGACTTGTTCTGTGCAGCTTGCTTACGCTCGCCCTGCAGGACGTGAATGGTCACGGCGCCCTGGTTGTCATCAGCCGTCGAGAACACCTGCGACTTCTTGGTCGGGATGGTGGTGTTCTTCTCGATCAGCGCGGTCATCACGCCACCCATGGTTTCGATACCCAGGGTCAGCGGGCTGACGTCCAGCAGCAGCACGTCTTTCACGTCACCGGCCAGAACGGCACCCTGAATCGCGGCACCCATGGCAACAGCTTCGTCAGGGTTGACATCTTTACGCGCTTCTTTACCGAAGAAATCGGTAACAGCCTTCTGCACCAGCGGCATACGGGTCTGGCCACCGACCAGGATCACGTCGTCGATCTTGCTGACGTCGATACCCGAGTCTTTCAAGGCAATGCGGCAAGGTTCGATGGTGCGCTGAACCAGGTCTTCGACCAGCGACTCCAGCTTGGCGCGGGAGATCTTCACGTTCAGGTGCTTAGGACCGGTGGCATCTGCAGTGATGTACGGCAGGTTGACGTCGGTCATCTGGCTCGAAGACAGCTCGATCTTGGCCTTTTCAGCGGCTTCTTTCAGACGCTGCATTGCCAGCGGGTCACCCTTGAGGTTCATGCCGCTTTCTTTCTTGAACTCTTCGACGAGGTAGTCGATCAGGCGGATGTCGAAGTCCTCACCACCGAGGAAGGTGTCACCGTTGGTGGCCAACACTTCAAACTGGTGCTCGCCATCGACTTCGGCGATTTCGATCACGGAAACGTCGAAGGTACCGCCACCCAGGTCGTACACGATCACGGTGTGATCGCCCTTGGCCTTGTCCATACCGTAAGCCAGTGCGGCTGCGGTCGGTTCGTTGATGATACGCTTGACGTCCAGACCGGCAATACGACCGGCGTCTTTGGTGGCCTGACGCTGGCTGTCGTTGAAGTAGGCAGGCACGGTGATGACCGCTTCAGTCACTGCCTCGCCGAGGTAATCTTCGGCGGTTTTCTTCATTTTCTTGAGGATTTCAGCCGAGATTTGTGGCGGTGCCATTTTCTGGCCGTTCACCTCAACCCAAGCGTCGCCGTTGTCAGCCTTGGCGATCTTGTACGGAACCATCTGGATGTCTTTTTGAACGACATCTTCTTCAAAACGACGACCGATCAGACGCTTTACTGCGTACAGGGTGTTGTGCGGGTTGGTCACAGCCTGGCGTTTTGCCGACTGACCAACCAGGATTTCGCCGTCGTTGGCGTAAGCAATGATCGAAGGAGTGGTACGAGCGCCTTCGGCGTTCTCGATAACCTTGACGTTGCCGTTTTCCAGAATGGAGACGCAGGAGTTGGTGGTCCCCAGGTCGATACCAATGATTTTGCCCATGTTAACTCTCCCGAAACTTTGGATTTGGTTGCCGCAGCGGTGGTTGCCAACTGCGGTAGCACTTAAACGCTTGACACCTAGATGGGGGCCGCCCAGCTAATTTCAAGCCTTCTCGTCAATCGAAGGCGAAACTGGTGCCGGGGCCTTGCTGACCACGACCATGGCAGGTCGCAGCAGACGCCCGTTGAGCTGATAGCCCTTCTGGAACACCTTGAGCACGCTGTTCGGCTCGACCTCGGCGCTTTCCTGCATGGCCATCGCCTGGTGATGCTCGGCGTTGAACGGTTCGCCGTGCGGGTCGATGGCCTCGAGGTTGTAGCGCTTGAGGGTGTCGTGGAACATCTTCAGGGTCAGCTCGATCCCTTCACGCATCGGACGGATGCTTTCGTCGTCCGGGCTGGACAGCTCCAGGCCGCGCTCCAGGCTATCGATGACCGGCAGCAAGTCGGCAGCGAATTTTTCCAGTGCGAACTTGTGTGCCTTCTCTACATCCTGCTCGGCGCGACGGCGCACGTTTTGCAGGTCAGCAGCCACACGCAGGGATTGATCCTGGGCCGCCGCCAGTTGCTCTTCGAGCGCCTGTACGCGGGCGCCTACGTCTTCGCTGGCCGCCTCTGCGGACTTGTCAGCGTTCAGATTCTGTTCATCCAGCATCTGTTCGTCAGCCATAAAATCTCTCCTTTCAATTTCATCAGCGAGCTCGACTCGCACGTCTGCCGGGTATATGGGGTCGTAAAATCAAGCTTCAAGGGCTGGATTTGCGCTGAACCGAATCCGCTCATAACCCCTTGCGATCAAAACGCTCCCGCGCAAAGCGAATCGAACTAAAGGCAAGCATTGTCAGCTGATTTAAAAACACTGTATAAATAACCAGACTTAACGCCTGGGAGCCGCCCCAATGCTGGTGCACCTGTCCGTACACAATTACGCCATCGTCGAACACCTGGACCTCGAACTCGCCCGCGGGATGAGCGTCATCACCGGTGAAACCGGGGCCGGTAAATCGATCATGCTCGACGCCCTGGGCCTGACCCTGGGCGATCGTGCCGATAGCGGCGTAGTGCGCCCAGGCGCCGACAAGGCCGACATCCTCGCCACCTTCGACCTGATCGATATCCCCGAAGCCCGCACCTGGCTGGCTGAGCGCGACCTGGACAGTGACGGCCCCTGTATCCTGCGTCGGGTGATCACCGCTGAGGGCCGCAGCCGCGGCTATATCAATGGCACGCCCTGCCCGCTCAGCGACCTGAAGGCGCTTGGCGAGCTGCTGATCGACATCCACAGCCAACATGAACACCAGTCGCTGCTCAAAACCGACACGCATCGCCGCCTGCTGGATGAATATGCCGGGGCCATCGACCTCGCACGCCAGGTACAACTGGCCGCCCAACGCTGGCGCCAGACCCGCCAAGAGCTCGAGCGCCTGTCCAATTCGGGTGATGAACAACGCGCGCGCCACCAACTGCTCAGCTATCAGTTCGAAGAGCTGGAAAACGTCGCGCTGGGCGAGAACGAACTAGAGCAATTGGAGCAAGAACATAAAAACCTGACCAACGCCGAAGCGCTGTTCGGGATTTGCCGCCAGGTGATCGACCACTGCAGCGAAAGCGATTCGGGCAATGTCCTGAGCGCCCTGACCGCCAGCCTCAACCGGCTCACCGCCGTACAAAGTGCACCCAAGGCGCTCGGCGAGGCCGTCAACCTGATCGCCAGCGCACAAATTCAGGTCGAGGAAGCGGTCGGCGAGCTCAATCGCTTCCTCGACAACTTCGACGCCGACCCCGCACGCCTGCAATCCCTTGAGGAACGGCTCGATACGCTCTACACCCTGGCGCGCAAACATCGCGTTCACCCGAGCGAACTGAGCAACCTGCAACAACGCCTGATGGAAGAGATCGAAAGCCTTAACGCCAATGATGAGTCCATCGAGCGCCTGGCCGACGAGCTCTCGGCCTACGCCCGCCACTATCACGAGAAAGCCGCGGAGCTAAGCGCATTGCGCCAACAGGCTGCCACCCAGCTCGCCGCCGCCGTGGAGCAAGAGATCCAACGCCTGGGGATGCCGGGTGGACGTTTCAGCATCGAACTGCACGCCAACTCCAGCGATGACTTGCAGCCCTATGGCCTCGAACTAGTCGAGCTGCTGGTCAGTGCGAACCCCGGCCAGCCACTCAAAGGCCTCGCCAAGGTCGCCTCTGGCGGCGAACTGTCACGTATCAGCCTGGCCATTCAGGTCATCACCGCACAGACCTCGCGCATCCCGACACTGGTCTTTGACGAGGTGGACGTGGGTATCGGCGGCCCAACGGCCGAGATCGTCGGCCAGCTATTGCGCCGACTGGGTGACCGCGGCCAGGTACTGACCGTGACCCATTTGCCGCAAGTAGCAGCCCAGGGCCATCACCATTTATTTGTGCATAAAGTTCGCAACAGCGATGCCACCCACACGGCAGTTGCCAACCTGGGCAAACGTGAGCGGGTAGAAGAAGTTGCGCGCATGCTCGGCGGCATTGACCTGACCAAGGAATCCCTGGCTCACGCCCGCAAGATGGTGGTGACCAGCAAGGCCTGATTCAAACCCCTCCCCCAGAAAGCACAAAGGCGACCCCAGGGTCGCCTTCAGTGCTTGATACTGACGCTTACTTCTTCTTGCGTACGTACAGCACGAGATTGTGGTCCACCAGCTCGAAGCCGTGCTCAGCCACAATTTCCTTTTGACGCTTTTCAATCTCGGAGTCGAAGAACTCGATGACTTCGCCGGATTCCACGTTGACCATATGGTCGTGGTGGCCGCCGTCTGCCAGTTCGAAGACCGCGTGACCGCCATCAAAGTTATGACGCACAACAAGGCCAGCAGCCTCGAACTGGGTCAGAACGCGATAAACGGTCGCTAGGCCAACGTCCTCACCAGCCTCCATCAATGCCTTGTAAACATCCTCGGCACTCATGTGACGCTGCTCGGTAGAGTCGAGCATCTGTAGAATTTTGACTCGAGGCAGGGTCACCTTGAGACCGGCTTTGCGTAATTCGCTATTTTCAACCATGGTCAGCTTTCTCGCCGATGCTGCTTCGCAGCTTCTCTGAATACGGGTATGATCGGGGTTTACGTTGTCCAGCCAAGATAGTGGAAGTCGCCCACCGATGCAAAACACCAAGCTCTTGCTAACCAGCCTCACCTTCGTGGGACTGCTCGCACTCGCCGGTTGCTCGTTCCCCGGGGTTTACAAAATCGACATCCAGCAGGGCAATGTCGTCACACAGGACATGATAGACCAATTGCGCCCGGGAATGACCCGCCGGCAAGTACGGTTTATCATGGGCAACCCGCTGATTCAGGATACCTTCCACACCAATCGGTGGGATTACCTGTACAGCCTGCAGCCAGGTGGCGGTCAGCGTCAGCAAGAACGCATGAGTGTGTTCTTCAACGCCAATGACCAGCTCGCCAACCTGTCCGGTGACTTCATGCCAGGCGTAAGCCGTGACCAGGAAATCCTCGGCAACGAAAGCAGCACGACGGTCAACCCGGCCCAAGGCGCCGAGCAGCCGGTCAAGGCAACCCCGGCCAAGCCAGGCTCGCTGGAAGAAAAAATCCAGCGCGACGTCGATACCATCGAAGTCATGCCGGTTCCGGTGCAACAGCCGCTGGACACCTCGCCGCAGTAACCGCTGCGTAGCGCATAAAAAAGCCCGGACTTGTCCGGGCTTTTTTGTGGCCGCTTGTTTCTACTCAACTGCTGAGTTGCTTGGCACGCTGACAGAATGCATCCACCAAAGTGTTGGCCGCCTGATTGAACAGCGGCCCCAGCGTTGCGCGCACCAGTGGCCCGGCGTAGTCAAAGGACAAATCCAGGCTGATCTTGCAGGCCTTCTCCCCCAATGGCTTGAAAACCCAGATGCCGTGCAGCTGGGTGAACGGTCCTTCTTCCAGGTTCATTTCGATGGATTGCCCCGGCACCAGCACGTTACGGGTAACAAATTGCTGGCTCATGCCCCCTTTGGCCACCTCCAACCGTGCCCGCATGTGCGTGTCACTCGACTCCATCACGGTACTTGCCGAACACCACGGCAGAAACTCCGGATAACGCGCCACATCGTTGACCAGGTCGTAGAGCACCTGGGCAGGGTAAGGCAGCAGGGCCGAACGTTGAATATGAGTAGTCATCGAGGCGTCATTTCCAAAGCTGAGCGGCAAACACAACCAGAATGCCGAGGGGCGCCACATAGCGCATCAAGAAAAAGGTAAAAGCAAACAACAGCGGGCTGCGCATGTTCAGTTCGTCACGCACAGTCTCACGACCCATGATCCAGCCGGCGAAAATCACGAAACACAAGCCACCCAATGGCAGCATGATCCGGGAAGTGAAGAAATCGATCACCCCGAAGAAATCCAGCCCGGTCGTAGCACCCCACTGGTAGAGGTGCATGCCGGTTTCATCGCTCACAAAGAATCGAGCCTGTTGCCAGATATTGAACGAAAACACCGTACCCAAGCCCACCAGCCAGCAACTGAATGCCAGGCCTGCGGTGATCCATAGCCGGCGCACGCCGGTACGCTCAACCAGGTAGGCGACCATCGGCTCCAGCAGTGAAATGGCCGAACTCCATGCCGCAACTGCCACTAGAACAAAGAATACGACGCCCATCAACTGGCCGAAGGCCACATTACCGAAGGCAAAAGGCAGCGCGACGAACATCAACCCTGGCCCTTCACTGGGGTTCAAGCCTGCCGCAAAGACGATCGGGAACAACGCCAGCCCCGCCAGCAACGAGACAAAGGTGTCCAGTAGCGCGACCACCACGATGGTGCCACTGATAGACGCGTTTTTCGGCATGTAGGCGCCGTAGATCAGCAGCGAACCCACCCCCACGCTCAAGGAGAAGAACGCGTGCCCCATCGCCGGCAACAAGCCGTCGAGCAGGCGCGAAGTGTCGAAATCGAACATGAAGTGGACACCTTGCATGAAGTGTCCGGTCGTCAGGCTGTAGCCCAGCAGCATCAGCAACAGCACGAACAGCAACGGCATCATGATCCGCAGGCTGCGTTCCAGCCCCCCAACCACACCTCGCGCAATCACCACCGCCGACAACAGCATGAACACCGTGTGCCAGAGCACCAGGCGCCATGGGTCGCTGATCACATTGTTGAAGTAGGCGCCCACCTGATCGGCCGTGACGCCCTGGAAGTCGCCGCGCCCCATGTCGAGGATGTAATCGAACGACCAGCCGCCCACCACACTGTAGAAAGACAGGATCAGCAGCGCCGTGAGCATGCCAGCGAAGGCCCACCACGACCAGCGCGGAGAATGCCCGGACTCAAGCGCCAGGTCACGCAGGGCATTGGCCGGGCTTTGCCGGGTACGTCGGCCGATCAGCGTTTCGGCCAGCATCACCGGAATGCCGATCAACGCGATACAGGCGAGGAATACCAGCACAAATGCGCCACCGCCGTAGACGCCGACCATGTAGGGAAACTTCCAGATGCTCCCCAGGCCCACCGCGGCGCCGGTTGCCGCCAGCACGAATACCCAGCGACTGGCCCAGCCACCATGGACAGAAACCTTGTCCGTCGACATCAACACGCTCAACTTAGGAAAAAAGAGCGCGCATTGTCCGGGATTCACTACTGCGGCTCAAGCGCACTGCTACCCCGTAGCCGTCAGCGCAACTCCTGCCTATAATGCCGCCCCTATGGCTAAACA
Source organism: Pseudomonas fontis (assembly GCF_028656955.1). Classification (GTDB taxonomy): domain Bacteria; phylum Pseudomonadota; class Gammaproteobacteria; order Pseudomonadales; family Pseudomonadaceae; genus Aquipseudomonas; species Aquipseudomonas fontis. The sequence continues at coordinate 67,967 of NZ_JAMDGY010000011.1, forward strand.
AACGAAACATCCGACAGGGACCATCGCGCAGAACAAAAAGGCGCGTCACGATTACTTCATCGAGCATAAATTCGAGGCCGGATTGGTCCTGTCCGGTTGGGAAGTAAAAAGTCTGCGTGCCGGCAAGGCGCATCTGGTGGACAGCTATGTGGTACTGAAGGATGGCGAAGCCTGGCTGATGGGCAGCCATATCACGCCGCTGACAGCCGCTAGCACCCACGTCATCGCCGACCCGACCCGTACCCGCAAACTGCTGCTCAACCGCCGCGAGCTCGAGCGCCTGCATGCTGCCGTGCAGCAGAAGGGTTACACCTGCGTGGCATTGTCGATCTACTGGAGCAAGCACTTGATCAAGTGCGAGATTGCGCTCGGTAAAGGCAAGAAGGAATACGACAAGCGCGATACCGAGCGTGAACGTGATTCCAACCGCGAGCTGCAACGCGCGGTACGCAACAAAGGCAAGGAAGACTAAGGCCTGACAGCCAGACGTTGAACCTGTGAGAGCTGGCATTGCCAGCTCTCTGTAGCCGCTGCCGTCAGGCTGCGCTCGCCTGCGTAGCAGGCGCCGCCTTTGGGAGCGGGCTCCAGCGCAGCCTGTCGGCAGCGGCTACAAGTAGCTCAACGGCCCTTGCGCCGCTCTGCTCGCGCTTCGCGCTGAACCTCCTGACGCACCTCCTCCAGCACCTCCTGCACATACAGAATGTGCCGGCTCGACACCGCTCGGGCATCTTCGGCGCGCCCTTCGACAATCGCCAGGTACAGCTCTCGATGCTGGGAAATCAGCATGTCGCGGGTTTCACTGCGCTGCTTGTACATGCCGCCAATGTTGGTCACCACATTGCGCTTGAGCAGATCGAACAGGCCGCGAATGGTGTGCAGCAGCACCGCGTTGTGGCTGGCCTCGGCTATCGCCAGGTGAAAACGTGCATCAGCCATGCCCTCTTCCGCCCGGCTGACTTCATCGACCCGGCTATAGCAGTCCTGCAACGCGTCGAATGCCGCCTTGAGCCGGTCGCGATCAACCGAGGTTGCGCGTATCGCCGCGTAATAGGCGCATGACGCTTCCAGCGTGTGACGAAACTCCAGCAGGTCACGCTGCGCTTCCGGATTGCATTCAAGCAACTGCAACAGCGGATCGCTGAACGTCGTGCCCAGCGCCTCGGCCACATAATTGCCGCCGCCCTGCCGGCTGACCAGCAGCCCTTTGGCCACCAGTTTCTGGATCGCCTCACGCAGCGAAGGCCGCGATACGCCGAACTGCTCCGCCAACGCGCGCTCAGCAGGCAGCCGCTCACCGGCCGTCAAGGAGCCTTCAAGAATCATCCCCTCAAGCCGCTCGACAATATCGTCGGACAAACGGCGCTGGCGGACCTGGTCGAAAACCATCACATGCTCTCCACAATCCCGGGTGCTTACGGGGCCGTCTATTCTGGCCTATCCGCGCTTGCCCCACACCCTCCAGTTGGCAAATTTCCTTACCCCTCAGTCGCCCCTTCCCACGGCATTCGAAAAAAGTTTTGCCGAGGCAAATTGACACACCCACAGCGAGGCTTTTAACCTAGCGCCTCGACATTGTAAATTGGTATTACCAATTATCCAATGCCAGTGCCTGACCAACAACAATTAGGGGCCACCCCATATGCAAACCTGGCAACAACTCTATAGCCCGCTCGGTAGTCTCGGCCTGTCCGCTCTGGCGGCAGTTATTCCCATCGTGTTCTTCTTCCTGGCATTGGCCGTGTTCCGCCTCAAGGGCCACGTCGCAGGCAGCATCACCCTGGGCCTGTCGATCCTCGTTGCAATCTTCGCCTTCCAGATGCCTGCCGACATGGCGCTCGCCGCAGCCGGCTACGGTTTTGCCTATGGCCTGTGGCCTATCGCCTGGATCATCGTTGCGGCGGTGTTCCTCTACAAACTGACGGTCAAGAGTGGCCAGTTCGAAGTGATCCGCAGCTCGGTGCTGTCGATTACCGATGACCAGCGCCTGCAAGTGCTGCTGATCGGCTTCTGCTTCGGCGCCTTCCTCGAAGGTGCCGCCGGCTTCGGCGCCCCGGTGGCGATCACCGCCGCCCTGTTGGTAGGCCTGGGCTTCAACCCGCTGTACGCCGCCGGCCTTTGCCTGATAGCCAACACCGCGCCGGTGGCCTTCGGCGCCCTGGGCATTCCGATCATCGTCGCCGGCCAGGTGACCGGTATCGACGCCTTCAAGATCGGCGCCATGACCGGCCGCCAGCTGCCACTGCTGTCGCTGTTCGTGCCGTTCTGGCTGGTGTTCATGATGGACGGCCTGCGCGGCGTCAAGGAAACCTGGCCTGCCGCCCTGGTGGCTGGCCTGAGCTTCGCCGTGACCCAGTACTTCACCTCGAACTTCATCGGCCCGGAACTGCCGGACATCACCTCGGCCCTGGCCAGCCTGATCTCCCTGACCCTGTTCCTCAAGGTCTGGCAGCCCAAGCGGGCCTTCACCGAAGCCACCGGCAGCGTTGGCGCAGCCGCCGTGAAAAGCACTGGCGGTTTCGGCCAGGTGCGCAACATGCAGCCTTCGCCTTACAGCCTCGGCGAGATCTTCAAGGCCTGGTCGCCGTTCCTGATCCTCACCGTGCTGGTCACCATCTGGACCCTGAAACCGTTCAAGGCGATGTTCGCCGCCGGCGGCTCGATGTACAGCTGGGTGTTCAACTTCGCCATCCCACACCTTGATCAACTGGTCATCAAGACCGCGCCAATCGTTGCCGCGCCAACTGCCATCCCGGCCGTGTTCAAGCTCGACCCGATTTCGGCCACCGGCACCGCGATCTTCTTCTCCGCGCTGATCTCGATGCTGGTACTGAAGATCAACTTCAAAACTGGTCTGACCACTTTCAAAGAAACGTTCTACGAGCTGCGCTGGCCTATCCTGTCGATCGGCATGGTGCTGGCCTTCGCCTTCGTCACCAACTACTCGGGCATGTCCTCGACCATGGCCCTGGTTTTGGCGGGCACTGGCGCGGCGTTCCCGTTCTTCTCGCCGTTCCTCGGCTGGCTGGGCGTGTTCCTGACCGGTTCCGACACCTCGTCCAACGCGCTGTTCAGCTCGCTGCAAGCCACCACTGCGCACCAGATCGGAGTCAACGACACCTTGCTGGTGGCGGCGAACACCAGCGGCGGCGTGACCGGCAAGATGATCTCGCCACAATCGATCGCCGTGGCCTGCGCCGCTACCGGCCTGGTAGGCAAAGAGTCCGACCTGTTCCGCTTCACCCTCAAGCACAGCCTGTTCTTTGCCACCATCGTCGGCCTGATCACCCTGGTCCAGGCGTACTGGCTGACCGGCATGCTGGTGCACTGATCTAGTCTGCAATAAACCGCGCGCCGGACCACCGGCGCACGCTGTTCAATAACCCGGTCTGCAAGGCTGGCGAAAGCTTCACCCGATACCTTTCGCCAGGCTTGATGGACGGATAACCGGGCCCACCCGGAGACACGCCTGATGAGCGAGCTGTTCTACAACGCCGTGCCCAACGCCACCCGCGTCGCACCGCCACTGCCCCAACCGCGGATTTATCCGCCAGTGAAACCGGCAAAGGTCTACCTCTTCGGGACCTGCGTACTCGACCTGTTCTACCCCGAAGCCGGGATGGACGCGATTCGCCTGCTGGAACGCGAAGGTATTCGCGTCGAGTTTCCCCAGGGGCAAAGTTGCTGCGGCCAGCCGGCGTACACCAGCGGCTACACCGAGCAGGCCCGTGACGTAGCGCGCGCGCAATTGGCGCTGTTTGCCGGTGAGTACCCGGTGGTTGTGCCTTCCGGCTCGTGTGCCGGGATGATTCGCGAACATTACGCCGACTTGTTCAAGGACGAGCCGGCAACCCTGCAACAGGTCCAGGCCCTGGCCGAACGGACCTTCGAGCTGGCCGAGTTCCTGCTCAACGTGTGCAAGGTGCAACTGAACGACAGTGGCAACCCGGTCAAGATCGCCCTGCACACCTCGTGCTCGGCACGCCGGGAAATGAATACCCATGTGCACGGGCGTGCCTTGCTGGCACAACTGGGCAATGTGGAACGAGTCGAACACGACCATGAAAGCGAATGTTGTGGCTTTGGCGGGACCTTCAGCGTCCGTATGCCAGACATCAGCGGCGCGATGGTTGCAGACAAGACCCGCTCCCTGAAGGATTCCGGTGCCCATCAGGTGGTGAGCGCCGACTGCGGTTGCCTGATGAACATCAATGGCGCCCTGGAAAAACAGCACGAAGCATTGCGCGGGCAACACCTGGCAAGCTTCCTCTGGCAGCGCACCGGGGGTGGCCAATGAGCTCTCCGGCGCTGATTCCGACCGTCGCGGTCGAAGAGGATTTTCGCGCTCGGGCCCACACGGCCCTGGGCGACAAGCAACTGCGCAACAACTTTCGCAGTGCCATGGATTCGCTGATGACCAAGCGCGCCGTGGCATTCAGCGATGCGCACGAACGTGAGCACCTGCGCGCACTGGGTAACGCCATTCGCGCACGTGCTTTATCCAAGCTGCCCGACTTGCTCGAGCGGCTGGAACAGAACCTGACTCGCAACGGTGTGAAGGTACACTGGGCGGAAACGGTGGACGAGGCCAATGGCATCGTCCTCTCGATCATCCGGGCTCACGAGGCGCGGCAAGTGATCAAGGGCAAATCGATGGTCAGCGAAGAGATGGAGATGAACCATGTCCTCGCTGAACAGGGTATTGAATGCCTGGAATCGGACATGGGCGAGTTCATCGTCCAGCTCGACCACGAGAAGCCTTCTCATATAATTATGCCGGCAATCCACAAGAACGCCGGCCAGGTCGCGTCCTTGTTCCACGACAAACTTGGCGTGGAGTACACCAAGGACGTTGACCAACTCATCCAGATCGGTCGCCGCGTGCTGCGCGAAAAATTCTTCGAGGCCGATGTCGGTGTCTCCGGGGTGAATTTCGCCGTGGCCGAAACCGGCACCCTGCTGCTGGTGGAGAACGAAGGCAACGGCCGCATGTCCACCACCGTCCCGCCGGTGCACATTGCCGTGACCGGGATCGAGAAAGTCGTCGAGCACATGCGTGACGTGGTCCCGCTGCTGTCGCTGCTGACCCGCTCGGCGCTGGGCCAACCGATCACCACCTACGTCAACATGATCTCCGGCCCGCGTAAGCCCGAAGAACTCGATGGCCCGCAGGAAGTGCACCTGGTGTTGCTGGACAACGGCCGCAGCCAGGCGTTTGCCGACAGCGAGCTGCGCCAGACCCTCAACTGCATCCGCTGCGGCGCCTGCATGAACCACTGCCCGGTGTATACCCGCATCGGCGGGCATGCCTATGGCGAGGTCTACCCCGGCCCGATCGGCAAGATCATCACCCCGCACATGGTTGGCCTGGCCAATGTTCCCGACCACCCAAGCGCGTCGTCGTTGTGCGGTGCCTGTGGTGAGGTCTGCCCGGTGAAAATTCCGATCCCGGCGATTCTGCGACGCCTGCGCGAAGAGAACGTCAAGGCGCCAGACAGCCCTAATCAGGTGATGCGCGGCCAAGGCAGCAAGTACTCGCGCAAGGAGCGCCTGATCTGGAATTTCTGGGCACGACTGAACACCTCGCCGACGCTCTATCGCCTGTTCGGCTTCTTCGCCACCCGGCTGCGGCAATTGGTGCCCAGCAATGTCGGGCCCTGGACGCAAAACCACAGCGCACCGAAACCGGCTGCCCGCTCGCTGCATGAGCTGGCCCGCGAACACCTGGCCAAGCAGGACCGACACTGATGAGCGCCAAACAGAACATCCTCGCCAAATTGCGCAAGAGCCTGGTGGGCACCACGCCGCTGGCCGACAACTTCGACGAAGCCCTGGTCACCGAGCCCTGGAGCTACCCGCCCGAGCAGCGCATCGCCCAACTGCGCAAGCAGATGGAAGCCGTGCACACCGAGATTCACCTGAGTACTGGCGACGCCTGGCCTGCCTTGCTTGCCCGCTTGCTGCACGAGCGTCAGCTGCCTAGCCTGCTGGTTTCACCAGCGACGCCGCATGGCAAGCAACTGGCGGCGCATTGGGACGCCAATGCAGGCCTGCCGACCCTCAAGGCCTATGATCGCCCGGTAGAGGAATGGAAAGCCGAGCTGTTCAACGACACCCCGGCCAGCCTTACCGGCACCCTGGGCGCAATCGCTTCCACCGGTAGCCTGATCGTTTGGCCGACGCCGCAAGAGCCGCGCCTGATGAGCTTGGTGCCGCCCGTGCATTTCGCCCTGCTCAAGGCCAGCGAGGTACACAACAACTTCTATGAGGTGCAGCAGAAATTCGCCTGGGCCGCCGGCATGCCGACCAATGCCCTGCTGATTTCCGGCCCGTCGAAAACCGCCGACATCGAACAGGTACTGGCTTATGGCGCCCACGGCCCGAAAGACCTGGTGCTGTTGATCCTGGAGGACCAATGAGCCTGCCTGCCGCCTTTTTACGTGACACCGAGCAACTGATCCCACGCGAACGCCGCTTCGATGATCCGACTTCGACCCTGGCCTTCGGCACCGACGCCAGCTTCTATCGACTGATCCCCAAGCTGGTGGTGCGAGTCGAGTCCGAAGCTGAAGTGGTTGCCCTGCTCAAGCTGGCCCAGCGTGATCAGGTGCCAGTCACCTTCCGCGCCGCGGGTACCAGCCTTTCCGGGCAAGCGATCAGTGACTCGGTGCTGATCGTGCTGGGCGATAACTGGAACGGCCGCGAGATCCGCGACCAAGGCCTGCAAATCCGCCTGCAGCCGGGCGTGATCGGCGCCCAGGCCAATGCCTGGCTCGCGCCATTCGGGCGCAAGATCGGCCCGGATCCGGCCTCGATCAACGCCTGCAAGATCGGCGGCATCGTCGCCAACAACGCCAGCGGCATGTGCTGCGGTACCGCGCAGAACACCTATCACACCCTGGCCGGCATACGCCTGGTGCTGGCCGATGGCACCAGCCTGGACACCGAAGATCCGGCCAGCGTGGCCGCCTTCGAACACAGCCATGCAACGCTGCTCGATGAGCTGGCCCGGCTGGGCCGCGAAACCCGTGCGCACACCGAACTGGCTGCGAAAATCCGCCACAAGTACCGCCTGAAGAACACCACCGGGCTGTCGCTGAACGCGTTGATCGACTACGACCAGCCACTGGACATCCTCAGCCACCTGCTGGTTGGCTCCGAGGGCACCCTGGGCTTTATCAGCGCGGTTACCTACGACACGGTGATCGACCACCCGAACAAGGCCTCGGCGCTGATCGTCTTCCCTGACGTGGAGACCTGCTGCAACGCCGTCACCGTGCTGAAAAGCCAGCCGGTGTCAGCGGTGGAGCTGCTCGATCGACGCAGCCTGCGCTCGGTGCAGGACAAGCCGGGCATGCCGGCCTTCGTGCAGCAACTGTCCGAAGGCGCCTGCGCGCTACTGATCGAATCGCGTGCCGCCACCCAGGCCCTGCTGCATGAGCAGTTGGCGCAAATCATGGGGGCGCTGGTGTCCTTCCCGGTAGAAAAGCAGATCGACTTCACCGAAGACCCCAGGGAAAACGCCAAGCTCTGGGCGATCCGCAAGGACACCTTCCCCGCCGTCGGCGCGGTGCGCAAGACCGGCACCACGGTGATCATCGAGGACGTGACCTTCCCGGTCGAACAGTTGGCAATCGGCGTAAACCGCCTGATCGAGCTGTTCGACAAGCACCATTACGACGAAGCGATCCTGTTCGGCCATGCGCTGGAAGGCAACCTGCACTTCGTCTTTACCCAGGGTTTCAACAGCACCGAAGAGGTCGCGCGCTACCAGGCCTTCATGGATGACGTGGCACAGTTGGTGGCGGTGGAGTTTGGCGGCTCGCTCAAGGCGGAACACGGCACCGGACGCAACATGGCGCCGTTCGTCGAGCTGGAATGGGGCCATGACGCCTATCAGCTCATGTGGGCGCTCAAGCGCCTGCTCGACCCTAACGGCATTCTCAACCCGGACGTCGTGCTCAGCGACGATCCGCAGATTCACCTGAAAAACCTCAAGCCACTGCCAGCGGCCGACGAGATCGTCGACAAATGCATCGAGTGCGGCTTCTGTGAGCCGGTCTGCCCATCCAAGGGGCTGACCCTCAGCCCGCGCCAGCGCATCGTGATGTGGCGTGATATCCAGGCGAAAAAGCGTGCGGGCATCAACACCGATGCACTGGAGCGCGACTATCAATACCAGGGCATCGACACCTGCGCTGCCACGGGGCTGTGCGCCCAGCGTTGCCCCGTGGGTATCAACACCGGCGAGCTGGTGAAGAAACTGCGCAGCCAGGCTGCCGGGCACGCCAAGACGGCCAACTGGCTGGCCGACAACTTCCATACCGTACTGGGCGGTGCGCGGCTGACCTTGAGCGCAGCCAACGGCGCCCGCAAGCTGCTCGGTGCGCCGCGCCTCGGGCGCATCAGCGCAGGCTTGAGCAAGGCCAGCGGTGGGCGCCTGCCGCAGTGGACCGCGGCCATGCCGCAAGCGCTCAGCAACGTGCATTTCAGCCCGCCGAGCAACGATGCACGGCCGCGCGTGGTCTACCTGGCCGCCTGTGTCTCGCGGGTGATGGGGCCTGCGGCAGGGGATCAGGAGCAGACCTCGCTGCTGGACAAGACCCGGGCACTGTTGGAGAAGGCGGGCTACCAGGTGGTGTTCCCGCACGATCAGGACAACCTCTGCTGCGGCCAGCCATTTGCGTCCAAGGGCTACGCCGAACAGGCCGAGCACAAGCGTCAGGAGCTGATTGCCGCCTTGTTGCAGGCCAGCCGTGGCGGGCTTGACCCGATCTACTGCGACACCAGCCCCTGCACCCTGCGCCTGGTGCAGGACCTGGCTGAAACCCGGCTGGACCTGTATGACCCGGTGCGTTTCATTCGCACCCACCTGGTCGACAAGCTGGAGTTCACGCCGCAGGAGGCGCCAATCGCGGTGCACGTCACCTGCAGTACCCAGCACCTGGGCGAGAGCCAGGCGCTGATCGACCTGGCACGGCGTTGCAGCAAGCAGGTGGTGATTCCGGAAGGCATTCACTGCTGCGGCTTCGCCGGTGACAAGGGGTTCACCACCCCCGAACTGAATGCTCACTCGCTGCGCAGCCTCAAGGATGCGGTGCAGTACTGCAGCGAAGGGATCTCGACCAGCCGCACCTGCGAGATCGGTTTGTCGAATCATGGTGGCATCGATTACCACGGGCTAGTCTATCTCGTGGACCGGGTTACTCGGGCCAGGGCAATTTAAAGGCATCGCGGGCCCAGCCCGTTCGAACGGGCTGGGCCCGCGATGCGGCTGCCGTCGATCACGGGGGCTGAACCCCTGGCAAGCGAGACAGTCCATCTCGATAGGCCTACCCATTTCCCGAGGCCTTCCCAGCCAAGGAGATTCACATGAAGCGTACTGCGATTTCCGGACTGTTCCTTGCCAGCACCCTGCTTGCCTCCCCTGTATTCGCGGCCGAAGACCTGTGTGCCAGCAACCTGCAGAAGATCAACGACAACATGCCCGCGGCGCAGGTCTCTAATTCCGAGAGCCTTGATGATTCGCTCGAAGTACGACTGGAAAAAGCCAAGGCAGCCCAGGCCACCGGCGACACCAAGGAGTGCGTGGCCATCACCAGCAAGATCATCAGCCGAATGGAAAAAACCGAAAAAGGCGGGCAGTAACGCGCACAGGCCGGGCAACAGGGCCAGCTGTCGACGTCGCCCGGCCGATGGCGTATACTCCGACCCAAGCGCTCGAAAGAACGCTTGATCTAGAGCAAAAAATGGGGCCGTTTAGGATTCGACGCCGGTCGCGAAACTCTAGGTGCATGCCGAGTTGGTAACAGAACTCGTAAATCCACTGTTGCAACTTTCTATAGTTGCCAATGACGAAAACTACGAGGGTTACGCTCTCGCTGCGTAAGCAGCTGAGCCCGCTCTCCTGGTAGCTTCGGCTCCAGCAATCATCAGGGGATGCCTGTAAACCCAAAATGATTGTCATACAGAACAGGATCGCCGCGTAGTACGTTGTGGACGAAGTGGCTAAAACTTACACAACTCGTCCAAAGCACCCTGCCCGTCGGGCGGCTGCGGATTAACTCAATAGACACGGCTAAGCATGTAGGACCGACAGCGGAGTACTGGCGGACGGGGGTTCAAATCCCCCCGGTTCCACCAAATTCAGCAAAAACGAATCAGGCACTTGGGGCTAACCCAAGTGCCTTTTTTGTGCCCGCAAGCAATCCGTCCGCCTCCTCCAAACCCCGATTGCCAACGCCTCGATTCCCCGCTACTTTCGCTGTCTTGATGCCTCGGCACACCGGCCCTTTCTTGCAACAGAACCTCAGTAGGTAATGGATGAAAGTCTGCAATACACACCGAGAAACGTTCTATCACGTACTCAACGCGGTGTTCACCGCCTACGGCAAGCAGCCCGTCATTGCGGAGCTGGGTGTACTGCGGGGCGAGAACGCACTGAAGCTGTACAACGCCCTGTCACCAGAGAAGATGGTGCTGATCGACAGCTGGAGCCCTGCCGCGAACGAAGACTACAGCCCATTCGACCAGCTTCCACCCTGGGTCGACCCGGTCGACAAGTACGCCTACTACTATGGCGGCCCGCTGCACGAGCAGGAAACCTTCGACAAGCTGTACCAGGAATGCGCAGATCGCTTTGCTGACAAGGACAACGTCAGCATCATTCGCGCCGATACCATCAGCGCCATCGACGCCATCCAGCCACGCACCGGCATCGAGAAGTTCGACGTGGTCTACATCGACGCCAGCCACCAGTACGAGTTCATCCTGCGTGACCTGATGTACTACCAGGACCTGGTGGGCCCCGACGGCTTCATGCTGCTCAACGACTGCTGCCACAGCCTGAATGGCACCAAGCAGAACCTCGGCGTGCTAGAAGCCTTGAGCAGCTTCCTCAAACGCTCGGACTTCATCCCGCTGGCCATGACCAACACCGATTGGTCGGACGTCATCCTGGTGCGCAAGAATTCGATCATGGTGCAGATGGTCGACATCGCCCTGACCAACTCCGATATCCCGTTCGTGGAGATCCCGCACCAGCTGATTTCGGCAGCCAAGGTCGTCTACGGCAGCCAGCGCCACAACATCAGCTTCAACTGATCCGGGCCATCGCCCAAGAAAAAGCCCCGACCATTCGGGGCTTTTCCATTTAGCGCTCAGGGTTAGCGCTTGGCGTACTGCAGCACCACTTCCAGCGGGTGACGCAGTTGTCGGTCGGCCATGCGCTTGACCTGGCTACGGCAGGAATACCCGGTCGCCAGCGCCTCGCCATCCTTGTCCAGCTTGGTCGCCCAGGACTGTTCGAAAATGGTCTTCGAGGTTTCCTGATTACGTGCCTCGTGCCCGTAGGTACCCGACATGCCGCAGCACCCGGTCGCCTCTGTGGATAACTTCAGCCCCAAACGAGCGAACACCTGCTCCCATTGACGGGTGCTGGCCGGCACGTTGGTTTTTTCCGTGCAGTGGGCCATCAAACGGAACGTGCCTTCAACCGAACCGGACTGCTCCGGCAGCACGTCCATCAACCACTCCTGCGGCAGGGCAACGTTCGGCGCCGCGTTCAGGCCCGGGACTTTCTGGTATTCCTGGCGATACACCAGCGTCATTGCCGGATCCAGGCCCACCAACGGTACCCCGCACTCATCCAGCGCCTTGAGCTGACTGGCATTGCGAATCGCGGCCTTGGCGAATGCACCCAGGAAGCCCTGCACATGCAACGGTTTGCCATTGGCGCTGTAAGGCGCCAGGAACACCCGGTGCCCCAGTTGATAAGCCAACTCGATGAACGAAGCCAGCAATGGCGTTTCGAAGTAGCGGGTGAAGGCATCCTGCACCAGCACGATGCTGCGCTCGCGCTGCGCCGGGGTCAGCTTGCGCAGTGCCGCCACGCTGGCCGGCTTGACGTTGCAACGGGCCAGCGTGGCCTGCAGGTTGAAGCGGCTGATCAGCGGGCTGTCGAGCATGCCGACATGCTGCGCCAGCAACCCGCTGACCCACTTCGAGCCCATCACCGCGTTGTACAAACCGGGCGCGTAGGCCATGTAGGGAATGGTGAACTCCAGGGAGCCGATCAGGTAATCGCGCATTGGCCGCTGATAGCGCCCGTGATACAGCTCAAGGAAGCGCGAGCGGAACTCCGGCACATTGACCTTGATCGGGCATTGCCCGGCGCACGATTTGCAGGCCAGGCAACCCGCCATGGCGTCGTACACCTCATGGGAGAAGTCCGCCTCCCCCCGCTCGCGCGATTGGTTGTTGCGCAGCCGCGCCGGCAGCCCCTTGAGCCATGAGGTTTTCTTGCGCGCTGCCTCCAGTACATCGATGCTGGCCGCCCCCTGTAAACGCAGCCATTCACGAATCAGCGAGGCACGCCCCTTGGGTGAATGCTGACGCTCGCGGGTGGCTTTCCAGGAGGGGCACATCGCGTCATTGGGGTCGAAGTTGTAGCAGGCGCCGTTGCCGTTGCAATGCACGGCGCTGCCGAAGCTCTGCCAGACACGCTCGTCGATCTGCCGGTCGTAATCGCCGCGCAAGTCGACTTCGTTGACCTTGAGCAGCCCTTCGGGGCTGTTCGGTGGGGTGCAGATCTTGCCTGGGTTGAGCTGGTTATGCGGGTCGAAAGCGCCTTTCAAGGCCTGCAACGACGGGTACAACTCACCGAAATACTCCGGCACGTATTCCGAGCGCAAGCCCTTGCCGTGCTCGCCCCACAACAGGCCGCCGTAGCGCAGGGTCAACGCCGCCACGGCATCCGAAATCGGCTTGACCAGCGCGGCCTGGGCCGGGTCCTTCATGTCCAGCGCCGGGCGCACGTGCAGCACCCCGGCGTCGACGTGGCCAAACATGCCGTAGGCCAGGCCGTAGCTGTCCAGCAGTGCGCGGAACTCGGCGATATAGTCGGCCAGGCGGTCCGGCGGCACGGCGGTGTCTTCCACGAATGGCTGCGGGCGCACTTCACCCTCGACGTTGCCGAGCAAGCCCACCGAACGCTTGCGCATGGTGTAGACGCGGGTCACCGCCTCGCCGCCCTCGGCCAGGGTATGGCCCAGGCGCTCAATGCCGGTATCGCCCTGCAAATGTTCGACGAAGGCCTGCACCCGGGCGCTCACCTCGGCCCGGGTATCGCCGCTGAATTCCACCAGGTTGATGCCCAGCGTCGGGCGATCCGGGTCCGCCGGAAAATACTCGGCGACGCTGTGCCAGACGATGTCCTTCATCGCCAGCATCAGCACCTTGGAGTCGACTGTCTCGATCGACAGCGGCTTGTGCGCCAGCAATGCATTGGCATCACGCAAGGCATCCATGAAGCTGCTGTAGCGCACGTTGACCAGCACCGAGTATTTCGGAATCGGCAGCACGTTCAGCTTGGCTTCCACCACATAACCCAGCGAGCCCTCTGCGCCACACAGCACGCTATTGAGGTTGAAGCGCCCCTGCTCATCGCGCAGGTGCGCCAGGTCGTAGCCGGTCAGGCAACGGTTGAGCTTGGGGAAGGTTGACTCGATCAGCTCAGCCTGGGTTTCCTGGATCTGCCGCGCCATGCGGTAGACCTCGGCAACCCGCCCCGGCCCGGCACAGGCCTGCGCCAGCGCCTGGTCATCGATGGGCAGGCTGTGCAGGCGCTCGCCGCCCAGCAACACGCTGTGCAGTTCGAGCACATGGTCGCGGGTCTTGCCGTAGGTGCAACTGCCCTGCCCGCTGGCGTCGGTATTGATCATCCCGCCGACCGTGGCACGGTTGGAGGTGGACAGCTCCGGAGCGAAGAACAACCCATGGGGTTTCAGCGCCGCGTTGAGCTGATCCTTGACCACCCCCGCCTGGACACGCACCCAGCGCTCCTCGACGTTGATCTCAAGGATGTTGTTCATGTGCCGGGACAGGTCGACCACGATGCCGTCGGTCAGCGACTGGCCGTTGGTGCCGGTGCCGCCGCCGCGTGGCGTCAGCTTGATCTGGCGAAAACGCGGCTCGGCCATCAAGGCGGCGACCTGCGCGACATCGTCCGCGTCCAGCGGGAACACCGCCGCCTGGGGCAGGCGCTGGTAGATGGAATTGTCCGTCGCCAGCACCGTACGGGTGGCGTAGTCGGCACTGAATTGCCCACGAAAGCCCTTGGCGCGCAGTGCGTCGAGGAACTCGGAATAGTCGGCAGCAGGAACACGGGGAGGCAGTTGGGCAATCATCTACGGATGGCTTCTTTAATTTTGGCTGAACACGGTCATACGGAATACTTGCAGCCCGGGCATGCTTGGCTCACCCTCAGGCAATTGGCTGTGCCAATGATCCCGGAGCTTCACCCCCGGCACAAACGGATATTTCTGCCGCTATTGATGAGCTTTACGAATGAATTACCGCCACCTCACTCCGTCCATGTCATTGCTGCTGGCCTTCGAGGCTGCCGCCCGACATGAAAGCTATACCCGCGCTGCGGCAGAGCTGTCTTTGACGCAAAGCGCCGTGAGCCGGCAGGTGCAGGCGCTGGAGCAGCAATTGGGGCTGACGCTGTTCCGCCGCGAGGGCCGCCAGGTGCAACTGACGGACGTCGGTCGGCTGTACCAGCGGGAGATGAGTGAAGCGCTCGGGCGCATTCGCAGTGCCACATTGCAGGCCATGGCCTACCAGTCCGGGGGCGGCACCCTGCACCTGGCGACCTTGCCGACCTTTGGTTCGAAATGGCTGTTGCCGCGGCTGCACGATTTCTACAAGGCCCACCCAGGCATGCTGGTGCACATCAACTCGCGCATCGAAGCCATCGACTTCGAAACCAGCGGCATCGACGCCTCCATCGGCGTGGCCAGCGGCGACCTGCCGGGGCTGGTCTGCCATCGGCTGCATGCCGAAGAACTGGTAGTGATCCTGGCACCGGAAGTGGCCGCCAGCTGCCTGGGATGGACGCCAGAACAGCTCGGCGAGCAGATGCTGCTCAACGTCGCCAACAACCCCACGGCCTGGGGTGAATGGTTCAGCCATCATCATTTGCCGCACAAGGCCATGCGCATTGGGCCGAGCTTCGAGCTGACCTCCCACCTGATCCAGGCAGTGCGCGCCGGCATCGGTATTGGCCTGGTGCCACGCATCCTGGTCGAGGAAGAGCTGGCCAGCGGCGAGCTGATCAGCCCCTGCGTGCCTTTTGCCAGCCAGCGCAGCTACTACCTGATCTACCCGCCGCGCAACGAGGCATTGCCGTCGTTGCGGGCGTTTCGCAGCTGGCTGCTGGCACAGATCTAGGCCGTCGGCTTACCAGCCCGAAGGCAACCAGCCCAGGGCGCTGCAGATCGCGTAGGCCATGCTGCACAGGTAGAGCACGACAACCATCGCCTGCAATGCCGGGTGCGCGATCCAGCCACACTGCCAGGCCGGCTCGATATCACCGTTCTTGCGCGCCGAGCGCAGCATCAGGATCGGCATGATCGAGAGAATCACGCCGCTGAACACGCCGGCGAAATACAGCGCGCTGACAAAGCCGACCATGCCGCTGTAAGCCAGCACAAACGGCGGCAGGCAGACGATGGCGAGCACCATCAGGCGATTTTTCGGGTTGCTCTCGGAGCCCAGCTTGGGGAACTTGTCGAAGATGTTGGTCAGGAAGCTGCCGCCCAGGCCCCAGTACGAGGTCATCATGGCGCACAAGGCGAAGGTGTTGGCGGTGTAGAACGCCCACTGGCCCAGCGCCTGGCCCCAGGCCAGGGTCGCCACTTCAGACTGGTTTTCCAGGCCGGTCAGCGAGATCACCGACAGCGGCACGATGGCCAGCAGGATGAAGGTGATCACCATGCCGGTAATCACCGCCACCGGCAGGCGCTTGGGTGCATGGCTGAAACCACGGGCCATTTCCGGTACCACATACTGGGCCGAGAAGCAGAACACCGCGATGTTGAACACCGGGATCATGTACACCCAGCTGCCTTCGAGGAGGTTGCCGAAGTTGGTGTTCTCGTGAATCAGCGTGGCAACCACCAGCACCACGGTCATCGAGACCATGCCGATGCTGATGAACTTCTCACCCTTGCCGATCGCTTTCAGGCCCAGGTACAGCACCAATGCGGCCGGGGCGAAGAACAGCAGGCTGCCCAGCGCGGGGCTGATGCCGAAGAATTCGCTGAGGATCTTGCCGCTGCCGCTCATGTAGGCGATCAGCGCGCCGATGCTGTTGACCGCTACCGAGAGGAAGATCGCCCAGGCGCCGAACGAGCCGACATAGCGCTGCGCCAGGCCACTCAGCTGGTGATGGCTGCGGGTACGCAGCGCGGTCTCGGAAACGTAGAGCATGGAAATGGTGGTGAACACACCGGCCACCGCCAGCCACAGCAGCAGCGGCATGTAGCCCGCCTTGCGACTGGCATAGGCCATGGACAGGACGCCGGCACCGATATTGGTGCCGACAATCATTGCAACGGCTTCGACGAACGTAAGCCGCTTGACCTCCAGACCTGACGATTGGTCATGTTCGGCCTGAACTGCGCCACCCACGGCGGCGTTGGGGGTTCCACTCATGATCACACTCACTGCGTATTTATATTTATTACCGGCTGCATCAAAGCGATGCGTCACAGCGCTGTCCTGGCGGGCGCGCTGTGCCATGGATTATTCGAGCGGCGGGCAAAATATCACACACAGCGTTTGAAATAACATTCAGAATTGTCTGAACGTAAAATGCGTAAATTCCTACGAATGTATTTACCTAGAGCGGTTGAGCTGTAAAGACAATGGGTCAAGCCCGACCAATGTCGGGTCTGACCGTGGGAAAATCCGTTCAGATTGTCAAACAGATCTTGCCGAAGTGCTGGTTGCTTTCCTGGTATTTGAACGCATCGACGATCTGCTCCAGCGCAAAGGATTTGTCGATCACCGGGCGCAAGCCATTCGCATCGATGGCGCGCACCATCGCCTGTTGCTGGGCGCGGCTACCGACCAGCACACCCTGCAGGCGGATCTGCCGCACCAGCGCCTGGACCAGCGGCAACTGGCCGGCAACACCGGTCAGAATGCCGATCAGCGAGATATGCCCACCAATGCGCGCGGCGATCATCGACTGCTCCAGGGTCGCCGGGCCGCCGACTTCGATCACATGATCAACACCCCGGTTACCGGTCAGCGCGCGGACCTTTTCACCCCAGGCCGGGGTGCTGCGGTAGTTGATCAGATGGTCGGCGCCGAGCGCCTTCAGGCGTTCGAGCTTGGCATCGCTGGACGAGGTGGCAATCACTGTTGCCCCGGCCAACTTGGCAAATTGCAGGGCGAAAATCGACACCCCGCCAGTACCCTGCACCAGCACGCTATCGCCCGGCTTGAGCGCATCATCAGCCATCAGCGCGCGCCAGACGGTAAGGCCGGCGGTAGTCAAGGTAGCCGCTTCGGCGTGGCTGTAACCCTTTGGTGCATGGGTGAACGAGGTGGCGCGTGCGGTGACGCGCTCACGCGCATAGCCATCGATGCCGTCACCCGGCACCGTGGCAAACCCTTCGACCAATGGCTCGCCGTCGATCCAGTCCGGGAAGAACGTGCTCACCACCGCATCGCCAATGGCAAACTCGCTGACACCCGCCCCTACGGCCACCACTTCACCCGCGCCGTCGGCCATCGGGATACGTGGCGCACTCGGCCCCCACATGCCGCTGACCACTGCGAAGTCGTGGTAGTTGAGCGAGTTGGCGTGCAGGCGCACGGTGATTTCACCGACGCCCGGCGCGGCCGCCTCGCAGGTGCCAAGCGTTACCTGGTCATATCCGCCGCCGGTGTTTACGTAGATGGCCTTGCTGGTCATTGGAACCTCCTGGTTAGAGCCGTTGGGGGAGCACAGTGCGTAGCAGTCTTTGCCCCACCCTGGCCCAGGTCAAGCGCCGGGCCTTGCACAATCCTCGCGCAAGCCACGATAATGCGACTAATTATCAATTACTGCATTGGTTGTGCCGCCATGTCTGCACCTGATCACGCCACCCTGCATGCCTTGTACAACGAACATAACGGCTGGTTGAAAAACTGGCTGCGCAGCCGCCTGGGCAATGCCAGCGATGCTGCCGACCTGGCCCAGGACACCTTCATGCGTGTGCTGACCTCGCGCAACGCCCAGCCGATCCGCGAGCCACGCAGTTACCTGGGAGCCATCGCCCATGCGTTGATGGTCGACAAGTTCCGCCGCAAGGCACTCGAGCAGGCGTATCTGAGCGAGCTGGCAAGCCGCCCCGAACGCGTTGCCGAGTCCCCGGAAACCCGCGTGCTGATCCTCGAAACCCTGGTGGCCATCGACACATTGCTCGATGGCCTGGGCGAGCGCACACGGCAGATCTTTCTCGCCGTGCAGCTCGAGGGCCTGAACTATGTGACGGTCGCGCAACGCCACGGCGTGTCGGTAACCACGGTGAAAAAACACCTGATCCGCGCCATGACCCACTGCCTGCTGCTGACGGACGACTGAATGGCCCAGCCCCTGGATTACCAGACCCTCGAAGCCGCTGCCAGTTGGTACGTCCAGCTCAATGCCGCGCCGCCCAGCGATGCGCAAATGCAGGCCTGGCAGCAGTGGCTGGAGCAGAACCCGGCGCACGTCCAGGCCTGGACGCGGGTCGAAAAACTGCAACAGCAATTCAGCCGTTTACCCAGCGATGTCGCCCTGCCGACGCTTGCCGGTGTGCGTGCCCGCCGCCGTGCCGTGCTCAAGACCCTCGCGGTGCTGCTCGCCGCCGGCTGCAGCACCTGGGCCGTACGGCAAAGCCCGGTCGGCCAGACGTTCATGGCCGACCTGCGCACGCGCACCGGTGAGCGGCGCGAGTTTCGCCTCAAGGATGGCAGCCAGCTGACCCTCAATACCGACACGGCCGTGGACGTCGACTTTGATGCCGACCTGCGCCTGCTGAAGCTGCACAACGGTGAGATCCGCGTGCAGACCGCCAGTGATCCGCGAGGCCGGCCCTTCATCGTGCAAACCGCTGAAGGGCGGATACGCGCGCTGGGCACCACCTTCTGCGTGCGCAGCGAGCAGGGCCGCAGCACCGTCAGTGTGCAGGCGCACGCCGTCGAGGTACGCCCCGCCGAGCAGCCGCTGCAAGCGTTGCGCCTGGAACAGGGGCAAAGCGTGCGTTTTGATCGCCAGCAGATCGAAGCAGCACTGCCAATGGCCCCCGGCAGCGATGCCTGGACCCAGGGCATGCTGACGGTGATCGAGTGGCGCCTGGGTGACTTCGTCAATGAACTGCGCCGCTATCGCCCAGGCGTACTGCGCTGCGCCGAGGGCATTGCCGACTTGCGCTTGTCCGGGGCGTTTCGGGTGGATGACAGCGACACCATCCTGGAGAACCTGGGGGCGTCACTGCCGGTACGGGTTCGCTACATGACGCGGTATTGGGTCAGCATCGAGCCGGCGTGAGTGTGTCGCCGCTGCCGCCAGGGCTCCCAAAGGCGGCAGGCAACCGCGAAAAATTATTCACACAGAAGGTTGCCGATTTCCATTCTCAATCGGCTACGCAGGTAACGCGACCACTTCGAGTCGCCTTTCTGCCAGCCATCGGAAGGAAACACCTGCATGCCCTCACCTCGCCCCCTGGTTCGCGCCGTTCACCTGGCATTGTTCGGCCTGACCCTGGCGCCCGCCGCACTCCTCGCGGCCCTGCCCGGCCAGGCCATGGCGCAAAGCGCCAGCCTGAACTTCCAGATTGCTCCAGGGCCGTTGGGGACTGCACTGAGCCTGTTCGCCACCCGCGCCAACATCACCCTGTCGTTCGACGCCCGGCAAACCCAGGGCCAGCAGTCCAATGGGCTGCAAGGCAATTTCTCGGTGGACGACGGCCTCGCGCGCCTGCTGGCAGGCAGCGGCCTGCAAGCCCAGCGTCAGTCCAATGGCGGCTATGTGCTGGTGCCCTCCAGCAACGGCGCGGCGCTGGAGTTGGGGGCAACCAGCATCAACAGCCAACTGCTGGGCGAGTCCAGCGAGCACACCGGGTCGTACACCACCGCAGCCACCCGCACCGCCACCAAGCTGCCGTTGTCGATCCGTGAAACCCCACAAACGGTTACCGTGATCACCCGCCAGCAGATGGACGACAAAGGCGCCCAGAGCATCGCCGACGTCCTGCGCACGACGCCCGGTGTCTCGGCACAGTCCTACGACAGCGACCGCACCGAGTTCTCGACCCGCGGCATGGCGATCACCAACTACCAGTACGATGGCGTCAACACCGTCTACAGCGACGTGTACGACGAAGGCACCACCCACGTCGACATGGCCACCTACGACCGCGTCGAAGTGCTCAAGGGCGCCACGGGCCTGATGACCGGCTCCGGCGAGCCTTCGGCCACGGTCAACCTGATCCGCAAGAAACCCACCGCCACCTTCCAGGCCTCGCTGACCGGTAGCGCCGGCTACTGGGACAACTACCGTGGCGAAGGCGACATCTCCGGCCCACTGAACAACGAGGGCACCTTGCGCGGGCGCTTCGTCGGTGCAAAACAGGATCGCGGCTCCTACCAGGATCACTATCAACTGAGCAAAGAGGTCTACTACGGCATCCTCGAAGCCGACCTCAGCCCCGACACCCTGCTCAGCGTGGGCATCGACCAGCAGACCACCACCCCGCGTGGCAGTACCTGGACCGGCAACCCGGTGTATTTCAGCGACGGCGGGCGCACCGACTTCTCGCGCTCGTTCAACCCCGGCGCCGACTGGAGCCGGCGTGACTTCCAGAGCCGCACTTATTTCGCCACCCTCGAACAGGCCCTGGCCAACGACTGGAAGCTCAAGCTCAGCGTCAACCAGATGGTCACCGACCACGACACTCGCCTGGCCTCCGCCAGCGGCGGCAATCCGGACCGCGCCACGGGTGAAGGGATGTTCTTCTACTGGGGCCGCTGGGAAGGTCATCGGGTGCAGAACACCGCCGACATCAACCTGTCCGGCCCCTTCACCCTGCTGGGTCGCGAGCACGATCTGGTCGCCGGTTTCATGACCTCGAATTCACGCCAGACCGGCGCAACCTGGGACACCGGCCAATCCGGCCTGGTACCGGGCAATATCTTTGACTGGAAGGGCCATATCGGCGTGCCGGACTTCCCGAAGAACGGCAAGTATGAAGAGACCAAGCGCCAGAACGGCGCTTACCTGGCCACCCGTCTGCGCCCCACCGATGATCTGTCGGTCATTCTCGGCACCCGCGTCAGCACGTTCAAATACGACAGCGACTACGACTACGACGGGAAGAACATCAACTTCCAGGACAGCCAGACCGGCTACAAGGAACACGGCGTGGTCACCCCTTACGCCGGCGTGGTCTATGACCTGGACGAGACCTACTCGGTGTACGCCAGCTACACCAAGATCTACCAGCCGCAGGTGTACAAGGACAGCAATGGCGCCACGCTCGCCCCGGTGGAAGGCGACAGCTACGAAACCGGCCTGAAGGCGGCGTACCTGGATGGCCGGCTGAATGCGAGCCTGGCGCTGTTCCGTATGGACCAGGAAAACCTGGCCGAATCGATCGGCACCAACCCGAACACCAACGAAGGCATCTACCGGGCCATCAGCGGCGCAACCACCCAAGGCCTGGAGCTGGAAGTTGCCGGTGAGTTGCAGGACGGCTGGAACCTCTCGGCGGGCTACACCTACGCCCGTACCCGCGACGCCGATGAGCAGCGCATTTTCGGCTATCCGATGACCACCACCAAGCCTGAGCATCTGGTGCGGGTCTTCACCACCTATCGCCTGCCGGGCGTCTTGGACAAGGTGACTGTCGGTGGCGGTGTGAACTGGCAAGGTGCGTTCTACGGCAACATCTACAGCCCAACGCTGAACGACAACACGCGGATCAAGCAAGGCGGCTACACCCTGGTCGACCTGATGACCCGCTATGAATACGACGAGCATTTGAGCTTCACGCTCAACGCCAACAACGTGTTCGACAAGCGCTACCTCACCGGCCTGGGCAACTTCAACACCACCTACAACGGTGAGCCACGCAACCTGATGCTGACCACCCGCTGGAACTTCTAAACCGCACCCATGAAAAAGCCCCCGACAGCCTGGCTGCCGGGGGCTTTTTTTAGCACATCAGAACGCCCAGCGTGCCTTGATCGCAGCCCCCTGGTTGAGGAAGTCGCTACGCGATTCGGCGTCGTAGCGCAGGCTCAACTCGGTGCCGTTATCCAGGGTATGGCTGACGCCCAGCCCGACACGGCCCAGCCATGGGCTCGGGTCCAGGCCACGGGTGGTGAACGCCGCATCCGGCGAGCCGGCGTAGGTCGAGGTGATCGCCGTGGTCTCGTTGATCATGTCGTAGCCGACCCCCAGGCTGGCACTGAGCACGGTGTTGTGGCCCAGGTCATAGTTGAAGCGGCCTTCCGTACCCAGCAGCAACGCTTCGGCATCGCGGCTATCAACCTTGAGGTTCAGCGCCCCGGCGGCCTTCTCGCGATAGGCCTCGTCGCCGATCCAGGTGTAGTCCAGGCGCACCGACGGCACGAACTCCAGTTGCTCGCTCAACCGCAGCGTGTGCGCCAGGCCAACACCGGCATGCGCGCTGGTGCTGTGGTAATCCGCCTTGGCGGTGGCCTCGGCGAACGGCATATGGCGCTTGCCTTCGTTATTGTGCCGGCCGACATCCAGCTGCAGGTTCAACTCGGTGTGTTCGGCCAGGGCGTAGCTGCCATAGCCGATCAGCTGGAAGGTATCGATCTTCATGCTCTGGCGCGCAACGGACGAATCGCTGTCGATGTCGCTACGGGCATAGGCAAAGGCCAGGCCCAGGCGGGCATTTTCCGAGACCGCCGCATCCGCACCCAGCGCCAGGCCCTGGGTGTTGGCATCGAAGCCGCTGACACCACTGCGCGCCTGCTGGTCGGCCCAGGAGCCGAACGGTTTGATCCAAACGTTCTCCTCGCCCGGCGTCACCTCGCCTGAAGACATTCCGCGCAGGCTGTCCTGACGCGCCTGCACCACCCGATTGACGCCCGAGAGGGTGTTGCTGGTGGCCATCTGCGAACCACCCACCAAGAGCGGCAAGCTCTGGGTCACGGCGTCAGACACCTGCTGCTCTGTGCTCAGGCCGACAAAGTGACTGGCCAACTCGCCGGTCGGGTTGCTGGCAAAGGTTGCATCCAGCACGCGGGCAGCCGGTGCCGCGGGATGGTTGGCCAGGCCCAGCACTACTGACTCGGCCGACACCGCAGGTTTGCTCGGTTTTTCCGGCTCGACAGGCTTGATTGGCTCGACGGGTTTCTCCGGTTCTACCG
Source organism: Pseudomonas fontis (assembly GCF_028656955.1). Taxonomy (GTDB): domain Bacteria; phylum Pseudomonadota; class Gammaproteobacteria; order Pseudomonadales; family Pseudomonadaceae; genus Aquipseudomonas; species Aquipseudomonas fontis. The sequence continues at coordinate 91,184 of NZ_JAMDGY010000011.1, forward strand.
GCTTGACCGGCTCGACAGGCCTCTCTGGCTCTACCGGCTTGACTGGCTCGACAGGCTTCTGCGGTTCCACTGGCTTGACCGGATCAACGGGCTTCTCCGGCTCTACCGGCTTGACCACGGCGGAAGCCAGCGTCAGGTCGATGGCATTGCCGTTCTTGATCGCAGCGAAGTTGAACAGCAGCGAGTTGTCAGTTACCCGGAAGGTGCCATCGCTGACCAGCTCACGGGCGGACACGACATTGTTCAAGGCAGCCACACTGAACTTGAACTGCGGATCCTCCACATCAACCGTTATCGCCGAACCGCTGGCGAACGTGGCAATGCCATCCACTTCAAGCCTGCCGAACTGCTGATTGTCCCGCACCAGCACATTCAACACACCATCGGCACTTTGCCGGTAGTTGCCATGGATGACGCCCTGCTCACCCGGCACGATCCTCAACGTGCCGTTGTTGAGAAAGCCCTGCTCGCCCACCGTGATCCCTGACGAGAGGTTGCCGGAAGCAGACGCCCCTGTCCTCAGCTCCATCATGGCGCCTTTGGCGAGGGTCATACCCTGGACCGCGATGGCGTTGTTGTTGCTGAAACGGCTATCACTGGCCAGGGTCAGCTGGCTGTTCTGTGCATCGACATCACCCATCAACTGCCCCACCCCGTGCACGGTGACGTCAGCGACACTGCCCTCGACAAACTGCAGCGCATACTTGCCGCCCATCACGCGGCCATGAATATCGATGCCCCCGGCCACGACGCTGCGCTTGAGCAGGATGCCGACGTTCGGCCCTTCAATGCTGCCAAAATTGCTCAATTGGCCAATGCGACTGTCACTGACCTCGATACCGTTGCTGGTCCGCCCGGCAATCGTGCCGGCGTTGCTCAGCGTGCCGTCGATCACGCTGTCCTCCATGTCGATGCCGTCGTCTTCACCCATCAGCACAGCGTCCTCTTTGTTGAGTACGTCGCCCTTGATCCGGCTACCCTGATCGCTGGAGAAAATGCCCAGGCCATCGTCGCCGCCCACGATCTGGCCGCTGTTGACAAAGGTACCCTCAAGGGTTGCATCGGTCAGTTCGATGCCATCGCCTTGCAGGTTGTTTTGCGTGTCGTACAGCACGCTGCCCCGGTTGATGAGGTCACCCTTGATGACGGACTGCTCCAGGTCGATGCCCTGCGCGCCACTGATGATCGATCCCACGTTGAACAGGGTGCCGCCAATCGTGCTCCGGTACACGCGAATCCCACCGCTCGCGCCATTTATGTTGCCCGCGTTGATCAGATCGCCGCCGACCTTGCTGCTGTCCGCCAGGTTCAGTGCCGCCCAGGAACTGTCCGCGTTGCTCGCGACCATCTGGGCACCGTCGGTATTGACGAGATTCTGCTCAATGCTCACACCACGCAGTGCCAGCGCATCCGCCTCACCCAGCAGTGAACCGTTGTTGACCAGGCTGCCGCTGACCTGCGAGTCGGAGAGAATCACGCCAAAACCATTGGTAGTGCTGATGGTGCCGTCGTTGGTGAACTCACTGAAGTGGGCATTGCTCGCATCCATGCCGAAACGGCCACCATGGATCAGCGCGTTGCTCCGGTTGATGAACCCGATCAGCGCAGGCTGCAACGCATCATTGACCCTGATCACGATGCCCGACCCCTGCATGGAAAAGATCTGGCCAGCATTGACGATCCGCCCGCCCTTGGCGTCGAGGATGTAAACGCTCGTGTCCTGGGACTCAAGGTTCCCGGTCTCGGTGACTTCCAGGCTTTCTGCAGCGCTCAGCTCGCAGACATCATGGGTAGGCGCGCCTGAACTGATGACGTTGTTGAGCGCCGTGCAGCGGTCGGCCGCAAACAGCGGAGCACAGGCCATTGCCAGCCCCAGGCCGGCCAGGATGGCGCGCGTACGGCCGGTGCGTTTGCCGCCCGCCTTGGCGTGTTCATCAGCCACCACAAAGGCCTGGCGGCCAGCAGACCAGACCAGACGATAAGATGCGTTCATCGCGCGTTGCTCCCTAGAATTCGATGACTGTCGAGGGCGCGCAAATTAACCGTGGTGGCATCGGGCAGAATCGAGCAAATCTGAGCGATTCCCGAGGGCGTCGCTGGGTGTTCAGAGCACGATGCGCGCCGGCGAGTAGAAACAGTACCCGGCATTGCGCAGGGTCTTGACCGGCAGCACCTGGCCGCTGGCTTCTTCGATATTGCGGCGCAGGCGGCGCATCTGCGTGTCGAGCCGGCGCTGGTCGTAGTCCAGGTAGCTTTCACCGAGCGCTTCGACGATCTGCTGCCGGCTGACCACCTTCCCGGCCTGCGCCATCAGCGTGTTGAGCACCAGCAGGTCTTGCTGCGACAGGCGCACCGCCTCACCGCCAGGCACCAGCAAGCGACGTGGCCGCCAGTCCAGGCGCCACAACTCGTCGTGCCCGTCGAATTGCAAGCGGCGCTCCAGTGCACAAAGCACGGCAGCCAGTTCATCGAGGTCGCAGCCTTTACTCAGGTAGTAATCCGCTCCGCCACCCAGCCCGGCAATTCGCTCGCGCGTGGTGCCGCGTGCGGTCAGCACGACAATGCCTAGCCGATGGCCGCTCTCGCGCATGCGCCGGATCAAGTCCAGGCCATCGCCATCGGGCAGGTTCAGGTCGATCACCGCCAGGCCATGACGCTGCGCATCGAACACTTGGGCGAACTGCGCCAGGTCGGCGGCGACCTCGGTTCGATAGCCGCACTCCTCCAGGAACTCGAACAGTTCCTGGGCCAGCACGGGTTCGTCTTCAAGCAGAATCAGGTCGGTCATGCGCGCCAGTCTACCCAATCACCCGCCCGGTTTACCTGAGCATTTCTCAGCATCTGCAACGGGCTGCAGGTGCGCTGAAAAAGTCATGCTAATGTGCCGCCCCATGAACCTGTCCTCTGCCCTGCTGGCCTTCGTCCTGCTGTGTTTTACCTGCCTTGGCGTGCAGGCCGGCGAGCTGCGCCTGGATGATCGCCTGACCCCACTGAACGCTGCCGGCAGCCTGCAACGCCTGGACGACCCGGATGGCCTGCTGACACCTGAACAAGCCGCGCATGCCCAGGGCTGGCGCCCGTTGCCCGCAGGCCTGAGCGCCGGCTTCAGCCACAGCACGATCTGGCTGAAAGTGCCGGTGACCTACGTCGGCAACGCGCCAGACCCGTGGATACTGCGCCTGAGCAATGCCCTGCTCGACGACGTGCGCCTGTACCTGCCCACGGGCCCGGGCAGTTGGCGCGAGTCGCGGGCGGGGGAAAACCTGCCGCGCGCGCTCTGGCAAGTACGCTACCGCACCGCCGCCTTCCCGTTGAAGTTCGAGCAGACCGGGCAACAGGACATCCTCCTGCGCCTGCAAAGCAAGAATGCCCTGTCGGTGGGGGTCGAGCTCTCGCCGCAGGCAATCTTCGCCGACAACACCCGCCGCGAATTTCTCGGCTACGGCCTGTACTTCGGCTTCTACCTGTTGCTGATCATTTTCCATACGGCGTTCTGGCGCATCACCAAGGTGCCGGAAAGCGGCTGGTACCTGCTTTATGTGATGTCCTGCGTGTGGATCGAGGGCCTGACCATCGGCCTGCCGCAGCAACTGCTCGGCTTGTCCGTCGGCGTCAGCGACCCGCTGCTGGGTGTCGGCATCGCCCTGAGCCTGCCGATCGGGGTGACCTTCGCCGGGCGCCAGCTGAAACTGCAAGCGCTGTTCCCGCGCAGTTTCCGCAGCCTTCAGGGCCTCACCTGGTTGATCGGCATCAGCGGTGCGATCGTCACCCTGGCCGGTCACTACGGCGCTGCCGCACAGATGGTGCAAGGCACGATCCTGTTGCTGATCCCGATATTCGTCAGCCTGGCCGTGTGGCTGTACTGGCGCGGCCATGCACCAGCGCGTTTCTACCTGTTGGCGTTTGGCGTGTTTTATGCGGGCGTGGTGATCAGCTTCCTGCGCAACCTGGGGTACGTGCCGATCACCTTCTGGACCGACCATGCCTCGGCCATCGGCACCCTGCTGCACATGGCCCTGATGAGCCTGCACATCATCAACCATTACCAGCAGCTCAAGAGCGCTGCGGAACGCACCCAGGCCGAAGCTGCGGAACTGGCCCTGCGCCAGAACGAGCGCCTGGAGGCCGAAGTGCAGCGTCGCACGCAGGAGCTGCGCGAAGAGATCGACCAACGCCAGCGCCTCGAAGTGGAACTGCGCGAGGCCCTGACCCAGCAGCTCAGCCTGCAGGCCCAGCAACGCGACTTCGTCGCCATGGTGTCCCATGAGTTCCGCACACCGCTGGCGGTGATCAGCACCTCGGCGCAGCAACTGGCGCGCAACCTCGACGCCCCGCTGGAAAAGAACCAGCGACGCTGCGTAAACATTCGCGAAGCGGTCGGGCGCCTGCTGGCGCTGGTCGATGACTACCTGGATCACGACCGCATGGCCGAGACGCGGCCCGAGTTGCAACTGAGCGCGTGCAACTTGCCGGCGTTGTTGCGCAGTGTGGAATGCGAGTTTGACCCAGGCCGCGTGCAGGTCGAGTGCACCCTGGCCGAGGCGCACTGGCAGTGCGATCAGGGCCTGTTGCGGGTGGCCGTGCGCAACCTGCTGGCCAACGCCGACCGGCATGCCCCGGCGCACCAGCCCATCGCCGTGCGGGTGGGCCTGGATGCACGCGACTGCCTGTGGCTGGAGGTCAGCAACCCGGGCGAGCCGATCCCCGAGGACGAACAGAATCGGCTGTTCCAGAAGTACTACCGTGGGCGCCAGGCCCTGGTGAGCCCCGGCGCGGGCCTGGGGCTCTACCTGGTCAAGCGCATCGCGCAGATGCACGGCGGCGACGTCGCCCTGCTCAGTGCCGGTGGTGCGCAGCCAGTGCTGTTCCGCTTATGGCTCAGCCCAGCATCCGCTGCAACGCCGCACAATCACGTGCATGCCAGTCCGTCAGCTGCGGCCATGGATTGGCCGGCAGGTTGACCAGCACCGTGCGGGCGCCAGCGGCACGCCCGCAGTCCAGGTCGAAACGGTAGTCGCCGACCATCACCATCTGCTGCGGGGCAACCTGCCAGGCCTGGGCCAGTTTCAGCAAACCATCGGGGCTGGGCTTGGGCAACGCCTCGTCACGCCCAATGATCGTCTCGACCGGGAAGCAGTCCGCCAGGCCGATGGCCTCCAGCGTCACGTGCGCAAGCTCGCGCGCATTGCGCGTAAGGATGCCCAGGGCAACCCCGCGACCGTGCAGCTCGCGCACCAGCTCGACCGCGCCGGTGGCCGGCTGCGAGGCAATCGCCAGGTCGCGTTCATGCTCCAGCAGCCAGGCATGCTTGGCCGCCGCTTCCTCGGCGGGCAGCGCTGCCAGGTGGGTGAGGATGTCGTCCTCGGGCGGAATCCCGAGCACCTCGCGGATGGCCGCGAAGTCGTGCACGGCCACCGTCAGGGTGCCGTCCATGTCGAACACCCAATGGCGAATCTGCGCGAGGCTCATGACCAGTCCTTGCGATGACGGATCAGGCCTTCCTGAGTCGACGATGCCACCAGTTGCCCGGCCCGGTTGAAGATATTGCCGCGCGAGAAGCCACGGGCATTGCCTGCCCAAGGGCTGTCCATGGCATACAGCAGCCAGTCATCGGCGCGCAGGTTGCCGTGGAACCACAGCGAATGGTCGAGGCTGGCGACCTGCATATCCTTCTGCCACACCGACTTGCCATGCGGCAGCAGCGAGGTGGTCAGCAAACCGAAGTCCGAGGCATAGGCGAGCATGTACTTGTGCAGGGCCTGCGAGTCCGGCAGCGTGCCGTCGGCGCGGAACCACACGTATTTGACCGGCTCATCCGGCTTGGGGTTGAACGGGTCTTGCGCCGTCACCGGGCGGATCTCAATGGGCTTGGCGCACAGCATCTTGTCGCGAATCGACTCGGGCAGGCGGTCGGCCATCAGCTTGGCCAGCTCCACTTCCGAGGGCAGGTTTTCCGGCCCGACCACAGCCGGCATCGGCTCCTGGTGCGAGAAACCTTCCTCGTCATACTGGAACGATGCACTGCACGTGAAGATCGGGTTGCCCTTCTGGATCGCAGTGACCCGGCGGGTACTGAAACTGCCGCCATCACGCACACGGTCCACCGAGTACACCACCGGCATGGACGCATCGCCCGGGCGCAGGAAGTAGCCGTGCAATGAATGCACATGGCGCGCCTCCTCTACTGTCTGGCTGGCGGCCGACAGTGATTGGCCCAGCACCTGACCGCCATACAGCTGGCGAAAGCCCAGGTCCTGGCTACGGCCGCGGAACAGGTTTTCTTCAATCGCTTCCAGACTCAGCAGGTCGACCAGATCGTCCAACACGTGGCTCATTCGAGATTCTCCAAAGCAAGGCTCAGGGCGCAAATGATACAGGGTTTGTCATTGCCGGCCGTTATGTTCGCTGATTCAGCCGCGCAGGGTGGCCTGCCACTGGGCACGGTTGATCCGGTACAACACATGCGGGCGCAAGGGGTGGCCGGGGTCGAGCTTGGGGTGTTCGAAGTCGCCGCCAGGGTCGGCCTGCATGCCGATCGACTGCATGACCTTCTGCGACGGCTGGTTGGCCCGGGTGGTAAACGACACCACCTGGTCCAGGCCCAACTGGGCAAAGGCGCAGCGCAGGCTGGTCCAGGCCGCCTCGCTGGCAAAGCCCAGGCCCCAGTGACGCCGGGCCAGGCGCCAGCCGATCTCCACGGCGGGCGCGAAATCGGCGTCGAAGCTTACGTTGAGCAGCCCGGTCATGCCGATGAAGGCCCCGGTGTCCTTGCGTTCAAGGGCCCACAGGCCGAACCCGTACTCATTGAAATGACCACGGACACGGCCGATCAGCGCGGCACTTTCCAGGCGCGTCAGGGGCGCCGGGAAATAACGCATCACTTGCGGGTCGGCGCACAGCGCGGCGAACTCGTTGAGGTCGTCGTCCTGCCACTGGCGCAGCAGCAGCCGCGCGCTCTCCAGTTCGAGAATGGGGGTCATTGCCTGCTCCGGGTATCTACTGCCCTGCAGTTTATAGCGTAGGCAGGCAATGAGGCGATGCCAGGTCCTAGAAGCGGAAATTGGCAGTCAGTTCAGCCGAACGGCCTGGAGCGACCGTGGCGAACAGGCCGACATGGGAGGCATCGTAGATGGTCTCGTCGGTCAGGTTGAGCACGTTGACCTGCAGGTCGAGGTTCTTGTTGACCTTGTAGTTGACCATCGCGTCGTAGCGCCAGTAGCTGTCGAGGGTGACGGTGTTGGCGTCGTTCATGTAGCGCTCGTCCATGTAGTTGGCCCCGGCACCGACGGTCCAGCGCGCGTCGATATCGTACGAGGTCCACAGGCTGAGGCTGTTCGGTGCGATGAACTTGGACTGGTTGCCGTCGTTGTCGCCGTTGCCACCGGACTTGAGCACTTCAGCGTCCAGGTAGGTGTAGCCGGCCCACAGCGCCCAAGCATCGGTAATCCGCCCCGAAGCGCCGAGCTCAAGCCCGGTTACCCGCTGATCACCGTCCATTACCACCAGGCCGGTCAGTGGATCATTGACCCGCGCATTGGTTTTCTCGGTACGGAACACCGCCGCCGTCAGCGACAACTGCTCGTTGAACACGTCCCACTTGGTGCCCAGCTCGATGCTGCGGGATTTTTCCGGGTCGAGGTTGGCCTTGTTGCCATTGAGGTTGCCCGCGCCAGCACCGTCGGCGCCGCCCGACTGGGTGTTCTCGCCGGATGGGTTGGACGAGGTGCCGTAGGACAGGTAGATCGCACCGTTGGGCAGCGGCTTGAAGACGATGCCGACCTGGTAGTTCCACAATTCGCTGTTGGACTCGGCACCACCGGCGACGCGGTTCTTCACGTCGTAATCGTCATAGCGCAGGCCCAGGTTGAGGTCCCACTGTTCGTGCAGGCCCAGGGTATCGAAGGCATACAGCGACTTCACATCGGTCTGGTACTTGCCGGTGACCTGGTTGGTGCCCGGGGTGAGGGTCCAGCCGCCGTCATGCGGGTTGGGGTTGTACAGGTCACCCGGGCGGCCGTTGTTGCCGGCGTGCTTGTCCTTGTCGGTGATGGTTTCCCGGCTGACTTCCAGGCCTGCCGCGTAGGTGTGCTTGATGCCACCGGTAGCAAAGGTGCCGAACAGGTCGGTCTGGTTGATCAGCGAGGTGTTGACCACGTTGCGCGGGCGGAAGCCGCGCGGCACCAGGCCATTCTGCTCCTGGGCAACGTTGGCGAACACCGGACGGCTCATCACGTAGTTCTGCATGGTCCGGCCGCCACGCAAGGTGTTGCGCAGGCTGAAGGCGTCGTTGAACTCGTGCTGGACGATCAACGTGGCGATATCGGCGGAGGTCTTGCGGAAATCGCGATCGACCAAACCGTAGAAGTTGTCGCGATCGACCTTGACCGGCTTGTTGGTGATCAGCGAGATCGGGTGACCCTGGTCTGGAATGTCATCGGACTCCAGGTGGTAGTAGCTGGCCGTGACCTGGGTTGGCCCGCTCAGGCCCCAGGTCACGGTCGGGGCGATACCCCAGCGGCTGACTTCAACGTGGTCGCGGCCTGGGGTGTCCGCTTCGTGCTTCATGGCGTTCAAGCGCAGGGCCAGGTCCTGCTCGGGCAGGTACTGGTTGATATCCAGCGTCTCGCGGCGCAGTTGGTCGGTGCCCAGTGTCAGGCTGCCGGCGATGAAGTCCTCGGCCTTGGCGGACTTGCTGACCTGGTTGATAGTGCCCCCGGTCGAGCCGCGGCCGCTGTAGGCCGAGCTTGGCCCCTTGAGGATTTCCACGGTCTCGACGTTGAACGTTTCGTGGGAAGAACGCCCCAGGTCACGCAGGCCATCGATCTGGATATCGGTGCTGGCCTCAAAGCCACGAATGAACGGTCGATCGCCCAACGGCGTGCCGCCCTCACCCGCGCCCAGGGTAATACCCGGCGTGGTGCGCAATACATCGGCCAGCGAGGTGGCACCGCGTTCCTTGATCAACGCTTCATTGATGATGGTGACCGACTTGGGTGTTTCGCGCAGGGGCGCGGTGAACTTTGGCGACGCCATCGCGTCAACTTTGAACGTTTCCGCAGGCTTGCCAGGAACATGCTGTTTCCCGGTGATATCAAGCGCATCCAGTTCTACGGAAGCGGCCTTTTCAGTAGGTGCCGCTGGCGTGGTGTCGGCAAGGCTGCTGCTCGACCAGGACGCCACCGCCAGCCCCAGGGCCGTGCAGAGCTGGCCGGATTCGGAAAGACGCAAGGATTTGTGTGTGGATTTCATTGTTAAGTGCCATCACCGAGAAAGTGAGGACGGATACTATTTGCGAGTTATTCTCAACCGAAGTGCATTTACATTATTTACGCCGGGTAACATATTATTTCTACATACTTAGTTACCAAGTACCGATTAAAACAGTCATTGAATAAGTAACAAGTTGTAATTCAATTGTTTGCAACGTTCGCGCTAGTCGCCTGAAGCCCGCGTCCTTGCTGTGTTCAATCTATTTTTCACATCCCCTTCACTCGCTCCCGACAGACACTCTCCTAGAGTGCGGCCATTCCCGTGCGGCCAACTGCCCACGCACCCGTTGATGGCCTTTGGAGCAACCGATGCACCCCGCGATCGTTGATCAGACCTTCCTTCCCCAACCCGAGCGACGATCCCGACGTCGCGTGCGAATCCTGTTGGCGAGCCTGGGTGCCGTGCTGGCACTGGCTGCTACCACCGTGTGGATAACCAGAGGTACACCGATCGTGAACCTGGTCAGCGATAGTCAGATGCGCAGCAGTGGTGTCTATGCCGATTGGGCCAAGGGCGAAATCATCGTCCTGGTCCGCCATGCCGAACGTTGCGACCGCTCCAACAATCCGTGCCTGGACGACCCTGCCGGCATCACCGTTGCCGGCAGCGAGGCCGCCGCGCAGGTCGGCAACGGCCTTCAGCAACTGGGCATGGACAACGCGCAGGTGCTCAGCAGTGGCACCGTGCGTACCCAGCAAACCGCGCACTTCATGTTCGGCAAGCTGGCCACCAGCGAAGCCTGGGTCGAACAGTGCACCAAGCGTTTTGCCGCAGAGACCCTGGCGCACAAGACGCCCGACCGCAACCTCGTGCTGGTGACCCACAGCGGCTGTATCGATCAGCTTGAGCGCCAGCTCGGCGTGCCGGGCGGTGAGCGTTCCAGCGGCTACGCCGAAGCGGTGTTTGTCTCGGTCGGCAGCAATGGCAAGCCGCGCATCCTGGGCAAGATGAACGCCCCGCAATGGCGCAAACTGCTGGCGACGGTGGCGCAATGACCCGGGCCCTTCATTCGCGCAAGGCGTTCTACCTGCGTCACCTCGGCGTACCGCTGCTGCTCGCGGCGGTGGTGTTCCTGATGTTCGACCTGACCAATCTCGACCGCTGGCTGAGCAACCTGCTGCTCGACCCGGCCACCGGCCAGTTCCCGCTGCTGCACAATCAGCTGTTCGAGAAACTGACGCACAAGTGGCCGCGCATCCTGCCGAACTGGACGGGCGAGTTGGCAATTATCGGCGCCGTGCTGTCATTCCTTTGGCCGCGTTTTGCCGCCTACCCGCGCAGTGCGCCAACCCGTTGGCTGGAACGTACCCCAGTGGCCCGCGTGTTGCGCTTCACCACCCGCTATCGCCGGGACTTCTTCTATGTGGTGGTGGCCTTTGCCTTGAGCACCACGGTGATTCACTACCTGAAGAGCCACACCAGCGTGTACTGCCCGGTGGAAACCACGCTGTACGGCGGCGAACAACTGCAACGGGAATGGTTCGAGAACTTCACCTGGTTCAGCGAAGCCGGCAAGGGCCGCTGCTGGCCGGGCGGGCATGCGTCCAGCGGTTTCACCCTGTTGGCGCTGTACTTCGTCGCCCTGCGCCATCGCTGGGCGCATGCCCGCAGCCTGCTGATCGCGATCCTGCTGGTGGGCCTGGTGTATGGCACTACTCGGGTACTGCAAGGCTGGCACTATATGTCGCACACCTTCTGGGCGGGGATCTTCGTCTGGTTGAGCAGCCTGTTGCCGGCGTTGTTCTTCTACGGTCGCACCGCGCTGGACGCATCGCCCCTAGCGCCACGCCAGCAACACCACACCCAGGGTAATCAGGCTGATGCCACCCCACTGGCGCAGATCAAGTCGCTCACCCAGTAGGGTGACTCCGAGCACCGCGACCAGCACCACGCTCAACTTGTCCACAGGCGCCACCTGGGATGCCTGGCCCAGTTGCAGGGCCCGGAAGTAACAAATCCACGAGGCGCCGGTGGCCAGCCCCGACAGCAGCAGAAACACATAGCTGCGCGCAGAGATCGAGCCCAGTGCCTGGTATTGGCCGGTGGCGAAGAGAATCAGCGCCAGGCTGATCAGCACCACCACCGTGCGCAGCAGGGTGGCGAAGTCGGAATTGATCCCGGTCACCCCGACCTTGGCGAAAATGGCCGTGAGCGCGGCAAACACCGCCGAGAGGATTGCCCAGAATGTCCATGAAGCGAGCATGCCTGCGAGCCCCTGCGTGGAGTGTGTTCGCGCCAGTGTAGATCGACTGGCGCCGAACGGGGCAGGACTGGCAAGATCACCTCCATGCACCTGCCCCTGATCTACCACGACGACTACAGCCCGGACTTCCCGCCCGAGCATCGCTTCCCGATGGACAAGTTTCGCTTGCTGCGCGATCACCTGATCGACAGCGGCCTGACCACCGAGGAGGCCTTGCTGCGTCCGCAAATCTGCCCCGACGATATCCTCGCGCTGGCCCACGACCGCGACTACATCGCGCGTTTTCGCAACGGCGAGTTGGCCCATGCCGACCAGCGCCGGCTCGGCCTGCCTTGGAGCGAGGCGCTGGCCCGGCGCACCGTGCGGGCCGTGGGCGGCTCGTTGCTGGCGGCCGAGCAGGCCTTGCAGCATGGCATCGCCTGCCATCTGGGCGGCGGCACCCATCACGCCCATTTCGATCACCCGGCCGGTTTCTGCATCTTCAACGACCTGGCGGTGATCAGCCGTTATCTGCTGGAAGCCGGACGCGTGCAGCGGGTGCTGATCTTCGACTGCGACGTGCACCAGGGCGACGGCACCGCACGCATCCTGCACGACACCCCCGAAGCCATTACCGTGTCGCTGCACTGCGAGCAGAATTTCCCCGCGCGCAAGGCGCAGAGCGACTGGGACATCCCGCTGCCACGCGGCATGGGTGATGCGGCCTACCTGCAGGTGGTCGAGGATGCCCTGAACTACCTGCTGCCGCTGTACCAGCCCGACCTGGTGTTGTATGACGCCGGCGTCGACGTGCACAAGGATGACGCCCTGGGCTACCTGCAACTGACGGATGAAGGCGTTGCCGCACGCGATGAGTGCGTGCTGCGCCAGTGCCTGGGGCGGGACATTCCGGTGGTCGGGCTGATCGGCGGCGGCTACAGCAAGGATCGCCAAGCGCTCGCCCGGCGCCATGGCATCCTTCATCACAGCGCACAACGGGTACTGAATTACCCACAATGACTGTGGAACCGGCTGTGGATAACCTCTGTGAAAGCCACTCAAACCCTTGCAGCGCTTGGCCCGCAGCGACCTGTACGTTTTTTGTACAGTGCCGCTGAAGGCCTGCCTCGGGTAGAATGCCGGCTCATTTATCCCCAGCTTGCAGCCACCATGACCGATACCCCCTCTGTTGACCGCCCCCACGTTGCCATTATCGGAGGTGGGCCAGCCGGCCTGATGGCCGCTGAAGTGCTCAGCCAGGCGGGTGTGGCGGTGGACCTGTACGACGCCATGCCGTCGGTGGGGCGCAAGTTCCTGCTGGCCGGTGTTGGCGGCATGAACATCACCCATTCCGAGCCTTACCCGGCCTTTATCTCGCGCTATGCCGAGCGGGCCACTGAAGTGGCGGCGCTGCTCGAAGGCTTTGATGCCGACACCTTGCGCCAGTGGATTCACGGGCTGGGCATCGAGACTTTTGTCGGCACCTCCGGCCGGGTCTTCCCCCGCGACATGAAGGCCGCACCGCTGCTGCGCGCCTGGCTCAAGCGCCTGCGCGATGCCGGGGTAGTTATCCACACCCGTCATCGCTGGCTCGGCTGGAATGCCGACGGCAGCGTGCGAATCGGTTATCCACAGGGCGAATTGGCGGTAAACGCTGATGCTGTAGTGCTCGCACTGGGCGGTGGCAGTTGGGCGCGGCTGGGCTCTGATGGCGCCTGGTTGCCGTGGCTGGAGACCCGGGGTGTGGATATCTCGCCGTTGCAGCCGGCCAACAGCGGTTTTGAAGTGGCCGCATGGAGCGACCTGCTCACGAGCAAGTTTGCCGGCGCCCCGCTGAAGAACATCGCCTTGAGCCTGCCCGGCCAGGCGCCGCGCCTGGGTGAATGCGTGCTGACCGCAGGCGGTGTGGAAGGCAGCCTGGTGTACGCCTGGTCGGCGCAGATTCGCGAAACGATCAACCGGGATGGGCAGGCCACCCTGCTGCTCGACCTGTTGCCCAGCAAGCCTGTGGACAAGATTGCCGCCGCGCTGGCCAAGCCACGGGGCTCACGCTCGATGGCCAAGCACCTGCAGGGGCAGTTGGGGATTGATGGGGTGAAGGCAGCATTGCTGCGTGAGCTGACTGGCCCTGAGGTGTTTGCCGATCCGCAGCGCTTGGCGGCGGCGATCAAGGCGTTGCCGATGCTGCTGGTGCGGGCACGGCCATTGGATGAAGCGATCAGCAGTGCCGGGGGCGTGCGCTTTGATTCGATGGATGAGCGTTTGATGCTCAGTCAAGTGCCGGGGGTGTTCTGTGCCGGGGAGATGCTCGACTGGGAAGCGCCGACGGGGGGCTACTTGCTGACGGCGTGCTTTGCCAGCGGGCGCAAGGCGGGGTTGGGTGTACTGGAGTGGCTGGGTACTACAACCAGGTAGTTGACCCAGCACTGTGGGAGCCAGGCTTGCCGGCGATAAGGCCCTCGCTGGCAGCGAAGGGCTGTGACCGCCAAGCGGTCAATCGCCGGCAAAGCCGGCTCCCACAGGGTTTGCAGCGCTGCGTTGAGCTTACGGCTTACGCTTGCGCGGCCCGGTGTTGAACGTCGGCACCTTGCGCACCGGCTTGGCCTGTGGCGCCACCGCCGGGGTATCCCCGCTGTCCATCCAGCGCCCCAGCTTGCCTTTGGCGCCACTCTCTTTCGGCTTCTTCGGTTTCTTCGGCTTCTTCAGCACCTGGCCCGTGGCATCGGTCAGCGGCACCCGGTGCTCAGGCACGAAGTCCGGCTCTTCATGACGCGGCAAGGTCTTGCGGGTCAGTGTCTCGATCGCCGACAGCAGCTGCACCTCATCGGCACACACCAGCGAAATCGCCTCCCCGGTAGCGCCCGCCCGGCCCGTACGGCCGATCCGGTGAATGTAATCCTCGGCCACGATCGGCAGATCGAAGTTGACCACCAACGGCAGGTCATCGATATCCAGGCCGCGCGCGGCCACATCGGTGGCCACCAGAATCTGGATTTCACGGGCCTTGAAGCTGTCCAGCGCGCGCTGACGCGTCGCCTGCGGCTTGTCGCCATGAATACCGTCGCAGTTCACCCCCTGGCCACGCAGACGCTCGACCAGTTGATCAACACCGTTACGGGTCTTGGCGAACACCAGCACCTGCTTCCAGCGTTGCTTGCGCAGCAAATGGCTGAACAGCTCCGGCTTGCGCTTCTTATCCACAGGCACCACCCACTGCTTCACCGAACTGGCGGCGACGTTGCGCGGGCTGACTTCGACGCTCAGCGGATCGTTGAGCATCTGCCCGGCCATCAGGCGGATCTCGTCGGAGAAGGTCGCGGAGAACAGCAGGGTCTGGCGGCGGGCCGGCAACGCGGCGTAGATAGAGCGCAGTTCATCGGCAAAGCCCAGGTCGAGCATGCGGTCGGCTTCGTCCAGCACCAGGGTCTGCAACTGCGAGAACTTCACGGCGTTCTGGCGGAACAGGTCGAGCAGGCGACCTGGGGTGGCCACCAGCAGGTCGATGCCCTTGCGCAGCTTCATCATCTGCGGGTTGATGCTGACCCCGCCATAGACGGCATAGGTGCGCAGCGGCAGGTGTTCGGCGTATTCGCTGATATTGGCGTGAACTTGCTCGGCCAGCTCGCGGGTTGGCACCAGCACCAGGGCACGTACCGAGTTGCTGGTGACCTTCTCCCCTTCCATGGTCAGGCGCTGCAGCAATGGCAAGGCGAAGCCTGCGGTCTTGCCGGTGCCGGTCTGGGCCGCGGCCATCAGGTCGCGACCGGCCAGCACGGCAGGAATCGCCTCGGCCTGGACCGGTGTCGGGGTGGTGTAGTTGAGGTGCTCGAGCGCGCGCAGCAAGGGTTCAATCAGGCCAAGTTTGGCGAATGTCATGACGGTACCATCAAGGGAAATCAGCAATGGCGCCAGTTTACCTGTTTCGGCCACGCTTCACCGCGCCTCGTCGCGTCCGGCGTTTTCGATGGCCTTGGGAAAGCGCGGTTCGTAGCACAGCAGCAGGGAAACCCAGTGGCCCACGGCATGAATCAGGATCGCCGGCAGCAGCATGCAATTGAGCAGGACAAACACCCAGAGCGCACTGTGGCGCAGAAAACTGGTGTCCAGGCCCCAGGCGGCTTTGAGTGACAGCCAGGGCCAGGGGAACTTGCTGATCAGTTTCTTCGGCGGCGGGGCTTCTTCAGGGCCGACTTCCATGTAGCGGCGGATGTATTCCCAGAAGGCCAGCAATTCCCTGGCGTTGCGCGTGGGTTTGCCGACGAAGGTGAGTTCGATGTCGTCGGTGGGGTTGCCGGCCAGGTCAGTGCCATCGCCCTTGTCCCAGCACAGCACCACAAAACCACCCATGCCTTCGCTTTGGGTCATGTTCTTTTCGATGAGCGGCTGGGTTTTATCCCAGTCCATGATGCGCAAGCCGCCGAGGTAGTTGGGGCGTAGCAGGTAGACTTTGCGGGTGATGCGGTTGAAACGGATGATTAGGCGGCGGGCGGTGAATGCCTCCAGAAAAAGATGCCGGAACGCATACTTGTAATACACAACGAGCGCAATAGCAGGGATCACCAGCACTAGCGGGGCAAAGAAATAATCAGAACGCAGGAGTGCATCACCGGCACTATCATACCCGGTAAAAACTTGATTTAAATAAATAAACAACAAACCAAGAAACATATAAATCAGCATCATACCAATACCACCCACGAAAAAAGTGATCACTCCACGTTTTTCATCATTGGGCGTACGAGCATCAATATAAACCTCATTATAGGTATAGATCGACTCATGCGCGCTGACGCTTGCTGATACTGACTCACCTACTCCATCTGGTGCGTTGAGTTCTGGCTGGCCGGGTTGGCGTTTTTGCTTGTTGAATGCCTCCAGACTTTCCTCATAGGACATGGCACGCCTGGCTATCTGATAACCCCATTCGAAGAAATACATCAGAGTGTACCTTTGATTGCATTCACCATAATTTTGAGTTCTTGCTCTTCCGTCTCAGCGATTCCATTACTTCGATCTTTTCGGAAGCTACTGTGATCGAGGTAGCGTTGCAATGCATCAGGCATAAATACGATATCAACAACCGTTAATATCAAGAGAACAATATTAATTCCGTAGAAGCCTCGCAACATCCATGTCATACGCAGCACCAATGTAGAAGACGTTTGTGCAGCGCGAAGCAATGACTGTCCAAAGAAGGACTGAGTGCCATGGCGTTTAACCAGATAGTTAAGGAACGGGCCAGCTACAGCCAAGCCGATAGCAATTGATAAGCCGGCAGCGCCTGCTTGTACTATGGCTCGAACGGCGTAGAAACCTGAGAATGAGTGCTTACGCACTGAATATGCCAACAACATGTCCTGGATGTCGTACCACACTCCAACTCCAGCCACGCCTCCCGCGAGTATCCCCGCCCCCAACCGCAAGCCACCCTTGAACACCGCAGTCCCCTCCCGCACCACCGCACTCCCGCTCTTCTCGGCAAACCCCACCGCCACCGCGCCCAGCTCCAGCCCCGCAGCCGTCAGCCCCAGCAATGCCGCTGCAATCTCGACATACTCCTTGCTCTGCTTGTCCGCCGCATTCAGCCGGTGGGTCAGGTTCCAGACCTCCAGCAGCACCAGCACGGAACCGATCCGCACCTCGGCCATTGGCCCTTTGGCGCCTGCTTGCAATACCTCGCTGAAACTCCCCTGCGTAGCGCGCTCGATCCGCCGCTGGGCACCACGGCTCAACGGCATGCCGCCGCGGCTCTCCAGGCTGAAGTGTTCCGCGAAACGCCCAAGGCGAGCCTTCAGCGTCTGCGCCAACAACCAATTCACCGGTTTATCCGCAATAGCGGACAACTTGCTCTGAAACAAGGTATTGCCCAACGCATTGACCAACAGCGCCCCGCCCATCAAACGGGCCGTCGGCGGCCCCTCAGTCGAGTTGGCCAGCTCATCGGCCAGGGCATGGCTCTTGTCAAAGAGGTCGGTCAGCTTCTTGAAGTGGCCACGCAGTTGGTCATCATCCAACTGCGCCAACTGATCCTTGTGCCCGAGCAAGTTGGCCAACTCATCGGCAGCGGCATCCTGATTCTGCGCCAGCGCTCTCCAGAACAGGTTGTCCCTGGCGATGCCTGCCTCACGCCACTGGCTCAGCAATGCCTCCCCAGCCGCCGTGGCATTCATGCCGACCAGCACCTTGGCCATCTGGTCTTCAAACAACAGCGCCTGCTCTTGGTCATTGCGGTCAAAACGGTCAAGCGCCTCCAGCAACGCCGCACTTTTCAGCCACAACAGATGATCACCCGCGCGCGCCTCCTTGTTGCTATCGGCGAAGTTCACTGCGTGCCGATAGGTGTCCAGGAACCTCTCGCGCCTTGGCTCGTCCACATAGCCGGCGTACTTCTCCCAGCTGGTGCTGCGCACTTTCTCGATGCGTTCCTGCTCGGCCTGCTGCTGATGCGCCGGGTCACGGTAGGACACCGTGTAGCCAAGCGCGGCCTGCGGTACATGCAAGGTGCTGTGGGAATGGGGCGGCGAGGTGTAGGTCACCCCGAGGGTCTTGAAGTGCTCGCGCATCCGCACTTCAGCTTCATCGGCCAGTGTCAGGCGGATGTTGTCGATGGCCATGGCGATGGTGAACTTGCGCTGATTGCTCAACCCTTCGCCATCAACCCTGCCCATGAAGGCTTCGAGCGTCTCGGCGCTGGCGTTGCGCCAGGCATTGAGCTCCTGGGCGATACCCAGCGCGTCGTCGACCACGATGCCCACCCCACGGTATTTCGGGTGCTCCTTGCCGGGCATCATTTCCAGATACAGCGCCTGCTCGGGCGGCACAACCACGGAGAACGCCTGACTGGCCAGCAAGGCGCGCAGTTGCGGGTTGTCGGCCGCAGCAAAGTCCGCGACCCGCTTGAGCTGGTCATAGGGCAGCACATTGTCCATGACCGGCGGTCTTTCATGGGTGAGCCTGGCCAGATCAATGGATGCCAGGGTATCGCGCAAGGCTGCGCGCACCCGGTAGTTGCGCAGCACCTCCTGGGTCAGTGGCGCCGGGCTGTAGAGCAGGCGCACATCCTCGATGTCGTCGATGTCCTGCATCGTGAACATCCAGGCGATATTGCCAATACCGCCGCCCATGGGGGGGGGTGCCCAGGGCTTGTCCTGCTCCATGTATTGCAGCGAGCCGATTTCCGAGACCCTGAACTGGCTGTGCCAGGCATAGCTGCCGACACTGGTGCGTCGCTCAAGCACATAGAGAAAACCTTCGCGCAGCGGACGAATGGCATAGCTGGCTTGAGCAAGACGCCCGACCTTGTGCGGGCGGCGCAGGTGGGCGGGCAATTGCGGGAGCAGGTAGTCGCGCAACGTGCTCGGGCCACCCACTACGCCATAGCGCATCGGGAAAATGCTGAAGGCCCGTGTGCAGTTCACCGTGGGGCTGTGAAACAACGGCCCACTGAGCGCTTCACAGGCTTGCTTGCACTGTTCGAGGATTTCCCGCAGACGTTCCGGCTCCATGCACGACACTCCGACCTGGCGAGCCCGTGTCGGGCCACCTCCTCTGGAAATCCTCGCCCTATCGCCCAGTCGAGGAAATCAGACTTGTCCTGTGTTCGTGCAGGAAATATCCGTGAATTATTCGCTTTGCAAACGCGCCTCTGGCGTCGGCGCTGGAGCTGCCACCGCTGGCTTGCGCCACTGCGGCAAGCCGATCAGTACCACCGCGCCGATGATCACGGCCATGGCCAGGCACTCCTCGGCCCCGATCTGCTCACCGGCAAAGGCCATCCCCAGCAGCACCGCCACCACCGGGTTGACGTAGGCGTAGCTGGTCGCCGCCGCTGGGCGTACGTGTTTGAGCAAGTACATGTAGGCACTGAACGCCAGGATCGAGCCGAAGAACACCAGGTACATCAGCGCGCCCCAGCCAGCGGCCGTGGGCATCTGGGTCATGCGTTCGCCACTCAGTGCGCTGCCGATCAGCAAGGCCGCCCCGCCCACCAGCATTTCCGCTGCGCTGGCCATCGGGCCCGGCGGCAGCGGCAGGTTCCGGCTCCAGATCGAGCCAAACGCCCAGGACGCCGCCGCAAAGATGATCAGCGCCGCGCCCAATGGGCTCGCTTGCAGGTTCGAACCCAGGTTGAGCAGGCCGATACCCACCAGCCCCATGGCGATCCCGGCCCACTCAAGGCGGGTCGTGCGGTGCCCGAAGAACAAGCCGAACAACAAGGTGAACAGCGGCACCGTGGCCACGGCGAGGGCCGCTACCCCCGAGGCCACGCCGGCATGTTCGGCGACGGTCACCCCGCCATTGCCACAGCTGAGCAACAGGAAGCCGATCATCCCGGCGGCCCGCCATTGCGGCCAGGTCGGCGCCGGCACGCCGCGCCAGCGCAGGAAGCCGTAAAGCAGGCTACCGGCAATGATGAAACGCACACCGGCCATCAGCAGCGGCGGCCACGACTCCACACCGATGCGAATTGCCAGGTAAGTCGAGCCCCATACCAGGTACAGGGCGAGGAACGCGCCGATCAGCAACAAGGGGAAACGACGAGAGGCAGGCATGGGGGGCTCGAAACTCTGTTATTGGAGCGTTAGTTTAGAAAGCCCAAGCGGGAAACATAAGCAGCAATACCTTTTTATCAACAGCATTGGCTTTCGAAAAAAAGGATATTCAGGCTTTTCTCCAATATTTCGAAACAAGGCAACCGAACACCATGGACAAGTACGATCGCATGCTCCTCGCCGCACTGTTGGAAAACGGCCGCGCCTCCTTTGCCGAGCTCGCACGCAAGGTCAACCTGTCTGCCCCGGCGGTTGCCGAGCGGGTCGCCAAGCTTGAGGCCAGCGGGGTCATCAGCGGCTACCAGGCCAAGGTCGACATGAGCAAGATCGGCCTGCCGATCCAGTGCGTGATCGAGCTGCGCCTGAGCAGCCATGGCAATCAGCAGGCGTATGAAGCGCTGACGCAGATCCCCCAGCTCACCGAATGTCACCGGGTTACGGGGGACCCTTGCGTGATCATGCAGGCAGCCGTCGGCTCGATGCCGGAACTGGAGGAGTTGATCAACCGTGTGTCCCAGTTCGGCTTCAGCAAGACTTCGATCATTCTTTCCAGCGCGATGGAGCGGCGCGTGCCGCTCGACCACCTGGATGCCAAGAAGGCTTAGCGGTAGCGCTTGAGGGTTTCTGCGACTTTCGCGGCGGGGACTTTCTGCAAGCTGCAGAACAGCTGGTGGGACACCTCATTCAGCCCATGGGCCTGACGCAACTGACCTGCCAGGTGCTGGGCCAGGTTGGCGGCCATTTCGGCGTCGGCCATGGCCCGGTGAGCCGTGCCGGTGTCTGGCAGGCCCGCCCAGCGCGTCAGGGTGCCGAGCTTGTGGTTGGGTGCGCCGGGCAGCAGACGACGCGCCAGCAACATCGAACAGGCGAACGACTGCACGCGGTTGCGACCGATCTGCGCCAGCTCGTAATCCCAGAACTTCTGGTCGAACGAGGCGTTGTGCGCCAGCAGCGGCGTGCTGCCGACGAACTCGGCCACTTCGTTCATCACCTGCGCCACCGGCGGCGCGCTGCGCAGCATGGCCGTGGTGATGCCGGTTAGCCCGGCAACAAAGGCCGGGACCGGCAAACCAGCGTTCATCAGGCTCTGGTAGCGCTCGACAATGCGCCCGCGTTCGAGCATGACCACCGCCACTTCCGTTGCCCGGCAGTGCCGGCCCGGAGAAATGCCGGTGGTTTCAAAGTCGATGACAGCAATACGTTCCACAAAAAACCTCGGGGTTGGGCTCAGTGCTTGAGCAGCAGCGCGCCTTCGATCGGCACATAGCGGCTGGCGGCGCGAATCAGCGAGTTGGCGGTCAGGCCCGGAACGCCATAGGCCACGGCGGTCTTGCCATGGCGGCTGATGACCTGCTCGAGCAGCAGATCGAAATCGCCATCGCCGGAGGCCAGCACCACTTCATCGACACGCGGCGCGGCGTCGATCACGTCCAGGGTGATGCCCACGTCCCAGTCGCCCTTGGCCGAGCCGTCGCTGCGTTGGATATAGGGTTTGAGTTTGACCGTGAAGCCCAGGTTGCGCAGGATCTGCTGAAATTGCTGCTGCTTGCTGTCACCACGGTCGATGGCGTAGGCCACCGCCTCGACGATCTGCCCTTGCTGGCTGACGTCGGCCCAGAAGGCCGCGTAGTTGAAGTGGCAGCCATAAGCCTGGCGCACAGTGTAGTAGAGGTTCTGCACATCGGCGAACACCGCAATCTTTTTCACCGCACTTCCTCATGACGCTTATGGCCGGCCGCGCATACCGGGCCGATTCGGCGCCCAGTATGCCAGCCTGGCGCCCGCGCGGGTATGCACGCGGGCGGATCAAGCCGTCAGACGTAGGAATCGTCGTCGGAGAACAGGTCACCACCCTCATCGTTGTAGCCGCTATCAGCGAAACCGCCCTGGTCGTAGTTGCTGTTGTCGGCCGTCAGGCGCTGGTCGTCGTTGCTACCCCAGCCGCCGCTATCGCTGGCGGGGGCGGGCTCTTCCTTGATCACTTCGACCACTTCCTGCGGCTGCGTGTTGTGGTTGAACAGGCTACTGATGCCTTGCGCCAGCATCACCCCGCCAGCCACGCCGGCTGCGGTCTGCAAGGCACCACCGAGGAAGCTGCTGGCACCACTGCGGGCCGGCGCAGCTGGCGGTGGCGCAGTGAAGCCCTGCTGTGGGGTTACACCCGGGCCACCGAACCCGGCATTGGACGGTTCACGCCAACCACCACCGCTCGAAGGTGCGGGCGCGGGTGCCTGGCTGGCATACGACTGAGGTTGGGACTGCGGTTGCGATGGGCGCGCTCCACCGCCAAAAATACTGGAGAGAAAACCGCCGCTGCCTTGCGGCGCACTGGCGGCCGCTTGCGCTCGCGCCTTGGCCAACTCGGCCTGCAGCTGCTTGTTCTGCTCGTCCAGCTGCTTGATCGCGGCTTCCTGCACGAGGATGGCCTGGGCCATGTAGTACGGTGCGCCAGCCTGTTGCTGCACGTGCCCGGCGATCACTTGCTCAGCCTGTACATCGCGAGGTGCGCCTGCGGTTTCGGCTTGCTTGAGACGGGCGAACAGACCGTCGATCAGGGATTGTTCTTCGTGGTTCATGGGCGACCTCATGGGATTGCCGGAAAGAATTCAGGTTCATTGAAGATGGGGAACCAGCATCGGCGATTCAATGCACCCAGCGCATGAAACTTTGTTCAGGTTGTAGCGGTGGGCTAAAGTGTCGGCCTGCTTTTCCACTGCGATATCGACCGATGAATCCGCTCAACATTCTGCGTGACTCCCTGTATTTCTTCCGCCGCCACCTGGTGAGCATCGCCAAGCTATGCCTGCCACTGGTGCTCCTTGAAGCCCTGTGCACACAACTGCTCTATGGCCAGCTCGGTGACCAGGCCTCCCCGGCCTATGGCCTGCTGGTGGGGATGTTGTTCTACCCACTGTACAGCGCTGCGCTGATCCTCTATCTCGACGCACGCAGCCAGGGCCATGAACCGCTCAAGCGCAACCTGCTGGCCATGGCCGTGCGCCTGTGGCCGACGTTCGCCTTGATGGTCATGCTCAGCTCGTTGCTGATCATGGCCGGTATTGCGCTGTTCATCCTCCCGGGCATCTGGGTGATGATCAACCTGGCGTTTTCCGAGTTCCTCGTGGTGCTGCGCGGCCAACAGCCGATTGCCGCCATGCGCGGCAGTTTCCAGATGGCCAACGGGCATTTCTGGGTGGTGCTGGCATGCATGCTCGGCGTACTCGCGCCGCTGTGGCTGGTCGACGGGCTGACCCTGGCGCTGCTGCCCGACCCGCGAAACCCGGCGCTGGAGCTGTTGTTCAACACCCTCAGCAGCTTCCTGCAACTGTTCAGCACCGTGGTGATCTACCGCCTGTTCATGCTGATCAGCGAGCCGGCAGTGGAACCGTCGCAGCCCTAGGAGCCGACGAACGGCTCGGGTATGCTCAAGCGTCACTTGTGAATACGTCGAGCCAATGATCCGACTTCTGCGCAATGCCCTGCTGGTTGTAGTGTTGATCACCGCCCTGCTCTGGCTGCTGGCCTGGCAACTGAGCTGGCAGCCCGAAGCGCGCGAGGCGCTGCCGGTGTCGTGCAGCGGCCCGGCCAAACCGCTGGTGCCGGGCCAGGCGCTGAAGGTGATGACCTGGAACGTCCAGTTCCTGGCCGGCAAGCGCTATGTGTTCTGGTATGACGAAGGCCGTGGCGCGGACACCCGCCCGACCCCGCAGGACCTGGCCTTCAACCTCGACGAGGTGGCGCGGGTGATCCGCGCCGAAGCGCCAGACCTGGTGCTGCTCCAGGAGCTGGACCAGAACGCCAAGGCCAGCGATTACCAGGACCAGTTGGCGCTGCTGCGCGAACGCCTGGTCGACCTCTACCCCTGCGCCGTGCAGGCCTACGACTGGAAAGCCGACTTCGTCCCCGACTGGCATATCGCTGGCAGCGTCGGGCGCACCCTGGCGACCCTTAGCCGCTACCCGATCGAACAGGCCCGGCGCCTGCAATTGCCGACGGATTCAGGCAATGCCCTGAGCCGCCTGCTGCACCCGCAGCAAGCCGTGCTGGCCAGCTACCTGCCGGTCAGCGACGGCAGCAAGCTGGCCGTGCTCAACACTCACCTGATCCCCTTTGCCCAGGGCAGCGACTTGCAGCGCCAGCAGTTGGAGCGCCTGGTGCGCCTGGTCGACAAGCTGGAAAGCCAGGGCACTGCCTGGCTGCTCGGCGGGGACTTCAACCTGTTGCCGCTGGGCCAATACCGTCGCCTGAAACCGGAGCAGCGCCAGCACTACGCCCCTGACAGCGATCTGCACCTGCTCTGGGACAAGTACCCGATGATCCCGAGCAATGCCGAATCCAGCGGTGCCGAGCGTGCCGACTGGCTGACGCACTTCCCCAACGACGGGCGGGTCGACGGCCCGGACCGGACCCTCGACTTCCTGTTCCACAGCCCGAAACTCAAGCGTGTCAGCGCACAGGTCGTGCAGCAGGACACGCTGGAGATCTCCGACCACTTGCCGCTCACCGCGCGCCTGCTGCTGCCGACGACGCCTGAGCCCGAGCAGTAAGCGCCGCTACTTGCGCGGCTTGGCCCGCGCGGTGGCTTCGGCGATCAGCGGGTCGTCCGGCCAGTAGTGCTTGGGGTAGCGGCCCTTGAGGTCCTTCTTCACTTCGGCATAGGTGCTGCGCCAGAAGTTGGCCAAATCCTGGGTCACCTGCACTGGCCGGCGTGCCGGCGAAAGCAGGTGCAGCAGCACCTGTTGCCGGCCCTGGGCGATGCGTGGGGTTTCGGCCAAGCCGAACAACTCCTGCAAGCGCACCGCCAGCACCGGTTGATGCTCGCTGTAGTCCAGGCGGATGTTTGAACCGGACGGCACATGCAGGTGCGTCGGCGCCCACTCATCCAGGCGCTGCGGCAACGGCCAGGGCAGCAGGTTGCGCAGGATCGACGACAGGTCCAACTGGGCAAAATGGCTGAGCCGGGTGACCTTGCCCAGGTAGGGTTGCAGCCAATCCGGCAGGCTCGCCAGCAAGGCCGCATCGCTCAGATCCGGCCACTCACTCTGCCCGCTGCCGCTCAGGTCCAGCGCACGCAGCAACGCCACACGTGCCTGCCACTGGCGCAGCTCCGGGGTCCAACTGAGCAGTTCCAGGCCTTTGCGTTTCACCAGCTCAAGCAGCGCCCTGGCGCGCGCATCGTCGTCCAGCCCGGTCAATGGCTCGCGGCTGAGCACCAGCTCGCCGACCTTGCGCTGGCGCTCGGCGCGCAGCACATTTTCACGCTCGTCCCACTCCAGCTGATCGACCGTGCGCACCTGCTCGGCGAGCACACCCTCGAACAGCGCCGGGTCGAACTCGGCAGCCAGGTAGATACGCTCTTCGCGCTGCCCCTGACGGCTGCCCAGGTCGGCAATCACCAGCCAGGGCTGTTTCATCAGTGCATCCGCTTCACCGAACAACGCCGCACGGCCATTGGCCAGGCGGTACTCGGCACCACCGGCGCGGCGCTGCTGGGCGACACGGTCGGGATAGGCCAGCGCCAGCAAGGCGCCCAGCCAGCGTGAGTGTTCAGGGTCGGTCACGGCGTTGCCCGGTTTGCCGCGCAGGTAACTGCGGTACTGCCGCGCCAACTGCCGTGCACGCTGCACCCCGCCCTGGCTGCCCCGCGCACCACGGGTTTCGCCGCTGAGCAGGCTCAGCCGGGTATGCAGGTCGGCACCGCCACCGCGCACGATATCGCGCTCACCGAGCAATGCCGCGACATCACAGGCCATCGCACTCAGCCCCAGGTCCTGGCCGCGCAGCAGCAGGTGGGCGATACGCGGGTGGGCAGGCAATTGCGCCATGGCTTGGCCGTGGCTGGTCAGCGTCAGCAGTTGCTCCGGCTGCAAGGCCCCCAGGCGCATCAGCAGGTCTTGCGCCTGGGCGTAGGCTGCGGCCGGAGGCAAGTCGAGCCAGCACAATTGTGCCGGGGCCACGCCCCAGCGGCTGAGTTGCAAGGCCAGCCCGGCCAGGTCTGCCTGGAGAATCTCCGCGCTGCCATAGGCTGCCAGCTGATCATGCTGGGCTTCGGACCAGAGCCGGTAACACACGCCCGGCTCCAGACGCCCCGCCCGCCCCGCCCGCTGGGTCGCGCTGGCGCGGGAAATACGCTGGGTGTCGAGCCGCGTCATGCCGCTGCCCGGGTCGAAACGCGGTACTCGCGCCAACCCGGCATCAATTACCACGCGCACGCCATCGATAGTCAGGCTGGTCTCGGCGATATTGGTCGCCAGCACCACCTTGCGCTTACCGGCAGGCGGCGCTTCGATCGCCGCGCGCTGGGCCGTCAGGTCAAGCTCACCGTGCAGCGGGCACAACAGGATCTCGGCACGTTCGCCCACGGCCTCCTGCAGCGACTGGTGCACGCGGCGAATCTCCGCCTGCCCTGGCAGGAATACCAACAGGCTGCCGGTCTCATCGGCCAGCGCCTGCAGCACGCAGTCGACCACTCGCGGTTCGACGAACTCCCCCGCCTGGAATGGCCGCCCCCAGCGCATTTGCACCGGGAACATGCGCCCTTCGCTACTGATGATCGGCGCATCGTCGAGCAACGCCGACAGCCGCTGCCCTTCCAGCGTCGCGGACATCAGCAGGATCTTTAGCGGCGGCTCGTCGCGCAGCAGTTCGCGACCGTTCAGGCTCAGCGCCAGCGCCAGGTCGGCATCCAGGCTGCGCTCATGGAATTCATCGAAGATCAGCAGGCCGACACCGTCCAGCGCTGGGTCTTCCTGCAAGCGCCGGGTGAGGATGCCTTCGGTAACCACCTCGATGCGTGTACGCGGGCCGACCTTGCTGTCCAGGCGGATGCGGTAGCCGACCGTTTCGCCGACCGCCTCACCCAGCTCGCTGGCCAACCGCTCGGCGGCGGCGCGCGCGGCAAGGCGCCGCGGTTCGAGCATCAGAATGCGTTGCCCGGCCAACCACGGCTCGTTGAGCAGTGCCAGCGGCACACGGGTGGTCTTGCCGGCGCCGGGGGGGGCTTCAAGCACCGCCTCGTGGCGCTGCGACAAAGCCTCGCGCAATGCCGGCAGTACAGCATCGATCGGTAAAGAAATCATGGTAGCCCTCAAACAATCGGCCGAGTATAACGGCGAACCGGCCTTGCATTATCATGGTCTTACCTTCAGACACCGGCCATTTGCCGGTATCGTTGCGACCTTCTTTGCGGAGATTCACATGCGTATTCCCTTGCGTGTCACAGGTGCAGTCCTGATCACGGCCTTGCTGACCCAGCTGACAGCGTGCGGCACCCTGTTCTACCCGGACCGTCGCGGCCAGATCGAGGGCCGGGTAGACCCGGTCATCGTCGCCCTGAACGCCGTCGGCATCCTGTTCTACGTGATCCCCGGGCTGATCGCGTTCGGCATCGACTTCGCCACCGGCGCCATCTACCTGCCAGGCGGCACCACCGCCCAGGTCACCCCGGAAAAGCTCAACCAGGCCATCGGCGCCGACGGCAAGGTGGACAATCAGCGCCTGCAGGCCATCCTGCAAGATGAACTGGGCCAGCGCCTGCCGCTGAACGACCCGCGCCTGATCCAGCACAGCGGCAGCGTCGAACAACTGGCGCTGTACGGCCTCACGCCTGCCGCCTGATCTCACCCGCACAAGGATGTCGAGCCCATGAACAGCAGCGCCGAACACGCCCGCCTACTACGCCTGGCCACCCGCGCGTCGGTTGCCGTGGCCTGCATTCTGATCGTCAGCAAGGCCGTGGCCTGGTGGCTCAGCGGTTCGGTCAGCCTGCTGGCCGGGCTGACCGACTCGATGCTCGACGGGGCGGCTTCGTTCCTCAATCTGCTGGCCGTGCACTACGCACTGCGCCCGGCCGATGACGATCACCGTTTCGGCCACGGCAAGGCGGAGGCGCTCGCCGGCATGGCCCAGGCGCTGTTCATCGGGGTGAGTGCGGTGCTGATTGCCGGGCAGGCGCTGGAGCGCTTGCAGGACCCCCACCCCTTGGGTGATGCGACAGTGGGCATCGTGGTGATGGTCCTCTCGCTGGGGCTGACCGTGGCCTTGCTGGCGTTGCAGAGCAAGGTGATCCGCATTACCGGCTCTACGGCGGTGCGCGCCGACTCACTGCACTACCGCTCCGACTTGCTGCTCAACAGCAGCATTCTGTTGGCGCTGATACTGGCGCGCTTTGGCTGGCCGCAGTTGGATGCGTATTTCGGCCTGGGCATTGCGTTGTACATTCTGTGGAGCGCGCTGCAGATCGCCCGGGAAAGTACCGCGACGCTGATGGACAAGGAGCTGCCGGGGGACGTTGGTGAAGAGATGATGGCGCTGGTGACGGCAGTGCCCGGGGTGCTTGGTGCGCATGATCTGCGCACACGGGTGTCGGGCAGCCACTGGTTTGTGCAGGTGCACCTGGAGTTGCCGGGGGACTTGCCGCTGACCAAAGCCCATGCATTGAGCGATGAAGCGGCAGCGGCGATCAAGCGCAAGTTCCCGCAAGCTGAAGTGCTGGTGCATGCTGACCCGATAGCTTGACGCCTGACTTGTGAAAGCGCCGGGGGTGCCGGCCAAAACCAGGGCCGCTATGCGCCCCATCGCCGGCAAGGCCGGCTCCCACAGGAATCGGAAGCACCCAGACATCTGTGTAAGCTGGACTAGCACACAGACATCAGCAGCACCCCAAACATCTGTGGAAGCTGCCCTTGCACACAGGCATCACCAGCACCTTGCACACAGGCATCAGCAGCACCCCAAACATCTGTGGAAGCTGCCCTTGCACACAGGCATCACCAGCACCCCAAACATCTGTGGAAGCTGCCCTTGCACACAGACATCAGCAGCACCCCTGATATCTGTGGGAGCTGGCCTTGCCAGCGATGCAAGGCGAAGCCTTGCCAACCGGGGTCACCAGTGCCCCTTAGTTGACGCTGTACCCACGCCCACTCAAGCAAGCACCCATCGCCCGCCGGTAGTTGTCCACCACCTGTGGCGCTGGCGCATAACTCGCCGTCGCCGGATCGAACCCGGTCTGCTCCACCGCCCAGCGATAGCACTGGTAGCGATCCTGCTCGACCTGCTGCGGGCCCTGCCCGTTGGCCGGGTAGGCGATCACGTCGTAACCCTGCGCCGTGTCCTGCACCGGCGCCGTGGCAACCGGCGGGTTCACCACCACGTACTCACGGGTATCGTCCTGGTACTGGTAATAGGTCCCCGCCGCAACGAAGAACAGCGCACTACCCACCCACACCTCACGGGCATAGTCCGGCAGGTAGGTCACACGCACGCCATAAGGCGGCGCCACGACGATATAGCGCGGCCCCTGTGGCCGGTACCAATAGCCACCGGAATAGAAGTAGTCATTGCCACGGTACGGCACACGCCAGTATTGGGCCGGGAAGCGATCGATCACATGCCCCGGACGATACTGCGGCCCCGGTCCCCAGCCATTGCCATGCCCATTGGGCCGGCCTTGCCAGTTCGAGTCCCCAGGCCGTTGCCCGGGCCCACCCGCCTGCCAGTGCTGGTTGTAGCCATTGTTGTGGCCGTTGTTGTTACCGCGTGGGATGTCCTGGTAATAACCCTGCCTGGGTGGCTGGGTCTGCCGGGCTTCGTTGGGCTTTGCCTGGATCGGCAACGACGACTCACCGCCACCGCCATTGCCACCGCCTTGGCCCCCATTGCCATCGTGCGGCCCGCGGCGCTCATCCTGAGCCTGTACCACCATGCTCAAACAGAGCAAACCAACACCTGCCAGATGCCAGATGCGCGACTTCATGCTATTCCTCTCGTGGCCGATAACGGGGGCCTGATACTAAGACTCGATAAACCGCCAGCGGTTCTCCAGCAACTCTATCAGGCCGTCTGCTTCAGGGTATCGGCCGCAAAATGAAAAAAATGCAGGCAATAAAAAAGGGAGGCCAGCAGGCCCCCCTTCGAGAATTTTGTCCTTGCTCGGCGCTTGTGGCGCCGGCTCACCTCACGCCGTCTTGTAGACAGTGTGTAGCCCGGGGGCCAAACACAACCCGGTGGGGTTGCTGGCCGCCACCAGCCTGATTGGGCCAGTAGCCGTGGACTGTAGTCCGGGCAGTGATTCTGGAAACAATCATATGAAATCGACGGCAGCAGAGGATTGCGAAAATTGCTCATCAAAACATTACTTGCGCAATTTTTACCTAAGGAATCATAATTCGCAGCAATCAAAGCAGGAAAGACATTATCCATGAGCAAACTGGATCGTTACGACCTCAGCATTCTTGCCGAATTGCAGCGCGACGCGCGCATCTCCAACCAGGAACTGGCCGAACGCATCGGCCTCTCGCCCTCGCCGTGTTCGCGACGGGTCAAGCAGCTGGAAGACGACGGCTATATCAATCGCCAGGTCGCCTTGCTTGATCGCAAGAAGCTCGGCCTGAGCCTGACCGCCTACGTGCTGATCGGCATGGACCGGCACACCCCGGAACGTTTCGAGACATTCGAGGCGGCCATTCGCGGCCTGCCGCAAGTGCTCGAGTGCAGCCTGGTGACCGGCATGGACGCGGACTACCAGCTCAAGGTGGTGGTGCCCGACATGGACCACTACCAGAAGCTGCTACTCGGTCACCTGACCCGCATTGAAGGCGTCACCAGCGTGCGCTCAAGCTTCGTGCTCAACCAGGTCCTGGCCAGCACCGAACTGCCGCTGACACACCTGCGTTAGTCACACCGGCGGTGCAGGCGTATAATCTTGCGCCTCAACCTGCCGGAGAAAACCGATGGATCCTGCGTTGTTCGAAGAGTGGATGATGACCATCCTGGTCACCATCCTGATTGGTTTCATGGGCTTCATCGTCTGGGACCTGGCGAAGAAATCCAAGGCCGGCAAGTTCGGCACCTTCATCCTGTTTTTCGTGTTGGGCCTGGGTATCCTCGCCTTCATCATCAAAAGCGTGGTCATCGGCTTTATCGAAGGCGTCTAGCGCCGCGCGGGGACTTCCCGCCACTGGCCCAGCTCCAGGCCATCAAGCGTCCAGTCACCGATCCGTACGCGCACCAGGCGCAGGGTCGGTAACCCGACCGCCGCCGTCATGCGCCGCACCTGGCGGTTGCGCCCCTCGCGAATCACCAGTTCCAGCCAACTGGTCGGTATGCTTTTACGAAAGCGTACCGGCGGGTTGCGTGGCCACAGGTCTGGCTCCTCAAGCTGGCGTGCCTCGGCGGGCAAGGTCATGCCGTCATTCAGCTCGACCCCCTCACGCAGCTGCTTGAGTTGTTCTTCGCTAGGCTCCCCTTCGACCTGTACCCAATACGTCTTGGGCAACTTGTGCTTGGGGTCGGCGATGCGCGCCTGCAACTGGCCGTCGTTGGTCAGCAGCAGCAAGCCTTCGCTGTCCCGGTCCAGGCGCCCGGCCGGGTACACGCCGGGGATGGCGATGTAGTCCTTGAGGGTGGCCCGGCCTTCGCCGTCGCTGAACTGGGTCAGCACGTCGAAGGGCTTGTTGAACAGGATCAGCCGCGACTCGGCAGGCGCCGCCTTGGGCGGGCGACGCACTGCTGCGGGC
Organism: Pseudomonas fontis; assembly: GCF_028656955.1. Classification (GTDB taxonomy): domain Bacteria; phylum Pseudomonadota; class Gammaproteobacteria; order Pseudomonadales; family Pseudomonadaceae; genus Aquipseudomonas; species Aquipseudomonas fontis. The sequence continues at coordinate 122,707 of NZ_JAMDGY010000011.1, forward strand.
TTGGGCGCCGGGCGGCGCGGCTTGCTACGAGGGGGTAACGGCATGGGGCCTCAACGGAACGGCGGCTCATCAAAGCTGCGCAGTTTACGCGAGTGCAGCGAGTTGAGTTCGGTGCGCAGCAGATCAAGCGCGGCAATGCCGATCTTCAAGTGCTGGCTCACCGCCCGGTTGTAGAAGGCGTTGGCCGCCCCCGGCAACTTGATCTCGCTGTGCAGCGGCTTGTCCGATACACACAGCAAGGTTCCGTACGGCACCCGCAGGCGATACCCCTGGGCGGCGATGGTGCCGCTTTCCATGTCCACTGCAACCGCGCGCGACAGGTTGATCAGCGGCCGCTCCTGGGCCCAGCGCAGTTCCCAGTTACGGTCATCGTAGGTCAGTACGGTGCCGGTGCGCAGGCGTTTTTTCAATTCGTCGCCACGCTCGCCAGTAACCTGCGCCGCCGCTTCCTGCAAGGCCATTTGCACCTCGGCCAGGGCCGGGATCGGAATGTTCGGCGGCACCACGCGATCAAGAATGCCGTCACGGCGCATGTAGGCGTGGGCCAGCACGTAGTCGCCGATGGTCTGCGATTGGCGCAAGCCACCACAGTGACCGATCATCAGCCAGCAATGCGGGCGCAGCACCGCCAGGTGGTCGGTGATGTTCTTGGCGTTGGACGGGCCGACACCGATATTGACCAGGGTGATGCCGTCGCCGTCGGCGGCGATCAGGTGGTAGGCCGGCATCTGGTAGCGGTGCCAGACCACCCCGGCCACCAGGGCCTGGGCTTCGCAGTTGTCCATGGCCTTTTCGATCACCACGTTGCCCGGCAGCACCATGCGCACGAAGCGCGGGTCGTCGCGCAGTTGCTCCAGCCCGTGGCTGATGAACTGGTCGACATAGCGGTGGTAGTTGGTCAGCAGGATCCACGGCTGCACATGACGCCAGTCGCTGCCGGTGTAATGCACCAGGCGGCGCAACGAGAAGTCCACCCGCGCCGCATCGAACAGCGCCAGCGGCAACGGGTCGACGTTGGCCCAGTCATACAGGCCGTCGGCAATGCCGTCGGTGGCAGCCGACAGGTCGGTGCTCGGGAACACACGGGCCAGGGCAGCGGCGGTGATGCCGGTACCGGCCAGCTCATCGCCCTGCTCGACCACATAAGGGTACGGAATGTTCTGCTGGCTGACGCCCACTTCGACCATCACGGTGAAGTCGCGCATCAAGGGCCGCAGTTGCTCCAGCAAGTAGCTGCGAAACGCCGCCGGCTGGGTCACGGTGACACTGTAGGTGCCCGGTAGCTGGACCTTGGCATAGGCCCGGGTAATCACCGGGACTTCGCCCTGGTACTGATAGGTCAGACGCAACTCGGGGTAGCGGAACTGCGCGCGCTCTTGCGCGTTCGGCTCGGTGCGGTCCTTGAGGTAGCGCTTGAGCGCCTGGCTCAGGGCCGCGGTGGCAGTTTCGTGCAGGGTCGCCAGGCGATCGACGGCTTGCTCGGCGGTTTCTACGACAATGAAGGCTGCATCAGTACGGCTCACAATGTACTTCCTGTCTGGCGTGCTTGCGCTCATCTTGCCTCTATCTGGAAACAAAGGCACGTACGTTAGAACGGCCAGTTCGGTGTCGCGCGTTGCACCAGGGCCGCCACGTCCACGCCACGCGGCAATACCCCGTAAACCCGGCCACTGCCGCCCAAGCGGCTGGCGATAAAGGCATCGCTGACGGCCGCGTTGCCTGCCTCCAGCAGCAGCTTGGCCTGCAAGCCCACGGCAATATCCTCGGTCAGTTGCCGGGCGCGGTACTGAATGTCGCCGGTGTCGGCGAAGGCACTTTTCAGGTTGCCGATATGCGCGGCCAAACGCGGGTCGCCGTGCCCGTCGCCCAGTTCTGCGAACAACGAGTCCAGCACGCCGGGCTCCTTGGACAGCGCTCGCAGCACATCCAGGCACTGTACGTTGCCCGAGCCTTCCCAAGTCGAGTTCACCGGTGCCTCACGGTACAGGCGCGGCAGGATGCTTTCTTCCACATAGCCGGCCCCGCCCATGCATTCGGCGGCTTCGTTGATCATTGCCGGGGCGCGCTTGCAGATCCAGTATTTGCCCACTGCCGTGATCAAGCGGGCAAAGCGCGCCTGGTGCGGATCGTCCGGCTGGTCCAGGGCATGACCCATGCGCAGGCTCAGCGCCAGCGCCGCTTCGCTTTCCAGGGCCAGGTCCGCCAGCACGTTCTGCATCAACGGTTGCTCGGCCAGCACCCGGCCACCCACCGTACGGTGCGCGCAGTGGTGCGCTGCCTGGGTCAGGGCCTGGCGCATCAGCGCGCTGGAGCCGACCATGCAATCAAAACGGGTCATCGCGACCATCTCGATGATGGTCGGCACACCGCGCCCCTCTTCACCGATCATCCACGCCAACGCACCACGGAACTCGACCTCGCTGGAGGCGTTGGAACAGTTGCCGAGCTTGTTCTTCAGGCGCTGGATATAGAACTGGTTGCGCTGGTCGTCCGGGCGATGGCGCGGCAACAGGAAGCAGCTCAAGCCCTTGTCCGTCTGCGCAAGGGTCAGGAAGGCATCACACATCGGCGCCGAGCAGAACCATTTGTGCCCCACCAACTCGTACGCCTGCCCCGGCCCTGGCGCCCCCACCGGGTAGGCCCGGGTGGTGTTGGCACGCACATCGGTGCCGCCTTGTTTCTCGGTCATGGCCATGCCCAGGGTGACCCCGGCCTTGTGCCGGTCGCCCACGTTGCGCGGGTCGTACTCGGTCGCCAGCACCTTGGGCAGCCAGTACTCGGCCAGCTCCGGTTGCAGCTTGAGCGCCGGCACGGCGGCGAATGTCATGGTCAGTGGGCAGCCGCTACCGGCTTCGGCCTGGCTGTGCAGGTAGGTCATTGCCGCCCGGGCCACATGGGCCCCGGCGCGCGGGTCGGTCCAGGGCAGGGACGGCAGGCCATGCTCGATCGCCGTGCGCATCAGCTCGTGATAGGCCGGGTGAAACTCCACCAGGTCGATGCGATGCCCGTAACGGTCATGGCTGACGAAGCGCGGTTTGTTCTCATTGGCCAGGAAGCCCGCCGCCATTAGCGGCCCCCCAGCCAACGCACCATAGGCGTCGATCCGCGATTCGGCCCACCCCGCACCATAGCGCCGCGACCATTCCTGCAAGGGCAGGTCGATGCGATACAGGTTGCACCCGTCCAGTGACGGCGGCTGGTTGGTGACTTCGTGGGTTTCAGCGTACTGGTGCAGGTTCATCGGGGGCTCCCTGGCAAGATCCGGTCGTGACTGAAAAGTCAGTGAATCACGCCCCGCCCCCGGCTCAAAGTGACAAACACGCCGAATTAGCCGCGATATGCCCCTTGCATCAGCGCCCCGGCAAACCCGGCCGGCACCTGCGCCTGCAGGCTCAATTCAAAGCAACTGCCCTCGCCTGGGCGCGACTCGTGCTGCAAGCGCCCGTCGATCAATTCGGCCAGTTGCCGGCAGATCGCCAGGCCAATGCCCAGGCCGCCGTACTCACGGGTCATCGAACCGTCCATCTGGAAGAAGCGCTGGTACAACATGGCATCGTCCAGGCAGGTGAAGCCGATGCCGCTGTCACGCACGCTGAAGGTCAGGCTCAGGTGCTGCGGGCTCATGCGACTGGCCCGCACCTGCACCAGCACGCCGCCGCGCGAGGTGAACTTGATCGCGTTGTCGAGCAGGTAACTCAGGCACAGCGACAATTTGTGCCGGTCGCCATAGACCGTGTCGGGCAGCTCTGCGCCAGCGTCCAGGTTGAGGAACAGGCCCTTTTCCAGTGCCAGCGGCAGAAAGCGTATGCGCAGTTCATGCAACAGGCCGCGCACGCTGAACAGTTCCGGTTGCGCGTGCAAGCGGCCGGCCTGAAGCTCGGTAAGGATGAGGATGTCATCGACCATGCGCATCATGTTCTGCGCGGCCGCACTGGCCGTGTGCTGGTACTGGGTAAGCTCCTGGTCCATGGTCACGGTCTGCATCAACTCCAGCGAGCCGATCACGCCGTTCATCGGGGTGCGCAGCTCATGGGTGACGGTGGCGAGGAACTCATCCTTGAGCCGGTTGCTGTGGGCCAGTTGCTGGTTCAGCAACTCCAGGGTTTCGCCCGCCTGGCGCAACGTCTGCGCCTGCTCTTCGCGCATGCTGTTGATGCGGTCGGCCAGCGCCAGCGACAGCAGGCAGACTTCCAGCGCCGAGCCGATCTGGCTGGCGTACATGGTCAGGAACACGTTTGGCAGGTAGCCCAGCACCATCAGCGTGTTGATCAGCCCGCCGAGCAGGAACGCCGTCCAGGCGATGATGAAGTAGCGCGCCACGCGCAAGCCACGCCACCAGGCCAGGATCCCCGCACTGAAAATGGTCACGGTGAACACCAGGGCCAGCGCGGTGGCCAGGCGCAGGGCAATGCCATAGCTGAGGGTCAGCGACATCAGCATGACCAGCGCCGAGCAGGCCATCAGCCCCTGCAACGCCCGGTCGACCAGCCGGCTGTGCCGGGCCATTTGCAGGAAGCTGCGGGCGAACTGGCAACCGAACAAACCAGCAGCGCCGATAAACAGCGGCGTGGCCGCATTCGCCCACCACGGGTTGTTCGGCCAGAAGAACTCCACGCCCGCGCCATTGACCGATACCTGGTACAACCCGAACGAGGCGATATAAAGGATGTAATAGAGGTAGCTGGTGTCGCGCACGCTGACATAGATGAACAGGTTGTACAGCAGCATGGCGAGCAATGCGCCATAGATCAGCCCGAACACATAGAAGCGCGTTGGCTGCGCTTCAAGGTACGCATCGCTGGCCCACAAGGTCAGCGGCGCCTGCACCGAGCCCTCGCTTTGCAGGCGCAGGTAGACCGTGGTCGATTGGCCGGGCGCGAAGGGCAGTTCGAAGAGGTAGTTGTTCTGCGCGATCTGCCGGCTGGCATAGGGCAGTGCATCGCCGGTGCGCTGGGTCAGACGAAAGTGCCCTGCTTCATCAGCCTGGTACAGCTCCAGGTGATCGAGCGGCGGATAGGCCAGCTCCAGCAGCCAACTGCGCGGCGCGCTTGGCGCTTGAGCGAGGTAGTGAAGGTCGATACGTAGCCAGAACACCGAGGTCGAGTACCCGGCATTGAGCACGTCGCTGCGGTGCAGCTTGAACTGGTCGGCGAAGTCGGGCGAGCTGACCTGGGCGATACTCGCCGAGCCGTCGCGGTCTTCGTAGACCTGCATCGCACGCCCCAGTGGCACGCTGCGCGTGGAGTCGTCGAAATCGACGGCACTGGCCAGCAATGGCAGCCAGCCCAGCAGAACAATCAGCAAATAGCGCATACAGCCCCAGCATGGCCTGTGCGGTCGCGTCGCGGTTGCCTCCTATCCGTTTGAGACGACGAAATCCGGCAGTGCCTGTTATCGATTTCCGAGCACTCTAGCATAGCTTCATGAGACGACCAGCAACCAGCCTAAAATTTAAAGAAAAGGCTCTATCTCGGCACTCTCAGAGGATACAGAAAAACCAGGAGGGCATATTGTCGAAAAAACTGTGTACAACCGGAAGTCGCGAGAAAAGCGTTTGGTGGTAAGCTCGCGCACCATGAATACCTACAGCTCCCGCCCCGTTGTCCTCTGTCTCTCCGGCCACGACCCCAGTGGCGGTGCCGGCTTGCAGGCAGATATCGAAGCCCTGATCGCCCAAGGCTGTCACGCCGCCCCGACCGTGACCGCCCTGACCGTTCAGAATACTGTCAATGTCACCGACTTCCGCGTGCTCGACCGCGAGTGGGTACTGGCCCAGGCCAATGCCGTGCTCAGCGACTCGACGGTTGCCGCCGTGAAGCTGGGCATGCTCGGCTCGCTGGAAATGGTCGACACGGTGGTCGAACTGCTCAGCGCGCATCCGCATTTGCCGCTGGTCTGCGACCCGGTCCTGCGGGCAGGCGGCGGTGGCCGCCTGGGCAAGGATGAAGTCGGCTACGCCATGCGCGAACGCCTGCTGCCGCTCGCGACCATTGCCACCCCGAACCTGCCTGAAGCACGCATCCTGGCCGAACTGCCGGACGGCACGGCCGACGAATGCGCCGAAAAACTGCTGCCCTACGTCAAGCCCCTGCTGATCCCCGGCGGCCACGGCGACGAGCACGAGATTCACAACCGCCTGTACAGCCGTGACGGCCAACGCCAAACCTGGACCTGCCAACGCCTGCCCGGCAACTATCACGGCTCGGGCTGCACCCTGGCGAGCACCCTCGCCGGTCGCCTGGCCCTGGGCGAGCAACTGCACAGCGCCGTGCGCTCGGCACTGGACTACACCTGGCGTACCCTGCGTGACGCCGAGCAACTGGGCAAAGGCCAATACGTGCCACGTCGCCTGCCGCTGGATTTCTGTTCCTGATTGATCGTCACGAGGTCCCTTGATGAAGTTACGTGGTTTGTATGCCATCACCGACAGCCAATTGCTCGCCGGGCGCTTCCTGCCCTGGGTCGAGGCGGCGCTGGATGGCGGCGTGACCCTGCTGCAATACCGTGACAAGAGTGACGACCAGGCCCAGCGCCTGCGCGAGGCCGAAGCCCTGGCCAGGCTCTGCGAGCGCTACGATACCCAGTTGATCATCAACGATGACGCCGAACTGGCCGCCCGCCTGGGTGTTGGTGTGCACCTGGGCCAGACCGATGGCCCGCTGACTCCGGCCCGTGCCCTGCTTGGGCGCAGCGCGATCATCGGCTCCACCTGTCACGCCCAGCTGGAGCTGGCCGAGCAGGCTGCCGACCAGGGGGCTACCTATGTGGCCTTTGGTCGCTTCTTCAATTCCGTTACCAAACCCGGCGCCCCCGCTGCCAGCGTTGAACTGCTGGAGCAGACCCGCGCCCGGATCAAATTGCCGATAGCCGTGATTGGCGGCATCACCCTGGACAACGCTGCCCCGCTGGTCGCCCATGGCGCTGACCTGCTGGCAGTCATCCACGGGCTGTTCGGCGCCGACAGCGCGCAGGAAGTCACCCGCCGCGCCCGCGCCTTCAACGCCCTGTTCGCATCTGCCTGATTGAGAGAGCCTGACATGTCTCGTTCCGAAACACTGTTCGCCAATGCCCAGAAACACATCCCCGGTGGCGTCAACTCGCCCGTTCGCGCCTTCAAGAGCGTTGGCGGCACGCCGCTGTTCTTCAAGCATGCCGAAGGCGCCTACGTCACCGATGAAGATGACAAGCGCTATGTCGACTACGTCGGTTCCTGGGGCCCGATGATCCTCGGCCACGGCCACCCGGACGTACTCGACTCGGTACGCCAGCAACTGGTGCATGGCCTGTCCTACGGCGCACCAACCGCGATGGAAACCGAGATGGCCGACCTGGTCTGCTCGATCGTGCCGTCGATGGAAATGGTGCGCATGGTCAGCTCGGGCACCGAAGCGACCATGAGCGCGATTCGCCTGGCCCGTGGCTACACCGGCCGCGACAGCATCATCAAGTTCGAAGGCTGCTACCACGGCCACTCCGACAGCCTGCTGGTAAAAGCCGGCTCCGGCCTGCTGACCCAGGGCGTGCCAAGCTCGGCCGGCGTACCGGCGGCGTTTGCCAAACACACCCTGACCCTGCCGTTCAACGATATTGCTGCCGTTGAGCAGATGCTCAGCGACGTTGGCCAGGAAGTCGCCTGCATCATCGTCGAGCCGGTAGCCGGCAACATGAACTGCGTGCCGCCGGCACCAGGCTTCCTCGAAGGCTTGCGCACACTGTGTGACCAACATGGCGTGGTGCTGATTTTTGACGAAGTGATGACCGGTTTCCGCGTCGCGCTGGGCGGTGCCCAGGCCTACTACAACGTTACCCCGGACCTGTCGACCTTCGGCAAGATCGTCGGCGGCGGCATGCCGGTAGGCTGCTTCGGTGGCAAACGCCACATCATGGAACAGATCGCGCCGCTGGGCCCGGTGTACCAGGCTGGCACCCTGTCGGGTAACCCGCTGGCCATGGCCGCCGGCCTGACCACCCTCAAGCTGATCAGCCGTCCTGGCTTCCATGACGAGTTGAGCGCCTACACCAGCCGCCTGCTCGATGGTTTGCAGCAGCGCGCCGATGCGGCGGGTATACCGTTCGTCACCACCCAGGCGGGCGGGATGTTCGGCCTATACTTCAGCGGTGCCGACGATATCGTGACCTTTGATGATGTGATGGCCAGCGACGCCGAGCGCTTCAAGCGCTTCTTCCACCTGATGCTTGAAGGTGGCGTGTACCTGGCGCCGAGTGCGTTCGAAGCGGGCTTCACCTCGATTGCGCATGGTGAAACCGAGCTGAAGATCACCCTGGATGCAGCTGAGCGGGCGTTCGCTAAGCTGAAGTAACACGGGGGCTGCCCTGCAGCCCATCGCCGGCAAGGCCGGCTCCCACACGGTCCTCTGTGGGAGCCGGCCTTGCCGGCGATGGGGCCTGAATATTCACGTTCAGCCTGCCCTTTGGCCGCTGATCGACAGAAAATCGAGTAAAGACTTTGTAAGGTTGGCGCCGCTTATCCCATAATGTGCCACCAGACACTTTGGCCGCAGCTTTGCAGAGGTAAGTCGATCACCATGAACCGCGCCGGCCGCGCCCTTGCACTGGGCTGCCTGTTGCTACTTCAGCCCCTGCTGGCCCAAGCAGGCGGTAACTCGTTGCTGATCCCCGCAACGGGACGCTGCACCCTCTCTGCGCCCCCTGAAGAAATGCCCCAGGCCCTGGCCACCTGCCAGGACGCGGCAAAATCCGGCGACGCGCAAGCACAGTTCGAGCTCGGCGAGTACTACTACGACGGCAAGAACACCCCCCGCGACCTCAAGCAAGCACTCAACTACTTCGAGCAAGCCTCCCTGCAAGGCCACGCCGACGCACAACTGCGCCTGGGCACCATGTTCGCCAAGGGCGAAGGGGTTGCCGCCAACAACGTGCAGGCCTATATCGTGCTGAAGATGGCCGCGGTCAACGGCGCCGAGGATGCGCTGGACCTGGCGGACGAAGTGTCAGAGAAAATGCCCCGCGACGAGCTGGAAGTGGCCACCCAGGTACTCGGGCAGATCTTCCGCAAGTACCTGCTGGAACTGCAGACCGCCGAAGGCCGTACGCCCTTCTCGCCCCTGCCCGACACCAGGCCCTGATTAGCGCGATTACTTCTCGGGCATCGGCACCGGGAATGGCATCACGTTGCCCATCCCTCGCGCCTCGCTGATCTTCGGTGTACCCAAACGCTCGACTTCATCGATGCGCACGATCGAATGCATCGGCACAAAGCTGCGCACAACGCCTTCGAACTGGGCCTTGAGTTTCTCTTCGCTCGGGTCTACGACAACCTGGGTGCGCTCGCCGAAGACGAACTCCTCGATTTCGAGAAAGCCCCACAGATCACTCTGATAGATCTGCTTGGCGTACATCTCGAACACCTGACCCTGGTTGAGAAAGATCACTTTGTAGATAGGGGCTTCACGCTTTGTCATTTTTGACTGGAACAATCGGTGGTAAGAAGCCGCAAACTATACCATAGCGCCGCCTGCCAATCCCCTGGATACGCGCGCCTGACCGCCGTCCTGGCGGCCATCGCCACGGGCCTGGCGACCCTTGATCGTTTCAGCGCTTTCGCAGCATCGTCACTGGGGTTATCCTTGAATCCAATTCCATTGCCGTCGGGCGGCTATAAACGACCTTGAACGCACCCATAGAACCTCATCGCTTCATCCTCGAGCCCTTCGAGGCTCGCCGCTTCGCCAACTTGTGCGGGCAGTTCGACGAGCACCTGCGCCTGATCGAACAACGCCTGGCCATCGAGATCCGCAACCGCGGCAATCAGTTCGAACTGATCGGCGAACCCAAGCACACCACGTCTGCCGAGCAACTGCTGCGTCGTCTCTATCGCGAGGCGAAAGCTACCGAGCTGTCGCCGGACATGGTCCACCTGTTCCTCCAGGAATCCTCCGTCGAAGCGCTGGAACACCCAGCGGTCAACGAAGTGTCGGTATCGCTGCGTACCCGCAAGGGCATGATTCGCCCACGCGGCGTCAACCAGCAGCGCTACGTGAAGGAAATCCTCGCCAACGACATCAACTTCGGTGTTGGCCCGGCCGGTACCGGCAAGACCTACCTGGCGGTGGCCTGCGCGGTTGATGCACTGGAGCGTGAACAGGTGCGCCGCATCCTGCTGGTGCGTCCAGCGGTCGAGGCGGGCGAAAAGCTCGGTTTCCTGCCGGGCGACCTGGCCCAGAAGATCGACCCATACCTGCGCCCACTGTATGACGCGCTGTACGAGATGCTCGGCTTTGAACACGTGGCCAAGCTGATCGAGCGCCAGGTGATCGAGATCGCCCCGCTGGCCTACATGCGCGGGCGCACCCTGAACAACAGCTTCATCATCCTCGACGAAAGCCAGAACACCACGCTTGAGCAGATGAAGATGTTCCTCACGCGGATCGGTTTCGGCTCCACCGCCGTGATCACCGGTGACGTCACCCAGGTCGACCTGCCGCGCGGCACCAAGTCGGGCCTGGCGCACGTCGTCGAAGTGCTCAAGGACGTTCCCGGCATCAGCTTCACCCACTTCCAGCCCAAGGACGTGGTGCGCCACCCCTTGGTGCAACGCATCGTCGAGGCCTACGAGCGCTTCGAGAACCGTCCGCAGGAAACCAGCGCAGGCACCCGTCACGATGCTTGAACTTGACCTGCAACGGGCCACGGATGCTGCTGCCCCGGACGATGCCCTGTTCCGCCGCTGGTGCGAGCTGGCCCTGCGCCAGCGCAGTGCCGACTCGGAGATGACCATCCGCCTGGTGGATGAAGCCGAAGGCCGTGAGCTCAATCACACCTACCGGCACAAGGATTACGCCACCAACGTGCTGTCCTTCCCCGCCGACGTCCCCGACGACCTGCTGGATATCCCGCTGCTGGGCGATCTGGTGATCTGCGTCGCGGTGGTCGAGCGCGAGGCTGCCGAACAGGGCAAGGCCCTGGAGGCGCATTGGGCGCACCTGGTCATCCACGGCTGCCTGCACCTGCTCGGCTACGACCACATCGACGATGAGGAAGCCGAGGAAATGGAAGCATTGGAACGCGAGTTGCTTGCCGAACTGGGTCATCCGGACCCGTACGCCGACGACGAAGACGATTCACCCCACACTGATATCTGCAAGGATCACGAGTAACCGCCATGAGCGAAGATCGATCGAGCACCGGGCAAAAGTCCTGGCTGGGTAAACTGACCCAGGCTTTTGCCCATGAGCCGAAAAACCGCCAGGAGCTTCTTGAGCTGCTGCGCGAAGCCCACCAGAACAAGCTGCTCGACAGCGAAGCGCTGACCATTGTCGAAGGTGCCATCCAGGTCGCTGACCTGCAGGTGCGCGACATCATGGTGCCGCGCTCGCAAATGATGAGCATCAAGGCCTCGCAATCGCCACGGGAGTTCCTCCCGGCGGTGATCGACGCCGCGCACTCGCGCTATCCGGTGGTTGGCGAAAGCCACGATGATGTCCTCGGCGTGTTGCTGGCCAAGGACCTGTTGCCGCTCATCCTCAAGGAGAACGGCGACAGCTTCAACATCAAGGACCTGCTGCGCCCGGCCACCTTCGTGCCCGAGTCCAAGCGCCTGAACGTGTTGCTGCGCGAGTTTCGCGCGAACCACAACCACATGGCCATCGTCATTGACGAATACGGCGGCGTGGCAGGCCTGGTGACCATCGAAGACGTGCTGGAGCAGATCGTCGGCGACATCGAGGACGAGCATGACGTCGAGGAAGACAGCTACATCAAGCCGCTGCCCAGCGGCGACTTCCTGATCAAGGCGCTGACCCCGATCGAGAACTTCAACGAGTTCTTCGACAGCAACTTCTCCGATGACGAGTTCGATACTGTTGGCGGTTTGGTCATGAGTGCCTTCGGCCACCTGCCCAAGCGCAACGAAACCACTGAAATCGGGCCATACCGCTTCCGTATCCTCAACGCCGACAGCCGCCGGATACACCTGCTGCGCTTGACCCCCATCACCCGTTAAGGACAACCATGCGCTGGATCACCCGCCCCGGCTGGCCCGGTAACCTGCTGGCCATGGCGGCCGGCGCACTGACCACCCCGGCACTCGCACCATTCGACCTGTGGCCCCTGGCGCTGGTCGCACTGGGCCTGTTCTACCTCGGCCTGCGCGAGCTCAGCCCGCGCCAGGCGCTGTGGCGCGGCTGGTGCTACGGCTTCGGCCTGTTCGCCGCCGGCACCTGGTGGATCTACGTCAGTATCCATACCTACGGCGGCGCCTCAGCGTTGCTTGCCGGCGGGCTGATGCTGCTGTTCTTCGCCGCCATAGCCTGGTTCTTCGCCTTGCCGGCCTGGGCCTGGGCGCGCTGGCTGCGCCGCAGCGAAGCGCCGTTGGCCGACGCCCTGGGCTTTGCCGCCCTGTGGCTGGCGCAGGAGGCGTTCCGTGGCTGGTTCCTCACCGGTTTCCCCTGGCTCTACTCCGGTTACAGCCAACTGGACGGCCCGCTGGCCGGGCTTGCCCCGCTGGGCGGCATGTGGCTGATCTCCTTCAGCCTGGCCCTGACCGCTGCGCTGCTGTGCAACCTGTACCGTCTGCGCGAGCGCAAATCCTTCCTGGCCATCGGCGTGGTGCTGCTCCTGGCGCCGTGGGTGATCGGGTTGGCACTCAAAGGCCACGCCTGGACCCAGCCGTCCGGCGCCCCACTGAAAATCGCCGCCATTCAGGGCAACGTCGAACAAAGCCTGAAATGGGACCCGGCCCAGCTCAATGCCCAGCTGGCGCTGTACCGCGACATGACGTTCAGCAGCAAACAGGTGGACGTGATCGTCTGGCCGGAAACTGCCGTGCCTGTGCTCAAGGAGTCCGCCCAGGGCTACCTGGACATGATGAGCAGCTTTGCCTCAGACCGTCATTCGGCGCTGATCACCGGCGTACCGGTGCGCGAAGTGGTGCACCAGCAACGGCGCTACTTCAATGGCATCACCGTGGTCGGTGAAGGCGATGGCACCTACTTCAAGCAAAAGCTGGTGCCGTTTGGCGAGTACGTGCCGCTGCAAGACATGCTGCGCGGGGTGATCGAGTTCTTTGACCTGCCGATGTCCGACTTCGCCCGCGGCCCGGAAGACCAGCCACTGCTCCAGGCCAAGGGCTATCAGTTTGCCCCGTTGATCTGCTACGAAGTGGTCTACCCGGAACTCTCCGCCAGCCTTGCGGCGAAAAGCGACGCGCTCCTGACCATCAGCAACGACACCTGGTTCGGCCGCTCCATCGGCCCGCTGCAACACCTGCAGATGGCGCAGATGCGCGCGCTGGAAGCCGGGCGCTGGATGATCCGCTCGACCAACAATGGCGTCACCGCGCTGATCGACCCATTTGGCCAGATCACCACGCAGATCCCGCAGTTCGAGCGCGGCATTCTCTATGGTGAAGTGGTGCCAATGCAGCAGCTCACGCCCTACCTGCAATGGCGTTCGTGGCCACTGGTGATCCTCTGCACCCTGCTGCTCGGCTGGGCCCTGCTGGCCAGCCGGATTGCCCGGACCGTCTAGTAGAAAAGCCGGTACCCGACCAGGCCAGTGATCTCGTTGAGCAACTGGCCGCTCTGCCACAGCGCCTTGTTCTCTGGCATCCAGCCACCGAACGGGCGCCCGTGGTCCTTGCCCAGAAAGCCTACCGGCGCAGGCACCACGCTGAAGCCGGCCTGCTCGAAGCTCCAGACCGAACGTGGCATGTGCCAGGCCTGGGTGACCACCACCACGCGCTTTTTACCTTCGGGCAAGAGCATCGCCGCGCTGAAGGTGGCGTTTTCCCAGGTGGTATGGCTCTGCTCTTCCAGCCAGCGCACTTCGACCCCGAAGTCCCGACGCAGTGAATCGGCCATCAACCGAGCCTCGCTCGGCGGTGAGCCGTAGTGCAGCCCGCCACTGGTCAGCAACGGCAACCCGGACGCCTTGGCCAACTGTGCGGCGTAGCGCATGCGCTCCAGCGCAGTACCCGTCGGTTGGTCGACGGCGCCCCAGGCCGGATCACCACGCTCACGCCCGGCCCCCAGGACCACAATCGCATCAGCCTGCCCGGCCAAGGCCGCCCACTGGTCCATCTGCAACGCCGGAACGCTCTCCAGGGCACGCGCCGACTGCTCCACCACCACCGGCAGGCTCATCAGCAGCAAGCCCCCCAACCCAGTCGCGAAACACAGGCGCGCGGTCCGCGGCCAGCTGTTACGTAGCCACCAAGCAGCAAGCAGCAGCAGGAACAGGACGCCTGGCGGCATGAGCAATTGTTTGAGGAAGTAACGAAACGGCATCGGGCATCTCTCCATGAGGTGCGCGCAGCCTAAGAGGATTGGCACCGGGCAACAATAGCCCGGTGCCGATCAGATCCGAATCCTGCATGCGGCGCACTCCCGCCTGCGCCCTGGCATCCCGAACGGCTATTTGACCTGCTGCGTGCGGGACGGTGTCGAGTTAGTGGAGCGTTTCTTGTCCTTGAGCCAGACTATATTGGCCGAAGGCACTGGCTCCGGTTGCTGCTGTGTGCCGGCGCATCCATGCCCGCCTCCCGGCATTGAGGCCAGGTAAGCTTTAATCACTTCGAATTCTGCGTGGCTCAAACCGCGCAACTCCAGTTCAGCTGGCATTTCATCGCGTAATCGAACGGCAGTCCTGGCAACGTCCAGGGCTAAACCAAGGCGATCGATCAACCGCTCGTACAGCTCCGGTTTCAGTGCTTGTAGCTGCGACTCTCCCATCCGTTCACCTCATTGAAGATATAATTTATCTCCCCCACACATGAGCTTAGCGTTACTCGAAAAAGCGGCTGGACGCCGCGACCAACGGCCCGCGCCAGTCACCCCACTGCAATCAGGGTTTCCCACGACGCGCGGGGGTCATGTATGCTACGGCGTTCACTCTTGACACCGGAATGCCGGGCGCAACGGTTTTAAACCTGCCTGGATAAGGTCTCCCATTTCTCAGCGCAAAGTAGCCATGCACGAACTCTATCAGCCCCGCGAAATCGAAGCCGCCGCCCAGACTTACTGGGACGAGCAACAGTCTTTCAAAGTCAGTGAACTGCCAGGCAAGGACACTTACTACTGCCTGTCGATGTTCCCGTACCCAAGCGGCAAGCTACACATGGGCCACGTGCGCAACTACACCATTGGTGACGTGATCGCGCGCTACCAGCGCATGCTCGGCAAAAACGTCCTGCAGCCAATGGGCTGGGACGCCTTCGGCATGCCGGCTGAAAACGCCGCGATGAAGAACAACGTCGCCCCGGCCAAGTGGACCTACGAAAACATCGACTACATGAAGACCCAGCTCAAGAGCCTGGGCCTGGCCATCGACTGGTCGCGTGAAGTCACCACCTGCAAGCCGGACTACTACCGCTGGGAACAATGGCTGTTCACCCGCCTGTTCGAAAAAGGCGTGATCTACCGTAAAAACGGTACCGTGAACTGGGACCCGGCTGACCAGACCGTTCTGGCCAACGAACAGGTCATCGACGGCCGTGGCTGGCGTTCGGGCGCGCTGATCGAGAAGCGCGAAATCCCGATGTACTACTTCAAGATCACCGACTACGCCGACGAGCTGCTGGAAAGCCTCGACGAGTTGCCGGGCTGGCCTGAACAGGTCAAGACCATGCAGCGCAACTGGATCGGCAAGTCGCGCGGCATGGAAGTACAGTTCCCGTACAACCAGGCCAGCATCGGCGAAGCCGGTGCACTGAAAGTCTTCACCACCCGCCCGGACACACTGATGGGCGCGACCTACGTCGCCGTGGCCGCCGAGCACCCGCTGGCCACCCTGGCTGCGCAAGGCAACCCTGAACTGCAAGCGTTTATCGACGAGTGCAAGGGCGGCAGCGTTGCCGAAGCCGACATCGCCACCCAGGAGAAGAAAGGCGTCGCCACTTCCCTGCTGGTCGAGCACCCACTGACCGGCGAAAAACTGCCGGTGTGGATCGCCAACTACGTGCTGATGCACTACGGCGATGGCGCGGTAATGGCAGTGCCGGCCCACGACGAGCGCGACTTCGAGTTCGCCACCAAGTACAGCCTGCCAATCAAGGCCGTGGTACGCACCAGCGCCGGCGACCAGGTCGCCAGCACCTGGGACGCCGCCTATGGCGAGCACGGCGTGCTGATCAACTCCGGCGAGTTCGACGGCCTGGACTTCGCCGGCGCCTTCGATGCCATCGAAGTGGCGTTGATCAAGAAAGAACTCGGCAAATCCCGCACCCAGTTCCGCCTGCGCGACTGGGGCATCAGCCGCCAGCGCTACTGGGGCTGCCCGATCCCGATCATCCATTGCCCATCGTGTGGCGATGTACCGGTGCCGGAAGACCAACTGCCGGTCACCCTGCCGGAGAACGTGGTGCCGGACGGCGCCGGTTCGCCACTGGCGCGCCTGCCCGAGTTCTACGAGTGCAGCTGCCCTAAATGCGGCACTGCGGCCAAGCGCGAAACCGACACCATGGACACCTTCGTCGAGTCGTCCTGGTACTTCGCCCGCTACGCCTCGCCAAACTACGAAGGCGGCATGGTTGACCCGAAAGCGGCCAACCACTGGCTGCCGGTCGACCAGTACATCGGTGGCATCGAACACGCCATCCTGCACCTGCTGTACGCGCGCTTCTTCCACAAGCTGATGCGTGACGAAGGCCTGGTCACCTCCAACGAGCCGTTCAAGAACCTGCTGACCCAGGGCATGGTCGTTGCCGAAACCTACTACCGCGTGGCCAGCAATGGCGGCAAGGACTGGTTCAACCCGGCTGACGTCGAGATCGAACGCGATGCCAAGGCCAAGATCATCGGCGCCCGCCTGAAGACCGACGGCCTGCCGGTGGAAATCGGCGGCACCGAGAAGATGTCCAAGTCCAAGAACAACGGCGTCGACCCGCAGTCGATGATCGACGTCTACGGCGCCGATACCTGCCGCCTGTTCATGATGTTCGCTTCGCCGCCCGACATGAGCCTGGAATGGTCTGACTCCGGTGTTGAAGGTGCCAACCGCTTCCTGCGCCGCGTATGGCGCCTGGCCCAGGCCCATGTGGGCCGGGGCAAGACCGTTGCGCTGGACATCGCCGGCCTCGACGACGCCCAGAAGGTCATCCGTCGTGCCACGCACGCGGCGATCAAGCAAGCCAGCACCGATGTGGGCCAACACCACAAGTTCAACACCGCCATCGCCCAGGTGATGACCCTGATGAACGTGCTGGAGAAAGCCCCGCACGCCACTGAACAGGACCGTGCCCTGCTGCAGGAAGGCCTGGAAACCGTGGCCTTGCTGCTCGCGCCAATCACCCCGCACATCAGCCACACACTGTGGAATGAGCTGGGCCACGAAGGCGCCGTGATCAATGCCGGCTGGCCAGCACTGGACGAAAGCGCCCTGGTGCAAGACAGCCTGGTCCTGGTGATCCAGGTCAACGGCAAGCTGCGCGGCCAGATCGAGATGCCCGCCACGGCCAGCCGCGAAGCAGTCGAAGCCGAGGCGCGCAGCAACGAGAACGTGCTGCGCTTCACCGAAGGCCTGACCATTCGCAAAGTGATCGTGGTCCCGGGCAAGCTGGTCAACATCGTCGCCAACTGACAGGAACAGGCGCCCCGGCTCAGCCGGGGCGCCGGTATAGACTCGTGCCCACAAGGGTTCAAGGGAGCAACAAGATGATCAAACGCAATCTGCTGGTAATGGGCCTGGCTGTCCTGCTCAGCGCCTGTGGCTTCCAGCTGCGCGGTACCGATACCAATGCCCTGACCATCAAGGAAATGGACCTTAGCGCACGCAATGCCTACGGCCCGACCGTGATTCAACTGCGCCAGGTTCTGCAAGGTAGCGGCGTGAAGGTCCATGCAGGCGCGCCTTACACCCTGGTCCTGACCAACGAGACCGAAACCCAGCGCGCGGCTAGCTATGCCGGTGCCGGTCGCTCGGTGGACTATGAGCTGAACACTGTTCTGAACTACACCATCCAGGGTCACGACAACACCGAGTTGCTGTCCGACAAACTGGAAGTGCAGAAGGTCTACAACTACGACGGCAACAACATTACCGGCTCT
Source organism: Pseudomonas fontis (assembly GCF_028656955.1). Taxonomy (GTDB): domain Bacteria; phylum Pseudomonadota; class Gammaproteobacteria; order Pseudomonadales; family Pseudomonadaceae; genus Aquipseudomonas; species Aquipseudomonas fontis. The sequence goes on from NZ_JAMDGY010000011.1 coordinate 140,730, forward strand.
AACCAAGAGTCCAACCAGGTTCGTGAAGAAATGCGCCGCGAGCTGGTACAGAAGATGATGTTGCGCCTGCAACTGCTGAACCCGGTTCAGTTGGAAGAGCTGCAAGCCAAGGCCGACGAGCGTGCTCGTGCCGAAGCCGAAGCCGTGGAAGCGGCCCGCCGCGCCCAAGCAGAAACCCCCCAGCAATCCCCGCTGGAATTCCCGGTCAAGTGAGCCTGAACGGGGTGCTCACGCACCCCGCCCTCCCCCATGAAACTCGCCCCCGCCCAGCTCAACAAGCACCTGCAAGGTAACCTCGCTCCGGTCTACGTGATCAGTGGCGACGACCCGCTGTTGTGCCAGGAAGCCGCCGACTCGATTCGCCAGGCCGCACGCCAACAAGGGTTTGACGAACGCCAGGTGTTCAGCGCCGACGCCAACTTCGACTGGGGCACCTTGCTCCAGGCCGGGGCCAGCCTCTCGCTGTTCGCCCAGCGTCGCCTGCTCGAGTTGCGCCTGCCGTCCGGCAAACCGGGCGACAAGGGCGCTGCTGCGCTGATCGAATACTGCTCACGGCCTGCTGAAGACACCTTGCTGTTGATCAGCCTGCCGAAGCTCGATGGCAGCGCGCAAAAGACCAAATGGGGCAAGGCGCTGATTGAAGGCGCCCAGGTGCAGTTCGTGCAGATCTGGCCGGTGGACACCAGCCAGTTGCCGCAATGGATCAACCAGCGCCTGGTCCAGGCGGGGCTTTCAGCCCAGCGTGATGCGGTCGAACTGATCGCGGCACGGGTCGAAGGCAACCTGCTGGCGGCCGCCCAGGAAATCGAAAAGCTCAAGCTGCTTGCCGATGGCCAGCAGATCACTGTCGAAACCGTGCAGGCGGCGGTCGCCGACAGTGCGCGGTTTGACGTGTTCGGCCTGGTCGATGCGATTCTCAATGGCGAAGCCGCACATGCCTTGCGCATGCTCGAGGGCTTGCGCGGGGAAGGCGTTGAGCCACCGGTGATTCTCTGGGCACTGGCACGTGAGCTGCGGGTACTGGCCGGTCTTGCCCAGCAGTTCAGCCAGGGCGTGCCGCTGGACAAGGCCTTCAGCCAAGCCCGGCCACCGATCTGGGACAAGCGTAAACCATTGATGAGCAAAGCCCTGCAACGGCACACGGCGCAACGCTGGGGGCAATTGCTGCAGGATGCCCAGCGCATCGATGCGCAGATCAAGGGGCAGGCACAGGGTTCTCCCTGGACCAGCCTGGCGCGGCTTTCACTGTTGATGGCAGGGCAACGGCTGGCATTGCCGGCTGAATAGACGCCGGGGCTGCCTTGCAGCCATCGCCGGCAAAGCCGGCTCCCACAGTAATATCAGACGACCCCTGTGGGAGCTGGCCTTGCCAGCGATGAACTCAGCGCCTATATTTGCGCCCGACACTTACCCCCACAGGATCCCCTGCCATGAGCAAAAAGCCTGCAAAACCAGGCCCGAACAAGGCCAAGTCAATCATCGCCCAACCCCTGTTCCGCAGCCGCCAGGAACGGGCCGGCAAAGGCAAAGGCAGCTACCGCCGCGAAGCCTTCCAATCGAGAGATTGGGAGGCTTCTTACTTTTTGGCCGCATGAAGGCACGAAAACCACAGGCATGATATGGTCGGCACCTGACTTGTAATACCTGGACCCGTGCATGCCCCTCAGCCTTTCCCGTCGCTGGCAATTGCGCCAACTGACCGCTGCCTCCAGCCTCATCCTGCTTGTCGCCTGTGCGGAGCAACCGACCGTCGCAGACACTCTACCGCTGGCCCCAGCGCAGCCGACCCCGGTCGTCACCCTGCCGAGCGCCACGCCCGATACCCCTGGCGAGATCCAACCGCTGCAAACCTTTGCCCAATGGCAAGCCGGTTTCCGTCAGCAGGCCCTGCAAGCCGGTATCAACCCGAGCACCTTTGACCGCGCCTTCCTCGGTGTCACGCCCGACCTGGACGTGATCAAGGCCGACCGCAGCCAACCCGAATTCAGCCGCCCTGTCTGGGAATACCTTGATGGTGCGCTTTCGCCCCTGCGCGTACGCAATGGCAAGGCCCTGCTGGAGAAGAACGGCGAGTTGCTGACACGCCTTGAGCAACGCTATGGCGTTGACCGCAACGTGCTGGTGTCCGTGTGGGGCATGGAAAGCAATTTCGGCCAGTTCCAGGGCAATAAATCGGTTATTCGTTCGCTGGCGACCCTGGCCTACGAAGGCCGTCGCCCGGCATTTGCCCAGGCGCAGCTGATTGCCGCCCTGCAGATCCTGCAAAATGGCGATATCCAGCCGGATGCAATGCGCGGCTCCTGGGCCGGCGCCATGGGCCAGACCCAGTTCATCCCGACCACCTACAACACCCACGCGGTAGACTTCGACGGCGACGGGCGCCGGGATATCTGGAGCAGTTCGGCCGATGCCCTGGCATCGACGGCGCATTATCTGCAAAGCTCTGGCTGGAAACGCGGTGAATCCTGGGGCTTTGAAGTACAACTGCCTGCCAGCTTCGACTATTGGCTGGCAGATGGCAGCCAACGCAAGAGCGTTGCCGAATGGATGCAGATGGGCCTGAAACTGCCTGCCGGCAATCAGGTGCCTGTGGGTAGCGAGCAACTGTCGGCCACCCTGCTGCTGCCAGCCGGTTATCGTGGCCCGGCGTTCCTGCTGCTGGACAACTTCCGCGCGATCCTCAAGTACAACAATTCCTCGTCCTATGCACTGGCGGTCAGCCTGCTGGGCGAGCGGTTCTCCAATTCCGGCTTTATCCGTGGCGATTGGCCAAAGGATGACCTGCCGTTGAGCCGCAGTGAGCGGGTCGAACTGCAAACCCTGCTCAGCGCCCGGCAGTTCGATGCCGGCAGCGCTGACGGGATCATCGGCGCCAATACCCGCAAGGCCATCCGTAGCGCGCAGCAGGCGCTGGGCTGGCCGGCAGACGGCTACCCGAACCACAAGCTGCTCGATAGCCTGCGCAACCGCTAAAAGCATCGCGGGACCTGTGGGAGCGGGCTCGTCCCGCGATGAGGCCCGCAAGCCAGGCACAAAAAAGCCCCCGCACCTTCTCAGGTGCGGGGGCTTTTTGCATTCCGGCCGCGATCAGAGCTTGATCTTGGCCTCATGCGCCTGCTGGTCAGCATGGTACGAAGAACGTACCAGCGGGCCCGAGGCGACGTTCTTGAAGCCCATCTTGTAGCCTTCCTCGGCGAACCAGGCGAAGGTGTCCGGGTGCACGAAGCGCTGCACCGGCAAGTGGCTGCGCGACGGTTGCAAGTACTGGCCCAGGGTCAGCATGTCGATGTTGTGCTCGCGCATGCGGTGCATCACTTCGATCACTTCTTCGTCGGTTTCGCCCAGGCCCAGCATCAAGCCGGACTTGGTCGGTACGTGCGGCACCAGTTCCTTGAACTTCTGCAGCAGGGTCAGCGACCACTGGTAGTCCGAACCCGGACGCGCAGCCTTGTACAGGCGCGGCACGGTTTCCAGGTTGTGGTTGAACACATCTGGCGGCTCTTGCGCAGTGATGGCCAAAGCCACATCCATGCGACCACGGTAGTCCGGCACCAGGGTTTCCAGCTGCACGCCCGGCGACAGCGCACGGATTTCCCGCAGGCAGTCGGCAAAGTGCTGGGCACCGCCGTCACGCAGGTCGTCGCGGTCCACCGAGGTGATTACCACGTACTTCAGGCGCAGGTCGGCAATGGCCACGGCGAGGTTCTTCGGCTCCTCGGCATCCAGTGCCTTCGGACGACCGTGACCCACGTCGCAGAACGGGCAACGGCGGGTGCAGATGTCACCCATGATCATGAAGGTCGCGGTACCACCGGAGAAACACTCACCCAGGTTCGGGCAGGACGCCTCTTCACACACGCTGTGCAGCTTGTGTTTGCGCAGCAGTTGCTTGATACGGTCGACTTCCGGCGAAACCGGGATGCGCACGCGGATCCAGTCAGGTTTCTTCGGCAGTTCGTCGGTAGGAATGATCTTTACCGGGATGCGCGCTACTTTGTCGGCACCACGCAGTTTTACGCCCGCCTCGACTTTCGGTCGCGGGGGGGTGACGGATTGCACGGCGATTTTCACCGGCTCTTGCACGATAGTCATATTCAGTCGATTCCGCCCGTAAGGGTCGTCTGCTCAGCATAGTCGAGGTGCTTGACCAGCTGCCCGCGCAGCCTTGCCCTTACCTCGGAGAGTTCGATCGGACCTGCCTGGTCGCGCAGCTGGGTCATGGCCAGCCCCGCATACCCACAGGGGTTAATCCGGCGGAATGGCGCAAGGTCCATGTCCACGTTCAAGGCAAGGCCGTGGAAAGAACAGCCATTGCGAATCCGCAGGCCGAGGGAGGCGATTTTCGCCCCGTCGACATACACGCCGGGGGCGTCCGGCTTGGCCGCCGCCTCGACGCTGTAACTGGCGAGCAGCTCGATCAGGCAGCGCTCGATCCGGGATACCAGATCGCGCACGCCAAACCCGAGCCGGCGCACATCAAGTAACAGGTAAGCCACCAGTTGGCCGGGGCCATGGTAGGTCACCTGGCCGCCACGGTCGGTCTGCACCACCGGGATATCACCAGGCACCAGCAGGTGCTCGGCCTTGCCCGCCTGGCCCTGGGTGAACACCGCAGGGTGCTCCACCAGCCAAAGCTCATCGGCCGTGCCGGGGCCACGCTGGTCGGTAAACCGGCGCATGGCCTCGAGCACTGGCTCGTAGGGCATCAATCCAAGATCGCGAACGCCGAGGCTGGCCGGCATCACAGAACCATTTTCACGATACCGGTCGCACGCAGGGCACTGTTGATATTGTGCAGCTGGTCTTCACTGGTCGCCACGATGTGCAACTGTACGGTGGTGTACTTGCCTTCCTTGCTCTGGCGCTCGGCCAGGGTCTTGAGGTCGACTTCAGCGTACTTCTTCAGGATCTCGATTACCGTGTCCTTGAAGTGGACCACGGTATCGCCAATGACCTTTATCGGGTAATCGGCGCAAGGGAACACGATTTTGTGCGCGTTGGCGTCTGGTTCGGTCATGGCAGTAACGGCCTCGTAAGCCGTGGCAACAACAACGCCCCCGCGTATGTTGGCGGGGGCGTGGCAGGTCACGATATCAGTTGAACAACCCGTAGAAGAATAGACGAATGCTATCCCACACCCGACGGAAGAAACCACCTTCCTCTACGCCGTCCAGCGCGATCAAGTCGGCGCTGTGTACAACGTTGTCATCCAGTTTGACTTCCACTTTACCGATCACGTCACCTTTGGCGATGGGTGCGGTCAATTGTGGGTTCATGGTCATGCTTGCAGCCAGTTTCTTCAATTGGCCTTTAGGCAAAGTCATGCTCAAGTCTTCAGCAAGACCGGCCTTGACCTGGCTGGTGGTGCCTTTCCAGACCGGCGCCTGGGCCAGCTCGGTGCCCTTCTGGTAGAAGGTCTGGGTTTCGAAGAAGCGGAAACCGTAGGTCAGCAGCTTCTGGGTTTCAGCAGCACGCGATTGCTCGCTGTTGGTACCGAAGACCACGGCGATCAGGCGCATGCCATCACGCACGGCCGACGACACCATGCAGTAGCCCGCTTCGTCGGTGTGGCCGGTTTTCAGGCCGTCGACGGTCTTGTCGCGCCACAGCAGCAGGTTGCGGTTAGGCTGCTTGATGTTGTTCCAGTAGAACTCCTTCTGCGAGTAGATCGCATAGTGCGCTGGGTCTTCGCCGATGATCGCGCGCGCCAGCACTGCCATGTCGTGCGCCGAGGAGTAGTGCTCGGGGTTCGGCAGGCCGGTCGGGTTCATGAAGTGGCTGTTGCTCATGCCAAGATCCGTAGCGGTCTTGTTCATCATGTCGGCGAAGGCATCTTCGCTGCCGGCAATGTGCTCGGCCAGGGCGACGCTGGCGTCGTTACCGGACTGGATGATGATGCCGTGCAGCAGGTCGCTGACGGTGACCTGGCTGCCCACCTTGATGAACATGCGCGAACCGCCGGTACGCCAGGCGTTTTCGCTGACGGTTACCGGGTCGTTCTCGCCGATCTGGCCACGACGGATGTCCAGGGTCGCGATGTAGGCGGTCATCAGCTTGGTCAGGCTCGCCGGCGGCAGACGCTGGTCGCCATTGTTCTCGACCAGAATGTTGCCGCTGGAGGCTTCCATGAGCACGTAGGACTTGGCTGCCAGTTGCGGCGGCGACGGCATCATCTGCTCTGCCGCGAAAGCGGCAGGGGCGATCATCAGCGGTACAAGCAGGCAAAGGCGTTTGGCAAAGGTGGTGATGTTCATCCGTCTCTCGAAATGGCTTATGGGCTCATGCCCTTGCGGGCAAAATGTTGTTCCAGGTACTTGGCCTGGTGAGCAAAACGGCCATTGTACATGGCTGTTCCGCCCTGCTACATGACAAAACCGATCAGTCCCCCTGATCAGTCTGCCGTCACGACTTTGGGTTGCCCCAGATTGGCCAGGCGCAGGCTGTCCTGCATCTTCATGGCTTCACCCTGGCTGCTGATCGGCCCCAGGCGTACGCGGTGCAGGGTTTGCTGGTTGCGCACGATGGAACTGATGAACACCGGGGCACTGACCATGCCACTGAGCTTGGAGCGTAGCAACTCTGCGGCGTCCGGGTTGGCAAATGCGCCGACCTGCAGGAACACCCCGGAACCGGCCGGGATGTTGTTGCTGGCCACCTGCAACGGAACAACCGAAGCCGCGTGCTGCTGCGGCGGTGGCGTCCATTGCTCAACCGCACCGGAGTTGGCGGGCAGCGCCTGGGTCTGCGCGACCTGCGGCTGCTGCAGCACCATCGGTGCCGGCTGGCCACGCTGGGCCCACCATTGTTGCGGGTCGATACCTTCTACCCGCACATGGGCGGTGCCGCTCTCGGCATAACCGAGCTTTTTCGCGGCGGCGTAGGACAGGTCGATGATCCGGTCGGAATAGAACGGCCCACGGTCGTTGACCCGCAGGATGACCGTGCGGTTGTTGTCCAGGTTGGTCACCTTGACATAGGCCGGTAGCGGCAGGGTCTTGTGTGCCGCGCTCATGCCGTACAGGTCATAGACCTCGCCGTTGGCGGTGTTCTGCCCGTGGAACTTGGTGCCATACCAGGACGCGGTGCCCTCGGCACGGTAGTTGCGCGATTCCTGGATCGGGAAATAGGTCTTGCCCAGTACTGTGTACGGGTTGGCCTTGTAGTTGCCGGTGTGCACGGTCGGGGTGGCGTCGGGGATCTTCGATACGTCGACATCCCACCATGGCGCGCCGTCTTTGTGCGCGCGGTTGATGTCCAGGCCGGGCTTGGCGCGCACGGTGTTGCCGCCGCCTTGCGATGCAGGCTTGCTCGACGAGCAACTGACCAACAGCATGCCCAGGGCCGCACAGCCCAGCAGTTTCAAGGATGTTGCAGAGAACAATACGCGCATTACCGGGCGCCTCGTGCTAGAACCAGCTGTTCCGAGAGTTGATGTACCGCCATGGCGTACATCACGCTGCGGTTGTAGCGAGTGATCGCGTAGAAGTTCTTCAGGCCCATCCAGTATTCGGGGCCGTTGTCGCCTTCAAGCCGGAAAGCGGTGACCGGCAGATCATCGCGCAGCGCATCATGACTCGACCAGCCCAATGCCCGCAACTCCCCGACCGTCTTGACCGGCTCGATGCCGGTGGTCAGACCTTCGTCGACGCGCTCACCGCTCACCGACGCGCGGCTGACGACCGCCTCGCCGGCTACCCAGCCGTGACGCTTGAAGTAGCTGGCGACGCTGCCGATGGCATCGTCCGGGTTGTTCCAGATGTTGATGTGGCCGTCACCGTCAAAGTCGACCGCATAGGCGCGGAAACTGCTCGGCATGAACTGCGGCAGGCCCATGGCCCCGGCGTAGGAGCCCTTGAGGGTCAGCGGGTCGACCTGTTCTTCACGGGCCAGCAGGAGGTACTCACGCAGCTCCTTGCGGAAGAACGCGGCACGCGGCGGGTAATCGAAGCCCAGGGTCGACAGCGCGTCGATCACCCGGTAATTGCCGGTGTTGCGGCCAAAGAAGGTTTCCACGCCGATGATCGAGACGATCACCTGGGCCGGCACCCCGTATTCCTGCTCGGCACGCGCCAGTACGGCCTCGTGCTGACGCCAGAAGTCCACGCCGCGGGCAATCCGCGCGTCGGTGAGGAACATCGGGCGATATTCCTTCCAGGGTTTCACCCGCTCGGCAGGCCGCGAGATCGCATCCAGGATGGCCTGTTTGCGATGCACATCGCGGAACACGCCCATCAGCTGTTCCCCGGCAAAACCATAGTCGCGGGTCATTTCACCGACGAACTCGGCCACCTGGGGCGAACCGTCATAGTCGCCGGCATTGGCGAGCTGCGCCGTACCCAGCAACCCAAACAGGCCGGCTACAGGCGCGCAACGAGCCGCCCAGCCACGCATCAATTGCATTAATTTGTTCACCTTATTCAAACCTGTGCGATCCATTTGCGGTGTGTGTGGATCGACATCAAAACCCCAAACGCTGACAGCAGGGTCACCAGCGAAGTTCCGCCATAACTAATGAAGGGCAATGGCACGCCCACCACCGGCAGCAGGCCACTGACCATGCCGATGTTGACGAATACGTAGACGAAGAAGGTCATCGTCAGGCTGCCGGCCAGCAATTTGCCGTAGAGCGTCTGGGCCTGGGCGGTAATCACCAGGCCACGGCCGATCAGCAGCAGATAGATAAGCAGCAGCGCGCAGATGCCGACCAGGCCGAACTCCTCGCCGAGCACGGCGATGATGAAGTCGGTGTGGCTCTCCGGAAGGAAGTCCAGATGCGACTGGGTACCGAGCAGCCAGCCCTTGCCAAACACCCCGCCCGAACCGATGGCCGCCTTGGACTGGATGATGTTCCAGCCGGTGCCCAACGGGTCGCTTTCCGGGTCGAGGAAGGTCAGTACCCGCTGCTTCTGGTAGTCGTGCATGACGAAGAACCACATCGCCACCGCCACCGGAACGGCGGCGGTCAGCACGCTGAGAATCCAGCGCCAGCGCAGCCCGCCCATGAACAGCACGAAGGCGCCGGAGGCCAGGATCAGCAGCGCGGTGCCCAGGTCCGGCTGGCGCACGATCAGGATGAACGGCACGCCAATCATCATCAAACTGACCATTACATGCTTCAAATGCGGCGGCAGGGTGCGCTTGGCCAGGTACCAGGCGATGGTCGCCGGCATGATGATCTTCATGAACTCCGAAGGCTGGAAGCGGATCACCCCGGGGATGTTGATCCAGCGCGTCGCGCCCATGGCGTTGTGGCCCATGACGTCCACCACCACCAGCAGGATCACCCCGACGACATACGCCAGGGGCACCCAGCGCGCCATGAAGCGCGGCTCCAGCTGGGCAATGATGAACATCGACACCAGGCCGATGCCGAACGAGGTCGCCTGCTTGAGCAGCAGGTCCCAGTTCTTGCCGCTGGCTGAATAGAGTACGAACAGGCTGCCGGCCGCGAGGGTCAGCAGCAGGATCAGCAAGGGGCCGTCGATGTGGATGCGCTGCAAGAAGCTTGCACGCCGGCGCATCACGTCCTCGCTGGAGAGCATGCGATCGAAATTACTCTTCACGGAGCCGGTTCCTGCGCAATGGAAGGGTTGTATTGCGGCTTGAGGTGACCGTTTTCATCGAGCAGCCAGGCGTCCATCACCTGGCGCACCACGGGGGCCGCAACGCCAGAGCCGGACTCACCGTTCTCGACCATCACCGCCACCACGATCTGCGGTTTGTCCGCTGGGGCAAAGCCGACGAACAGGGCGTGGTCGCGGTGACGCTCCTGCAATTTGTTGCGGTCGTACTTCTCGCCCTGCTTGATCGCCACCACCTGGGCGGTACCGCTCTTGCCGGCGATGCGGTACTGGGCACCGACCGCAGCCTTGCGCGCGGTACCGCGAGCGCCGTGCATCACCTGCTCCATGCCGTGGGTGACTTTGTTCCAGTCGGACTTGTCACGCAGGATGATGTTGTCCATCGGGTTCTCATCCACCGGCGGCTGACCCTCGATGGTCTTGGCCAGGTGCGGACGGTTCCACACGCCTTTGTTGGCGATCAACGCAGTGGCCTGGGCCAACTGCAACGGGGTGGCCTGCATGTAGCCCTGGCCGATCCCGAGAATCAGCGTCTCGCCCGGGAACCAGGCCTGGCGACGGGTGGCGCGCTTCCACTCGCGGGACGGCATCAGCCCCGGTGATTCTTCGAACATGTCCAGGGCGACCTTCTGGCCAATACCGAAACGGCCCATGTAGTTCGACAGCCGGTCGATGCCCATCTTGTGCGCGAGGTCGTAGAAGTAGGTGTCGTTGGAGCGCATGATCGCCGTGTCGAGGTCGACCCAGCCATCACCAGTGCGGTTCCAGTTGCGGTATTTGTGATCGTAATTGGGCAGTTGGTAGTAACCCGGGTCGAACACCCGCGACGAGGCGGTGACCACGCCACTGTCCAGGCCGGCAATCGCCACCGCCGGCTTGATGGTCGAACCTGGCGGGTACAAGCCACGCAATACGCGGTTGAACAGCGGCCGGTCAATCGAGTCGCGCAGCTCGGCATAGGCCCTGAAGCTGATGCCGGTGACGAACAGGTTCGGGTCGAAGCTTGGCTGGCTGACCATTGCCAGCACCTCGCCCGTGTTCGGATCGAGCGCAACAATCGCGCCACGACGCCCGCCCAGTGCGGCTTCGGCGGCTTCCTGCAACTTGATGTCGAGGCTCAGGACGATGTCCTTGCCGGGGATCGGGTCGGTGCGCTTGAGCACCCGCAATACGCGGCCACGGGCGTTGGTCTCGACTTCCTCATAGCCCACCTGGCCATGCAGCTCAGGCTCGTAGAAGCGTTCGATACCGGTTTTGCCGATGTGGTGCGTGCCGCTGTAGTTGATCGGATCGAGGGTTTTCAGCTCTTTCTCGTTGATCCGCCCGACATAGCCCACCGAGTGCGCAAAATGCGCGCCCTGCGGGTAATGCCGCACCAACTGCGCAACCACCTCGACGCCCGGCAGGCGGAACTGGTTCACCGCCACGCGGGCGATCTGTTCTTCCGTCAGTTCGAACAGGATCGGCACCGGCTCGAACGGCCGGCGCCCCTGGCGCATGCGCTTCTCGAACAGCGTGCGATCGTCAGGCGTCAGTTGCAGCACCTCGACGATCACGTCGAGCACCTGCTGCCAGTCCCCCGAGCGTTCGCGGGTCATGGTCAGGCTGAAGCTTGGCCGGTTATCGGCGACGATCACCCCATTTCGGTCGAAGATCAGCCCACGGGTTGGCGGAATCGGCTGCACATGCACCCGGTTGTTTTCCGACAACGTGGAGTGGTACTCGTACTGGATCACCTGCAGGTAATACAGCCGGGCAATCAGCACGCAGATCAGTACGACAATCGCGACCGCACCGACCACGACGCGGTTACGCACCAGACGGGCGTCTTTCTCGTGGTCCTTGAGGCGAATCGGTTGCGACATTGAAAGGGCTTAACGCTATTTGTGGTAAGGATGCCCGGACAGCACGGTCCAGGCGCGGTACAGCTGTTCACCGATCAGGATCCGCACCAGCGGGTGCGGCAAGGTCAGCGGCGACAGCGACCAGCGCTGCTCGGCGCGCGCGCAGACTTCCGGCGCCAGCCCTTCCGGGCCACCGACCATGAAGTTCACGGTACGCGAATCCAGGCGCCAGCGGTCCAGCTCGACCGCCAGTTGCTCGGTGCTCCAGGGCTTGCCATGGACCTCCAGGGTAACGATGCGTTCCCCCGGCTGGACCTTGGCGAGCATGGCCTCGCCCTCCTGACGGATCAGGCGGGCAACATCGGCATTCTTGCCCCGGGTGTTCAGCGGGATCTCCACCAACTCCAGGGACAGCTCTGCCGGCAGGCGCTTGGCATATTCATGCCAGCCTTCCTCGACCCATTTGGGCATGCGCGAGCCGACCGCGATCAAACGCAGACGCACGACGCTTCCTTATTCCTGGTCTTTGGTGAGCTTAACGAAATGCTCGTGGGTGTGCTCAGGGCTGTGGTGCTTGCCATCGGCGGCACGGCTTTGCTCGGCACCTTTCCACAGACGCTCGAGGTCGTAGAACTGGCGGGCAGCGGCGGTCATCATGTGCACGATGACGTCGTCCAGGTCCAGCAGAACCCAGTCGCTGTCGCCTTTGCCTTCTTCACCCAGCGGGCGAACGCCTTGGGCTTTGACCATTTCGCGGACCTTGTCCAGCATCGCGCCGATCTGGCGGTTCGAAGTACCGGTGGCGATGATCATGAAGTCGGTGATGCTCTGCTTTTCGCGAACATCGATGACCAGGATGTCCTGGGCCTTGACGTCTTCCAGTGCGGCAACTGCCACCTTGACCAGCTCTTCACCCTTCATTACTTGCTTGCTCATATAAAACTCATTCAACTCGTAGGTATGAGGCGCTTGTCGCGCACTCAGTTCGACGCACGGTACAAACCGTGCGCCTCGATATAGGCCAGTACTGCGTCTGGCACCAGAAACCGCACCGACCTGCCAGCGGCAAGTTGATGACGGATCTGCGTGGCCGACACCGCCAGGGGTGTCTGCCAGACGAATGCAATGTGCCCCGACGGCCCCAGCAGGGCCTGCGGATCACTGACCGAACGTGCGGCCAGCAGGTTGCGCAGGGCATCCGGCGGTTCGACGTCGGCATCCGGGCGTTGCAGCACCAGGATGTGACAGTGTTGCAACAACTCTTCCCAGCGATGCCAGCCAGGCAGGCCGCAAAATGCGTCCCAGCCCAGCAGCAGAAACAACTGGTCATCGGCGGCCATTTCGGCACGCATCAGTTCCAGCGTCTCGATGGTGTAGGACGGCTTGTCACGGGCCAGCTCGCGGGCATCGACGGTCAACACCGCCACCCCCTCGACTGCTCGCTCGACCATGGCCAGGCGATCCTGTGCCGACACCTGCGGCATGTCCCGGTGCGGTGGCCGGGCGTTGGGCATCAGCCGCAGCTCGTCCAGCGCCATCACTTCCGCCACTTCCAGCGCACTGCGCAGGTGGCCGATGTGCACCGGGTCGAACGTGCCGCCGAGCACGCCGATACGCTGGATCGGCGGCATCGTCACGGCAGCGGCGAGCGGGCTGTGCTCGGCCAAGTCAGATCGACTCCTGCCCGCGCAGCTGGCCGTCACCGACTACTACATACTTCTCGCAGGTCAGGCCCTCCAGGCCGACCGGGCCACGGGCGTGCAGTTTGTCAGTAGAAATACCGATTTCTGCGCCCAGGCCATATTCGAAACCGTCGGCAAAGCAGGTCGGCGTGTTGATCATCACCGAAGCCGAATCGACTTCTGCGACAAACTGCCGGGCCTGGCCCTGGTGCTCGGTGACGATGGAGTCGGTGTGGTGCGAGCCATAGTGGTTGATGTGCTCGATGGCTTGCGCCACACCGTCGACCACGCGGATCGACAGGATGGCCGCGAGGTACTCGGTGTTCCAGTCGTCTTCCGTGGCTGCTACTGCGTCGATGTACTGGCGGGTGCGTTCGCAACCGCGCAATTCGACGCCTTTTTCGCGGAACTGGCGAGCCATTTCCGGGAGGAACTCGGCGGCGACCGTTTGATCGACCAGCAGGGTTTCCATTGCACCACAGATACCGTAACGGTAGGTCTTGGCGTTGAAGGCAATCCGTCGGGCCTTGTCGAGCTCGGCGTGTTCGCCCACATACACGTGGCAGATGCCGTCCAGGTGCTTGATGACCGGCACGCGAGCGTCACGGCTGATGCGCTCGATCAGGCCCTTGCCGCCACGCGGGACGATGACGTCCACGTACTCGGGCATGGTGATCAGCGCGCCAACGGCTTCGCGGTCGGTGGTTTCCACCACTTGCACCACGGCTGCTGGCAAATCGGCTTCGGCCAGGCCGCGCTGGATGCAGGCGGCGATGGCGCGATTGGAATGAATGGCTTCGGAGCCGCCGCGCAGGATGGTCGCGTTGCCGGACTTCAGGCACAGGCTGGCGGCGTCGATGGTCACGTTGGGACGCGACTCGTAGATGATCCCGATGACGCCCAGTGGCACACGCATCTTGCCGACCTGGATGCCCGACGGGCGGTAGCTCATGTCACGGATTGCCCCGACCGGGTCTGGCAGGCTGGCCACCTGACGCAGGCCGACGATCATGCCGTCGATGCGTGCCGGGGTCAGCGCCAGGCGTTCGAGCATGGCTGGTTCCAGGCCATTGGCGCGGCCGTTGGCCAGGTCTTTCTCGTTGGCGGCGGACAATTCTTCGCGCGCGGCGTCCAGCGCATTGGCGGCCGCTTGCAGCGCGCGGTTCTTCTGCGCGGTGCTGGCACGGCCGATCACGCGGGAAGCCTCGCGGGCAGCGCGACCCAGGCGGGTCATGTAGGCAAGAACGGACTCAGTCATGGGCTCAGTGTCTTGGCGAAAGGGGAAATCGGCTGATTATAACTGCCGCGCCGGTATACGCCCAGCGGTGACAGGCGGATGGTCGAAAACAGTGTTACCGCATCGCGGGATATCGGCCCGCCTGTAGAAGCAACTGTCTTGCCCATATCCCTTGTAGCCGCTGCCGTCAGGCTGCGCTGGAGCCCGTGAGGGCTCCCAAAGGCGGCGCCTGCCATGCAGGCGAGCGCAGCCTGACGGCAGCGGCTACGTTTGCCAGCAATGAGGCCGGTATTCGCGTTGTGGGAGCGGGCTTGTCCCGCGATGAGGCCAGCACAGCCACCGTTCAGCCTCGATTAAGCAAGAAATTGCTATCATCGCTCCCCTGCCACCTTGCGAACCTTGCGCATGCCCGATACCGCCCCCTGCCCGCCACGGGCCTTGCCCGACGGTTTTTTCGACCGTGATGCCCAGGTACTGGCCAAGGCATTGCTCGGCAAGATCATCCGCCATCGCCAGGGCGCGCTCTGGCTGTCGGCGCGGATCATCGAGACCGAAGCCTACTATTGCAGCGACAAGGGCAGCCACGCCTCACTGGGCTACACCGAAAAGCGCAAGGCGCTGTTCCTCGATGGCGGGCACATCTACATGTACTACGCCCGTGGCGGCGACTCGCTGAACTTCAGCGCCCACGGCGCCGGCAACGCCGTGCTGATCAAGTCCGCCTACCCGTGGCTCGATGCCTGCTCCGATGACAACAGCCTGGCGCAGATGCAACTGAACAACCCCGACGCCAGCGGCAACCCACGCCCAGCCGAGCGCCTGTGCGCCGGCCAGACCCTGCTGTGCAAGGCCATGGGCTTGAAGGTGCCGCACTGGGACGCGCAACGCTTCGACCCGGACCGACTGTTCGTCGAAGACTGTGGAATCACCGTGCAACACATTATTCAGACGACCCGGCTGGGCATTCCTCACGGCCGCGACGAACATCTGCCGTTTCGCTTCGTCGATGCCGACTACGCCCGCTACTGCACGCGCAACCCGCTGCGTCGTGGCCAGGTCGAAGGACGCGACTATTTTTCACTGACACAAGGAAACTGAGACGATGGGCCCTTGGCTCGACAGCCTGACCGCCTGGCTGACCACTAACCCGCAATGGCTGGGCCTGGCGATTTTCATCGTCGCCTGCGTCGAATGCCTGGCCATCGCCGGGATCATCGTGCCCGGCACCGTGCTGCTGTTCGCCGTGGCCGTCCTGGCCGGCAGCGGCGCCCTGACCTTGGGCGAAACCCTGCTGCTGGGCTACCTCGGCGGGCTGCTGGGGGATGCGATCTCCTACACCCTGGGCCGGCACTTCCACCAGGGCATCCGCCGCCTGCCGCTGTTGCGCACCCACCCGCAGTGGATCGGCAGCGCCGAGACCTATTTCCAGCGCTACGGCATTGCCAGCCTGCTGGTGGGCCGCTTCATCGGCCCGCTGCGGCCGATGCTGCCGATGGTCGCCGGGATGTTCGACATGCCGATCCCGCGCTTCATCGCGGTCAGCCTGGTCGCCGGGGCCGGCTGGTCGGTGGCCTACCTGCTGCCCGGCTGGGCCACCGGCGCGGCCATGCGCCTGCCATTGCCCGAAGGGTTCTGGATGCAGGCCGGGATCATTGCCGCCACCCTCGCGGTGCTGCTGGGCCTGAGCGTCAATGCCAGCCTGCGCAGCCAGCACAAGGGCACCCGGCTGATAGCCGCGCTGAGCCTGCTGGCGTTGCTTGCGATGTTCTTCGGCTGGCCATACCTGAGCGCGTTCGACCAGGGGCTGATGACCCTGATCCAGAACAACCGCAGCAGCGCCATCGACGGCACCCTGGTGCTGATTACCCGGATGGGCGACTTCCGTACCCAGTTCATTCTCGGGGGTGTACTCACCGGCCTACTGCTGCTTGCGCGGCAATGGCGCCCGGCGATCTTCGCCGGCAGCGCGCTGATCGGTACGGCGCTGGCCAATGGCAGCTTGAAATGGCTGTTTGCCCGAGCCCGCCCGGAAGTGTTGAGCGACCCGCTGACCACCTACAGCATGCCCAGCGGGCATAGCTCGGCAGCGTTTGCGTTCTTCCTGGTGCTGGCGATTTTGGCCGGGCGCGGGCAACCGCCGCGCATGCGCCTGACCTGGGTGATCCTGGGCTGTATTCCGGCGGCGGCAATTGCCTTGTCGCGGGTGTATCTGGGGGCGCACTGGCCGACGGATGTGCTGGCCGGGGCCATGCTGGCCTGCTGCGTCTGCGCCACCAGCCTGACCTTGCTGCAGGACCGTCAGCCGCTCGCCGCGCTGCCGTTGAAGGTGTGGTGGCTGGTACTGCCGGCGTGCATGGGGGTGTTGGCGTTCTTTGCGCTGCATGCGTTGCCGCATGCACTACTGCGCTACCAATACTGACCGCCACCACCCCTCACAGGGCATTGGGCTAGCCAGATACCCTCAGGCAAACAGCTCCCCCTGAAGGCGATCCAGCAAATGCTGGATCGCTTCCAGCCGCAAGCGCGGCGAATCAATCGCCAGCAATTCCAGCTTGTCCTGCTCATCAAACGGCAACAGGTAGGCCAACTGATTGGCCAGGACCTTCTGCCCGATCACCTCAACAGACATATCCAGCGCCGCCACCATCGGGTGCTCGGCCAAGGCATGCAACAACGCCAGCAAATCGTGGTGATCGTCTTCCAGCGGTGCATCCTCCTGCTCCGGCAACCAGGACACATCGGCAATCAGCAATTGATCCTTCTGCACCTCGTACGGCCCGACCCGGAACCTGCGCACGCCCTCCACGCGAATCCCCAGCAGGCCGTTGTCCTGCTGCTTGAAGTCGCGAATCACCGCCTCGCAGCCGATCAGGGCAAAGCCTTGCGGCGCCGGCCCGACCTGCTCGCCCTCCAGAATGCAGACCACGCCAAAGCCACCGCTCTGCTTCATGCAGCGGCCGATCATGTCCAGGTACCGCGCCTCGAAAATCTGCAAATCCAGATTGCAGCCGGGAAACAGCACGGTATTGAGTGGAAACAGGGGTAACGTCATCAATCGTCCTCAAGCAACCAGGCTTACTGCCAACGGCAGGAACACCGCCGTGGCAACCCCCATCAGGCTCATCGCCAGGGCCGCGAAGGCCCCGCATTCCTCACTTTCCTGCAACGCCACCGAGGTGCCCACCGCATGCGCGGTGATGCCCAGGGCCATGCCACGCGCCTCGGGGCTGTGCACACCAAAGCGGGTCAACAGGCCCGGGCCGAAAATCGCCCCGATCACCCCGGTAATCAGCACGAACACCGCTGCCAGGGCCGCCACGCCGCCAATCTGCTCCGCCACCAGCATGGCGATGGGCGAAGTCACTGACTTCGGCGCCATGGTCATCAGGATCATGTGCTCGGCACCCAACCACCAACCGAGCAACACGCACAGGCACGTGGCGACCAGCCCCCCGATTACCAGCGTAGTAAAGGTCGGCCAGAACAGCTGACGGATGCGTCTCAGGTTCAGGTAGAGCGGTATCGCCAGGGCCACGGTGGCCGGGCCCAGGAGGATGTTCATGATCTCGGTGCTTTTGCGGTATTCGGCGTAGGAGAGCCCGCAAGTCAGCAGTACGCCGATCACCACCAGCATCGACACCAGCACCGGTTGCAGGAAGATCCAGCGGGTTTTTTCGTAGGCCGCCAATACCAGCTGGTACGCACCCAGGGTGATACCAATACCGAACAGCGGATGGTGGATGACCGCCTCGATGGCGCCGTGCCAGTCCAGGCTCATGGCTGATCCTCGCGCTTGGCCTGGCGGGCGATCAGCTTTTGCATCAGCACGCCGCAGAACACCAGGGCGATCAGCACCGAGAGCACCAGCGAGCCGACGATGGCCCAGAAGTCGGCGGCAATGTCCGCGGCATACACCATCACCCCCACCGCCGGTGGCACCAGCAGCAACGGCAGGTAGCGCAGCAGGCTGCTCGACGCTTCGCTCAAAGGCGCGCTGACTTCGCCGCGCAGCATCAGGAAGATCAGCAACAGCACCAGGCCAATGATCGGCCCCGGCAAAATCGGCACCAGCAGGTGATTGATCGCTGTTCCCAACAGCTGGAACAGCACGAGCCACGTCAAACCACGCAACAACATTGCATCTCTCCCTCAGACCTGGTGGCCATTATAAGCACGCTATCGACCGGTCTATAGCGCGATATTCGCTCAAACCATACGGACTTGACCTGAACATGCCGGCATGCTGATCTTAGGTTTTCGAATCTGCCAAACACAATAAAACCACCCGTTACTCAGGAGAGTTTCGATGCCCCAAGTACCCGTTACAGAGCTTGCGCAGTACGTTGGTAAGGAACTGGGACGTTCCGAATGGCTACAGATCGATCAAGACCGAATCAACCTGTTTGCCGAGGCAACAGGGGACTTCCAGTTCATTCATGTCGACCCGGCGAAGGCGGCAAAAACGCCATTTGGCAGCACGATCGCCCATGGCTTTCTCACCCTTTCGCTGATTCCGAAGCTGATGGAGGGCATTCTGGTCCTACCTGAAGGTCTGAAAATGGTCGTCAACTATGGCCTGGACAGTGTGCGATTTATCCAGCCTGTCAAAGTGGACTCCAGGGTGCGGCTCAAGGTGGACCTCACCAGCGCCATCGAGAAAAAGCCCGGCCAGTGGCTGCTCAAGGCAACCGTGACCCTGGAAATCGAAGGCCAGGACAAACCGGCTTACATCGCCGAGCCGCTGTCACTCTGCTTCGTCTGACCTAACCTCAAGGTGAAACAGCCACCCCCGGCTGTTTCACCCGGGACAATCTGCGGCATACTCGGGGCCTCACTTGCCTGGACCCCGTCATGCGCCCTCTCGTGCCTCTTGCCCTGACCCTGCTACTTGCCGCCTGCGGCGATGGCGAACCGCTTTCCCCGCCTGATGCCCGCCTGCCCGATGGCGGCCGCTACCGGGGTGAAGTGGTCAACGGGCTGCTGCAAGGTGCCGGACGCGTCGACTACCCCAATGGCAGCTGGTACGCCGGCAACTTCAGCAATGGCCAGTGGCACGGCCGTGGCGAATGGCACGGCAGCAACGGCGAAATCTATCGCGGCCAGTTCGAACAGGGCCTGTTCCATGGCCAGGGCGAACTGACCAGCAACGGCAGCAGCTACAGCGGCGGCTTCAAGCTGGGCCGACGTGACGGCGAAGGCACCCTCAAGGAGGGTGGCCTGCAATATCGCGGGCAGTTCAAGGATGACCAATACAACGGTGCCGGCCACCTGGCCCTGGCCGACGGTTCCCAGTACCAGGGCCTGTTCGCCAAGGGCAAGCCCAATGGCGAAGGCATTCGCAGCGACGCCAGCGGCAATCAGTTCAGCGGGCATTTCGTCAATGGCCAGTTGCAAGGCAGCGGCACCTTCAACAGCGCCGAAGGCGACCAGTACATCGGCGAGTTCAAGGGCAATCGCCTGGAAGGCCGCGGCCGCTACGAGAACGCCGACGGCGATGTGTGGATCGGCCAGTTCAAGGACGGCTCGCTTACCGGCAAGGGCGAACTCTTCGCCGTGGATGGCAGCCACTACAAAGGCCGGTTCCGTGACTGGCGTTTCTCCGGCAGTGGTCGCCTGCAACTGGCGGATGGCAGTGTGTATGTCGGCGGCTTCGAGAACGACACCTACCAGGGCGCCGGCCAACTGACGCCAATCGATGCGCCCGCGGAAAGCGGCCTGTGGGTCAACGGCCTGCGCGTACGGGATGACAAGGGCCGGTTGCTGCCCGACCCGTTGGAACTGGCCCTGCTCAACCAGGGCAGCCTGCTGGAAAAAGCGCTGGCGCAAGTGCCGCCATCCACCCCGGAGATCGAGCTGTACAGCCTGACCCTGGCCGGTGATGGCAAGCAGAGCGTGTTCATGCGCGAGGCCGACTATGTCAGCAACATGCTCAAGAGCCGCTTCGGCGCAGTCGCCCATATCAACCTGGTGAACCACCGCGACCACCTTGCCGACCGCCCGCTGGCCACCCGCGAGAACCTCGCCCGCGCGGCCCGCACCCTGGCCGATCGCACGGGGCCGGAAGACCTGGTGTTCATCTACCTGACCAGCCATGGCAGCGAGGATCACCAACTGGTGCTCGACCAGCCGCGCCTGCAACTGGCTGACCTGCCTGCCGACGAGCTGGCCAGTGCCCTGGCCCCACTGAAGGATCGCGACAAGATCATTGTCATCTCGGCCTGTTATTCAGGAGGCTACATCGCCCCTCTCAAGGATGAACGCACGCTGATCATGACGGCGGCGCGTAGTGATCGAGTGTCGTTCGGTTGCAGCGAAGAAGCCGACTTCACCTATTTCGGCGATGCCCTGTTTGCCCAGGCGCTGAACCAGACCGATGACTTGCAACAAGCCTTCGAACTCGCCAAGGCGAGCGTTGCCGAACGTGAACAGGCGGAAGACTTCGAAGCTTCCGAACCACAGATGTGGGCGCCAAAGGGCGTACTGGCACATTGGCAAAAGTTGCGTCAGCAGCAGGCCCGCAAAGCACTGCAAAGTGCCGAGGCCAGCCAAGCAAAAAGTGCCGGCAGCCACTAAGCTGACTGTAACAAGGGAGAGACATCATGTACCTGACGCCTCAGCACATTCTGCTTGCCGGAGCCACCGGACTTACTGGCGAACATCTGCTTGACCGGCTGCTCAACGAGCCGACGGTCACCCGCGTGCTAGCCCCTTCACGCCGCCCATTGGCGGAGCATCCGCACCTGGAAAACCCGGTGGGTGATCCAGCGGTGTTCCTGCCGCAGCTCAATGGCCGGGTGGACATCGCGTTCTGCTGCCTGGGTACCACCATCAAGGTGGCGGGCTCGGAGGCGGCGTTTCGGGCAGTTGATCTGGACATGGTGGTGGCGTTCAGCAAGCGCGCGCGGGAGATGGGTGCGCGGCATTTGCTGGTGATCAGTGCCCTGGGCGCTGATGCCAAGTCGAAGATTTTCTACAACCGCGTCAAGGGCGAGATGGAGGAAGCACTGAAGGCGCAGGATTGGCCGCAGCTGACCATTGCCCGGCCTTCGCTGTTGCTCGGTGAGCGGATTGAACCGCGCCTTGGCGAGCAGTTGGCAGGGCCGTTGTCGAAGCTGATTCCCGGCAAGTATCGCGGGATCGAAGCCTGTCAGTTGGCCAGGGCGTTGTGGCGCCTGGCGCTGGAAGAGCAGGATGGGGTTCGGGTTGTCGAGTCTGATGAGTTGCGCAAGCTGGGGAAATAACTGGGGCACCATCGCCGGCAAGGCCGGCTCCCACAGGTATTGAGTTGAGTTCAGCCTGGACACTGTGGGAGCCGGCCTTGCCGGCGATGAGGCCAGTAGCTACAACCCACCGGTAGCCTGAAACCCTACCCCCAGCACCGTCAGCAACGACAGCGGCAAAAACAGCGTATCAAGCAACGCACTGCCCGGCAGGTCCAACCCCGGATGTGCCGGCGCTGCCACCCCGAAGCGGTCTTCCGGGCAACACCCGCCCTGCATCACATACAGGTTCAGCCGCGTCCCCGAGTACACCACCGGTGCCCCCGGTTTGGCGGCATCCAGCGTGCGCACCGTCGAGCACCCCCCCACCACCAGCAACGCCAGGGCGCTCAACAGCAGCTTCACTCCTCACCGCCCAGATGATGCTCGCCCCAACGTGGCAGCATGTCCTGGGGAATGTTCAGCAGGTTGAGAATCCGCGCCACGACGAAGTCGACCAGGTCATCAATGGTCTGCGGCTGGTGATAGAACCCCGGCGCCGCCGGCAAGATCACCGCGCCCATCTGCGACAGCTTGAGCATGTTCTCCAGGTGAATCGTCGAGAACGGCGCCTCACGCGGCACCAGGATCAGCTGGCGACGCTCCTTCAAGGTCACGTCCGCCGCCCGCTCGATCAGGTTGTTGCAGGCCCCGGTGGCAATCGCCGACAAGGTGCCGGTCGAACATGGCACCACCACCATCGCCGCCGGCGCACCCGAGCCCGAGGCCACGGGTGACATCCAGTCTTCCTTGCCATACACGCGAATCTGCCCGGCAGCCGCGCCGGTGTACTCGGTCAGGAACGCCTGGATCGCCTGCGGCTTGGCCGGCAATACCACGTCGGTCTCGGTCGACATCACCAACTGCGCCGCCTTGGAAATCAGGAAGTGCACCTCGCGCTCCTCGCGCACCAGGCAGTCCAGCAAGCGCAAGCCGTACTGGGCGCCGGAAGCACCGGTCATCGCCAGGGTGATGCGTTCCGGGCCGCTCATTTCAGGGCCTCAGCCAGCTTGCCATGCAGGCCGCCAAAGCCGCCGTTGCTCATGATCACCACCTGGGTGCCCGGCGTGGCCTGGCTCTTCACGCGCTCGATGATCGCCTCCAGGCTGTCGGCAACAATCGACGGCACGGTGCATTGCGCCGCCGTACCGGCCAGGTCCCAGCCCAGGTTCGGCGGTGCGTACCAGATCACCTGGTCGGCATCGCGCACGCTTTCCGGCAAGCCGTCGCGATGCGCGCCGAGCTTCATCGAATTGGAGCGCGGCTCGATCACGGCGATCAGCGGTGCATCGCCGATACGCTTGCGCAGGCCATCCAGGGTGGTGGCAATCGCCGTCGGGTGGTGCGCGAAATCGTCATAGATGGTCACTCCCTGCACTTCAGCAACCTTCTCCATGCGCCGCTTGACGCTCTTGAACGCGCTCAGTGCAGCGATGCCCATGGCCGGCACAACGCCGACATGCCGCGCCGCCGCCAGGGTGGCCAGTGCGTTGGCCACGTTGTGCTGGCCGGTCAGTTCCCACTCGACCACACCCTGGCTTTCACCTTCGAAGCTCACCTCGAAGCGCGAACCGTCCTGGCTCAGCAGCTTGACCTGCCATTGGCCACCTTCGCCGGTGGTTTGCACCGGGGTCCAGCAGCCCATCTCGATCACCCGCGCCAAGGCCGGCTCGGTGGTCGGATGGATCACCAGGCCTTCGCTCGGGATGGTGCGCACCAGGTGGTGGAATTGCCGCTCGATGGCTGGCAGGTCCGGGAAGATGTCGGCGTGATCGAATTCCAGGTTGTTGAGGATCGCGGTACGCGGACGGTAGTGAACGAACTTCGAACGCTTGTCGAAGAAGGCGC
The DNA here is from genome assembly GCF_028656955.1 of Pseudomonas fontis. Taxonomy (GTDB): domain Bacteria; phylum Pseudomonadota; class Gammaproteobacteria; order Pseudomonadales; family Pseudomonadaceae; genus Aquipseudomonas; species Aquipseudomonas fontis. Next base: position 164,181 of record NZ_JAMDGY010000011.1, read on the forward strand.
TGTCGTATTCGTCTGCCTCGACCACGAAGAACGGCGTACCGCCCAGGCGCGCCGATACCGAGAAGTTCTGCGGCACGCCACCGATCAGGAAGCCCGGGCTCATGCCGGCATGTTCCAACACCCAGGCGAGCATGCTGCTGGTGGTGGTCTTGCCATGGGTGCCGGCCACGGCCAGTACCCAGCGACCTTGCAGCACATGGTCAGCCAGCCACTGCGGGCCCGACACGTACGGCAGGCCCTTGTTCAGCACGTATTCCACGGCCGGGTTGCCGCGCGACAGCGCGTTGCCGATCACTACCAGGTCGGGGGCCGGGTCGAGCTGGGCGGCGTCATAGCCCTGGTGCAACTCGATGCCCTGGGCTTCGAGCTGGGTACTCATGGGGGGATAGACGTTGGCATCGGAGCCGGTGACACGGTGGCCAAGTTCCTTGGCCAGCACTGCCAGCGAGCCCATGAAAGTACCGCAGATACCGAGAATATGAATGTGCATGGTCGACCTCACGAAACGTGGAGGCAGGGTAGCTTAGGGGGCGAAAAATCGCATCCTGAGTTTCGCTCAGACGCCCCGCGCCAGGCCATGCTTGCGCAGTTTCCGATACAGGGTATTGCGGCTGACCCCCAGGTGCTGGGCGACATGGGTCATGTGCCAACGTAGTTGTTCGAGGGTGTGCAGCAGGGTTTCGCGCTCGGCGTCCTGCAGGGGGGCGGCGGGACCTTGTTTGGCCTCATCGCCGGCAAGGCCGGCTCCCACAGTGATCACCGTTTTCTTCACGATGGGCGGGAGGTCTGCGTATTCGATGCGTTGGTTGTCGCATAGCGCCACCAACGTGCGCAGCACATTGCGCAACTGGCGTACGTTGCCCGGCCAGGCGAAATCGAGCAGGGCCTGGCGCGCTTCAGGGGCAAGGTGGACTGGTTGCTCGGCCGCCTCTTCCGCCAGGATGAAATCCAGCAGCTGGGTTTTATCACTGCGCTCGCGCAACGCCGGCAAGGCAATCTCCAGCCCATTGAGCCGGTAATAAAGGTCTTCACGGAAACTGCCATCCGCCACCCGCTCCAGCAGGTTGCGGTGCGTGGCACTGATGATGCGCACATCCACCGCCTGCGGCTCGCCACCGATCGGCACCACCATGCGGTCTTCCAGCACCCGCAATAGGCGGGTTTGCAGCGCCAGCGGCATGTCGCCGATTTCATCCAGCAACAAGGTGCCGCCATCAGCCTGCTGCAGCTTGCCGCGCATGCCCTCCTTGCGCGCACCGGTAAAGCTGCCGCCGCGATAGCCGAACAACTCACTCTCGATCAGGCTTTCCGGGATGGACGCACAGTTCAGCGCCACAAACGCCTTGTCCGCACGCAGGCTGGCCTGATGCACGGCCTTGGCGAACGCCTCTTTACCGCAGCCCGTCTCGCCATTCAGCAACAGCGGCACATTGCGCTCGAACACACGCACGGCGCGGCGGAAGTCATTTTGCAATGCCGGGTCGACCAGGCAGATACCCGCCGCTGGCGCCGGCTTGGCCACCGCCACCACCGGGGTGGGCACGCTGCTACGGGTTTGGCCGCGCAGGCTGGCGAACAGCAGCCGGCCATCGCGGGTGCGCAGCGGCCAGCTTGTGCTGGCCAGCGCCGTGGCGCGGCCGAGCAATTCGTCCAGCGCACAATCAAAGAACATCTCCACCGGCTTGCCCAGCAGGCCGCCGCGAATGGTCCCCAGCAGGTTCAAGGCACTCTGGTTGACCGCGCAAATCCGCCCATCGCCATCAAAGGCCAGCAGCCCTTCACTGAACAAACCCACCGACTCCGCCTGCAAGTGGAAGCGCAGCAGCCAGTGGTTCTCGAAATAGCGCAGGAAGTAGCAACTCTCGATCATCTTCGCCGAGAGGTTGACCAGCGCCATGGTGTGGAACTGGCTCTGGCGGGAAACATCCGGGCGTGCCGACGACACATCCAGCACCGCCAGCAATTCACCATGGGGGTCGAACACCGGGCTGGCCGAGCAGGTCAGCCCGGTATGCCGGCCACGGAAGTGCTCGTCCTGATGAATGGTCAGCGCCTGACGCTCGACCAGGCAGGTGCCAATGCCATTGGTGCCCTCGCGGGCCTCGCTCCAGTCGGCGCCCAGCCACAGCCCGGCACGCTCGAAAATGCGCCGCTCGGTGGGCGCCGTCACGCAATTGAGGATGACCCCACGGGCATCGGTGAGCAGCACCGCATGGCCGGCGCCGGAGAGCTGTTGGTGCAGGCTGTTCATCTCGTTGCCGGCGATTTGCAGCACCTGCTGCAAACGCTCGCGGCTTTCCAGCACACGGCCATGTTCCAGCACGGTCGGCGCCATGTTTTGCGACGGGTCGAGGTGGTAGTCCTCCAGGCAGCGCAGCCAGGATCGGGCAATCGACGGATCGCTGCCCGGCCCTTCCAGGTGCGCCTTGCCCTGGGTCACCGTCAACACTTGCCGGGCGTGCCGGCTGAGATGATTGCTCTGCACTTTTTATTGTTCTCCGCAGATGAGAGAAGCCCAGCATCCTCCAGCTGCCCGCGCATTGCAATGCCAGCTCGACCACCGAGTCACGGGCCGTGCCGAAAATGGCACAAAGTGTCACAGCACCTGTGCCAGGGCTGTCACAGCGCCCGCCTCGCCCCCGCTGCAAAAAAGCCCAAGCCCTTGATTTACCTGGGCCTGCCGGCAGTGGCCCGCACTTTGCTCTACGCTTGTTACCTCCCTCAACAAGCACAATAGCCAGGAGACACACCATGCGTTATGCACATCCCGGTACTGAAGGCGCGAAAGTCACCTTCAAGAAAAAATACGGGAACTACATCGGTGGCGAGTTCGTTGCTCCGGTCAAAGGGCAGTACTTTGAAAACACCTCCCCGGTCAACGGCCAGCTGATTGCCGAGTTCCCGCGCTCCACCGCCGAAGACATCGAGAAAGCCCTCGACGCGGCCCACGCCGCCGCCGATGCCTGGGGCACCACCTCGGTGCAGGCGCGCTCGCTGATCCTGCTGAAAATCGCCGACCGTATCGAGCAGAACCTCGAAACCCTGGCCATTACCGAAACCTGGGACAACGGCAAGGCCGTGCGCGAAACCCTGAACGCCGACATCCCGCTGGCGGCCGACCACTTCCGCTACTTCGCTGGCTGCCTGCGCGCCCAGGAAGGCAGCGCCGCCGAGATCGACGGCAACACCGTGGCCTACCACATCCATGAGCCGCTGGGCGTGGTCGGGCAGATCATCCCGTGGAACTTCCCGATCCTGATGGCCGCCTGGAAACTCGCCCCGGCCCTGGCCGCCGGCAACTGCGTGGTGCTCAAGCCGGCCGAGCAAACCCCGCTGGGCATCACCGTACTGATGGAAATCATCGGCGACCTGCTGCCACCAGGCGTGCTCAACGTGGTGCAAGGCTTCGGCCGCGAAGCCGGTGAAGCCCTGGCCACCAGCAAGCGCATCGCCAAGATCGCCTTTACCGGCTCGACCCCGGTCGGCTCGCACATCATGAAATGCGCCGCCGAGAACATCATCCCGTCGACCGTGGAGCTGGGCGGCAAGTCGCCGAACATCTTCTTCGAAGACATCATGCAGGCCGAGCAGAGCTTCATCGAAAAGGCCGCCGAAGGCCTGGTGCTGGCGTTCTTCAACCAGGGTGAAGTGTGCACCTGCCCATCGCGGGCGCTGGTGCAGGAGTCCATCTACCCGGCGTTCATGCAAGAGGTGATGAAGAAGATCAAGCAGATCAAGCGCGGCGACCCGCTGGACACTGACACCATGGTCGGCGCCCAAGCCTCCGAGCAGCAGTTCGACAAGATCCTCTCGTACCTGGAAATTGCCGAGAAAGAAGGTGCTGAACTGCTGACTGGCGGCAAGGTGGAAAAACTCGAGGGCAACCTGTCGACTGGCTATTACATCCAGCCGACCCTGCTCAAGGGCACCAACAAGATGCGCGTGTTCCAGGAAGAAATCTTTGGCCCGGTGGTGAGCGTTACCACCTTCAAGGACGAAGCCGAAGCCCTGGCAATTGCCAACGACACCGAGTTCGGCCTGGGCGCCGGGGTGTGGACCCGCGACATCAACCGCGCCTACCGCATGGGCCGCGGCATCAAGGCAGGCCGTGTGTGGACCAACTGCTACCACCTGTACCCGGCCCACGCCGCGTTCGGTGGCTACAAGAAGTCCGGCGTCGGCCGTGAAACCCACAAGATGATGCTCGACCACTACCAGCAGACCAAGAACCTGCTGGTGAGCTATGACATCAACCCGTTGGGCTTCTTCTAGGGCCTGATTTGGGGCCGCTTTCGCGGCCCATCGCCGGTAAGGCCGGCTCCCACAATTACAGGGTTGAGCCATTCCCTGTGGGAGCCGGCATTGCCGGCGATGGCCTGCAAAGCGCCCCAAGCCGCTCTGGCTCGCTTTCTGCAAGACCATCACCAGACAAGCCGGCATCCCGCTGGCAACGATAAGAAAAACAGGTGAACCCTATGCCAAGCGATCACTCCGGCAACGTGCCGGCTGGTTCTTCTGTCGACTTTGAAAAAGTCGGCTCCGACTATTTCCAACAACGTGAACTGAAAAAGGGCGCCGCCGGCTGGGTGCTGCTGGTGGGCCTGGGCGTGGCCTACGTGATTTCCGGCGACTATGCCGGCTGGAACTTCGGCCTGGCCCAAGGCGGCTGGGGCGGCATGTTCCTCGCCACGCTACTGATGGCCACGATGTACCTGTGCATGTGCTTCTCGCTGGCCGAACTGTCGTCGATGATCCCCACCGCAGGCGGCGGCTACGGCTTTGCCCGCAGCGCCTTCGGCCCCTGGGGCGGCTTCCTGACCGGCACCGCGATCCTCATCGAATACGCCATCGCCCCCGCCGCCATCGCGGTGTTCATCGGCGCCTACTGCCAGTCACTGTTCGGCATTGGCGGCTGGATCATCTACCTGGCCTTCTACATCATCTTCATCGGCATCCACATCTTCGGGGTGGGTGAAGCGCTGAAACTGATGTTCATCATTACCGCGGTAGCGGCGATTGCCCTGGGCGTGTTCCTGGTGGCGATGGTGCCGCACTTCGACGTGAACAACCTGTTCGACATCGCCCAGACCGACGCGGTCGGCGCCAGCAGCTTCCTGCCGTTCGGCTATGTCGGCGTGTGGGCGGCGATCCCCTATGCGATCTGGTTCTTCCTCGCCGTCGAAGGCGTGCCGCTGGCCGCCGAAGAAACCAAGAACCCCAAGCGTGACCTGCCGCGCGGCCTGATCGGGGCGATGCTGGTGCTGCTGGCCTTCGCCCTGCTGATCCTGGTGGTCGGCCCTGGCGGTGCCGGCGCCGAAGCGCTGAAAAGCTCGGGCAACCCGCTGGTCGAGGCGTTGTCCAAGGCTTACGGCGGCTCCACCTGGATGGGCGGCTTCGTCAACCTGGTCGGCCTGGCTGGCCTGATCGCCAGCTTCTTCTCGATCATCTACGCCTATTCGCGGCAGATCTTCGCCTTGTCGCGCGCCGGCTACCTGCCGCGCAAGCTGTCGCAAACCAACAAGAGCAAGGCGCCGGTGCTGGCCCTGATCATCCCCGGCATCATCGGTTTCGCCCTGTCGCTGACCGGCCAGGGTGACTTGCTGATCCTCGTTGCAGTGTTCGGCGCTACGCTGTCTTATGTACTGATGATGGCCGCGCACATCACCCTGCGCATCAAACGCCCCAAAATGGAGCGTCCATACCGTACCCCAGGCGGCGTGTTCACCTCGGGCGTGGCCTTGGTGCTGGCCTGCATCGCGGTGATCGCCGGCTTCCTGGTTGACCCACGGGTGGTGATTGGCGCAGCCATCATCTATGGCGTGCTGATCGCCTACTTTGCCTTCTACAGCCGCCATCACCTGGTGGCCGGTACACCGGAAGAGGAATTCGCTGCGATCCAGAAGGCTGAAGAAGCCTTGCACTGACCGCCGCCACCCCGCGCCGCAGGCCAGCCCTGCGGCGCTCTGGAGATCCTGTATGGCAAGTTTTGTACACGCAGTAGGCACCCAGACCTACCGATTCGACAGCCTCAAAGAGGTGATGGCCAAGGCCAGCCCGGCACGTTCCGGGGATTTTCTGGCCGGCGTCGCCGCCAGCAACGACGGTGAGCGCGTGGCCGCGCAAATGGCCTTGGCCGACATTCCACTCACGCATTTTTTGACTGAAGCGTTGATCCCCTACGAAGACGACGAAGTCACCCGGCTGATCATCGACACCCACGACAAACAGGCCTTTGCCGTGGTCAGCCACCTCACCGTGGGCGGGCTGCGCGACTGGCTGCTCAGCGACGCAGCCGACGAAAGCAGCCTGCGCGCCCTGGCGCCGGGCCTGACCCCGGAAATGGCCGCCGCCGTCTCGAAGATCATGCGCGTGCAGGACCTGGTGCTGGTCGCGCAGAAGATCCGCGTTGTCACGCGGTTTCGCGGCACCATGGGCCTGCGCGGGCGCCTGTCGACCCGCCTGCAACCCAACCACCCCACCGACGAGCCCGCCGGGATCGCCGCGAGCATCCTCGATGGCCTGCTCTACGGCAACGGCGACGCCATGATCGGCATCAACCCGGCCACCGACAGCATCGCCTCGATCTGCGCGCTGCTGGAAATGCTCGACGCGATCATCCAGCGCTACGACATCCCGACCCAAGCCTGCGTGCTGACCCACGTGACCACCTCGATCGAGGCGATCAACCGTGGCGTGCCGCTGGACCTGGTGTTCCAGTCGATTGCCGGCACCGAGGCGGCCAACGCCAGCTTCGGCATCAACCTGAACGTATTGCAGGAAGGCTACGAAGCCGGGCTGAGCCTCAAGCGCGGCACCCTCGGGCAGAACCTGATGTATTTCGAGACCGGCCAGGGCAGCGCGCTGTCGGCCAACGCCCACCACGGCGTCGACCAGCAAACCTGCGAAACCCGCGCCTATGCCGTGGCCCGCCACTTCAAACCCTTTTTGGTGAACACCGTGGTCGGCTTCATCGGCCCGGAATACCTCTATAACGGCAAACAGATCATCCGCGCCGGCCTGGAAGACCACTTCTGCGGCAAGTTGCTGGGTGTGCCAATGGGCTGCGACATCTGCTACACCAACCATGCCGAGGCCGACCAGGACGACATGGACATGCTCCTGACCCTGCTGGGGGTGGCCGGGATCAACTTCATCATGGGTATCCCGGGCTCTGACGACATCATGCTCAACTACCAGACCACCTCGTTCCACGACGCCCTGTATGCCCGCCAGACCCTGGGCCTGAAGCCGGCACCGGAGTTCGAGGGCTGGCTGGCGCGCATGGGCATCTTCACCCAGGCCGATGGCCGGGTGCAGTTCGGCGACAACCTGCCACCGGCCTTCCGTCACGCCCTGGCGCAACTGGGATAAGGAGCAGACATGGACAAGCACACCCCAAGCCGCGACAACCCCTGGCTGGAGCTGCGCCGCCTGACCCCGGCGCGGATTGCCCTGGGCCGCACCGGCACCAGCCTGCCGACCAGCGCGCAACTGGACTTCCAGTTCGCCCACGCCCAGGCCCGCGATGCGGTGCACCTGCCGTTCGACCATGCCGGCCTGCGCGAGCAGTTGAGCGCACGCGGGCAGGCCAGCCTCTTGCTGCACAGTGCCGCCAGCGACCGCCACAGCTACCTGCAACGCCCGGACCTCGGCCGGCGCCTGCATGAAGACTCGGCCCAGCACCTGCGCGAACACGCCCAGGCCAACCCCGGTGGCATCGACCTGGCCATCATCGTCGCCGACGGGCTGTCGGCGCTGGCGGTGCATCGGCACACCCTGCCGTTTCTCGACCGGCTTGGCGAGCAAGTGGCCGCCGAAGGCTGGTCGACCGCGCCAGTGGTGCTGGTGGAACAGGGCCGCGTGGCGGTGGCCGATGAAATCGGCGAGCTGCTGGGGGCGAAGATGACCGTGATCTTGATCGGTGAGCGCCCGGGCCTGAGCTCGCCGGACAGCCTGGGGCTGTATTTCACCTACAACCCCAAGGTCGGCCTGACCGATGCCTACCGCAACTGCATCTCCAATGTGCGCCTGGAAGGCCTGAGCTACGGGATGGCTGCCCATCGCCTGCTGTACCTGATGCGCGAGGCCTGCCGGCGGCAACTTTCGGGGGTCAACCTGAAGGATGAGGCCCAGATTCAGACCCTGGAATCAGACACGGACGCCCCAAAAAATGGAAACTTCCTGCTGAACACCCCGTGATAGAGCGGCTAGTTTTACGCCGATTGCGCTTTTACTGCGCTTTAGGCAGCATCTGGGGCAACGGCTGCCCGAGATTCGCCGCCGAACTCCCATGGACCCCGAGGCCTGCTTATGCGAATCATCAAAGCAACCCTGGAGCATCTGGATCTGCTCGCTCCGCTGTTCGTCAAATACCGTGAGTACTACGGGCAGCTGCCTTATCCGGACTCTTCCCGCTCGTTTTTGCACAAACGCCTGGAGCGCGGCGAGTCGGTGATCTACCTGGCGCTGCCGGACGATGACGACGGCAAATTGCTGGGTTTTTGCCAGCTGTACCCGAGTTTTTCTTCGCTTTCGCTCAAGCGTGTGTGGATTCTCAACGACATCTACGTTGCCGAGGACTCCCGGCGCATGCTGGTGGCCGACCACCTGATGCGTGAAGCCAAGCGAATGGCCAAGGAGACCAACGCCGTACGTATGCGCGTGTCCACCAGCAGCGACAACGAAGTGGCCATGAAGACCTATGAGTCCATCGGTTTTCACGAAGACACCGAGTTCAAGAGCTACATCCTGCCGATCAATTCCGACTGATCGCCGCTGACCGGTGGTCGCCTTGCGCGACCGCCGGTACCTCGTGTCACATGTTCGCGACATCCGCCGCTACAAACTGCGCAGGCATAACGGGCTTCTGGCCGTATAATGCCGCCCTCAATTTGTGTGAAATTTTACCCTTCCCCCGGGTAGCGACCCAACGCATTCGCACTGCCAGTCCTTGCCAGCCCGTAGCGTCGGGTTCTGAACACAGGTGCCGTACATGGATTTCAACCCGCTGGACCTAATTCTGCATCTCGACACCTACCTCGACCTGCTGGTGGCCAACTACGGCACGTGGATCTACGCGATCCTGTTCCTGGTGATCTTCTGCGAGACCGGGTTGGTGGTGATGCCCTTCCTGCCGGGTGATTCCTTGCTGTTCATTGCCGGCGCCGTGGCGGCGGGCGGTGGCATGGACCCAGTGCTGCTCGGCGGCCTGCTGATGGTGGCGGCGATCCTGGGGGACAGCACCAACTATGTGGTCGGGCGAACAGCGGGTGAGCGATTGTTCGCCAACCCCAACTCGAAGATTTTCCGTCGCGACTACCTGCAGCAGACCCACGATTTCTACGAGCGCCATGGCGGCAAGACCGTGACCCTGGCGCGCTTCCTGCCGATTCTGCGCACCTTTGCCCCGTTCGTCGCCGGCATTGCCAAGATGCATTACCCGCGCTTCCTGGGCTTCAGCGTGGCCGGCACCATCCTCTGGGTGGGTGGCCTGGTGACCCTGGGTTACTACTTCGGCAACGTGCCGTTCATCAAGAGCAACCTGTCGATCATGATCGTCGCGATCATCCTGCTGTCGCTGGTGCCGATGATCATTGGCCTGGTGCGCAGCCGCATGGGGCGTAAAGCCGCCAAGGCCCACTAAGCCGCGCCCATGTGGAGCCTGAGCGCCTGGCGCCGCCGCCGAACCCTGGCGAGAAACCCGATTGATCCGCTGCTGTGGCAGCGGATTCGCGAGCGTTTGCCGATACTCGATGGCATCCGCGAAGAGGACGACCACTGGCTGCGTGAGGCCTGTGTGTTGTTCCTCGATGCCAAGCACCTGACCACCCTGCCCGGGGTTGAACTGGACGTCGAGCAGCGCTTGTTCCTCGCCGCCCAGGCGCAGCTGCCGTTGCTGCACCTGGGGGAGTTGAACTGGTATCAGGGCTTCCATGAAATCATCCTGTACCCCGACGACTTCGTCAGCCCGCAGCGCCATCGCGACTCCAGTGGCGTGGAACATGAGTGGGACGGTGAGCACAGCGGTGAGGCCTGGTTGCAGGGCCCGGTGATTCTGGCCTGGCCGGGCGTGCTGGGCAGCGGTGGCTGGGAGGGTTACAACCTGGTGATCCACGAGCTGGCGCACAAGCTGGACATGCTCAATGGCGATGCCAACGGCCTGCCGCCGCTGCACCACGACATGCGCGTGAGTGACTGGGCCAAGGTGATGCAGCACGCCTATGACGACCTCAACCGGCAGCTGGACCGCAACCCGGATGCCGAGACGGCCATTGACCCGTACGCGGCGGAGAACCCGGCGGAGTTCTTTGCGGTGACCAGTGAATACTTCTTCACGGCGCCGGATGTGTTGTCGGCGGCGTACCCTGCGGTTTACGCGCAGTTGAGTGCTTTTTACCGCCAGGACCCGTTGGCCCGCCTGACTGAATTGCAGCATAACCACCCGCATTACCGCGATGCGGCCGAGTGAGCTTGCCGGGCATCCGGGTGGGCGTGGCAAGCGGTGCGGAATATGCCTATAATCGCGGCCAATTTTTGGCCAAACATGGGGGCACTGCCCAATGAGCTACAGCAAGATTCCGGCTGGCAAAGACCTGCCGAACGACATCTACGTCGCCATCGAGATTCCAGCCAACCACGCGCCGATCAAGTACGAGATCGACAAGGACAGCGACTGCCTGTTCGTGGACCGTTTCATGGCTACCCCGATGTTCTACCCGGCCAACTACGGCTTCATCCCGAACACCCTGGCTGATGATGGTGATCCGCTGGACGTGCTGGTGGTGACGCCTTACCCAGTGGCGCCAGGTTCGGTGATCCGTGCTCGCCCGGTTGGCATCCTGCACATGACCGACGACGGTGGCGGCGACGCTAAAGTCATCGCGGTACCACACGACAAGCTGTCGCAGCTGTATGTGGACGTGAAGGAATACACCGACCTGCCGGCGCTGCTGCTGGAGCAGATCAAGCACTTCTTCGAGAACTACAAGGATCTCGAGAAAGGCAAGTGGGTCAAGATCGAAGGTTGGGGCGACGCTGAAGCCGCTCGTACCGAGATCACCAAGTCGGTTGCTGCCTACAAGGGCTGAGTCGATTTGCTGTGAAAAAGCCCCGCCTTGGCGGGGCTTTTTTGTGGCCGCGGGTTACTGGCTATGCGGCGACGCCGGCGCATACCGGCCGACCCCTTCGATCAGCGATGAGACCAGGCCTTTGGCCAGTTCTACGGACTGCTGGGTGCATTGGCTGAAGCTGCGGGCGGAGCCTTCGCCGAACTCGATGGCTTGGGTGCAGGTGGTGAAGGCGCAGTCCAGCAGCAGCGCGATGTGCACGAGCGCGTCTTCGGCGTGGATGCCGGGAGCGACGCAGAAAAGGTTGTCGTGCTCGTTGCAGTGCCCGATGGATTTCGGGGTGGTGTAGCAGTCGTGGAGCGGAGGGGGGTCGGGGACGAGTTTTTTCATGGCGGATCTCTAGTTTAGTGAGGCCGCCATCTGTTCGTCGCCAAACAAATAGGTGGCAGCTGGGCGCGGGTTGGCGAACCGGTAAACTAGCGAACCCGGCAGGGCCTAAGCCCTCCCACGCACAGCCGCCATAACAGATGAGGTTATGGTGCGTTGCTAGTTTAACCGGGTCGCCAAACCCGATCACTGAATGTTTCAGTGACTGACTGAGCCTAGTGGCAAGGCTTCCCGCCGGCAATCTCGACTATTCAGAAGAATGCGTAGGAATTGTCGCAGGACCAAATATGGGAATGCACTGGCCTCATCGCCGGCAAGGCCGGCTCCCACAGAGGTCTTGTGGCTGACCCATTCAGCCAGGCATGCCGCTGATTTTTGTGGGAGCTGGCCTTGCCGGCGATCTGCCGCGCAGCGGCAGCAAACCCTGCAACCTGGATATCCCAGGCAAAAATCACAGCCACCAGAAAACTTTCCTACACCATCCTAGGCAATCTCCCTCAAACCCCTCATTTCATCCTCAAAAATCTGAACGCATCGTTTATTTAAACCCACTGTCTGGCCTTCTAGACTTGTTCACCATGAAGACATCTGGTGATCGTTTAAGAGTGCTCCTGCGTGAGTGCAACCTGACCGCTTCGGACTTTGCCGCGCAGCGCAAGGTAAGCCCGCAGCATGTGAACAACTGGTTCCATCGGGGTGTGCCGATGGCGCGCCTGGATGAGATTGCCGAACTGTTGTGCGTGCGCAGCAAATGGCTGCGCAGCGGCGAGGGCCCCAAGCACCACACGCCCCTGCCCCGGCTGAGCCGTTCCAGCGACCAGCCCGTGGCTGAACTGCCGGACCACAGCTTGCTGGCGGCGCACCGGGAGGACGACGTCTACCTGCCCTTCTACCGTGCCCAGGCGAAAATCTTCGAGCCTATCCCGCAGCGCCACCTGCGCATTCCTCGCCAGGCCCTTGATAGCTTGGGCGTGAGTGGCCAGCAGGCGCTGTGCTTGTGCATGCCGGACTACAACATGGCGCCGTTGCTGCCGTTTGGCAGTACGGTGGCGGTGGACCGCAGTTTTACCCGGGTGATCGACGGCGAGGTGTATGCGGTGTTGCACAATGGCCGCTTGCGCATTCACAGCTTGAGCCAGCGACCGAATGGTGCGTTGCGTTTGCACAGCCATGACAGTGATGAATTCCCGTGTGAGACGTATAGCGTTAGCCAGGCGCGTAATCAGGGGTTGGAAATCGTCGGGTGGGTGTTCTGGTGGTCGCAATTGCGCCAGGAGCGGCCGGGCTAAAGGGCTGCGCGGGTGATTTTTTGCTGGGCATTGCGAGCCATTCCCAGTATGCTACGGCCCACATTTAGCCCCGGGTGCTTTCAGCACGCCAGCGGGCCCGGCGAGGCCTCACACAGCCCTCGACCCAACCGACCGCAAGCGTCGGACAACGATTTGAAGGCGGTTGCGGCCTACCAAAAGTAAGCCAAGACTGTCCCCGAGAAGCCGGCCACAAGCCGGCTTTTTAATTGTCCGAAATAATCCTACCCCATCCAAGAATCTTACTGATAGCGTAGCTATTCCGGGAGTTTCAAGCATTCCCCTGTCCGATGGCGTTCAAAGCCATTCGACCTCATCCGACGATGAAGTGGGGGGACAGGTGGGGGGACAAAACGGGCGACAGGGGAAATCCAATGGGTAAACTGAATCCGAAACAAGTCGAAAATCTGACCGAACCCGGCACCTATGAAGATGGTGATGGGCTTCGCTTGGTCGTCAAATCTACCGGGCGTAAATCCTGGCTGCTTCGCTTCCAGCTGGCGGGCCGTCGCAGAGAGATGGGCCTAGGCTCATTCCCTGAGGTGAGTCTCAAGAAAGCCAGACAAGACGCCAGCGCTAAACGCAGCCAACTAAGTGATGGCATTGATCCCCTGATAGCCAGAGATATAGAGCGCGCCGCTCAACGGGAAGCCCAGCGTGCAAGTGAAGCCAAGCAACTAAAATTCGAGACGCTCGCAAAGCAATACCGTGATGCTCACGGCGCGGCGTGGTCGGAAAAGTGGCGTAAAGGGTGGCTGCGGAAGCTGGAGCTGTATGCGTTTGATCACATAGGCAAGCTTTCAGCCGAAGACATAGGTACTCCCGAAGTACTTAAGATATTGCAACCCATCTGGGCCACCAAGACCAGAACGGCTGACGAGGTACGTGGACAAATAGAACAAGTCCTGGACGCAGCCAAGGCACGTAACCTGCGACAAGGTGAGAACCCTGCTCGCTGGCGCGGGCACTTAGACAATCTGTTGAGCCGCTCTGAAAAGAGGAAGGCTCGGAAGCGTGAGCACTTCGAAGCAATGCGCTGGCAGGAAGTGCCGGAACTGATGGTAAAGCTTAGGGTAAACGCCACACCTCCGTCTTGGGCCGCTCAACTGCTGATCATGACCAGCGCACGCGCCCACATGATTAGGTTCGCTCGTTGGGATGAGTTTGATTTGGAAGCATGCACTTGGTCACTGCCAGATGAGCGAATGAAGATGCGAGTAGCTTTCGTAATCCCGCTTGCCGAAGAAGTGGTAAAGCTTGTGAAGAGTATTCTGCGAGACGAAGGAAGTCCCTTTCTGTTCCCAGGCCAAGGCAAGACAGGGGTGATGCATGCAAATGCTATCAGAACCCTCCTGCACGACATGGGGTACGAGCACATCACTCGCCATGGCTTTCGATCTTCATTTCGTGATTGGGCTGGCGAATGCACACACTACCCACGTGAAGTCTGTGAAATGGCGCTGGCTCACGATGAGAGGGATCAAACAGAAGGGGCTTACTCGCGTTCAGACTTTCTAGAAAAACGCCGTGCTCTAATGGCGGACTGGGCTGTTTTTTTATCCTTACCATAGCCTACAATTCATAAATGAGCCTCCACACAATGAAAGACAATAAAACTCTCACCGAACTTCTAAATTCTCTATATTCGAAAAATAAACCTTTAAAGAAAAAAAGTAAAAATCTTCTCCCTCACCCAATAGAGGCAAAAGAAGAAAAACTAAACAACTTACTAAATCACACACACCTAATACTCAGAGCGACCCTGAAAAAAAACTGGCCAAAGGAATTAAACAGCCACATAGACCAGAGCATATCAAGGTTTTTAGAAACCCCAAAAATCACATGGAAGGACATTCTAAGCTGCTGGACAAACACATACGACGAAGAAAAAAGAAGCAAAATTAAATTGTATTTTTTCTACGCAAAAGTTTATTATCTAAGCGCAAAACTACAAGTAGAACAAAATAATACAGAGAAAGCATTTATCTATATATCGCATGCATCCTACTTACTAGGATTCCTTGATGGTTACAAGAATCATATTGACGAAGAAAAGTTTAGGCGCGAACGCGCAACTGAAGGCGGAAACCGGAAGGAATCAAAAATATCAAAAATAAGAGATCACTTCTCTCTACTGCTGAAAAACCCACCGAAAAATGGATGGGGCACCGAATCTGAAACCATTGAAGCAATTTATACCAGCATGAAATTTCAAAGTTACCTCTCAGAAATCCAAGCACAAGAAACGATTAAAGACCTAAAGAACTTCATAACCGAAGAGCTCATTCACAACACCTGCAATCAGGAAACATACAAGGCACTACGTAAAAAGCGACGCTAAATTAGGGGCATATAAAAAAGCCAGAGTACTACGACCCTGGCCTTATAAATTTTATTTGAAAAATACAGTCTCAAAGCTTTCTCGGCAGAAGAGAAAAGACCACTAGCTAAAATAAGTACCCCCTCCTTGAAAAATCCACCACCAACGTACTTCCTTGTTCAGAATAAGAAATTTCGCCTAGAGAAATAAGCTCGTCCAGCGCTGCATCAAGACGTATCTTACTTCTCAATCTTCGCGGCCCATACTGAAGAATACTATTCTTCCTCACATTTTCAAAGCCATCCTCACGATATTTGTCAAACCACGCGCGCAATTCATAAACATCTAAATCTATTTCCCTCGGAGGGACAAATAACCGATAAAACTCATCGGAACACCAAAGACAAAAGTCGATTGCGAAATTCAACGTCTCAATCGATATATCACTATCAAACCCCTCAAAGACATGTAACAACGCCGCTACCCGTGCAATATTATCCGCCAATTTTGAGGCATGATCCCCCGCGGCATAAAATCTGCCACCTTCCCTGATCTCTGACTCGATATCATTAAACACCTGAAGCCATCTCTCGCAAGCCGCAGGAGCAAATGAAATTATCTTACGTTTTTGATTAGGGGAATGCAAAAGCCCTAAATTATAAGAAAGTAATTCCTTTAATCGACCTGCATAATTGTTAATATGATCCCATGAAATTGTTGCACCGCTCAAAACCCTTGTCCCCTGAGTTGACTCAGGAAAACACACCAAAAAGCGCGCCCACAGCCCAGACCCACGAGACTTCTCACCATGGGAATCAATATACGACTTAAAAGCGCTAGGCTGCGTCATAAATGAAACAGTCAATCTAGCCCCATGAAGCTCATAGCTTTCCGCCGTTTTACGATCCACCACCACTGGATCACCGCTCCACATTGCGTTCTGCTTAGATAAATCGTTAAACGCCCGCCCCTTCAAACCACCTTCACTTGAAATAATACCTGCCGTTGGAATGTTTTGATAAAGCCCGCAAAACAGCGCCTCCGAAGTTGAGTCCTCATAAATCATTTTGCACTGCCTTGGTCTAACCGGACGAACCAAAGCATTCGCTATTAACTCTTGCTCAACTAGCTCAGTACACTCACCTCTACTTGATGCCTTTTCAACTCGCTTTAACAGCTCTTTGTTTTTAGCGAGCCAAATCTTATCCCTCACTTCCCACTCTCCTAGCTGCGCCCTCCACACAACATCTTGTGTTTTTTGAAACTCACGAACAGGCTCTAAGAAAACGTTTTCTGAAGACGACTTACGCTCACCTGAACTAGCTATCGCCAGCATCAATAATGACAGCGGTACACACTGCCCAATAGGCTTGCGCACATCAAACCTCCCCTGAGCCGCTACTGAGATAGCAGTCAAAGCCCCAAAAAATATTAACGGCCTTGGAGACTGTATATTTCTTTCAACCTCGTCAATTGCTGAATTAAGGAGGGGAAACTGCAAACTTGCTGGAAACTTGCTATTAATTGGGGGAAGGCCTTTACCCTTTGACTCAAACATTTCGCCCCCCTCCGCCCCCTGGGACAACTGAAAGCCTCGATTCAATCCATCGGCATATATCAGACTCCAACCAACCAATTGCCCCCCTGCCAGTTACACTCGAAAGTCTTATTGGCAAAGGAAATTCCTGATCATGCCTTGGAGACCTGGGATTCATCCAATCATATATCGTAGAGCGCGCCACTCCCAAACGACCAATTACCTGCTTAATTCGCAGTACCGCCTCCCTCGCATCAGACGTAGCAATCGCTGTTCTTTCATCTTCCCTTTCCATTTCACCCTCTCGTTACGCTCTGAATACACAGGGGAAATGTTATTAGGCCGCGCTCACAACCGAACCGCCCGCGCTTATAAAATCTAATAAAATTGTTAGCGCCAATATTGACTTTTACGAAAACAACTTAAATAGACCCACAACCTACCGCAAAAGGCTCCACGTGGATGATTCCTGGGCGAGGATGCAGTGACCGGAAGTCAGCGAGAAATTTCCAAGCACACATCTTGACTTATCGTAATAACGATTTTTAGAAATCGTGAGTTTGGCGCATACATTGGTAAAATAGCGGCTATTTTGGCTACGGATAGCCAAAATAGCCGCTATTTAGAGTAGATAGCTTGGAGAGATGGGGCGTCGCGCGCTCTAAGGCTTCAATTCGTATGCCGATGCTTGGTCTAACCTGAGCACTTCAATTCGAAAAGAATTCAGCCACACATAATCGCAGTGACATCACCCCCAAGGAGGTTCGCCCCATGTCATTGCAGTGCCCTCGCTGTCATTCCCCCAAAGTCGCTTCTTTTCATCACGCCATGAAAGTCGGCGCGGCCATCGGCACCGTGGGTGGTGCTGTGCGCGGCGTTAGTGCTGCGCTTGCTGGAGGCCAAGCAGGCGCGCTTATTGGCGCCATCGCCGGCCCTGTAGGTATCACCCTCGGTTCGGTATCGGGTGCCATCCTCGGCGGGTTGGCCGGTGGTGTCGCCGGCTGTGCTCTCGGCGCCCAACTGGGTGAGTCGCTCGATCGCCACGTCCTGGCCCACAACCTCTGCTTGCTATGTGGCCACCACTTCAACCTCCCGACCTAACCAAGTCAACCTCCCCTCTATTTATTTCGTCCGGACGGTGCTGCGCTCTGCGTGGCGCTTTATGCCGGCTTGCACCTAAAGGAATTAAAACAATGGCTCATCTCGTCGAAACTATGGCCTACGCTGGCGAAACTCCCTGGCATGGCCTGGGCAATCAGCTCACTCAGAAGCAACCCATCGAAGTTTGGCAACGCGAAGCTGGGATGGACTGGGCGATCCAAGAAAGCCCCGTACACTTCAAATCGGGTGCCGTCGGCCACATCGGCGCTATACATTCTTTTCCGGAGCAGAAGGTGCTCTACCGCTCCGATACTAAAGCACCGCTGTCGGTGGTCTCCCAGCGTTACCACACCGTGCAGCCGCGTGAGGTGCTGGAGTTTTATCGTGACCTCACCGAGGTCTCCGGCTACGAGCTGGAGACTGCGGGGGTACTCAAAGGCGGGCGCAAGTTCTGGGCACTTGCGCGCACCGGACAAGGCGCTGCCCTGAAAGGAAACGATCAGGTCAACGGCTACCTGCTGCTGGCCACGTCCTGCGACGGCACCCTGGCCACCACGGCAACACCCACCACCGTGCGCGTGGTCTGCAACAACACCCTGACGATAGCCCTGGACGGCTCATCTCGTGCAATCAAGGTGCCGCACAATACCCGCTTCGATCCGAAGGCAGTGAAGAAGCAACTCGGCATAGCCGTCTCCGGCTGGGACGAGTTCATGTATCGCATGCGCCATCTCGCTGAACGCAAGGTCCAGTGGCATGAGGCTCTTGGATATTTCATGTCGGTGTTGTGTGAGGTAAATCCGAGCAATCAACTACCAGAGCAACTACCCAACGAACGCGCCCTACGAAAGGTGCAAGAGCTGTATGAAGGCCGTGGTCGGGGCAGCCAGCTCGAATCGGCACGCGGAACCGCCTGGGGCTTGCTCAATGCGGTGACCGAGTACGTCGATCACGAGCGCCGCGCACGTAGCAATGAGTACCGCATGGACTCAGCGTGGTTTGGTCAGGGTTCGCAAATCAAGCAACGCGCCCTGGATGCAGCGCTGCGTCTCGCAGCTTAACCCTTCTCGTCAATCGCCACGCCCGGTCAGCCTTGTGCTGGTCGGGCGTATTTATGCCTGCAAGGTGAACACGATGAAAGCAACCTCATTGAATAGTAGTACCCCGAAGCTCCGCCCTGCCCTTCGCCTGGTCAGCACCAAGGAACTGCCGCGCGAGGACTGGCTTGAAGTGCGTAAACAAGGCATCGGTAGTTCCGACGCAGGCGCTGCGGTTGGGCTCAACCCGTACAAGTCGCAGTTGGAGCTGTGGCTTGAAAAGACTGGTCGCGATGCCACGCTACCGAAAATAGATCCTCATGATGAAGAGAGTCCAGCCTATTGGGGCAATGTGCTGGAACCCATCGTCGCTTGGCACTACAGCAAGCGCACCGGTAAAAAAGTGCGGCGGATTAACGCCGTGCTGCAGCATCCGAACCCCGAACTGCCCTGGATGCTGGCCAACATCGACCGCGAGGTAATTGGCGGAGACGACGTGCAGATCCTCGAATGCAAGACCGCCGGCATAAACGGGGCACGTCTCTGGAAGGAAGGCGTGCCCGAGTATGTCCAACTTCAAGTGATGCACCAGCTCGCCGTCACTGGCAAGCAAGCCGCGGATGTGGCGGTACTGCTGGGCGGTCAGCACCTGGAGATTCATCGCATCGAGCGTGACGAGCAAATGATCGCTCGCCTGATCGAACTGGAGCGCAAGTTCTGGACCTACGTGGAAACCGATACCCCGCCACCGGCCGACGGTAGCGCATCGGCTGAAGCAGCTTTGCGCTGCTTGTACCCAGAAGACAACGGCCAGACCGTCGACTTCAGCAGTCGCGCCGGTTTAGCAGAGGCCTACCTGGAACTTAAGGCCGTTCGCCAGTCCATTGGCGAGAAGGAAACGCGCGAGGCCCAGCTCAAGCAGATACTACTGCAGGCCATGGGCGAGGCCACCCGAGCGGAGTTTTCCAGCGGTTACATCAGCTGGAAAAAATCCAAGGACAGTGCCGTACTCGATGTCCAACGCCTATTGCAAGAGAAACCCTACCTACAAGTTCGCTACACCAAAACCAAGGAAGGCAGTCGCCGCTTCCTGATCAACTGACTCCGCTATTACCTCCCCTTGGCCAGTCCATGCAGTTCGCGCTGCGTGGCCGGCCTTTTTTCATTTCCAGGAGAACCATCATGTTGAAAGGCTTAGCCCTGACACCCCCTGCGCTCGGACGCATCTCCATCGGCAAAGTCATCGAGAAAAACGGTAAACGCCTGCCGGAGAAAGATGATCAATTCACCATCACGTCCCAGGTGCAAAGCCGGGACGGCTGGCTACTACACCCACTCAATGACGAACTACGCCAGAGCAAGGAAGACAAGCTGCGCAGCATCCCGGTGCGCCTGCTGTTCAACGAACCAGATCTGAACTTCCGTGCCGACTACACCCTGTTCGATCGCCAGTCTGGACGACCGCTGTGTGTCGGCAATGGCGAGGCCTGTAAACGTGTCACGCAGGACGGTATGCAATCACTCCCCTGCCCCTCGCCGGATGCTTGTTCATTAGCCAAAGGCGGAGCTTGCAAGCCCTATGGCAGGTTGAATGTGCTGATCGGTGATGACGATCCGCTAGGCAGTTTCGTGTTCCGCACTACTGGTTTCAACAGCATCCGCACCCTGGCCGCTCGGCTGCATTACTTCCAGGCCATCTCGGGTAACCGGTTGGCCTGCCTACCGCTGGAATTGCGTCTGCGTGGCAAGTCGACACGACAGAGCCATGGCACACCGATTTTCTACGTCGACCTGACCGTGCGCGGCGGCATGAACATCGCAGAGATGCTGCAGTCTGCCAACGAACTTGAGACCCAACGGCAATCAGCGGGATTTGATCAGGTAGCGCTGGATGAGGCGGCTCGACGAGGCTTTAGCAACGGCGCTTTTGAGGACAGCGAGGAAGACAGCGGTGCTGTGATTGAAGAGTTCTTTTCAAGCCCGGATGCAACCGTTACCACGGAGCAATGCAAAGCACCACAAACCAACTCCAACTCACTGGCCGGCAAGCTCGAAGCGCTCGCCACTCAAACCCAATGACCAAACCCCAGTCTGACTTCAGGAAGACTTTGGAGATCCGAAATGACACTAATGAGATTTCTGCTTTGCCTGTTTGCGTTCGTTGGCGCGTTGGCGGCAGCCGGCACGTTGGTCGTAAGCATTATGTTGATGTTGCGTTTCCCGCCACTGCTGATCGCCGTACTGCTGGCGTGCTGGATTCTGAATCGCCTGCTTAAGGTGTTGAGCGCATCCATCCAGAACAAACCCACCAAAAACACTGCCACGTAACGGTGGCCAGACACCACATTGCCGTACTCACTCATCAGGAGAATGAACGATGATCAGACAATGTTTGATCTGCGACTCGAAAGCCGTACTCACCCTGGAGGCCGCAAGGGGCATCACCCTACTGATCGGCCTGGCCGATGGAGCATTACGGGGATCTCAGAACACGCATGAAAACGCTCAAGGTCGTCCTGGATACAACTCACTCCTGAACGGGCTGGCCGCTACCGCTCCAACCTACCCATCAGCACTGCGAGTCGCTGACGATGTCGGAAAGTATCAGTTCGCGGGGTTCGATTGCTTATGCTTGTGTTGCGGCGCGCGATTCGACGAAGAGCCAGCGGAGCCAGTTCCTCCGCCGCCGTGAAACCGCTGCTCAGCCACGACCGAGACGCTCAACAAGCCCTTCCACCATGCCCATGACGAGCATACGGTCGCTCATGTCCAGGGTCGACAGCAGATCGTAAAGTCGACGCGACTGATCTTCCGGACGTGAACTTCCCTCAGTCAGCAAGTCGGCTGTCTCACAGCCGAAAATGCCCGCTAATTCCACCAATCGCTCAATGTTGGGCATCACGATCCCGCGCTCGATGCGCGACACCGCCTCGCTGCCAATCCCAAGCCTCTCGGCCACCTGCTCCTGACTCAGCTTGCAACGGACACGCTGGCGAGCAATTGCTTGGCCCACCAGCTCCGCCAGTTGCTTCGATTCGGTTTTTGACATGCCGCCCTCCAGTTCAACCTGGATAGTTGGCGATCAACCTATTGACATGAAGGACCTCTCAAACCGAGACTCGCCCCAAAAGGTTGATATTCGACTTTTTATCTAATCACCCACCTCTTGCAGGGAGCTCAGAAAAACTATGATCGTCGTAACCGGACTGAATGAAGCGCAAATTGAAGGCCTCGTAAAAAGCAAAGCATCCTTCGAGATCCATGGTCTCAGGGGCAATTTCATGGCTGGTATCAAACTGGTTGAAACCAAGATTGAAAGACTGGGGTTGAAGTGTCGAGTTGTAAGCGACGTCAAAAGTGCAGTGGTCCAAGGCGGTGCAATCGGTGCTGCATTCACCATCCTATCCACACCTGCAACACTGGCCGTGGTAGCGCTCGGAGCCGTCGCAAGCGTGGGCCACGGACTAGTTACCTACAACCCTGATTACGAAATCCTCAAGGACTACGTGAATCAGCGGCTCAAGGTCATCTACAAGAAATAACCCCACTCATTCCCACAACTACCGACAGCAAGAACCCTGTTGTTCTACTGGATTCGTTTGCCCCGTCATCAGTCGTTAATTCCGCATAGAAGCAACAAACTGGAGTGAACCCATGAAACGGATACTCAGCATCCTGCTGCTCATTTTTTGCGCCAACGCCAACGCCGTCGTGGACCATTACGCATGGGGCGCTATCGCCTTCCCAGACGAGACCTCAACCAATGGCCTCCCCGAAGCTATCCCGTGTATTACGAAGAAAGCCTTCAATGGTCAGCCAATGCTGAAATGCACGTGGCTGGAGACCGCCCGCGACGTTCTCATCTGGGATGCCCAGCGCCAACAGGACGTGCGCTATGTCAACCAGATAAGTGGTCAGTGCGTGCGCGGCAAGTGCCGGATAAGCAATGCCATGATGGGTGAATGGAACCAGGATGTTTTGTTCACACTATCGATCTGGTATCGCATCGGCACCAGCACCGACGGCAAGCCGGTGGCCTACCGTATCGATACCTCTCGTCAGGTTTCGTACGCCGAAGCCGGTTCTATCCTGTACCAGTTCTACCTGGATATTGGCGTTCCTGACGAGCAACTCGTCACCACACTCGACGGGCGCTATGAAGGCGGCTACGCAGCCTGGCAAGCACAGAAAGGGGGTGCCCAAGCTGCGGTGCTACAGTCACCTGCCACCTCGGCCCAATCCGAATGGCCAGAAGTCAAAACCGCCTGGTGCAATCCGCGTATGGATGATGATTGCTATATCAACAACAAGAAAGTCTCTATTGCCGAACTGGGCAAATGGTTGCCGGACATTAGCGAATCGAATGCCGACCAGCTAGGAGGTCACTGCGAGGCCATCCTCTGCTTCGATAAAGATGAGCAACCGATGGGCTATCTGTTGCAATAACAATCCTGAGTACCGCTGGACAGGCGAAAAAATGGGGGGCGTATGCCCCCTATTGATTCTTATTTTTTCGTGCAAGACCGCAATTTGGGAAATTGCACACCACTTGACCAGGCATTTGCGTTCGACTTGACCACCCGCTTAGCGAGTTATTGGAGGACTACAGCAGCGCTACGGGGGTGGGCACTACCTGGGGTGTGCCATCAATGATGCACATCCATCCCCAAGTCCTGAGCGCCGACCCCAAGCCATCGCGGCGAGGGGGCTAACAAAATGTTCGCAATCATCTGGTGTACGCAAAAGCAGCCGACCCACGGGTCGAAAGATCGACGCCTCTACCCTCCACTACTGCCAGTGTCTCTACGTTCGTAGCGCTCAGGTCGCAGGTGGTTCGAAGCTGCCGAGGAAACGCGGTGTATTACCTGTGACGTACTCGCCCATCGTGCGGTTGATGAGGTTTTCAACATTAAGGATCTTGGCGGGATCCTCGGTGATGAAACCAAAGGGTATCGGCACTGGGGACAACGCCGGCAAAATTAAATGGTAAACCACGACCGCGCATTTGCCGTGAATGACGATTGCCTCAAGCGGCGCCAGTTGCTCTGACTCAACAAAGCCACAAAGCAGCAGTCTAGCCTTATTGCAATCTGCTTTTGCGCGCTTGATCGCCGGCCAATCGTCACTGGCAGAAACCGGGATAAGCATTTTGGCGTCGAATACAAGTTTTCCATCATTCGCGCCTCCCTTGCTTTTTGTTTTTGATAAATCAGAAAATGCACTGCACATCTGCTCATGCCTGGCCGAGCGTCCCCAGAGCTCATGTGAAGCCGGAGCCATCCAGGACAGGCTGATCGGAGCAGCGTGGGATTCACTCTGAACTGCTTTCTGATGTTTGCGCAGCACGGAAAAAACTCTGTCCCAGTTTTGCTGCAGCTGTAGCGATCCAAAAAGTCGCAGCCCGGAAGACTCTCTAACCTGTGCAACGGCACTCGCGCTGTAGTACAGGGCAGAAAGGTCCAGACCATTTGAAGACACGAAGTCGTAGGCGTCCGAATCGCCCAGGATGTCGGCGAGCTGCAGAACCTGATCGAGGTTTTCTCTGCCCAGCATTCGGCTCAACTGCTCCGTACGCTGACGCATGTAGATCTCGTTTTCCCGCAGCCCTTCCTTCGCGACAAAGCGTACCAGCCGAGAGTCGGCATCAAGGCTGACGCGCTCTTCTATTTTCTCCCAACCGTCTCTTACTTTTTGCACACCCGCAACTTTGTAGAGCTCCGGCGGCCCAGCATCCTGCGACTGCCCACCCAGGTGTCCAGCCCGATGAATGTCGTAGATTTGCCGCATGAAGGCACCGACGGCCTTCGTACCTGACTCAGAGAGCGTATCGCTGGGTGCCTGCAATTCCAGGCACCTTTTAGAATCTGCATCCCCTAGACTTTTCCCCAGGCATGTAAACGTTAGGAGATCAAACACGAACATCTGCTCGCGCTCTTCCTTGCGTTTCACAATCGGTGACTCATGGTTGCCTGCGAACAAGCTACGGCCCTTATCCGTCAACTCTATTCGTCCATCCGGGCGCGTTTTAAGCTCGCCCGTTTGTAAAAAAGGTGTGATTGCAAAACTCAGCTCTTGAGCTGTAAACCCAAAATAATTGCCGATTTCAGCTGGCAGCAGCGCTGAAATCTTGAGCAGTCGCAGAAGAAATTCCGGTACAACCGGTAACCCCCCTTTGTCCACAAGGGTGTACTCGATACGGAACTGTTGCGCAGGGACCACGACGTCCAGCTCGAATAGAACAACTGGGTTAAGCTCCATCAGACAACCCTCCTGGCCGGCGTCACTGGTTTGATGCAATAGTTGATCGTGTCCTGTTTCGTCTGGATAAAGCTGGCTACGTGACCTAATGGAAGCCTCGCGTTCCTACCGCTCCACATTTTCAAACTGCCTACGATGACCAACCGCTCCATCGCGCGTGACATCGCGACGTTGATACGATTCGGGGTCGCCAGAAAGCCAGGTGATTGATCCGCTTTGGCCCGGGTCAGTGAGACGATGATTATGTTGTTTTCTTTACCCTGATAACTGTCGACGGTCTCGATTTTTACGAGCTTGCGGAACTCCTCCGACCAGTTTTTCTCGGCAAACCTCTTTCTCACCAGTTTCCTCTGGTCGAGATACATGCAGATGACCCCGATTGGGGGCTCTTGCGATTCGGCCATCTCCTTAGCCATGCCCGCACAAAATTCGGTGTCCTCTGCGATTTCTTCCAGCAGTCGGATGATCGCGTCCGCTTCAGCACTGTTGGACAGGCTCAGCGTGCCGCTGTCGTAGGCTTTTTTGCCTAACTCGCTGGTGTCGACCCAAGTGACCACATGTGACAGGCACTCGGGCACGTTTTGCGAAAAATAGGCAGGACTTGGTCTGTAGCCGTTCTCAAGGTCAATGTCGTAGAAGATCTCGTTAACTAGATCGCCAATCGCTGGGAGCATTCGATACTGCGTATTGAGCGTCGCCCGTGTGGCACGACCATACGGGGATTGGAACACTCGCTCGAAGTCGCTTCGCATGACCTGCTGGAATTCGGCTGAGCTCGTGGTGACACCCAGGGAACGGGCAATGGCTGCCTTATGTTCTTCCTCATACGTAGGGCGCAGCTGGTTGTGGTCGCCGACTAGCAGGACCCGAGAGCCCACCTGCATGGCGATCGCCAATTCACTCGGCGCCGATCGAGCAGCTTCGTCGATGATGACCCAGTCGAAGTGGGTTTCTGAAAGCTTGAGATGTTGCAGCCCAATACCCACGCACGTTCCGCAAACCAATGTCCTGGACCGCATCAGGAACTCATCATAATTGGCCCTGTTGCTCGACAGACGCTCAACGTACTCCTGAGAAAGCTGAATCAGGTCAAGGCAGTGTTTAAACTCTGGGGGCCTAACTCCATGAACGGTTTGGACATGGTCATAGACGCGCTCCAGTAATTCTTGGGGAGTGCTTTCGCCCTCAACCAGTTCGCCAAGAAACAAGGTGGCATTCAGATTCAGCTCGCCCATCAGAGAGGACTTCAGCGTCTGCAACGCCCTTCGATCTGCCCCGTTGCCCTTTTGTGCACGCTGAATTTCCTCGTCCAGCTTTTTCAACGACCGAACCAAGTGGAACACTCGCTGATTCACATCCACCATCGTCTGGACGAAAGCTTTGCCCAAACCCAACGACGAAGCCATGGAACCCACGCGTTCCTTCAGCTCAGCGCTAAACCCATTTCTCTGACGGTCGACAATGTTGCGAGAATAAACGTCCAGGAGCTCCTCAGAAACAACCTGGTCGCGGTTGCTGAAGCGTACAACGTTGAGCTCGGTGTTCAGTCGACGGCAGTGCGCGCGGATCCGTTCTGCTGCAGTATTCACAGCCTCATGAGACTGGCTGACAAGAAGGATGTTTCGCACTCCGACCTTGCTGATCAGGTAATGGATGAAGGCCGCGATGAACTCAGTTTTACCTGTCCCTGGAGGTCCCTGCAAAAGGCCTACTGGCCCTGTAGTGATGAGCTGCGTGAACGCGGCGCGCTGGGCTTCGTTCAGCCCGATGACCGTACCACTCGCTGTGGTGCGTTCGTACACTGCAAAGTCCGAAACGGTAGGCTCTTCAGCATACCCCCTTGGTGCCAGCTTGCATTTCTCGTCGAAGTAATCCATCAAATCAGGCAGCACTGACTGCCGGTTCAGGATCCGCTCCATCGCACCACGACGACGCGTCATTGATGTCTTGTTCTGCTGACTTTGGATGAACAACTGGGAGCCTGCCTGTACGCGTTTTGAACGACTGGAGGCAGGGACATAGACTGCATCACGCACGCTCATGCCCAGGTTGATCTCACCGATATCAATGTCCTTCTCCCCGTCCCGGAGGATCAGCCGGATGTTGTCTCCCGCTTCAAACCCCTCAAGGGCCTTTGCATCCATAGAGTAGGGAATCAAAAGGCCTACGCCATCCTTGTGAAAGTGCGGCTCTTCGGAAACACGGAAAGAAGGCTGGGCCTCAAGCTCGGTGGAGGTGATGGTTTTCCATATTTGACTGACAGGGAAACTGCGCAACTTTACAGCTTCTAGCTGCGCCTCATCTATGGCAAGCCCGTTGTCCTCGTCCTCACCGGTAATCGAGTCCGCAACACTTTCACCGTCCTCAATCGCCGCTTGCTTACGCACTTCGGCGTCATGCACCTGTGCGGCTAAGCTTAGAAATGCCTCGTCTTTGGCCAGAAGCTTGGTCAGCTCATAGACATTGACGCTGGTACCGCCCGAGACGCTGAACCGAGCCTCTATGTGGTGGTTTGCCTGACGCGCCAGATAAGCCGGAACGCGCATCTCCTGATTGGCTTTGAACGCATTTACAAAATGCCTGGAAGCAGGATCGAACTCAGCCGTCAATTGCCCTCCGACACCCGCGAACGTCACCTCAAGGGCTTTGGTGGGGGCTCTTTGGTAGGGCTTCACGACAACAAATACTTTCCCGTTGTCCGGCAGGATCTCAAATGCCTCGCCACTTCTGTTGCGTAGAACGACAGAGACGGTTTCGATCGTTTTTGCAGGTGTGAAAGCGGCCTCCAAAGCGTCCTTAAAACGGTCCAAAGAAAGAAAGCCCGATTCTGTATCCATTTCGTGCGCAACGGCTGCTCTCAGGACGGGAATATCCTTCTGCGACGGCGCGTCCCAGTCCATGTCCAGGAGCTCAAACACCATTCGCATCACAGCGAAGTTGTCTCGCTCTGCTGGTGTGCAGTTTTCCAATACGGGGCTGTAGCGGGTGTTGACCGGTGATGTACCTGAAGCCGAGAAATCTGGACAGTCGAGCAGGTAGACCTGGGTGTTTTCAGGGGCCGAACCGACATTTACTTTAACGTTGTGTGGATGCAGATCGCCGTGACTCAATTGCTGGCCATGCAAACCATCAACTGCGTCGATTAGCCCATGGGCGACGACGATACGGGTCTCAACCGACAACCCCTTCAGCTCATCCCAGTGCTCACCGTCGATATGCTCCTGAGCCAGGAATGGGTTGCCGCTGCGATCGTAACCAAAGTGTTCAATTTTTGGCAAAAAGGTAAAACCGCTGCCCTTCAGTTGCTCCAGGACTTCGAAGAAAGCCATCAACATCGGCCCTTGACCGTCCTTGGGATCCCGGGCGTTGATTGACGGCCACGATTTCACGACCAAGGGGCCCGATCGGTAGATCAGTTTCTCAGCCGTGTCGGTGATAGGCTCGTCGTCCTCCCTGTACGCGGAGCTCAGTCGTAGATCGGTAGAGAAAACGTCAAGTCGCCGGTTATCAAATTCAAAGCTTGCGGAGTTATCCGGTGTGGAGTCGCTCAATGCCTGCTGAAATGCGCTGGCGTGATCGAATCGCTCCTTCGGATCATTCTGCAACGCTTGTACGAGCACCTTGGCAGGCCAGTCTTCTGATGACTCAACCTGAGCTTGAACACCCGCAACGTAGGCGACGTCGAGCTTCAGAGGCATTGGTCTGGCCTGAAGCAGATGCCAACCCATCAGCCCGAGCGCGAAGACATCACGACGAAATGGCGTGCTGCCTTCCATCGCGGTGTTCTGGTCTTCAGGGAGCGCGATAGCACCGATGCTCAGCAAAGTACGCAAATCGCCGAGAGTACCTACAGGCTGATAGTAGGCGCTGATGAAGTTGGAAAGAGCGATCGATGACGATGGAGAGAACCACACGCTGTGGTCACCCAGATCACGGTGAGCAATTTTGAATCCATGCAGCCCAGCAAATTGAGCCAGAAGGATTTTAAAAAGCTGGACGCGCTCATGCGCAGTCATCCGCTCTACAAAACGGTTTATGAACTCGTTTAGACGGTAATGCCCGTCGGGCATTTCAAGCAACTCGGCATATTGCTCGGTGACACTGTCGGGGCTGGTATTACGCTTCGGGCGAGCGCAGCGATTCATCAATTCCTGATCTCGCCGACGCAGGTGGACCATTACATCCCTCTCGCGCGAGAGGATTCGGTATCGTCCTTCAGCCGTTCGAGCACGGGTGTCATCGAGCTTCGAAAAGTCCCATAGACGGACCATCGCACGGTCATCCTTGTTGTGGATATTGACCGCGTCGTACTCTCGGTAGACGTCTGTTGGGTGCGTGAATACCGCTTGCGACTGCGCACGGTAGTCGTCGACAACAAGCTCTTTGGGCTTTACCGTTCCTTCATTGATGATGCCGTCGAAGAAGCCGAAATGCTCGTTCAAGCCGATATTCGAGCGCGCGTTGAATCGGTCTTTAAACCGCTTAGGATCGGCCATTTCCAGAAAGTCGTCCAGCACCATGACGTGCTGCATCTCGACCTCGGGAAGATTCAAAGTGCATTTTCCGGTGAGCACAACGCAGAAGTCGATCCAAGGCTCTTTCCCGCCAGGCAGCCGAGACTTGAGACCCTTGATTCGTTTCCTCAACTCATATGTTTTCCTACGGGTTTTGTCTACCGGGGATACTTCTGTTTCCTTCCCGTCCTGGTGCCATTTACCGCCGTGGTTGGTGATCTCACCGCGCCAGTGCTTAAGTTCGACAACAAGAACGAGGCTGTGGGTAACGATGACGAGGTCGAACTCCCCGTCTGCCCCCCGCGAGTTCGCGAAACGAAAACCTGCGTAGCCGCGCCAAGGCCATACGCCATGGCCTGCCTCAGGCTTCTTCAATTGTTTCAGAACGTCAAACGACTTCCCTTTCGTAGAGCCTGCCACCGGTTCCGGAGGAAGCTCTTTGGGCCCAAATGCTTTGGCCATCTTGTCGATAGCGTCGATCTCAAAAGAAAGGAGACCTCCTTCCCAATAGCGTACGTCCATGCAATCCCCGAAACGTTTTTATGATGGAGTCAATCTGCCATACGTTAATGGAAATGGCGGCGCACTGAAATGTAAGATCGGGTGATTTAGCGATTTGGGATCCGTTTTTTTGGGATCCGCCCAACCTACAGTCTTCGCTTTCTTGCGACTCACTTCAACTTAACCCGCGCTCAAAGCTCGGCGTCTTGACGATGTCAACGGCTAACTGCGCCACGATCCCTTCACTCCCCACTGACGGGCTAAGCGATCGCTAGATCCGGCAACTGACCATCCCTAGGGCCGTCTGCTCTTGGCTGACTTTTGCCTTTCGCCACCGTTTGCTTTGGGTCGATTCCAGCCAGTAAGGAGATCATGCGCACTGGTCAAGTCGAATGCAAAAGGGTGGTCAAGTCCATGCAATTACCCACAATTCCGACCGCGCAGATATTTAGTAACAATCAATCAATGACGCAACTGATATAAGTCGGCCACTCTCCCCCCTGATGCATATGCGCATTTGAATATTTTTCAATCATCTGCCTGGCCTGTTCGTGGTGTGAGGTACCGAAGTCGAAATTCATTTGATCCCTATATGGCATGCGGCCTCTCCAGTAGCCCATACCCTGATCCAGCAAAATCTTGCTGACCCTACCCGACGCCCAGCTCACCGTGATAACCCGGCAGTGAAGCAAGTCACGGGGGCTGCTCATGATGTTGATGTTGATGTTGATGTTGATGTTGATGTTCGGGACGATATCAAACTGGCTCTTGAGCCAGAGCTCGAGAATGGCCTGCTGATTATCCGCCCGCATCCAATCATGGCTGAGCAGATAACTTGGCTGGTTACCGCTCGGCGCCAGAGTTTGTACTGATAACGATTGCAGATAATCACTACGGAACAGTTCCAGGAAGCCGCTTAGCAGCATCAGAGACCACGGCGACTTCAGGTAGCGATCCGAGTAGCTGATGGACACTGCCTGATCATTGGTAATCAGGGTGGCCAGCTCCGGCATCTGGGCGTCGATCAGGGTAGTTAGGCGTCTTCTCAGAGTGTTGACTGGGCCATCGAGCTGCGAGGTGATTTCAACAATGCGCGCTCCCTGCTTGCGTTGGTTCCAGCCACTGCTGTCGATGGTATTTCCTGGCACTGCTGCCATCAGTCTGCTGGTGACCCAGACCACATCAGAATGACCTTGTAGCCAATCGCCCCCGGGAACTCCAACACTGTTCATGCTGCTATACAGGCTTCTGACGCCTGCTTGAGATGACAACTGGGCAATCAGGTGGGGAGCTTGCAGATTTGTAGCATCCAGCTCGAGTAGCTCAACGCCCAAACGTGCAAGCAATGCTAGGGTTTCCTTTTGCTCGGCACTCAACAAAGCGGAATCGGTAATGCCGATCCTGACTTTGAGCCGCTCGGCGATTGCCCAGGTAAGCACCTGCTCCCTAAAACGTGGATGGTCGAGATCCCAGTTCACATGGTCGCCGTGTAGACACACTAGGATCGATCCTGTTTGATCACGGCGATCCAACGAACTAACGGCGAAACTCAGCTCACGCAGCGGGCCAACGGAGCAGTGGCGAGCGCCATGGATGTTTACGAATACATCTGGAAGCCCAAGGTGTTCAACCAGTTGAGACTCACTCAGCCATTGCAGCGCCAGTTTGCGGTCCAGTTCCTCGCGCTCGACACGGCTATCTTGGCTGGCTAGGCAATGCGAGCAGACATTCTCGCAGTCGACTGGGCAGCGCAGGCGCTCCAGCGCCTTATTCAGTAGCAGAGCGAGATCGCTCAGGCCGGCCAGAACGAAACCGGCACCACCGCTGACTTCATCGAACAACTGGATGACGGAGCGCCCTTGCCTGCTGTCTCTGTCGCGATCCAAACGATAGCTGAAACCCATCTCTCCGCTGGCAATACCGAGTCGGTCGGCGATCACATCGCGCATGGCGACGCCGATAGTCGCGGCGATCAGACGCCCCTTGATTGAGTCAAGTAGCCATTCTCCAGTGAGTGGGTTCCTGAGGAATATTTCCAATACATCGGTGCGAATCTGATAACCAAGATGCAGACCAGCCTTGACCGCTTCGCCCGAACAATCTCTCTCCTTGCGGCTGCCGGCAACTCCGCCAACCGGGCGGTGGGCTTTATCGGGCTGCAAATCCTTAGGCACTTCGCCCGAGGCGAGGATGGACTCGGCACGTCCACAGGTCATGCAGACGGCATAACCTTTTTCATGTTCGCCGGATGAGTGATGGAAAACACTGCCTTCATGACCAAAGCGCACAAAGCCGCAGCGTTCATCAGGCAGCGCAATGCTTTCTCCAATCAGCTGGATGCGCGGTCGCTCGACGCGGATGAACTTTTGCGAAGTGACGTCGTTGGTGGTTTCCTCGTAAAAGTCGGTTACGAAGCCGCCCGGACGAAGCACCATGCGGCGCTCGCTGGATGGAATCGGCGTCGTGCAATGCGAGCAGCACAGCCCTGCGTCGTTTGCATAGGCGTTTTCGATCACCCCAGTGCTACCGCACTCCGAGCAGCGCCAGGCGATATCGAACTTTTGTGCCTCGTTGACCTGTCCATCAGCATGCCACTGCAGGCTGACACCGGCGGAACGATAGACGCGTCCATCGATCACTACCTGTGCGCCGGGAGCATATTCACGAATTGCGATATTCAAGCTGCGTGATGGCATTTCCTTGTTGTCGAAGATGCTGTCTTCGCGACTAGCATCCTCTTTTCTATGTTGATGCAAGAAGTCTTCGACATTGTAAGTTTTGAGGCTCACTACATCCGTAGGAAAGCCATATCCAGGCAGGAATGCAGAGGACGCCAGATAGCGAAGCAGGTACTCATTCTCGTGGCGCTGTTTTTCCAGTGCCAGTGCCTTCTTGTAAGGCCCGTCGCTGGCGGCCTGAAGCTTCTGATTAATATTACGATACTCACCTAACCAGCGTTCCTCGAGATCGTGCAACGCCAGTCGGGCTCCACCAGTGATTGAGCTGAGCGAGCGGCCCTCCAAACAGGTGCCACGCACCAGTTGCTTCACCGGACTACCATATTCCTCGGCGCTCGCCGTTAGCCAGGCCTTGAAGTGTTGGCAGGGCGAGTCGTCCGGGGCGAAAAACCAGTGCAGGGTAAGCTTGGTACGATCGCCATCATTGCTGCTGTGCATGCGCAGGAATAACGCCAGCAACATAGAGTTGACATGCCGCTGCACAATACGCGCTGAGCTGAGCGTAATGATTGGGGCCGGAATGGCGGTTACGAACGGCCACTTAGGATTGGCGAAGGCTCGCTGATTATGTGGGTCGGCCTTGCAAAGCGTATAGGCAATAGCCCGCGCTTCCTTGCGTCGTCCGGCCCGGCCGGCGCGCTGCAGATAGTTGGCTGGATGTGGCGGTAGGTTATTCATCACCACGGCGGAAATGCCGCCGATATCCACCCCCATCTCCATGGTGGTGGAGCAATTCAGCGCGTTGATGTCGCCACGCTTGAACTCCTCAACATAGTTATCCAGCCGTTTTGCCGACTGTTGGGCCGAGTGTTCAGCTGTCCGATAGTAAAAACCACCCTCGACTGTACGGTCGCTGATATCAGTCCACAGTGACTCCTGACGTAACTGGGCAATTATTGGATCTTTTGCGACCAATTGACGGATCTGCATTTGCTTGCGCAATGGGCTGCCATCGTCCTTGAGACTACTAAAAGCTGGTAGCTGGATCTTTTGGCAACGGTAATCCTGGCTCTGTATTTTTTGCGGCAGATAGGGCGTCAGACCACGGAAGGTGGTGTCGAAGATACGCCGAGTCAGCGGGCAGACCCAGCCCTCGGTAGGCAGCGAGAAGGTAAGAGTTTCCAGGCGCAGACGATGGCCAGTATCGGAGGCCTCCAGAATGCCTGCACTGACTAGTGCCGTCCATGCCGCCTCTAGCCAGCTGTTGATCTTGTCGGCATCCGCACTCAGGTTGCGATCAAGGCCGGTTGCCAGCTCGAGCAGCTTGATCAGACGATTCGGCGTCCCAGGCTTGATCTGTGGCCATTTTCTGATGGTGTTGCTTTCCTGCACGTCCTCCCTCTTAGGCGAATAGAGCGCCTTTGGGCTGAAGCGGCTGCCCATCCAGCGACGCATTTTGGTTTCCATTGGGATGAACGTGTTTTCCCGGACGTAGAAATCGAGGGCCACTTTCAGGAAATCGCGCCAGTCTTCCGGTGTCAGAGA
The DNA here is from genome assembly GCF_028656955.1 of Pseudomonas fontis. Classification (GTDB taxonomy): domain Bacteria; phylum Pseudomonadota; class Gammaproteobacteria; order Pseudomonadales; family Pseudomonadaceae; genus Aquipseudomonas; species Aquipseudomonas fontis. The sequence goes on from NZ_JAMDGY010000011.1 coordinate 198,432, forward strand.
GCTTCTGGGATCATTAGCATCGCCTTCTGCGAGAGTGGCCCGAGTATCGACCCACAGCGGCGGAGGCGCCGAAACCTTGTTCAACCCCTGGTAGCCAACCTTGACTAGCCCCAGCGTTTCTGTACTGTTTTGATTCTTGGGCCGCCGGGCGTATTCGCGCGCCAGCAGTAAACGCGCCATAGTCAGACCGCCTTCATAGCCATCAAATAACGCCGGATTGGCATAGCGGTTGTAGCGCAAAATGAATTGGTCAATATCCTTCGCTGCTGCAATGGTTTGGGCCATCTGCTGCCAGGGAATAACTCTGGCCGGGCTTACCAGAGAGGCGCCGCTCTGCAAAAGCTCAGCTTTTTTACGCAGATCTGCCGCCGTACCGGCCAAGCCCTGTTTTTCCAGGCTGTCTGCTAGAACGAGCATTTCTGCAGGACTGCCGCTAGGAGTGTCTTTGGGAGCTGCGTCGACCTTGGCTTGCTCATTTCGCAGACTTTCGAACACCAGCCCCCGTAGCCGTGAACGCTCTGCCTCCTGCTGCATTCTGACTGCCATTCGCGCCGTGCCCTGGCGGCTGTCAGTGAAGGTGATCAGCTTGCGTCCGCGCCCCGGCAGTTCCTCGGGGGAACGGCCATTGCAATCTTCCTTGTCAGGATCGGGGCAGAATTCCAGAACCGTCGGTACGGCGTTGGCAACATAGAAGGGCGCACCGAGGTATGCCTTGCGTATAAAATCGTTGGTGCCAAATGATGAGTGATCGCAATTGCTGCAGCAGGAGTTTGCCTCCTCTACCAACACGATGCCGATATTGCGGGTAGCGTTCACGCCACCCAACTTCTGACTTTCGAGGTCCAAGTTGTACGAGAAATAGGGGTCGTGTGCTGCCTGCATCCCAGCAATGATCAGCCCCTTACTGCCGGCGTCGATTCTTGCCACTTCGGCAGGTGAGTCCTCGCCGCCCTGTTCGTGGTTGAGAGCGAACTCGTCACCCGCATAGGGACTAGGCTGGTGCAACTCACCGTTGCGATCCTCGGCCAGAAGGTGAGGTGTCTTGCAGTCATCACAGAAACCCAACTCATACACCGGGGCATGGCACTCGCAGCGTGCTCGCTGGTTCACATATACGTTACCGAACAACCAGTCCTGCAGATGACTGGATTTCGCTCTGCACTGTGGGTCGACACAAGCCCAGAGGCCATGAAGCATGCGCTGGAACAGGTGAACCCGAAGCTTGAGAAACGGAGGCTGGCTTTTATCCGGGTGAGTACCGGTCATGGTGTCGAGCCAGTCGAGCACCTCCCGCTGCTGTTCGAGCCGGGTGCCTCCCTGCAAATGCCCAGCAACCTCAGCTATCAGGTCGTTAAGGTCAAGTGGCGTGAGAGCGGTGATCACGACGTGACGCAGGCGCCGAGCAATGTTGCTCTGGCACAATGCCTCAAAGCGCGTAGGAGATACTTCGGCGTCCGGCTCGATATCGCAGATGGTCGTAAGGGCGATGTCTTCGCCTGGCGAGTCGAACGCAAGATCTGGCCAAACGCGCGAGCCGCCTATGACCTCAACCTGATCAAGTGCAACACCTGCAAGGTTTGCCAGATAGTGTTTCAGTCGCTCTTCGGCATCAGCGCCAGCTATAGTGGCCGAGGTAGCGATGAAACGAATTTGCTCGGACTGCATTCCAAAAGCCTGGACTACCCGGCGAAGCAATAGGGACAGTTCGGCTGCTTGGGAACCCACGTAGGTATGAGCCTCGTCGAGGACGATCCAGCGTAGTGACTGTTGCTGCTTCGAGATCTCCAGAATCGGGCTGTCGACCTGGCGTACCAGCATGTACTCCAGCATAGTGGCGTTGGTCATCAGGATGGGAGCGGGCTCCCTGCGTAGCAGTTCCCGCGACAGGATCTGATTGGGCTTCTGTTGCTGTTCCTTGCGGACTTTGTCGGCGCGCTCTTCGGTCTTGCCGTTGTAAAGGCAGAAGCGGATGTTATCGCTGTACTTGCGAGTCCAGGCGTCAAGGCGCTCCTGCTGGGAGTTGATCAGGGCATTGAGTGGGTAGAGGAATAGAGCGCGGACGCCCACCAGGGCTGCCGCACTGCACTCATGCTCGCGAACCAGATCTTCTAGGATCGGCACCATGAAACATTCGGTCTTGCCCGAGCCGGTGCCGGTAGTGATGACGGCCGAGCGCGGTTTTTCGTCGCGCAGGGTACGCCAAGCCTGCACTTGGTGAACGTAGGGATGTGCAGTTCTCGGGAACTGGTAAGCCGGCGCATTCTCCAATGTATCAAGCAGGCAGGATGACAGTAGCTGCTCATCCTGCAGATCCTGCAGGCGCAGCTTGGACTCCTTCCAGCCAAAAGTGTGCTCGAACACTGGTGGGGCCAGGAAACAACCGTCAGCCCCAAGCTCGTTCACCATACTTTGACTCAGATGCTGACGAAGGCCCGGATGATTGATGCCCAGAACACCCAGCGTCGCCTCGCGGGTACGTTCAAGGCTTTGCTGAATCAAATCCCTAAAAAAATGCATTGCAACTCCTTATGCCTCGTTCTGCGAGGCGAGTAAATAGGACACCACCAAGGCATGTACCGGTATGAACCAGCCTTGGCGGTCGAAGTCGGCAACCAGACGGATAGCAAATTTCAAATAGGCCGGCGTTGCTGGCAAGTCGGTGATTTTGGCCCGTCCAGCGGTGACAAAAGCCATGAAGATCGGTAGATAGGCCACTGCATCGGTGAACTCCGCCAGCGAAAGAGCTTTCACCAGAGGCGGCAGCAACTGCCTGTCAATCCAGCTGGAAAGTTCGCTGCCCAGCAAGGTAGGCCAGTTCCGATTGGCTTCATGCAGGTGCCTTAGGCCCTGATACCAAGCCGGCAGAACCTGCTCCAGAGGTAGCTTCTTTAATGAGCTGCAATTGCCAGTGCTTAGGTAGTCCCCAAGGTAATCGAAGCCGGAAACGATGCAACGCAGTGCCTCGGCGCGCTTCGAGACGAGAGTATTGACCAGTGCGTCAGGAAGTCCGGTCAGTCGCATATAGTCTTGGAACAGTCGATAGGCCTGTGCCCACAGTGGAAGCGGGATGGTTTCCCAGATGACGGAGAGTTCATCGCGGATGCGTGCGCAGAACGACTCATCCATCTCAAGGCGAAACACCGAGAAACTCAACGCCTCTTGATTGCGCGAAAGAGCCTTCCAGGTTTCGAAGGAAGAGAGTGGCAGGTGGCGGTAGTTCTGCTTCAAGTCAGCCAAGTACTGCCAGCCGCTGTGGTTGAAATCGTACGCCATGGCTGCAATCTGTTGGTCGATGGCATGCGGATTGTGCTCAGGGTGAAAAACCTCTGCAGCACGGTGCAGTGAGCATATTTCAGCGGCGGTATCCAAGCCATTGACAGGTACCACGTATAAAGCCGGGCGAAAGCGAATGCTTGAGGATTCTGCCGGGTAGATCAGCCACGGTCCACGGGGCTGCATGGCTTGCGGTATCTCAAAGCTGCCGATGCCAACGGCTTCGCTGGTCCTCTCGGTCAATTGCAACGGGGTACGCTTGGGGTCGGATAGGAGCATGGCTTCAGCCTGCACGCCATCCAGTACGGAGGTATTAGAAACGCCACTCACGTAGAAGGCATGCCGTCCCTCCCACTGCAGCTGGCCACCATAGCGGCGTATATCGAGCTTCAGCAGCGGTTGTTCGGTTTCCAGAGAAAATCTGATGTAGGCATCCTGTTCATCCACTGCCCCCAACATGTTCTGCATGTCGCCTAAGTAGCTGAACAGGTTGAGCATTACAGGTGCTGAGCCAACCCGGATGCTGTATGTCCGCTGCGGATGCGGCTGTTCCGCGCATATCAGCTCCAGCTGCATATGGAAGTTCTGTCCCTGGGTAAGACCTGAGGTCAGTGAAATGCGATGGCCCATCAGATCGGCCAATATCAACTCCCTGGCTCGCGACGGATTGCCATATTGATCCAGCAGGCGTGCCCCCTGGTAAGGATAGGGCAGGTGAAGCTGGAGAGACGGCAGTCCTTGGCCTAATTCGAGAACAAAGGTCGAAGGGGGGGCCTCACCTTGGTGGCGCATGTAAAGTGAATTTTCGTCCCGTTCCACTACCAGAGCATTGCTGACGACGTGTAAATCTAGTTGTGCAACCCCTTTGATCTGGAGACGTGCAGGCTGTTCTCGTACTCCCGGGAATAGCGAAAGATTGAAATCTCTGGGTAGGACACCGAAACGGCGCTGCAATAGTGTCTTGCCCGAGCGGGTGCGTAAGGTATAACGAGCTGAGCCACAACGGCTGCTACGTTGACGGTCCAGTAGCTCGCCATTGACGAACTCAAGCAAGTCCTCTCTGGCATGAGGGTAGCCTTCAGGCAGTTCTAGGTTGGGCCAGCCAAGGTAGACCATCGCAGGAGAGCTTTCGTAAAGTGCAAATATACCCGTGAGAGTTGGTTTAGCGTCATCGTTGTCTGCCTGATTCAGCTCGACCTGATAGTGGTCATCCCCCCTTACCAGAGATAGGTTGACGTTTGCCTCCAGCCAGAGGCCGTTCTCCTGATCCTCGAGCAGAAAATTTGCAGCGCCACCTTCGCAATTGGTGGCAAAGCCCGGGGGGACTCGGAGTCGAACCAATCCGGATGACAGCGAGCAACTGGACGAAGCGACCAGTTGCCAGCGTTCGGAGCGATTCTCGAAAATCAAGGGTATGTCGTGGTAGTCGAGGGCACTACCATCGAAGAACTGGCAATGAACCATTCGCCCGTTATCCAGCAACCGAAGGCTCAGCGGCTCGTCAAGTCTGCGACGTTCGAGTGTGACCTGAGGGTTGGAGAAGCGGACCTTGAAGCCTTGTTCAGTGAGCTGGCCGTAAACGGCGGGACCTCTGGCCAAGAGCCTTTCACCTTCGTAATAAGCCAACTCAAGGCGGGTACTGCCCAGACTCGTCGGATCGACTACGAATGTTGCCTCCTGAGGCAGGATCAATTCGGTGCGGATCAACCACTGAGGCAATGTGCCATACAGAAAATGCTCGCAAGTGAAGACCCTGGCCTTCTCTAAGGCCTCCTTGCGCTCCTGACGTTTCTGTCCTGCATCGCGTAGCCAATCATTGAGCAGCGTGCGGGAGTTGCTTTCATCCAGCGGAATTGGGAAGGCATCCGTCCAGCCTGGTGCGACCTTATCTAGGTAGTTGGCTGGATCCTGTTGATCCTTCAAGGGGTAGTGCTCGACCAGATACATGAGCTGATCAACGATGCCCGCCAGCAGCCGTCGCGTTTCCAAGTTGCGGAAGATGAGCGGTAGCTCATTTTCGAAGTCCGCCATCAAATCCGCTGTTGTTCTGCGGTTACCTTCAGTGCGATAGAAGTGCTTGATCCCCCTGCGCACAGCCCGTCCAAATCCGTGCGACTCACTTTGCACCAGTGGCCAAGGAAGGCCGCCTTCGGCAAATAGAGAGCCGAGCCAGTCGCGACTATTCTCACGAAAGCGTATCGGTCTACTCCAGTACGCCAGCCCGCTACTTGTCAGGCTGGCATGCTGCTGCGGGGACAAGGAGATCCCAAGTAATGTTTCCGGCCCCGACCATGACCATGAGCTGTTGTAGTCGCGCCGATACTGCTCACTGACAAACAGGCAAAAGCAAGCAGCCAGGTGAGTTGAGTAGTTTTGTACTGAGCCTCTTCTAAAGTAGCTGCTCAACATTTCAATTAGTGACCGATACTCAGACTCAGTAACGTGATAGCTGTAGAGTGGCTTACCGTCAGGACCTTTAAACATAGTCCGGATGAACAGGAGTTCACTTAGCCATGCCTTAGCAGCAGTGGTGGCAGGTGCGTTCAATTCCATCGAAAACTCCTTTTATGTTCTCTGGCTCTACGCAGACTGCATGCCAGGTCCTGCCATAACTTTTTTGGTTAAATGCTCGTTCTAGTCGAGCTCAACAACTCTATTCCCGCATCCTTCTTCAGCAGCTCATACACGACCGTCAGGAACACATCTCGCGTGGATTCGTCGCTCAGCAGCTTGGTCGCCATGCTAGTGTGACTGCTCATTGCACTGGCAATGGCCTGGATGGCTTTGCTCGGCAGGTCAGCCTTCATCGCCTGGTCCATGGTGTTGTTCTGCACCTGAGCCATGACCACGGTATCGCCACGCAGCTTTTCGGACACATGCACCGCGAATGCCACTTGATCTGTATCGGTGATGTCTTTGCCGAAAGCGTTATTGAGCTTTTCGATCAGCTCGGTGAGGTATTTTTTCTCCCGGTCGCGGGCGTCGCGCAAGCCGTTATCGGTGATGCCATATAGCTCAGGTGCCTCACCCACGGCTGAAAGCCCTGCCAGCCCCTCTCCTTTTTTGATCTTGTAGTGGCTGAGTTTGAGATCATCCAGATCCACCTGTTCGGCGCTGACGCCCTTCAAGCGTTTACGCAGCAGCCGAGCGTAGCTGGCGAAAGCTTCCAGCGCAGGGTCGCCGAACTCCACCAGTTGAGCAATGTACTCATAGGTGCGGACGAACTTGGTCAGGCTCTCGCTGAAGATCATCAATTCATCACGACCCATGCAGTACTCCGCCCGTTGTACGTCGGAGTACTCCATCCCCTTTTCGTCACCGTTGTCGTGAGCGGCCTCCCAGGCCTTTTCCCACTGGTCGATGCCATCGTTGAGGGTCTTTAGCTTGCCGTTGAAACGGTCGGTGGCTGATTGAGTCAGCGAATAAAGCTTCTGGTGAGTGACATTGCGATTCACGATGGCTTCGCCAAACGCCTCGACCTCAGCGGCTTCATAGATGAACATGCCATCCAAGCGCTGCTTGATGTCGTAGACAATGTTCGGGTCCTGAATATCTGCCACTTGAGCATCACGGTAGAAGGTCTTGAACGCTGCCAGGATCTCTTCTGCCTCGTTAGCAAAGTCGATGACGTAGGTCTTGTCCTTGCCGGGGAAGGTTCGATTCAACCGCGACAGCGTCTGCACTGCCTCCACACCCGAGATTTTTTTGTCCAGGTACATTGCCACCAGCTTGGGTTGGTCGAAGCCGGTCTGGTACTTGTTGGCAACGATCATCACCCGGTAATCCGGGGTGTCGAACACCTTTCGCATATCGCGGCCATTGAGGCCGGGGTTTAAGTTGGTCTCGCTGAACTGGTGATCCGCAGGCAGGCCGGTTTCCTGCACATCGCTATTGGGCACCTCACCGGAGAACGCCACCATCGCCTGCACGTTGTCGTAGCCCTTGCGCTGGCAGTAGTCCAGCAGCGCCAAGTGGTACTTCACCGCAGCGGCACGCGAGCTGGTCACCACCATGGCCTTGGCCTGACCACCGAGCAAGTGTGCAACGTTCTTGCGGAAGTGCTCGACGATCAGCTCGACCTTCTGCCCCACGTTCACCGGATTCAGTGACAGCCACTTGGCCAGCTTGCGCCGGGCACTCTTCTCGTCCACACGTTTGTCGTCGACAAACTCGCTGCCGATTTTGAACGCCACGTTATAGCCGGTGTAGTTCTTCAGCACATCAAGGATAAAGCCTTCCTCGATGGCCTGCTGCATGGTGTAAAGGTGAAACGGTGCCGGAGGATTTTCCTGGTTCACCGGCTGCGCCGCATTTCGCGGGCGGCCAAACAAACTTAGAGTCGAATGCTTGGGCGTGGCGGTAAAGGCAAAGTAGCTGGCATTGCCCGGTCGGCTACGCGATGACTGCCATACCGATAAACGCTCCTCTTTGCTCAGTTTGTCCCACTCGTCCTCACTCTGCCCGGTCAGCACATAGCGCAGGTCATCGGCGGTACTGCCGCCAGTGGAGCTGTGCGCCTCGTCGATAATGATGGCGAAACGACGGTCACGCAGGCTGGTTTCACCTAGAATGGCCTTCTGTGCATAGGGAAAAGTCTGCAGGGTACAGACGATGATCGGCACGCCGTCTAGCATTGCCTTGGCCAACTGCTGGCTCTTGGGGAGGCTGGATTGCTGACGGTCGATGGCGCACACCACCCCTGCCTGGTGCTCGATCTGCTGGATGGCATCCTGCAACTGCTGATCCAGCACCTGGCGGTCAGTGACCACGATCACGCTATGGAAATACGGCTCGCCATCCGGGCGACGCACGCGGATCAACGAATGCGCCGTCCAGGCAATGGTATTGGTCTTGCCCGAGCCAGCGCTGTGTTGGATCAGATAAGGCTGCCCGGCACCCTCGATGCGCACCGCGTCGATCATCTTGGTTACGCCTTCCCACTGATGGAAGCGCGGGAAAATCAAACCTTCCTTGAAGTAGGTCTTGCCGTTCAAATCCTGGGCTTCCTTGCGCTCCTGAAGCACGTAGCGATGGAAGATGTGCAGCCAATTATCCTTCTGCAGCACCCGCTTCCAAAGGTAGCTCACCGGGTAGCTGTCATTGTCGCCGGGTGGATTACCCGCCGCGCCATCGTTTCCCCGGTTAAACGGCAGAAAGAAAGTCGAATCCCCGGCCAGTTTGGTGGTCATGCGGATATCGCTGTCGCTCATGGCGAAGTGCACCACTGCACCACGCTTGAAGGTCAGCAGCGGTTCAAACCCGCCACTCTTGCGCTCCGGCTTGCGGTCCATCCGGTACTGCTGCATGGCAGCCTGCACCGACTGGGTGAAGTCGGTCTTAAGCTCCACCGTAGCCACGGGAATACCATTGATAAAGAAGGCCAGGTCGATCTCGTCGGTCTTGTCCAACGAGAAACGCAGCTGCGGTACCACGCGCAGGCGGTTGCTCGCATAGCGCTGAATCACCGTCTCGTTGCGATCATCCTCCGGTAACCCCTGGCTCATGGCTAAGGTGCCGCCACCGGCCACGGCGAAGCCGTAACGCAGCACATTCACCGTTCCGCCATCGACCTTGTTTTCCAGTTGTTTAACCAGCCGATCCAGCACCACATCGCGAGTGCCAGTACCGTTCATGGCATGCAACTTGGCCATGGCCTGCGGCTGGCTTTCCTCCAGCCAACCGAGCACATCATCAGGGAACAGCGCCCGCGCCGCGTCATAGTCGGCGGACTTGCCGACCAACCAACCAGCAGCAGCCAGTTGCTCGACGATATGGCGTTCGAGTTCGCATTCGTGGTGGATGTGGCTCATGGGGCGATCCTTCGTCTGGCCCGCCCCTATCTGAGAGAGGCAGTTTGTCTAAAGTTGGTCTTGAGTTCGTCTAATGCTCGGTGCCGACAAGCTGAGCCACCAGTCAAATACCCATCAAATACAAAAAACATCAGGCTAACGCCGCAAGCGTAATGATTTAGAGGCTTTAGCCTTGAAAATATGCCGCCCAACAGACGACGAATCAAATACCCGTCAAATACAACGCCACTCAAGCCCAGTAGGGCAGATAGCGTGAGTTTTTGTTGGACTGTCCCTCTTCATAGGGCTTGATAACCTGTACCTCTTTTGCGTCCCGAATAATCCGCGATGCCATCGCACTGTTTTTGGCATCGATTCCAAAGCGTTCACGCAGCGTCGTATTAGTCATCGGGTCACGCAGCACATAACGCAGGCAAGCATGCAGATAGCAGGCATATACCCGCTCCTGCTTGTCCATGTCCTTGAGTGCTCGGTGAGCGAACAGTACGACCCGTAGAGAGCCATCAGGGCGCTCCCAGCGCGGCGGTGGTAATTGATAGAGTTCCGTATCGGAAACCACCTTGTCCACGCCGCTACCCCGTTCTTCACAGATGCCGACGCGTCGCATAAAAGAGGCCAGCGCCTCATTGCGTGAGCGAGGCGGACTATCGAGAAAACGATCAACATCGACCAAAGGCTCACCGGGATTGGTGATCTCAAGGCGGTCATCAAAAATCTCCACCATAGGGCCTGCACCCGACACAGAGAAATCCTGATGGATCAGGGCATTGGCAATCAGCTCACGCACTGCCAAGTCCGGGTACATCGGCACATCCTTGCGCAGGGCCTTTCCAATTACCTCATTTCGAGGTAGCAGTGCACTGAGAAAATCAATCAACCCCTCGAAACCGCTGGCATAGCCCTTGTGCCCCTGCTGCTCACGTACGGTTTTCAGACGCCCCTTGCCTTCATAAACAATCAGCCGCACCGCCTTGCGCGCTAGCCCTTTGAATTTCTGCAACTCACGGGCAAACAAAATCGCGCCGAGGTTGGTGATCTCCCAGCGCTTGGCCGCATCACAACGCAGCATGCCATCTTCTTGCAGACGGCTGAGAATACCGCTCTGATCCGTAGGCAGTGGAAGCCCCAGCAATTGGAAATAAGCAGGGTAATCAAGTAAGGCCAAAGCCTCAGAAGCATCCAGATTGCTTGCCGCCGACAGCTCCTCGAAGGGGGTTCGGTCGAATACTCGCCAGAGCGCACGCTCTTGTTCAGGGAAGTCTTTCAACGGTTTCTTGTTCGAGCCAATCCGGATTAGCTCACGCCCCTCAAAGGTCGTCGGCTTACTGTGTGCGCTGGGGATTTCCAACAAAACCAAAGGTTTGCCGTCGACTTCGAAGGCATGAAAACGAAAATGCAGCCGAGGACTCAGCAGTCGCAGCAGCCAGCTTTCGAGCTCCTCGTTACCTTTCTTCGCGCTGTGCGGTTTGAAAGTAGTACCGACAATCTCATGGGTCTTGTCACTCACACCCCAGACCAGATAGGCATTGCTCTTGCCGTCCAGAGCTGCCGCATTGGATAAAGCAGCTAGGTACTCACCAATTTCCTGTGGATCGGCGTTGTTGTGTTTGAACTCCAGCCACGGGGTTTCGGCCGGGAGCTTACACAGCTCCCTGACCAAGCTGATCAGGTAATCGGCATTACGTTCCAAGGTCATGACGCCCTCCTAAAATTATGGGTGCCCGACAACTGACTCGCTGAGCTGCACAGAAAAGTGTCTGGCTTGCTCATTCTGCCTCCGGTTCGGGGGTAACGCTGTTTAACTGCTGATCCTGCCAGGCTGCGTAGGTTTGCCCCGTGCCCTCAACCACCCAGGAGGTGCGCCCATTGGCGGAACGGCCACACACCACGGCGGCGGCAGCGCTGGGGCTGCTGAAGGCATAGTCGTCGCTAAACACCAGGTTATTGCTGCCTTGTGCGACCATGACGCCTTCGCCGACCAGTTGCTTGAATAATCCCTGGTAGCCACGCTCGGTACCCACCCACTCGGCGCGGGCCTTAGAGCCCTTGAGCACAAAGAACTCGCCGTCGATTTCCTGCCCTTGCGCGCTGATGCTGTAACGCGGCACCTCCAGATTGAAGCGCGGCGAGTGGCTGACTGGAATGGCCGGGCTGGTACTGACGGCAGCGGAAGGCTTGGTCAGCTCACGCAGAAAGTCGAAGCCCAGCACCGGCAGCACGGTACGGATCTGCTCTAGGAAGAAGGCCATATCAGCGCGGTCGGACTCCGGCAGACTGCCATAATCATGCGCAGTGCCATTAAGCAGCTCGCAGCGGCCGACTTGGTTAGCGATGCTGATCAGCAGGCTTTCCAGATACTTCACATGGGTCTTGGTCAAGTTCTGGTCCTTGCTGGTGACCAGACAAACCTTTTCCCAGAAGTCTTTGCCGCCCGCCGTACCCTCGGAGGCCTCCGGGCGGTTGTGCTGTTTGAGGCGCTTGGCCACGTCATCCGACTCGCCGATATACACCTTGGAGCGCAGATTGTTATCCGGGTCGGGGCCGACCAGAAAATACACGCCGGTTCGCCCGCACTCGGGACGCTGCACCAGCTCGGCCAGCTTGCTGCGCGGGCCGGTGAGAACATGGCCGGTCCAGTTCATGATCTCGGCAGTAAGAAGTCCATTGGGCGTACCGTCCACCAGAAACAAACGGATGCTGCGGCCTGGGTTCATGTGGCCTCCCGCAGGTCGATTTGGCCGGTGACGGCGGCCGTGATTAGGGCGGAGCGGCGTTCTTTGAGTAGAGCAATGCTGCGCGCGGTTTTAGTTAGCAAAACATCAAGGCTATCGGACTCAATGCGAACATGATCTGCAATTTCTCGCTGCTCACGCTTTGGCGGAAAAGCAAACCGGTATTGGCGAAACTTCTCAGCTGGCAGATGCGCAATAGTTGCCTTGGAATCCGATTCCTCAAAAACCCCGCGCTTTTTTGCGGTAAGAAGTGAAAAGAAGAAAAATTCTGCCGTATCCGTGTTTTGTAAGCGCGGACGCAAACGATGTAGAGCTTTCTGGTAGCCGAAAACAGAGCTTTCACCCCTCCAGATAGCTGCACGCCCTACATCCCCACCTTCGCAGACCATCAAATCCCCATCCATGACGGTATAACGTTCAATCTCCGCCGGATGAATATCCATTTCAGGAAGATTTTGGATATTGATGGCCCCCCATTGCACATCCTGATTTCTAAGGTAAGGAACCAGGCTAGTCTTGGTGAGCTTTTTCTCGTCGAGCATTTTCCCTAGCTCAACTGAGTATCGGAAACTCAGCTTGCAGACGGCCCAATGCTCAGGCACCTCTCCCAGCCACTCTACGCCGGAGTCTTTCATCTTCACATTCGGATCGAGACCCTTCGTGACGGCATGGGTGATCAGCGCCTGGCGCTTTTCGCGCAGCAGTTCGATAAAGCGGGCTTTCTTCTCCACCAACGCGTCGATGCGGACGGTTTCGCGATCGAGGTGGGAAAGAATTGCGCATTGCTCCTCGCTGGGTGGAATTGTGAGCTGCATGGATGTCCATGCCTCCATACGGAGAGCCTTTGTTCCATGCCCGGCCTCCTCAAGACGGCACAGCGACTCATCTGCCAAGCCTCTGAGCAAATGAGCCAGAAATCTCCCATCCAGCTTCGACGACGCATGCAGAGCCTTCAAATCTTGATTGATTGCCATCGGCACCATGGCTTCAGCCACCGGAAATATCCGCGCCAGAATCATTCCCCTGACCACAACCAAAACGCTTCCTGCAGGAACCAGAGATGCAGCACCAGATGTAACCGCCAGCTCTGTCAGATGATCTTGCGTGTCCTCAAGCTGTTCCTTTTTGAGGTCTTTGGCCGAGGCCCAAGGGATATCGCCATCCCAAAATTCCTGCTTGTCTTTGCTGGGAGTGCCTCCGCTACGGAAAGTCACGACGTACTTGAGTGGCGAGACAGCCCAATGCCCCGGCACCTGCCCCAACCACTCCACCCCGGAATCCTTGTACACCGGGTACGGCTTGTAATGACTCACGCCGTCACCTCACCCAGCAGCGCGGCAATCTCCGTCTCCACTGCCTTCAAGTCGGCATCGATCTCAGCCAGCGCACGCGGTGGCTGGTAGACGTAGAAGTAGCGGTTGAAGTTGATCTCGTAGCCGACGATGCCGACCTGGCCGTCCTTCGCATCAAGCTTGCCGGTATCGATCCAGGCATCCGACACGTGCGGCAGCACTTCACGGGCGAAGTATTCGTCGATGGACTGGTTGAGCGGCACGTTCTCGAACTCGCGTAGGTCGCTGTCCGCCTGCATATTGCCTTTGTCGTCCAGTACCGGTTGGGCTTCGGCAGCACGCTCGCCGAAGCAGGCCAATGCGGCTTTCAGCGCGCCTTTGCTGAGTTTCTTGATGCCAGCGGCGTTGAGGAAGGCCGGCAAGTTATCGAAGCTGCCGGAAACGTTAGCGAACTCTTCAACCTGATCGGCACCCTTGGTGGCCTGGTAAGCGGCGAGCTTGTCCGGCGTGACCGAGAAGCGCAGGCGCAGCGGGCGCTCGACGGTGATGCGCCGGTAGCCGAAGTCGGTGGTGGCAAACACCTTGCTGTTCGAACCGTTCTTACCGGCCTCATGCAGCTTGGCAATTTCTGCGATCTGCTCCTCAGCGAGAAACTTACGCTTGCTGCCCAGGCTTTTACGCATGGGCGCGTGCATGGCGGTGGCGTCGATCAGTTGCACCTGGCCTTTGCGCGCGGCTTCCTTATGGTTGGACAGCACCCAGATATAGGTGCCGATGCCTGTGTTGTAGAACAGGTCGTTGGGCAGGGCGATGATCGCCTCCAGCCAGTCATTCTCCAGAATCCAGCGACGGATCTCCGATTCGCCGGAGCCCGCACCGCCATTGAACAGCGGAGAGCCGGACAAGACGATACCGATCCGTGTGCCACCCTGCTCTGCCGGCTTGCGCTTGGACAGTAGGTGCATAAGGAACAGCAGTGAGCCATCGCCCACTCGTGGCAGGCCGGCACCGAAGCGCCCGGCGAAACCAAGACTGGCCTGCTCGTCCTGCACCTGCTTCTGCACCTTCTCCCACTTCACGCCGAACGGCGGGTTAGCCAGGCAGTAGTCGAACTGCTCATGGGGCAACAGGTCGCTGGAAAGGGTGTTACCTAGCTTGATGTTCTTGGTGTCATAACCCTGAATCAACTTGTCCGCCACCGAGATGGCGTAGGTTTCCGGGTTCAATTCCTGAGCGTAAGGCACCAGGCGGGCATTGGGGTTCCACTCAGCCACCTGCTCGATGGCTGAGGAGAGGAAGCCGCCCGTACCAGCAGCGCAGTCATACACGGTGCGCACCACGCCTTCGCCATTCAGCGCCTGATGGTCGGGTGCGAAGATCAACGTAGTTGCAAGACGCACCACGTCACGCGGGGTGAAGAACTCTCCGGCGGTGTCGTTGGCGGACTCAGCGAACTTTCGGATCAGATGCTCGAACACCAGACCCATTTCGTGGTTGCTGATAACGCTGGGATGCAAATCGATGCTAGCGAACTTCTGCGTCAATAGGTACAGCAGGTTGGCGGTTTCCAGTCGGCTAAGCCAATCAGCAAAATTGAAGTGCTGAAATACCTGATGGGCATTGGCCGAAAATTTGGCGATGTAATTTTCCAGATTGGCGCGGGTGCTGGTGGAGCCGACGCTTTCCAAAGCAAACTGCGAGACGTTATAGAAGGTAGCCCCGGCGGTGGTAGGCAGAATCAAATCCATATCCACGCCGCTGGCGTGCATTGCCAGAAACTGGCTGCGCACCTTGTCGCGGGTAGGTTCCAGCACGCACTCCAGACGACGCAGCACAGTAAAAGGCAGGATGATGCGACCGAACTCGGACTGCCTGAAATCGCCACGTAGCACATCGGCCACGTTCCAGATGAAATCGGCGAGATTTTGCTGTTGCTGGTTCACGCAGGAATCCTTTAAACGGGTGAACGCAGGGAGGTTTGTCAGGCGATGATCGCCCCGGAGCCTCCTTGCGGTGGTGGTGTTGCTGATGGCAGAACCTTAACCGGTCAGGGAGCTGAGAACCAGCACGAGGGCTGCGACTTGTAAAGATTTCAGGTAGATAGCTACCGTCGCAATCCTTTGCGCAGGCACTTGCCACGGAGCGGCTTCAACCGTAATTGCTGAGCGTCCTTGACCAGGTAACGCACCGTTTTATGAACATTGCGCCGAATCGTTCGATCGCTCCGCAGGATCATGCCGATACCACACTTGTCTCCGTACTTTTCCTTGTCGTGATTGCAGCTATTGAAGTAGCCCTGCCCCCGCGTAATCCGCTCCCACAGCTCACCAATCTGCTTGGCTTTATAGATGTCTCCGCGCACTTCATTACCGTTGAAGAAGAAAGCCGCATGGATGTGGTATCCCCGGTCTTCACCCTGTTCAACACTGCAGATGTAACCAGTCTCAAGGTCGAAGATCGGATTGCGCTCACGCTCAGCAATCAGCCGATCCAGGTCGTCGAATACATGCTCGACACGTAACCTTGCCTGCGCTTCCGAGAGGTAGTACAGATTGACCCTGACTATTGTGGTGCGAGAGTAACGATCAAGCACAGCATCAACGTAATCGGTGACGCTTCCCTCCTGCTTCTTAGCCTGGAGGCGGAGGTCATCCTTCCTGCGGAGATACCATCGCTCACGAGTCAACTGACGGATCCGAGCAACCAAGACGTTCATGCTGTGGTGGTGGTCGAGCCAAGCCGTACCCCTTTCATTCAAGCAGACAGGACCATCAGGATGACGCTCCAGTCCAATGTCCTGGCATGCTTCCCAAAACGCTCGCAGGTGCTCGCTGTAGCGGTATTCAACTCGGTCATCGAACAGATCCATCATCTGCCGGATGTGAGTGAAGTATCTGGAGAGTCTGGTCTCCTCAACTCGCTCATAACCTGTGCGGGTTTGCCTGAACCGAAAGGCTGGGCTGTCATGCTGCTCGATGGCCTGGACGAGTCGTTCAATCTGAATGGCGATGTCGGACTGGGAAAGGTAGGTGTAGGTGTTGCGCTTGGTCATGGTGGTGTACCTGATTGGTTGTTCGCATATCAGGTACGTGCTCTGTGTACTTTTTAACCGAAGACGTATCGCTAGTCTGAGCAGTAGGTGCTGTGTAGCTGGATCATACTGCCTATTGAATTTTATGTATCGATAGTTAATAACTATATAACTAGAAGCAGCACCGTCTCAGATGGCTCCTCACGGCCAGACGGGGAGATGAGGAGCAACATTCCCAAGCCTACCAAGAGATTTTCCAAACCACCTTTTGGGGGAGTTAGCTGAGAAGACAGGCTTTCCCAAAGCGGCATAAACGCCATGACCAGCTACAGGCCGGTCATGGCGCAGTGATTAATTTTTAGCTGGCCACATTCAGACGACCAGATCGGGCTGAAGAGCTCTCTGCTAGGCCGCGCTCTTCAATTCTTGCCAGTATCCAGTCGTGCACCTCGCGTTCATCGACCGTGAAACCCTCAAGCGCATCGTGCCAGATCGTAAGCTTCGGCTAATGGTCGCCACCGATGCAGCCTGTGAGGGACTGCACCTGCAGACGCTGGGCGTGCTAATCAACGTTGACCATCCATGGAACCCGACCAAGCTTAAGCAACGCATACCAGTCTCCTGCCAATTACGCCCTGATCACGAGACAACTCAGCCGTTTCGCACCGGCGTGAGTATGGCCGTGGGAGAGCACACAACTACTTGCCTTGCGCCCCGTGTGAGGGCGACATAAAGGTTTTGGGCTGTCATCAACTCAGGATACAGAACCACCGAGACGTCCGCCTCCAGGCCCTTGAGAAGTAAAGTGCTGCCAACCGAACGTCGTGCAATCGGTCGACCAAGATGTCGATTGCGTTCGCGAGCTTGAATCGCTGCAGTCAGAAAGTCGGATGCCCCTCCTGCCACTGCTTGCATGGCAGAGCGACAGCAGTGCAGGACTTCTGGTCGGAACACGCGTGAGTCAGGCTGGTCAGCGAGGGCATTGAGCACACGATGCGCTCTGTCAAGCGTTGGCTCCGCGACGAATGCAACGGCCTCGGCCTCAGCCGGGGTCGGAGGCGTTCGGGCCCGTCCTCCACGAAGAGACTCGACACGCGTTCGTAGGTTTGCGGCACCAACCCCGGTCATCACGCTTGAAGCGAATTCGGCGAGCTGAGCCAGAGGATTGACGCCTTGCAGGTCGAACTGCCTTGCGAAGTTGACTAGATCTCGTAGGTCGACAGCTTCGACGGCCATGGCCCCTGGTGTCTGGCTCGTGAGCTGATGGCGGCCTTGCACGTTCATAGCGTCCCCGATGATGAGGACGCTGCCCTGAGCGTTGGGGGCCTCAGTTCTCGCGGCCACTAGGCGCTGCTGGACTTCGGTTCCAGCGTTCAGCTGAGCCCAACGTACTTCTGCCGGAGCCGTGCGTAGGTCCACCGGCTGGCCAGCCTGAAGTTGTTGCCGGATGGCGAGTAACCACTGCCCAAGGTTTTCAGCACCGGCCAGTCGCCAGCGCCACGGAATCCTCAGTTCACCCGCCGCCGGGAATTGGGGCTGAACTTCGTTCGCCCAATGCACCAGTCGATTGCCACGGAAACCGAAGATGGCTTGCATGGGGTCACCAAGCACGCAGGTCGGAAGCACCTGGGCCAAACCTGACACGATGGCATGCTGGACGACATTGCAGTCTTGGTACTCGTCGACAAGCAACCGTGCGTAGCTGGCACGGAGAGGCTGGGCAAGGTGGCCAGCGTGCAACAACTGCCCGGCGGCCTCTCGAATTGCAGGGTAGTCCGCGTTGGGCTGATGGAGCTCCAAGATTTGCGGGTTGTGGCCGCTTCGCGCCGGGAACCTGGCGATGAGACGCATCGAGAACCCGTCGATGGTGGAGACCCGATACGCGGAGCTAGGAACGCCTGCACGTCTCAGGCGTGCGCGCAAAGCCGCAACACCAGCGTTCGTGTGCGTTAGGACAAGGATGGGCTTGCTCTGCGTATGCGCGATGAGCGTGTCAGCAATCAGCTGCGTCTTCCCACAACCTGCGGGGGCTGTTATTGAGCCACGCTCGATGGCGAAGATGTCGATTTCAAGGGGCACTTGTGAACGTCCAGAGCTGGTTCGTGACGGCCATGAAGCCCGCTTCGGCCGTCTGCAGAGACGGGCCAACGATGTCCCTCGCGACTTCCTGGTAGGTTGTCAACGACTTGAACCACCCGCTGTTGCGGATACGGGATGCGGTACCCAGTAGCTCTCGCTTCGCGGGTGAGTAGCCATCCACGAGTCTTTCACCCTGGATGTCGTTCAGCGTCACGCGCCCTTGGGACCTAGTCTGAATATGCTCGTTCATCAGTTCGACACCCACTATCGCTTCGGCTTTCGCCAGAAGGGCATCAAGTGCTTGGTCACTGAGATGGCGGAAGATCTCATCCTCCAAAGTAAGACCCGGACGCCAGGTAAGAATTTGCCCACCTGCGGCCAAGAATGCTTCCGCAAGTCCTGCGGTAGACGGCTTGTCGGCGTCCACAAAAACCAACACGCGATAGCCTAGGTTCCGAAGTGCGGTTCCGCGGATAAGGCTATTATCAGGACTTCCCCCGCCAGCGTTCACGTAAGCACCTCCATGAGCCAGAAACGAGGTGGCCCCAAGGCTGACCCACCATTGGTCAAGGCCACGCGCGAAACCTACCTCACTAGCCCCCTCGCAGACGATGATGGATTTGGCGAGGAACGCCTCCGGGTCGGTCCGAAGAGTGCTCTGTACTTCATTGGCTCCCCCTGCCGTCATAACGCTGTGGCGTTCAGGCCCTGATCGAACAACGAACAGCTGGCTGCCGGACAGCTCGCGAAGCGCGACCGGCGAATGCGTCGTCATGAAGACCTGCAGCGGAGCTACAGCGTCCTTCGCGCCGAGAGAATCTAGGAAACGCATTAGCCGATGAGGTTCGAGTCCATATTCCACCTCATCGACTAGAGCAATTGGCGCGGCGCTGGCCGCAGCCCTCTGAAGCCCAGCCACTAGCAGGCGTGACGAACCCGTACCAAGGGAGCGTAGCGGAATGCCTGTCTCGCTGTGCAACGCGATGGCCCCCTCGCCAATCGACACAGAGTGTGCATCAAGGAGTGCCAGTGGCATCGCCCCGACCGAAACGCCGAGATGCTGCGCTGTCTGCTGCACGACCTCAAGCGTCTGGATTAGATGTGAGGCCGCTTGATTGCCAAAGTTCGCTCTTGCCTGCCTGGCGGCGCGCGCTAGTTCGGCACCAAGCTCCGCTCGTTCATCAGTAAGTCGATTGAGCACCGAACCACGACTCCATGACAGGTTCGAACTCGCAAAGCTACCAATGCGGGCGGGAGCTATTGCCGCTCGCTCTTTCCAGGGAAGGGTGCGCTCAAGCTGCTGCAGTTCCGCGCGCTCAGAGAAAAGCGTCCAAGAAGGCTCCAAATCGGCACCAACCTGCAGAAGCAATGTGATGACAGTCTCAATACCCACCCGCGGTTCATCTTCGACCGCTCCCGTTTCGGGATTGAATCCACGCAGGAAGTCGCCGTACAGGTCAATGTCCATCAGCGATGTAGGGAGATCGCCAAGCGTCACGCTGATGGTGATGGGCACTTCGACGTTCAGAGCGAAGAAATCCATATCGCCGAATGAGCTGCTTCGGCGAGCGCCAAGGCAGAGGTCAATCGCGTCGAGGATGGTGGATTTTCCGCTGTCGCCAGGGCCTATGAGGCAGTTAATGCCGGGGGAAGGCACCCAATCCAGCGCTTGGATAGACCTGAAGTTGCTGATTTTCAGTCGGCGAATGCGTGCCACAGTGACTCCTCAAAGGTTAACGGCGGTCAGTGCTCTAGCGACAGAGCCAGAGCCAGAGCCATAGCCATAGCCATAGCCATAGCCATAGCCATAGCCATAGTCGATAGTATGCCGCCTCTTCATCAAGGTGCAGGGTACTTCAATCAAGTGGTGACTGTTTTTTTGACCACCACTATCATCCTGGGCTGGAACTTGAAAAAACCCAAGCAGCCGTTTAAGCAACTACCCTTGAACGGTGCTCTTGGCCGATTTTTGCCTAAAGCGTATGGCAGAGATCATTGAAGCTGCATCCAGGCTCATCTGACCGAGAGAAGCCTATGTCCGTTTGCGACCACGAGCCAAAGCTTGAGCATTCAATGTCACGCGTCGCAGGCATGGGGGGACAGATGAGGGGACAAACAAAATAAAAAATAAAAATACTATACAAATTAATAACTTAACAAACATAAAAAGCCACCCACTAGCCAGCCTTTTGGTTCTCGCGAAAATCCAAGCCAACGCATTTTTAACGCTCCCGCCTCGCGTGATACAACCCGTACTAGGGTTCAGAACCACTCTTCCACATTGCATACCAACACAAAAACAAAGTACAAATAGCGCACAACATTGTATGCAATATCCATAGAAAACCCCGTACAAACCCCACCCACCCCAACCTCGGCAAATCATGGAACGACAAAGCCTCTATCGTCAGGTCTACTCCCGAATAGTGCGCTCCATCTCCCAGGAGACGCTGCGCAGCGGCCAGCGGGTGCCTTCTATCCGGTCGCTGGCAAGCGAGCTACGGTTTTCCAAAAACACCGTAGAAATCGCCTATGGCATGTTGATCAGCGATGGCTACCTGGAGGCCCGTGGGCAAGCCGGGACCTTCGTTTCAAGCACGGCAAAAATCACCAAACACCTCAAAAAACACCCCCCCAGCAAAACGCCCCCCCACAAAACCCACACCCCCCACGATCAATCAACGCAAAGCCCGCTCCTGCCCTACCAACTGGGCCTGCCGGCGCTCGACCTGTTCCCGCAAAAACTGTGGTCAACCCTCAGCTCCCGCCAGATGCGGCTGCAAAGCAAAATGCTCAGCTACCCCGCGCCAGCAGGCTACGCCCCGCTGCGCGAAAGCATTTCGGCGTACCTGCAACTCTCGCGGGGCGTCGACTGCTCGCCCGAGCAGGTGTTCATCACCGCCGGCTACCAAGGCGCCCTGAACCTGGTAGGCCGCACAATGTTTCAACACCAGGACCAAGTGTGGATAGAAGACCCCTGCTTCCCACCCGCTCGCCACCTGCTGAACCAACTCGGCGCCAGCCTCGTACCCGTGCGCGTCGACGAGCAAGGCATTCGCGTAGAAGACGGCAAAGCCCGCGCCCCGCACGCACGCTTTGCGCTGGTCACGCCCGCGCATCAAAGCCCGCTGGGCGTGTCGCTCTCTCTCAAGCGACGTCTTGAACTACTGGAATGGGCCAACCACAACAAGGCCTACATCATCGAAGATGACTATGACAGCGAGTACTGCTACGACGGGCGCCCACAACCGGCCCTGTCCAGCTTGGCCACGCACGACAACGTGCTCTACCTCGGCACGTTCAGCAAAGTGCTCAGCCCATCACTGCGCCTAGGCTATCTGGTGGTGCCGAAAAGCCTGGTGCCGCTGTTCAATGAGTCCTGCTACAAACTCAACGATGGCTGCCCCATGCTCAGCCAAGGTGTGATCGCCGCGTTCATGCAAGGCGGCTACTTCGCGCGGCACCTGCGCAAAATGCGCGCCGTCTACGTGCAGCGCCGGGAGATGGTGATCAACAGCCTGCTCGCCGAATTCGGCAGCCGCCTCACCTTCAAGGCCCCCGCCACAGGCCTGCACCTGTTGGCCCGGCTTAGCCCGGATGAGGACGACCAGCTGTTGGCGCAACGCGCCCGCGACCAGCATTTCGGCATCGCCGCACTGTCGGCGCGCAGCCTCGAACACGACTGCGGCGCCGGGCTGCTGCTAGGCTTCGCGAACATCGCGACCAGCGAACAGGCCGCAAGCCTCGCCCACCGGCTGCGGCTAAGCCTGGACGCTAAGCCAGGTCAGGAATAACCGCCGTCGCCTCGATCTGCACCTTGGCGCCCTCCACCATCAGGCTGCGCACCTCGAACGCACTCATCGGCGGATAATGGCCGACCAACGCCTTGTAGGCCTGCCCTACTTCGCGGGCCTGCTCGAAGTACGCCTGCCGATCACTCACGTACCAGGTCAGGCGCACCAGATGCTCAGGCTTGGCGCCCGCTTCAGCCAAGACCGCAACAATATTGCGAATGGCCTGGATCGCCTGCTCGGCATACCGCTCGCTGACCAGCTGGCTGTGGCTGTCCCAGCCAAACTGCCCGGAGGTAAACACCAGCGCGCCACGCGCTGCGATGCCGTTGGCGTAGCCACGCGGGCGCTCCCAACCGCTGGGTTGCAGTATGTTCATGCTGGCGCTCCGGTTTTATCCAGCAGGCCCTGCAACGCGCTGCGAACATCGGCCGGCATCGCGGTGGAGCGGCCGTCCAGCAATGACGTCTGCACCATGATCTGCTGGCTGCGCATGCGCAGGAGGCCGTCGACGTGCCCTTCAATGTCCACCGTCAGCGACCGCTCGCCCAGCCGCGCTATACGCAGCGCCAGCGTCAGTTGGTCGCCGTGGCGCGAAGGCGCGGTGAATTCACAAGTCAACTTGACCATCGGCAAGCCCAGTTGGCGCCTGCCGATCATGTCTGAAAAATCAATGCCCAAACCTTCGGTGAACCAGTCCTCGACCAACCAGTTGGTCATCACCAGGTACTGCGGGAAGTAGACAATGCCTGCCGGGTCGCAGTGCTGAAAACGCACCGGGTAAGTCTTGCTGAAATGCGGGTTGTGCACGCTGTGCTCCTTGTATCTGTCCAGGGTCAGGCCGCTGCGCGGCCCCGTTCGACCAACTGCAGGTAGTTGCCCAACATCGCCAGGCCTTGTGGCGTCATCAACGACTCGGGATGGAACTGCACGCCATAGATCGGCAACGTGGCGTGCCGCAAGGCCATGATTTCCCCAGGCTCCCCGTGCTCATCCAAGGCATGCGCAGTGGCCAGCAGCGGGCTGGGCAAATCACCCGCCACCAACGAGTGGTAACGCGCTACCTGCAAGCCATCCGGCAGGCCGTTGAACAGGTCGCGGCCGTCGTGACGAATACGCGAGACCTTGCCATGCAGCACCTCCCTGGCCCTGCGCACTTCGCCGCCGAACGCGGCGGTAATGCTCTGGTGCCCCAGGCAGATGCCCAGGATGGGCAAGCGCCCGGCAAAATGGCGAATGGCACTCAGGGAAATACCCGCCTCGGCGGGGGAGCAAGGGCCGGGCGAGATGATCAGCGACTCAGGCGCCAGCGCCTCGATCTGCGCCAGGGTGATTTCATCGTTGCGCTGCACCTGGACCTCGGCACCGAGCATGCCCAGGTACTGCACGATGTTGTAGGTGAACGAATCGTAGTTATCGATCACTAAGTGCATACGCCACCTCCTGCGGCTGTACGGCAGTTTTGTAGCGGCCGGCAGCCACCCGGATCATCTGGCTTTTTTCGATGGTCTCCTGCCACTCGCGCTCGGCCACCGAGTCCTGCACCACGCCGGCGCCAGCCTGCACGTACAGCGTTGCATCACGCAGCAGCGCGGTGCGAATGGCGATGGCCAGGTCCGCGCGGCCGTTCCAGTCCAGGTAGCCGATGGCACCGCCATACACGCCGCGAGAATGGGGCTCCAGCTCGGCGATGATCTCGAGCGCACGCACCTTCGACGCACCACTCAAGGTGCCCGCAGGGAACAGGCTCTTGAGCAGCTGCAAGCCGCTGATGTGCTCAGGCGTCTGCCCGGTAACGGTGGAGACGATGTGCATGACGTGGGAGAAGAACTCCACGTTGAGCAACTGGGTCACCTGCACGCTGCCAATGTTCGCCAGCCGTCCCAGGTCGTTGCGCGACAGGTCGACAAGCATCATGTGCTCGGCGATTTCCTTCGGGTCGGCGAGCAGCTCTTCCCTGAGCTGATGGTCTTGCGCCGCGACACCGCCGCGCCGACGGGTGCCGGCCATGGGCCGGGTGGTCACGCATTGGCCGTCCTGGCGGAAGAGCATTTCCGGCGAGGCACCGACCACCTGGCAATCGCCCAGGTTCAACAGGTAGCGATAGGGTGTCTGCCCCAGTTCCGCGAGGGCACGGTACAACGCGACGGCGTCTTCCTCGAAAGGCAGGCTCATGCGCTGCGACAGCACCACCTGCATCACATCACCCGCGACGATGTACTCCTTGATGCGCGCCACCGCCTGCAGAAACGCGGGCTGCGGGAATGCCGATTCGGCGACCGGCGCCATGGCGTCGGCTTGGCGGCTGACAGGCGCCGCTTTAACCAGCAGCGGGCGCAGGCGGGCGACCAACTGATTGAGCCGGTCTTGCCCGCGCAGGTAATCCCCCAGTGCCCTGGGGCTTTCGTGCACGATGCAATACGCCAGCTGCGCGTGATGGTCCAGCACGACCAGGTCGGTGCTGATCAGTTGCAGTACATCCGGAAGGTCGAACCCCGAAGGCTTGCGCGGCACCCGGCGCAGACGCGGCTCGATCAGCCGGGTCGTTTCAAAACCGAAGTAGCCAAAGAAGCCACCGCTGAACACCGGCAGGCCGGGGCAACTGGGAATTCGAAAATCCTTTTGCAGGCTGGCCAGTTCGGCCAACGGGTCGTCGCAGTTGATCCGGATGGTCAGCTGACCGTCACGGAACAGTTGCAAGCTCCCCTCATCAAGCTCCACCCGCTGCCGGCACGGCAGGCCGATCACCGAGTAGGCCTGGGTGAACACGCCCTCGTGCCAGTGGCCGGTTTCAAACAGGTAGTCCTGCCCACGGTTGGCCAGTACCTGATACAGCGAAACGGCCTCGACACCTGCCGGCAAGGGCAGGCTCTGCCACAGCGGGACGTGGGTGTATCCAGCTTCGCCATAGGCAAAGAATTCCTCCGCGCTCAGCATGCTCGCACCTCCGCTGCGCCACGCAGCAATTGATCAGCCAGACGCGCCAGGGCCTTGCGGTCTGGCTTGCCATTGCGGTTCAAGGGGATCTCGCTCGGCACGGCGATGTGTACCGGGCGTTTGTAGCTTTCCAGATGGGCGTGCATCAGGGTCTCGACCTGTTGCACCAGGTCGTCCGCCGCACCGTTCGCGCGAACGAACAGCACCGGGCGGCACTCCTCATCGGTACAGCCGGCCACCAGATAGCAATCACGCAAATCCGGCATCAAGCTGATCAACAGGTTCTCGATTTCCACCGGGGCCACCCAGCGACCGAACACCTTGAAGCGGTCATCCTCTCGGCCGTGGAAGGTCAGCAGGCCTTGCGGGTCCTGGCTGAACAGGTCGCCGGTGCAATACCAGCCCGCCTTGAAGCGGGCGGCCTGTTGCTCCGGCCGCTCCCAATAGCCGACAGCCATGCTCGGTGCCTTGACCAGCAACACGCCACTCTCCCCCGTGGCGACATCGTTGCCCGCAGCGTCGACGATGCGCGCATGCCAGCCAGGCAGCATGCGCCCGACCTTGCCGGGCTGCAGCGCGTCCGGGTAGCTGGTGGCGAAGATATGGCAAAGCTCGGTAGAGCCGATGCCGTCATGCAGGTTTGGCCGGTAGCGTTGTTGCCAGCGCCGGATGAGATTGGCCGGCAGCGGCGCGCCAGCTGAGAACGCCAGCCGCAGGTTGAGCGCCTGGGGCTCGACCGCGTCTTCCAGGAGCATGCCGTACACCGCCGGCACCGCGAACAGCACGGTGGGGCGATGCTCACGCAAAACGGCGCGTACACGCTCGGCAGAGGGCCAGGCCCCATCCATCACCGCGCAGGCGCCGACGTACAGCGGGAAGAACAGGCTGTTGCCCATCCCATAGCCAAAGAACGCCTTGGGCACCGAATACACCACGTCGTGCTCGTTGAGCCCGAGTTGGCCGACGGCAAAATCCTCGCAGCAGGCCAGCAATGACCGGGCGCTGTGGATCACCCCTTTGGGCTGCCCGGTACTGCCGGAGGTGTACTGGATCAACACCGGCGCCTGTGCGGGCTTTTCCGTGAACTCGCACCAGAGATCGTCCGGGTGCGACGCTTCCAGCCAGCCCATGCAGGCCCCGGCGTCCAGGGTATTTACGCCTGGGGCCGCTGCCCACAGCTCAGCCTGTGCCGGCTGCACAATGCACAACGCCGGGCGCGCGTCTGCCAATAGATGCGCGATGGCGGCGGCATCCAGCCTGGGGTTGAGCACCACAGGCAACGCGCCCATGGCCAAGGCCGCGAAGAACATCACGGCCAGCTCCGGGCCATCGTCCAGGGCAATGAGGATCCGCTCGTCGCGAGCGACACCCTGCCGGCACAGGCCTGCTGCCTGGCGGCGGACCAAGCGGTCCAGCTGTTGAAAGGTCAGCTGGAAGCCCGGCCCGCGAAAGCTTGTGCGCTGGCTGTCACGGCGGCTGGCGACAAGCCGTTCGGCCAGGTTGACCCGTGCAGGGTACTCAGCAAGGGCGCGGTCTGCGGCTGCCGTAGGCTCGGTAGAAATCAGCATGGTTGATCTCGGTCTTGTGTGGTTTCGAAGGCGTGCCTGCCGCACGCACAAGGCAGCGGCAAGCCGTGGCTCAGCCGTGAATCGGGCCGAGTTCTTCGCGCAGGGCGATACCGCCCAGGTTCTGCAACATCGGCGCGTTCTCGCACGCCAGGTACACACATTCCCCTGTGCCGGTATTGACGTGCTGGTGCTCGGCCCAGACCGGCACATACAGCGCATCGCCCGCCCGCCATGGCACCTGGCGGTCGCCGATGCGCGAGTAGCCTTCACCCTGCATGACGTAGATCAGCGTCTCGTAGTTGTGCCGGTGCAGCCGGGTCGACTCCGCCGCGTCCAGCCGCCCCACCGTCATGCTGATGGCGAAGCTGGGCAGGTCAACGATGTGCACCTTGTGCTTGCGCTGCGCGCAGAAGGTTGCGCTGGCGTCGTGGCTGGCCTGCATCACCTGGCTGTGGCTGAGCCGCTCTGGCAAGCGCGCCTGCAAACGGCTGGGGACGCGTCCGAAGTCCGCTGAGCTGAAGCGGCCTGAGTCGTCGCCGCGTGATGATTCGGCAGTGGCAAGGGCCTGCGATTGCTGCCAGATGGCATCGAACATCTCGACGCGGCGATTGATCACATCACGGCCGACGTCAATGGCCAACGCGCGGCGCTGTTCATCGCCCTGGGTCAGGCGCTCCATGATCGCCAGCATGGTCAGTGCGTGGTCTTCATCTTCCTCGATGTGCAGCTTGAAGAACTCGGTGGCGTCCTCGCCGTAGCCCTTGTGCTCCAGCGCTTGCAGTATCGGGCGATAGATCAGCGGCACGATGGCCTCGGCCCCCAGGCACATCGCGGCCAGGCCCACCAGCGCATCCGTGTTCTGGCAGTGGCCGAGCATGGTCCGCACCATCGCTGCGGTTTGCGGCAATGCCGGCTCATCGGCAGGCGACACACCGAGCACGCGCAAGGTGCGCTGGAACATGTCGGCGTGGGTGATGCAGTCCTGCCCGTCCACGCCCATTTCTTCGCGCATGTTTTCCATCAGCGCCAGCACATCGTCCGCGTCTTGCAGGTGGCCCATCAGGGCACACAGGTAGCGGGTGAAATGACGTGAGTAGTGGCCGTGCTGCACCAGCAATGTCTTGAGCGTGGCGAGGTTGGCCTCGTTGCGCTCCAGGGCCAGCAGCAGTGGGTGCTGCGACAGTTGGTCGAGGTCCTGCGCGGCCAGCCACTCGGTCCAGATCAGGCTGATGGTGACCAAGGGCTGTAGTTCCATGTTCGGGGTGGCGAGAGCTTCCACGTCATTTCTCCTTGAAAATCGACTGCACGGATGTGCGTTGGGTAGGGTGTTGAAGCTAGGGTGAATCGAAAGGACGACGCGGCTGCGCAAACACCGAACGGCCGGATTCGCGGCGGGTGCTGACGCCCAGCACGCCGAGGCCAGCCAGCGCGCAGACGCCGGCGAAGAGGTACAAGCCCAGCCAGCCAAGGTGCTGCGCGGCCACCCCGCCCAGCCACGAGCCCATGCCCGCGCCGAAGAAGAACACCGTCATGTACAGGCTGTTGAGGCGGGACGCCGCCGAGGGGTCGATGGCCAGCACCCGCGACTGGGTGAGCGCCTGTACCGAGCGCACGGCGATGTCGCAGGTGACCAGGAAGACAATGATCATCAGCACTGCGCCGCCGACAGCGGCCCCCACCAGCGACACGCTGACCAGCGCCGCGCCCATCAGCAGCACCGCCGCCTGCCAGGGCATCTGCCGTTGCAGATAGATGGCCAGCTTCGGTGAGCCCAGGCCGGCCAGCGCCGTGAATGCCAACAAGCCGGTTTGCCCCGCGCTCCACTGCAACGTGGTGTGGGCCAGCGAACCCAGGTTGGCCCAGAGGCCACTGGAGGCGGCAAAGAAGCACGCCGCGATCACCGCCAGCCGACGCAACTGGGCGTGTTCCTGCCACAGCTGATATTGGCGGCGGAGCATCACCCGGTAGCCGATCGGCGCCGCAGGCAGTGCTTCGCGCAGGTAAGGCCGGACCAGCACACCCAGCAGCAGGGTGAGGACGCCGACACTCAGGTACACCCTGCGCCAGCCGATGAATTCGCCGCCCCACCCCGCCAGGACCCGGGCCAACAGCAACCCGGCAAACAGCGAGGACAGCAGGCTGCCGATCACCGCCGGCCGCTCGGCCGGCAGGCAGGTCTTGGCACACTGGGCGATCAGCAGTTGACCGCCCACCGACAACAGCCCGGCCACAGCGCACAGCACAATGAACACCGGCAGTACCGGGGTGACGGCAAGCGCCAGCAGCGTGACGCCCAGCAACAGCAGTACCCCGGGAATCAGCAGGCGCGCCGAGTACAGGTCACCCAATGGCAGGCACAGCACAAGCGCTGCGCCATAACCACACTGGGTGGCCAAAGACAGGCTCCAGAGCGCATCCACCGGCAAGCCGAAGGACGCCGCAATCAGGGCCGCCATTGACTGGTGATAAACCACCGGTGCGACGGAAAACCCCGTCGCCAGGCAATACAAGGCCAGCACGTGGCGTGGCAGCGGTGTGGTGGAGTTCATCGAACGCAGTTCCTCAGGATAGACAGCGACGTTTAATCGAATGCCAGCGTCAGGCTGGGGCTCAGGGCTTTGCTCAGGCACGCGAGCACGAAGCCCTGGGCGACTTCGCTGGCATCCAGAGGGTGCGGCGACGGCATGTCCACCTGCCCCTCCAGCACCCGGCAACGACAGGTGGCACACACGCCGGACTTGCAGGAGTAACGCGGGGCCAGCCCCGACTTGAGCATGCGATCGAGCAGGCTGTCGTCGCTCGGCGGCAGGCGCAGGCGCCGGGTTGCGCCTTCAAGGCGCACGGTAAGCGCGACCCCCGGGCTGACCACTGCGCTCGCGGCGCGCTGGCGAATCGCCGGGTCGGCGACAAACTGCTCCCGGCGGATGCGGCTGGCGGGCAAGCCATTGGCCTGAAGCGCGGCCGAAGCGGCTTCCATCATCCCGGCCGGGCCGCACAGGTAGACCTGGTCAAGGGTCGGTACCGAGAGGCAACTGTCGAACAGCGACTGGCAACGCGGTTGGTCGATACGACCGCCGAACAACGCCACGTCCTGTGGCTCATTGCTGAAAAAGTGGAACACCGACAAGCGCGCCAGGTAACGATCCTTGAGCGTGCACAGGCGTTCGCGAAACTGCACCGAGGCCAGGTCGCGATTGCCGTACACCAGGGTAAAGCGGCTGTGTGGCTCATCACGCAAGGTGGTTTCGAGGACCGACAGAATCGGCGTGATGCCCGAGCCCGCCGCAAACGCGGCGTAGTGACGAGGCACGTCAGCTTGCGTGTCCAGCCCGAAGTTTCCCGTAGGCGTCATCGCCTCGATCACCGCCCCCACGTGCAGGTGCTGGTGTGCCCACTCGGAGAACCGCCCGCCAGCAATGCGCTTGATCGCCAACTGCAGGGCGGCTTCACCGCTCGCGTTGCACAGTGAATAGCTGCGCCGCAGCTCCTCCCCCTCAAGCCAGGTGCGCAAGGTCAGGTGCTGGCCGGCGCGGTGGGCGAAGCGGGCGCGATGCTGCTCGGGCACCTCAAGGGTGAGCACCAGGCTGTCCGCCGTATCACGCTGTACATCGCTGAGGGTCAAAGCAAAAAACTGAGACATGATCCTTCCCTGAAGTCAGATGCCCTTGAAATACTCGAACGGGTTGCCACACCCATCACAGCGGAACAGCGCCTTGCAGCGGCTGCCGGCACATTCGTTCTGCAGCCGCGTGCGAGTGGAGCCGCAGTGCGGGCAGTCAGGGCGCGGCGCCGCTTCACGCGGCCAGAACGTCAACGCCTGCCACTCCCCGGTCACCGCCAGAGGCGGCGCCACGCCCGCCGCGCGCATCTTTGCCTTGCCCTCGGGGCTGATCCATTCGGTGGTCCAGGCCGGGGCCAGGCGCGTCTCGATGTGCAGCGACTCGACACCGTTGCGACGCAGCACAGCGCCGATGTCCTGCTCGATGGCGTGGCGCGCCGGGCAGCCGCTGTAGGTGGGCGTCAGCACCACGCGCAGGCCGGCGGGCTGCCAGCGCACGTCGCGCACGATGCCCAGGTCGACAATCGAGATGTACGGCATTTCCGGATCGGCAATCTCGGCCAGCAACGCCCAGATGCTGGCGGTGCCGCTGCCTGCTGCGCTGCACTGTTGATCGCTCACCACTGCGCCCCCGGGTTGCTGCGGGCCAGGTACTGCATCTCCATCAACAAGCCCACCAGGTGCTCGCCGTGCTGGCCACGCTTGCCGGCATCGAGATTCAGCGGGTTCTGCGGGTAACTCAGCCTGGCTGCGGCCAGGACCTGCTGGACATAGCTGAACCACTCGGGCTTGAGCGCAGCCAAGTCGGCGCCGATGCCGGCGTGCAGCATCGCCTGGTCCAACCCATCCATGGCGAACAGCTCATGCACGTGGTCGGCGCAATGCGCCAGCGCCTGCTGGGCGTAAGCGTGGCTGCGGGCAGTGCCATCGCCCAGGCGCACCACCCACTCACTGCTGCGTTGCAGGTGGTAAGCGACTTCCTTGCGCGCCTTGCTCGCGATGGCGCTAACCTGCGCATCGCTCGAGCGGGACAGCTCACGCAGCAACAGGCAGTGCCAGCTGTCGAACAGGAACTGCCGCACCTGCGTGTCGGCAAAGTTGCCATTGGGCTGCTCGACCAGCAGCACGTTGCGAAACTGCTCGGCATCCCGCTGATAGGCCAGTTGGTCTTCGCTTTGCCGAGGGGTCATCTGCGATCCGGCGTAGTCCAGCCAAAGGCGGGACTGGCCGAGCAGGTCGAGCGCGACATTGCTCAGCGCCACGTCCTCTTCCAGCGTCGGCGCATGGCCACACCAGCCGCACAACTGCTGCGCGAGGATCAGCGTGCTGTCGCCCAGGCGCAGCAGGTACTCGGACAACTGCGCGCCCGGCGTACGGTGGGTCGTCATAGGTTCTGCACTCCGTCCGGTACCGGGTAGAAAGTGGCCTGGCGATAGCCCTTGTCGTGGGCGGTTTCAAACCACGCCGACTGATCCTGGCCGGCACTGCTGATGAGGTGTTCCGAGGCCACGAGCCACAGGCTGACGAAGGCGTCCCGGCGGGTGTAGACATCCCGTGCGTAACGCAAGGCCATGTCCGCGTCGCTGGCCTGCACGCTGCCGATATGGCGGTGGGCAATGCCGTTCTGGCTGCGCACGAACACTTCCCAGGTTTTCCAGTTATTGGGCATGTTCGTCTCCCGCCAACGCGGCTGCTGTCGATGCCTTGTCGGCATGGCAGGCCGCCGCTTCGCGCACCCAGGCACCCTGCTCCCAGGAGCGTTGCCGGCTGCTGATACGCTCGCGATTGCACGGCCCTTCACCCTGGATCACGCGCTGGAACTCGACCCAGTCGATGGGGCCGATCTCGTAGTGACCGCTGGCCTCGTTCAAGC
The DNA here is from genome assembly GCF_028656955.1 of Pseudomonas fontis. GTDB lineage: Bacteria > Pseudomonadota > Gammaproteobacteria > Pseudomonadales > Pseudomonadaceae > Aquipseudomonas > Aquipseudomonas fontis. Next base: position 230,377 of record NZ_JAMDGY010000011.1, read on the forward strand.
GCAAATCGGCATCGGGCACGCGCAGGCCAAGGTGATGAATCTGCGGCACGGTCTGGTCGATGAACTTCTGGCGCAAGGTGTCGTTGGAATACAGCTTGATGCCCCACTGCATCGACTGCCGGGAATGCGGGGAATGCTCGTCGGGCGGGCCGAACACCATCAGCGTTGGCCACCACCAGCGGTCCAGGGCGTCTTGCGCCATCTGCCGCTGGCGCGCGGTGCCCTCGACCAGCCGGTGCACCAGGTCGAAACCCTGGCGATGGTGAAAACTTTCTTCCTGGCAGATACGCACCATGGCCCGGGCATAGGGGCCGTAGGAGCTGCGCGAAAGCGGCACCTGGTTGACGATGGCGGCGCCGTCGGTCAGCCAGCCGATCATGCCCACGTCGGCCCAGCTGAGCGCCGGGTAGTTGAAAATGTTCAGGTACTTCGCGCGCCCGGCGAGCAGTTCCTGGTACACCGTATCGCGCTCGACACCGAGGCTTTCCAGGGCGCTGTAGAGGTATTGGGCGTGGCCGGCTTCATCCTGGACCTTGGCCAACAGCACGCACTTGCGGTGCAGGCTCGGCGCCCGGGTCAGCCAGAAACCTTCCGGCAGCATGCCCACGTATTCCGAGTGAGCGTGCTGCGAGATCTGCCGCACCAGGGCCTTGCGATAACCCTCCGGCATCCAGTCCTGCGACTCGATCTTTTCGCCACGCTCGATGCGTTGCTGGAACGCCGCTTCCCGCCCCTCGACGGGCTCGCTCATGCGCTGGCTCACGGCTGCAAATATTCCAGCAGGCTGACGGCTGCCGTCGCCACGGGCAGGTGACCCAGGTGCTGGTTCCAGACCAGCTCGGTCAACACCGAACGATCACCGTCGTCAAAGTCGCGCTGCCAGCTCCAGAACTGTTCGCGGATCTGGCGCTTGAGCACCTTGCCGGTGGAGCCCGCCGGCAACGCATAGGCCTCAGCCAGCAACCCGGCGCACAGCGTGTAACTCGGCAGCCCGCCACGCCCCTGGAAGGGATAGCAGCTCAGCGCGTGTTGCAGAACGGCATCGGCATCGATGCTGGCGTCCTGCGTGCGCACCAGAATCAGCACCGCTTCTTCACGCGTAGGCCCACGGGAAACACCGACAACGCTGGCATCGAATACACCCGGCAAAGTGAGCAGGTGTTCCTCCAGCAGCAAGGTGTAGGCCGGCACTCCCAGGTTGCTCGGCACGGTGTCGACGATGCGGTCCAGGTGCACGAACTCGCCGTTTTCCAGGCGCAGGCCGACATCGCCAGTGAGCCAGTAATCGTTGAGCTCGGTCAGCGCAGTGAGGTGGGGCTGGCCGTAGTAGCCCGGCGTCACCGTGGGCGAGCGCACGCCGAAATAGCCCGGGGTGCCGTCCGGCAACAGTTCGCCTTGTGCGGAGAGAATGTCGCAGCGGGCATAGCCGGCCGCGTGGCCGACGGTGCGCTTGCTGGCGACGCTGCCCTCACGGGACACCTTGAAGAACTGCGACATGCCCAGCTCCGAGGCACCGAACATATCGGTGAAGCGTGCCTCTGGCGCCAGGCGCAGCAAGGCGCGGATGTGCGCTTCGTGCGCCGTGTCACCGGTGTTGTAGAAGCGCTGGATACTGCGCAGATGGCCCGCCGGCAAATCCAGCTCGGCAAGCGAGGCGTAGGTCTGCGAGAAGGCGGTGACGATGGTGGGCTGGAAGCTCGCCAGGCGCTGCGCCAGCGCGAGGCCTTTCTGGGTGTCGAGCGACAGGGTCGGCAGTTGCAGCATCACCGCCGTCATCAGGTAGCTGATGCCCGCAGCGTGGGTAGCCGGCATGGCGGTGGCAAGTTTCTCACCCGGCAACTCGATAAAGCTGCGCAGGCGCTCGCGCTTGCCGTTGAAGAACTGCTCATGCCCGAACAGCACCGCCTTGGGAACACCCGTGGTGCCGGAGCTATGGCACACCATGATGATGTCTTCAGCGCGCCGCGCAACGGGCCAGCCCTGCTGGGGGACCGCCGCGAATGCAACCGGTGCGCCTTCGACGAAACCGGCATCCAGCACCTTCAGGCCCGGAAGCGCTGAGGCCAGGTTCCAGCGCGCCTGGGTCTGCGTGTCATGGACGAAGGTGTCGAAGCGATTGCGCCGTGCGTACAGGGCGGCAATGTCCGAATGCAGGTGGCCGTTGATCAGCACCGGGACACAACCCAGGGTGCCCAGCGCCAGGAAATGCAGGAACGACGGAATGCCATCACCCAGGTACAGACAGATGTGCTGCCCGGAACGCACCCCCTGGCTCAGGTACCAGCCGGCCAGTTCCGCCACCTGCTGGTGCAGGCTCGCCAAGGAGAACGACAGGTGCGCTGCGCCACTTGGGCCGACGAAGGCGTTTTCCAGAAAAAGGAAATCGCTTTCGAGCGGGCCATACGCTTCCAGGGCTTTGCCCAGGAAGTTGCCGGCACCCAGCTCTGCGTCCGCGAACAAACGGTCCCATGCTGGTTTGTGGGTGATCGAGTTCATCCTTGGGTCTCTCGTATGAAGTGGAAAAGTCAGGCCGTGGTCGCGGCGAAGATCCAGGCTAAAAGCGTTTGGCAGCCCACTTCTTGGGCTGAGGTCGCAATCGAGGGAAGCGACTGTAGAGGGATTCATTTCCTGACTTAAGGGACAAGATTTAACAAATCGAGCCCGACATGATTGCCATCAATGTCTGCCGCAGGATCAATCGGTTACCCACCAGGCACTGATTCTTGTCATGGTTTGATATGCACTTTTTGGCCCCTAGGGGCTGCGCTGGCAGCGGCTAGGATGTGGACATGCAGCCCTGCCCCATGGCGGGCTGATTCCCATCTGTCACTGCAAGGAGATACACGCCATGTCAGGCAAAGTGTTCGTCGCCGGCGCCTCCGGCGTGATCGGCAAGGCCCTGTTGCCGCTGCTGGTGGAGGCGGGTTATACGGTCTACGGGGCGACCCGTCGCCCGGAGCGGGCCGAGCAAATCGAGGCGTCTGGGGCTACGGCGGTGGTGGTCGATGTGTATGACGCCGAGCGCCTGAAAGCGCAGTTGATGCGCATCCAGCCCTGGGCGGTGGTGCACCAGCTGACCGACCTGCCGCGCGGCTTGAGCCCTGAGCTGATGACCCAAGCCATTGCGAACAACGCCCGCATTCGTAGCGAAGGCACGCGCAACCTGGTGGCCGCGGCGGTCGCGGCAGGCAGCCATCGCCTGGTGGCCCAAAGCATCGCCTGGGCCTATCGCTTCGGCAAAAACCCGTACCTGGAAAACCACCCCCTGGACCTGGACGCCGAAGGCAACCGCCGCGTCAGCGTGCACGGTATTGCCGCGCTGGAGCGCCAGGTGCTGGGCGAGCCGACGCTACGGGGAACGGTACTGCGCTACGGCCAACTCTACGGCCCTGACACCGGCACCGATGAACCGAGCGGTGCCAGCCCGCTGCATGTCGCCGCCGCAGCCCGCGCCGCGTTGCTGGCCCTGCAAGCAGAGGAAGGCGGGATCTTCAACATTGCCGAAGACAACCCGACCGTCAGCAATGAAAAAGCCCGGCGCGTGTTGAAGTGGTCACCTGCGGCCCGGCCAACCCCTTTGAATCGATAACCACCGCTGATCAGTGGTTTCCATGCCGTCGCCGCCTGGCGGCGTGCGTACTTACAGGAAAGCGATATGACGTCTCTGGAGAGTGTTTTTCATGGCCTGCACCAGCAGGGCCTGTTGGTCCTGGCCAACGTGGCCGATGCTGGCGGGGCGCGCCTGGTGGAATCGCTAGGCAGCAAGGCGGTGGCCACCAGCAGCGCCGCCATGGCTTGGTCGCATGGCTACCAGGACGGCAACAAGCTGCCGCTGGACCTGCTGACGACCACCATTGAATCGATGACCCGGGTGCTGAGCGTACCGCTGACTGTGGACATCGAAGGGGGCTATTCCGATGACGTCGAGCACGTCGCCAAGGTGGTCGATGCCATCGTTGCGGCCGGGGCCGTCGGCATCAACATCGAGGATGGCGTGGGGCCGACGCAATGGCTGGTGCGCAAGATCGAAGTCGCCAAGCAGGTGGCGAGCCGGCACGGGGTCAATCTGTTCGTCAACGCGCGCAGCGATGTCTACATGAAAGGCTCGGTGCCGCCCGAGCGCAAGCTGGAGGAAACCCTCAACCGCGCCGAGCTGTATGCCAATGCCGGCGCTGATGGCTTCTTTGCCCCCGGAATGTTCTCGCGCGACGACATCGGCGCCCTGTGCCGTGCCAGCAGATTGCCGGTGAATTTGCTGTCCTGGGACGGCATGCCGGCTATCGCCGACTTGCAGCAGCTCGGGCTCAGGCGGCTCAGTGCGGGTGCCCACGTCGGGGAGTTCGTGTTCGCGGCGATGGCGGAATTCGCCAAGGAGTTTCTGCAGCGCGGTGAGGTTGCACCCGGTGCTATCAAAAGCTTTACCTATCCCGAACTGAACGCATTGATGATCCCGAAAGCTTGAGTGCAAGCCTGTGGGGGACTGGCCCCGCGCACTTGGCCTGACGCGACCGCCACTCACGGCGGTCCACGTTTGCATGGCAGAACAGTACGGGGCACCCGCTACGGTCTGGTACTTACTCCTGCGGCAAAGTCAGGCCAAACAATGTCAGGGCCCAAAGCAACGTGCCAAGCGCGATGAACACATAGTTGATCAGCGTGAATCGCGCGTTGTCTTCACCAAGCGGGTCGCCAGCGGCTTCATTGAGACCACGCTGACCCAGCCAGACAACCCAGCCATGCAGTGGTAACAGCGTGAGGCTAATGATATCGACCGTCGGAAAACCGATGTTCTTTCGTACCAATGTCCCCACCACGTGGGCGACAATCATCATCACCACATACCATGTAGCCAACACACCCGGCTGCCAGCTATAGGTGCTCCCCTTTTGCTTGCTGTAGGCATCGGCTTCCCGGTACAGCGCGTGGGTGAAGAAAATCGAAAAAACGCCACGAGCGATGGGCCACACATCCTTGTCTGTGGCCTGCTTGAATTGCTGCCAATTTTTGTAGGCCCAATACAATTGATAGCAACCAAAGGTCAGAACGAACAGCGTCAGGAACTTGTTTCTGGACACCGTATAGAAAGGACGCTGATCGTCGGCTACTGCGACCAGTGCTTCAGGTTGAGGGGTATAAATATTGTCAGACATGTCATTCCCTATGTTGATCTGAAAGGCCCGCACGATAACGCAACCGCGTTATAAAAAGAAGCACCTGGCCATCTAGCTATTCGTATCAGCGGCTTGCGAAAAAACTCTTGAGTCACGGATACAGCAACTCGACTCCTAGCGCCCACCCAGCAGCACGGATTGATTTCAGGCCATCGCCAATATGTACATCTATTACAAGACATGGCCACGACATAGCGGTCGGACAGCGCTACGGTAAACCAGTGGTTCTGAGCTTGTACCCCTACGAATGTACCAACAGGAATTTAAATTTTTCAGACTGAAAATAGTGCTTGATTAACTGAAGCGGTTACCGCCAACTTTATTTCAACACAAAATCAACTACCCGACAGCTCACCGGATAAAAATACATCTACAGCCAGCACATGAAAAGTAAGGTTCTCTGACAAAAACTGAATACTGAAATGCCTCAACTTCGGCGGTTCGTGACTCGACACGGAACGCCATGCTTTCAAGTTATTCCTCACCCATTCGGAGTCTATAAACTCGGTCAACTTACCCAGCCGACACTCACTTGAATCACCATCAAACTCAAAAATAGCACCTCCAGGGAATGGTTCCCGAATAAAGCATCGCACAGGCTTGAACGCAACCTCCCGCCTTAAAGCCAGCACAACCTCCTCGCTATCAACTACAATCTCCTTCTCATACTCAACATCAAGATAAAACAACGCCGGCGCGAGGCCGGTGTCAGTGTAGAGAAAGTCACCTTACTTACTCATGGGACTTAGTCTTCGTAGGCCTCAAACTCCCAGAACCCTAACCTTGATACTTTTTTTGAAACATCGCTCCAGCTCGCCCCCGAACAATCCAGCAAGAATTTCTCAATAGCGCGCACAATACTTTTATAATTGTACTCCCGGACAATAAGGTAATGCATCCCTATAAGAACCTCATCGGCACCAAGGTTTTTTTCAATCCACTTCGGAGTGCAAACCTCAATATCAAATGATTCCTCACCATCCTCACCTGCTGGGCCAATCATTGCTTGCAAAAGGAAGCTAAAGCAATTCGGGCACTCCGGATGGTAACTTTCAAGATTATAAATATCGGGGCTATGAAGCCGCTTCAGTTCTGCGTTCATAGTTTAGTCCGTAATATCCAGGTGAGCATTTGACTGCCACTTCTTTGTCTCTTGGCCTGGAAACCTTTGCTCAAAATTAGCCTGAGTTCCCTGCTGATATGGTTTGTAAGTAGGTGGCCTATACTGCCTCAAACCATCCTGACTAACTAACGTTTTTCCGTCGCTAGCTACTTTATATCCATCACCAACCCAGGCTTTCCCCATAACGTCTGCTTGTTCTCTTGTACCAGAACCAATGCCGAAATTACCTTTCCCTTTAGTGGCCTCTGTGAGTTGGCCACTCAATTTTGCCCAATCGCCTGTGCCTTTTGCACCTCCTCCTTTACCGCCCCCCCCCCGCCAACAGAACCTATCCCTTTTCCACCACCGAGTATAGCCATACCCGCCGTGGCACCCAGCTCGGTGACAATTGCTACTTTCTCATCGATCGAGAGCTGGCGCCCTGCCGCACGATCCATCCCAGTTGCTCCGACCACTGCTGAACCCCGGACATTTCAGCTGGGCTCAACCAACCTTCTTTCAACGACTTCGCAAAGACGAGCTGCTTGTCCGAGACAAACGTCGCGCCCCAATCGCCAACACCTTGGGCCGGGGACTTGATAACCCCTGGGTTGCCTTGTAGCAACCCCGCCATGTCATAGGAAACCCGCGTCTTGAAATAACCCAGCAGCTCTTTGGCAACAGGGCTATCGATAGCGATGGCGCTGTCTGCGGCCTTGTTTTAACGCTGCAGCCCCGTCAGATTGAGGTCCCCCTGTAATACCGAATCCGTCCATCAGGAAGTGTTTTCGTAACAGCTGCGTTCTCCTGTGCTTTCTGCAAGCCTGAAAGCTTTGCCCTCAAAGCAGCTTGAACGTTAACACTTGCGGTTTTACTAGATATTGCTGCGGTTTCTTTTGCACCTACTTACATTTTATCAGTCGCTCGCGAATTACGTGCTTTGTCAGCATTGAAGCGAAGGCATCTTCGCTAACTTCCTGAAATCCATCGCACCACCTATAAATCTTGGAACCATTGTGAAAAACTGACACAAGGCGAAGTAACAACATATCATCTAACTCAGTCCCAGCATCATCCAACTCAAAAACGAGAAGGGTTTCGGGCAGATCGTCTACAGGCAGGAGACGCTCTTTATTTTGTAAAAAATCCTCGAGCATTTTCCCTTTGAGTATTTCAATCCTTATCCAGGGCTCACTGTCTTGTTGGCTACTCCACTGACTATTTATTTCCCACTTGTTAACTTTCAAATCAAGAAAGGTGCACTCGCTGGAAATTTCTTGATCCTGAAAATAAGAGACCGGTACTTCACCCCAGGCCTCGCTGATCAACAATTCTCTTTGAGGGAATACAGTGCCTTGCTCCAGAACAACAACGTATTGACTGTTCATCACATATTTCCTGTTTCTTGCAAGCGTTTCAGTCCTTTCTCAGCATTTTTGACCAACTGATCCCGTGCGGACTGAGGTAAACGTTTGAATGCCTTATCAATTTGAGGAGCCAATGGCTTGGATAAATCTGGTCTGAAGTCAACAATTGAATCTTTCCCTCCCCCCGACTGAATCTGAAGCTTACCATTGGGCTCGATATCGACCCGAAGCACCGCTTACGTCCCCCTATAACAGCCTCTACCGGCTGACCAATCGTTTCACTCGCTTTGATTGTGCCCTTTGCACCTTCCGCTGCCTTTCCTGTCCCCCTAGACGCACCCGCGGCAACCCCCGCAGCAGTGGCCGCAACACCATTCCAGAATCGCTGCGACTCGCCGTCTCGGATGATAGACAATTCTGACGAAAGGAGACTTGGCTGTGTGCGGCCATCTGCTTAGGTATTCCGGGAATATCTATTTCCGCGACAGCTACGTTACCACTTCGCCGTAAGCCAGACGGCAACCCAGCTCGAACGTCCATGACCCGTTGGGCCATCGGAGCAGTGTCAATCACGGCCGCTGTTGCTTTTGCACCAACCCCAATGCAGAGAAATTACAAACCGTTAACTTTCTTGGCTACGCCTTCGATTGACCGCATCCAGAAGCAGTTCGAGCTCAAGACCATAACTGTTCGGCTCAAAGTTCTCTTCTATACCATTCATCAAAAACTCATTGGAAATAAACTCGCATAGCTTGTCAATTTCATCCGACGCTAACGAAGCATGAAATAATTTCTCAGCTAGAGCCAGTTGGACTTCTCCCGCCAGAAAGCACAACGCCATCAGAAGCTGCCATCGTGCGCTTGTTAAAACGCTGTTCATTTTCCTGTCCCCGAAGACGACTTACCCCATCCAGTTACCACTTTACCTTCAGCATTGACCACTATGACGGCGCCCGCTCCAGCATACCTAAATGTTGGGCCGTACTTTGAAGGGACAGATTCAAATTTTATAAAAAGTAACAGTAGGCCCGTAATCCTGATCCGAATTCAAAACTTCAACAGAAAATTTCCTCTCTGGAAATTTGTCTTTCAAGACCAACTGCCATGACAAAGAAAGAATTTCAGCTAGCTGCTCAAAAACAAAATCACCGACCTCATCATTGCAGCCTGAAAAAACATCACACAAATGAGTATGATTCATTATTTTTTCAACTTCACGAACATCACCATAAAATTTTTCAGCCATACAAAAAAATATCATGATCGTATTTAGCATTTAAGACAACCGCACCCTGACTAACAAAAAAATCAGGAAATAACAGCCTGCAAAATAGCAGGCAATCTTCAGGATTGCACATGGCGCTGACATAAGAAAATATATCAACACTATCTTTTTTAGCCCAGCTTGATGCCCATAGCTCGTATCTGCTCAAACCACTAAATGGTCTAATTGTATTAATCTTCATTATGGAATCTCATTCGGGATGGTAGGCTGCGGAGCCAGTTTCGTAGAAGGCGACTGACCCCTAACTGTCCCGTCCGGCAACGTATCTCTACCATATTCTATTACATGTGGTGTCGACACATCAGCATGAGCTGCGCCTGTAACGTCAACTCGCTTAACAATCATTCCTGCTGAAACATAGACAGCATAGCTGGTGATATCTCCTTGATTATCAGCCCGATACACAGCCCCATTCGCTGGTCCACCATCAAGCTTAAAGCGGCCACTAATCTGAGTAGCGTTTTCAAGCGGACCTCCAACAAGATTATTTGCGTTACGAGGAACAGAATTGATGCTAGTCGAGCCTTTTGCACCGTTAAATCACTGAAACTGGAGACATACCAAATTTTGTAGTCAGAACATAAGACTCTAAACCATTTAAGTCTGGAACAATCGCCAGGCCCCCTACACTCCCAAAATCAAGTGCTAATACTCCCCCTACTTCAAGGTAAGCGCTCTCAACTTTATGATTTAAAAAATAAAAAACCAGTAAGCCAGTAGCAGCTTCCTCACCGTGCCCCCATCGCTGACTGCCTTTACTATCGCACTTAAAAGGACACTGGATTAATACGGTCACTCCATTTCCGAAAATCAGAACCTGCGAACCTACACCAATAGTCACACCGGTCAGCACTGCTGACCTCAATTCTTCCAACTCCGATTCATTAATCATATTTTCCTCTTACCGCTTAGGCGGCACGGTATTGGGTGGCAGTGGTACATGCGTGTATCCCCTTGTACCAGTTCCACCCGTGACCGGGTTTATAGGCTGTCCATTTTTCACGGATATCCAGTAACCATTCTCCAAACCGGGAACAGGCGTTGAGCCTGAAGGCATCAACCGAATATATGTGCTGCCTGGAGCACTTGGCTCGGAGCCAGGTGGATAATAGATCGTGCTACCTGGCGTTTTACCTGGGCGGTTCACCCAGTCCGATGGAATAACCGGACCTTGAGGAGGATTCGACAGAGGTTGCAATTTTGGAGGGACTTTGGACCCCGCACTGATGGAGCCTGCCTTTTTTGCACCAACTCAATACCCGGCCTCTCTAAACTGGCCCCCAATATCCTTGAAAAGGAGCTTGAGGGGAAACCAATCTCCACGTTTCATTTGACACTATGCACTTGAACCACTTTTCTTCAAATCCTGGCCCGGCATAGCTGTCCTGAACAGGAGTCTGCTCTGTTATCCCAGATTTAACCTGTTCGGTGATCCAGGCAGAAAACCGTTCATACTCCCTAGGAGATGAAAATCCCTCTACAACTTCCCAATTACACTCATTCATTGCTTTATCCAAGAAGTGTCAATTTTGAAATCTTTCGGAAACAACACCTGATTCCCCCCCCAACTAGTCCACCTTGAGGAGCCGCGACGCCTTCAAAATACTTAGTTCCTATAGGAACTTCAATTTTGACCACCTTTGTAGCAGTATTCCCCCATTCGGGTTTCAAAGCGCTGTCAATAATCGACTGGACAGGGCCTGCTGGCTTTGTCGATGTCCAATAGCCACCTAGCTCCTGAGCAGTTCCACCATAAACACGATACAACGTGGTCGGTTGTTGAGTAACGACCTCTGAGTACGTACCGCTACGGAATGTGTCCGCGATTCCTTTCGGTAACGGGCCCTGATTCATAGGCCCAAACTCGGTAATTACCTTAGTTGTTGCTTTTGGACCTTCCGCTGCCTTTCCTGTCCCCCTAGACGCACCCGCGGCAACCCCCGCAGCAGTGGCCGCAACACCATTCCAGAATCGCTGCGACTCGCCGTCTCGGATGATAGACAATTCTGACGAAAGGATAGCAATAGCCGCTGAGTTTGA
>NZ_JAMDGY010000012.1 GCF_028656955.1 Pseudomonas fontis
ATCAGAGACCAAGTGATCGGAGCGTGTCGCGATTCTGTGGGAGCCGGCCTTCGGGCGATGGGGCCCTAAAGTCGTGGCCAGTAAATAGCAGGTTTATTGGGGCTGTTTCACAGCCCGTCGCTGGCAAGGCCAGCTCCCACAGGTATTGGCGGTGTCGCGGATTCTGTGGGAGCCGGCCTTGCCGGCGATGGGGCCCTAAAGTCGTGGCCAGCAAATAGCAGGTTTATTGGGGCTGTTTCACAGCCCGTCGCTGGCAAGGCCAGCTCCCACAGGTATTGGCGGTGTCGCGGATTCTGTGGGAGCCGGCCTTGCCGGCGATGTGGCCCTAAGTCTCGACACAGGTACATGCTCAAAAGCGCAATTCAGGTTTATGATGCCCAACGGCAGAATAATTCCCCACACGGAGTGCGTAATGCAGACCTTGTACCCGCAGATCAAACCTTACGCCCGGCACGATCTCGCCGTGGAAGCACCGCATGTGCTGTATGTCGATGAAAGCGGCTCGCCGCAAGGTCTGCCGGTGGTGTTCATTCACGGTGGCCCCGGTGCCGGCTGCGACGCGCAAAGCCGCTGCTACTTCGACCCCAACCTCTACCGCATCATCACCTTCGATCAACGCGGCTGCGGGCGTTCCACCCCCCACGCCAGCCTGGAAAACAACTCCACCTGGCACCTGGTCGAGGACATGGAGCGCATCCGTGAACACCTGGGCATCGACAAATGGGTGCTGTTCGGCGGCTCCTGGGGCTCGACCCTGGCCCTGGCCTACGCCCAGACCCACCCCGAGCGTGTACACGGGCTGATCCTGCGCGGCATCTTCCTGTGCCGCCCGCAAGAGATCGACTGGTTCTACCAGGCCGGCGCCAGCCGCCTGTTCCCCGACTACTGGCAGGACTACATCGCGCCCATCCCGGCCGATGAGCGCGGCAACCTGGTCGAGGCCTTCCACAAGCGCCTCACCGGCAACGACCAGATCGCCCAGATGCACGCCGCCAAAGCCTGGTCCACCTGGGAAGGCCGCACCGCCACGCTGCGCCCCAACCCGCTGGTGGTCGACCGCTTCTCCGAACCGCAGCGCGCCCTGTCGATTGCCCGCATCGAATGCCACTACTTCATGAACAACGCCTTCCTCGAGAAGGACCAGTTGATCCGCGACATGGCCAAGATCGCCCACCTGCCCGCCGTCATCGTGCACGGCCGCTACGACGTGATCTGCCCGCTGGACAACGCCTGGGAACTGCACCAGGCCTGGCCGAACAGTGAACTGAAGGTCATTCGCGACGCCGGCCACGCCGCGTCCGAACCGGGCATCACCGATGCCCTGGTACGCGCCGCCGACCAGATGGCCCGGCGCCTGCTCGACCTGCCACTGGAAGAAGCATGAAGGGTCTGCTGCAACGCGTGCGCGGTGCGCGGGTCGATGTAGCAGGGCAAACCGTCGGCGCGATTGACCAGGGCCTGCTGGTGCTGGTCGCCGTCGAGCCCGGCGACACCCCGGCCCACGCCGACAAGCTGTTGCACAAGCTGCTCAACTACCGGGTGTTCAGCGACCCCCAGGGCAAGATGAACCTGTCGCTCACCGACATCGGCGGCGGCCTGCTGCTGGTGTCGCAGTTCACCCTGGCCGCCGACACCCAAAGCGGCCTGCGCCCAAGCTTCTCCAGCGCAGCGCCACCGGCGCTCGGGGCCGAGTTGTTCGACTACCTGCTGGCCCAGGCCCAGGCAAAACACCCGACCGTCGCCAGCGGCCAATTTGGTGCAGACATGCAGGTGCATTTGGTCAATGATGGCCCCGTAACATTTATGTTACAAATCTGAGGTCAAAAAACCCCTGTTTGCACGAAAACAAGCTGATTTGTACGATAAATAGTTTGTTCGGCCTGATGCGTTGTAACGCGGCCTGCTGGATAATCGCGCGCTATGTGGGCCGGCGTTCGTTTGGCCTGTTTCACCCTGACTTGAGTAGTGAACGGAACCGTTTGGGGAATCATTTCGCCCCTTCGGAGTCCGAACAGTGCTCGCCAACCCGGCATTCGTCGCTGGCCGTTGGTTCTTTGATCTGATTTTCGGCGAGGGTTGCTCGTGATTGTAAGTCCCTGTAATGCACCAAGAATGCCCGCCAGTCGGCTGCGCAAGGCTCTGTTGGCAGGTTCGGCACTGGTGTGCCTGCTCAGCGCCGGCCAGCTCTGGGCGTTCAACCTTGACGATGTAGCCGCCAAGGCGAAGGATCTTGCCGGGCAGAAGTACGAAGCGCCGAAGAGCAACCTGCCAGCGGTGTTCCGTGACATGAAGTACGCGGACTACCAGAAAATCCGCTTCCTGCCGGAAAAAGCCGAATGGGCCAATGACAAGACCCCGTTCAAGCTGTCCTTCTATCACCAGGGCATGCACTTCGACACCCCGGTGAAAATCAACGAGATCACCGCGACCACCGTCGAGGAGATCAAGTACGACCCGAGCCGCTTCGATTTCGGCGACGTACAGTTCGACCCTAAAGCCACCGAGAAGCTCGGCTACGCCGGTTTCCGCGTGCTCTACCCGATCAACAAGGCCGACAAGCAAGACGAGATCATGACCCTGCTGGGCGCGAGCTACTTCCGCGTCGTCGGCAAGGGCCACGTCTATGGCCTGTCTGCCCGTGGCCTGGCCATCGACACCGCGCTGCCGTCCGGCGAAGAATTCCCGCGCTTCACCGAGTTCTGGGTCGAGCGCCCAAAGGCCAACGACAAGCACCTGGTGATCTACGCGCTGCTCGACTCGCCGCGTTCCACTGGCGCCTACCGCCTGACCCTGCGTCCGGGCAGCGACACCATTGTCGACGTCAAGTCGCGGGTGTACCTGCGTGACCACGTCAGCCGCCTGGGCATCGCCCCGCTGACCAGCATGTTCCTGTTCGGTGGCAACCAGCCGTCCAAGGTGCCGAACTACCGTCCGGCCCTGCACGACTCCGAAGGCCTGTCGATCCACGCCGGCAATGGCGAGTGGCTGTGGCGCCCGCTGAACAACCCGAAACACCTGGCCGTGAGCAACTTCAGCGTCGAGAACCCGCGTGGTTTCGGCCTGCTGCAGCGCAACCGCGCCTTCAGCTACTACGAAGACCTCGACGACAACTACCAAAAGCGTCCAAGCACCTGGATCGAGCCTAAAGGCGACTGGGGCAAAGGCACCGTCGACCTGGTCGAGATCCCGACTGCCGACGAAACCAACGACAACATCGTGGCCTTCTGGAGCCCGGAAAAACTGCCTGAGCCAGGCGTACCGTTCGAGTACGACTATCGCCTGCACTGGACCATCGACGAGTCGGCCTTCCACTCGCCGGACCTGGGCTGGGTCAAGCAGACCCTGCGCTCCACCGGTGACGTGAAGCAGTCCAACCTGATCCGTCAGCCAGACGGCAGCGTGGCCTTCCTGATCGATTTCGAAGGCCCGGTCCTGGCCAAGCTGCCAGAAGAAACGGCCGTACGCAGCCAGGTCAGCCTGGGCGACAACGCCGAGCTGGTTGAGAACAACCTGCGCTACAACCCGGAAATCAAAGGCTGGCGCCTGACCCTGCGGTTCAAGGTCAAAGACCAGAGCAAAGCCGTGGAAATGCGCGCTGCGCTGGTACGTGACGTACCGGTCGAGCCGGCCAAGCAGGAAAAAACCGAGAAATCGGCTAAACAGGACAAGGCAGCCACCAAGCACGCCAAGCAGGAAAAACCTGCCGAGCAGCCTGCCGCCGAAGCGGCACCCACCACCGGGGCACCGGCCACTACCGAACAGGTATTGACCGAGACCTGGAGCTACCAGTTGCCTGCCGATGAGTAACTCTTCAGAACGGCCAGAATCGCTCAGCGAGTACCTGGCCCATCTACCCCTGAGCGATGAGCAGCGCGCGGATCTCGCCAGCTGCACCTCGTTCAGCGAGTTGCACCAGCGTTTGTCTGCACAACCGCTGGCCGCCGACGCCGAACCCGCCCAGGGTTCGGTCGGCAGCCGGCTGACCCTGGACAGCGCCGCCGACCTGGAAGAGGCCGAAATGCTCGGCCTCGACGAGGCCGGCCGCGTCTGCCTCAAGGCCACCCCGCCGATCCGGCGTACCCGGGTGATCCCGGAGCCATGGCGGACCAACATCCTGGTTCGCGGCTGGCGCCGCCTGACCGGCCGCAAGAACGCGCCGCCACCGGAAAAACGCGAGCTGCCCAAGGCACGCTGGCGCTGGGTCGGTTCGATGCGCCGCTATATCCTGTTGGCCCTGATGGTCGGTCAGACCATCGTCGCCGGCTGGTACATGAAGGGCATCCTGCCGTACCAGGGCTGGTCGTTCGTCGACCTCGACGAAGTCCTGCACCAGCCGTTCCTGCAAACCGCGACGCAGGTCTGGCCGTATGCGCTGCAGACCAGCATCCTGATTCTGTTCGGCATTCTGTTCTGCTGGGTTTCGGCCGGCTTCTGGACCGCCCTGATGGGCTTCCTGGAGCTGCTGACCGGGCGCGACAAGTACAAGATCTCCGGTAGCAGTGCCGGCAATGAGCCGATTGAAGCCGGTGCGCGCACCGCGATCGTCATGCCGATCTGCAACGAAGACGTGCCACGGGTATTTGCCGGCTTGCGCGCGACCTTCGAATCGGTGGCCGCCACGGGTGACCTCGACCGTTTCGACTTCTTCGTGCTCAGCGACACCAACGACACCGACATCGCCGTGGCCGAGCAACAGGCCTGGCTGGAAGTCTGCCGTGAAGCCAAGGGCTTCGGGCGGATCTTCTACCGTCGCCGTCGTCGTCGGGTGAAGCGCAAGAGCGGCAACCTCGACGACTTCTGCCGTCGCTGGGGCGGCGATTACCGCTACATGGTCGTGCTCGATGCCGACAGCGTGATGAGCGGTGACTGCCTGACCAGCCTGGTGCGCCTGATGGAGGCCAACCCGGACGCCGGCATCATCCAGACCGCGCCGAGAGCCTCGGGCATGGACACCCTGTATGCGCGCATGCAGCAGTTCGCTACCCGCGTCTACGGCCCGTTGTTCACTGCCGGCCTGCACTTCTGGCAGTTGGGTGAATCGCACTATTGGGGCCACAACGCGATCATCCGCATGAAGCCGTTCATCGAGCACTGCGCCTTGGCGCCGTTGCCCGGTAAAGGCGCCTTCGCCGGTGCGATCCTCTCCCACGACTTCGTCGAAGCTGCGCTGATGCGCCGTGCCGGCTGGGGCGTGTGGATTGCCTATGACCTGCCGGGCAGCTATGAAGAACTGCCGCCGAACCTGCTGGATGAGCTCAAGCGCGACCGGCGCTGGTGCCACGGCAACCTGATGAACTTCCGCCTGTTCCTGGTCAAAGGCATGCACCCGGTGCACCGCGCGGTGTTCCTCACCGGCGTGATGTCGTACCTGTCGGCGCCGCTGTGGTTCTTCTTCCTGGTGCTGTCGACGGCCTTGCTGGCGACCAACACGCTGATGGAGCCGCAGTACTTCCTCGAACCGCGTCAGCTCTACCCGCTGTGGCCACAATGGCACCCGGAGAAGGCCATCGCGCTGTTCTCCACGACCATCGTGCTGCTGTTCCTGCCTAAACTGCTCAGCATCATCCTGATCTGGGCCAAGGGCGCGAAAGAGTTTGGCGGGCGTTTCAAGGTGACCCTGTCGATGCTGCTGGAGATGCTTTTCTCCATGCTGCTGGCGCCGGTGCGGATGATCTTCCACACCCGTTTCGTGCTGGCCGCGTTCCTCGGCTGGGCGGCGACCTGGAACTCGCCACAACGTGACGACGACTCCACGCCGTGGAGTGAAGCGGTACGTCGCCATGGTCCGCAAACCCTGTTGGGCTTGTGCTGGGCGCTGCTGGTGGCGTGGTTGAACCCAAGCTTCCTGTGGTGGCTGGTGCCGATCGTGGGTTCGCTGATGTTGTCGATCCCGGTGTCGGTGATTTCCAGCCGCACCAACCTCGGCCTGCGTGCCAAGGATGACAGCCTGTTCCTGATTCCTGAGGAATACGCGACGCCCAAGGAGCTGCTGGCAACCGATCAGTACACCCACGAGTTCCGCTGGCATGCACTGCACGACGGTTTCGTGCGGGCCGTGGTTGATCCGCAGCAGAACGCCCTGGCGTGTGCCCTGGCGACAGCGCGTCACGGCGTGGCTGCACCGATCGAGGCACTGCGTGCCGAGCGTATCGCCAAGGCGCTGGAAGTCGGGCCGCAGGGCCTGGATGGCAACACGCGCCTGGCGTTGCTGAGCGATCCGGTTGCCCTGAGCCGCCTGCATGGCAAGATCTGGGCTGAGCAGAATGTCGCGTGGCTGGAGGTCTGGCGTCAGTCGAAAGCCAACGACCCGCATGCGCCACTGTTGCCGCTGCACCCGGAGCATGAGGCACAGCCTTTGATGGCTGGCGCCTGATCTTCAGATCGCGGTGAAACAATCGCCGGCAATGCCGGCTCCCACAAAGGTCTTGTGTACAACAGACCCTGTGGGAGCCGGCCTTGCCGGCGATGCCGTTTCTGCTGCGAATTAAGTAACAAAGTCGTCACGGACTCTAGGGTCCACGCCCTTCATGCGTTAGCATCCCTCCCCGAATACAGTGCAGGTCCTACAGGCCTTTCGCACAACAATAAAATTCGAAGCTTATTTGCTAGGGGACTTGGTGATGATGAAGAAGTACCTGTCGATGCTGATGGTCGGCGTTGCTGCACTGGCCAGCGTGGCCACTGCCCAGGCTGGCGCCATTGATGACGCGGTCAAGCGTGGCACCTTGCGGGTAGGCATGGACCCTACCTACATGCCGTTCCAGATGACCAACAAGCGCGGCGAAATCATCGGCTTCGAAGTCGATCTCCTCAAGGCCATGGCCAAGTCCATGGGCGTCAAGCTGGAGACGGTCTCCACCGCTTACGACGGCATCATCCCGGCCCTGCTCACCGACAAGTTCGACATGATCGGCTCCGGCATGACCCTGACCCAGGAACGCAACCTGCGCCTGAACTTCAGCGAACCCTTCATCGTGGTCGGCCAGACCCTGCTGATCCGCAAGGAGCTGGCAGACAAGGTCAAGTCCTACAAAGACCTCAACAGCGCTGAGTACAGCATCACCTCCAAGCTCGGCACCACCGGCGAGATGGTCGCCAAGAAGCTGATCAGCAAAGCCAAGTACCACGGCTACGACAACGAGCAGGAAGCGGTGATGGACGTGGTCAACGGCAAGGCCGACGCCTTCGTCTACGACGCCCCGTACAACGTGGTGGCGGTGAACAAGGCCGGCGCCGGCAAGCTGCTGTTCCTCGAGGAACCCTTCACCTACGAGCCACTGGCGTTCGGCCTGAAGAAGGGCGACTACGACAGCATCAACTTCATCAACAACTTCCTGCACCAGATCAAGCACGACGGCACCTACGATCGCATCCACGACAAGTGGTTCAAGAAGACCGACTGGTTGAAGGAAATGGAATAAGGCCCTCGGCACCACGCCAGGCTTGAAACCTGACGCGCAGGCTGGCCCTGCGCGTTCGCTTTTACGGAAGTCCCCCCAACGTGATCAAACACAAGAAAGCCCTATGGCCCTGGCACGGGCTGACTGCCCTGGTGCTGGTCGGCCTGGCGATAAGCCTGTATTTCGCCACCTCGATGATCGACTACGAGTGGCGCTGGAACCGGGTGCCGCAATATTTCGCCTACCAGGCTGAAGAGCCGCAGCGTGCGGCCGCCTACGGCACAGTCGAAAGCGTCGTCGAGCAAGGCGACATGGCCCGCGTCACCCTGCGTGACGAGGCCGGTGATGAGCAGGTGCTGAACGTCGAGCGCAGCAGCCTGCACCTGTCCAAGGGTGACGATGTCGCCGAAGGCGACCAGGTCGGCGTGACCCACCATTGGGCTGCCGGGCCGCTGGCCTGGGGCTTGTGGACGACGATCTGGATCTCGGTTGCCTCGGGGGTGCTGGGCCTGCTGATCGGCCTGTTCGCCGGCCTGTGCCGGTTGTCGAGCAACCCGACCCTGCGTGACCTGTCCACGGTCTACGTCGAGCTGGTGCGCGGTACGCCGCTGCTGGTGCAGATCTTCATCTTCTACTTCTTCATCGGCACCGTGCTCAACCTGTCGCGTGAATTCGCCGGGGTTGCGGCGCTGGCGTTGTTCACCGGCGCCTACGTGGCCGAGATCGTGCGCGCCGGGGTGCAATCGATTGCCAAGGGCCAAGGCGAGGCGGCGCGTTCGCTGGGCCTGAGCGCTGGCCAGTCGATGCGCCACGTGGTCTTGCCGCAGGCGTTCAAGCGCGTGCTGCCGCCGCTGGCCGGGCAGTTCATCAGCCTGGTCAAGGACACCTCGCTGGTTTCGGTGATTGCCATTACCGAGCTGACCAAGAGTGGCCGCGAGGCGATCACCACGTCGTTCTCGACCTTTGAAATCTGGTTCTGCGTTGCCGGGTTGTACCTGGTGATCAACCTGCCGCTGTCGCATTTCGCCAGCCGGCTTGAGCGGAGGCTTGCGCAAAGTGATTGAAGTCCGTGATCTGGTAAAAGTCTTCGACACCCGTGGCCAGGTGGTACGGGCGGTGGATAACGTCAGCACCAACGTGGCCAAGGGTGAAGTGTTGGTGGTGCTCGGGCCTTCGGGCTCGGGCAAGTCGACCTTCCTGCGCTGCCTGAACGGCCTGGAGTCGTTCGATGAAGGCACCGTGGCGATCAATGGCTTGCAACTGGCCGACCCGAAGACCGATGTGAACGCCTACCGGCGTGAAGTCGGCATGGTGTTCCAGCATTTCAACCTGTTCCCGCACATGACCGTGCTGGAGAACCTGTGCCTGGCGCAGAAGGTCGTGCGCAAGCGTGGCAAGGCCGAGCGTGAAGCCAAGGCTCGGGCGTTGCTGGAGAAGGTCGGTATTGCGCAGAAGGCCAACGAGTACCCGTCGCGCTTGTCCGGTGGGCAGCAGCAGCGCGTGGCGATTGCCCGGGCGCTGGCAATGGACCCGAAGGTGATGCTGTTCGATGAGCCGACGTCGGCGCTGGACCCGGAGATGGTCGGCGAGGTGCTCGACGTGATGAAGACCCTGGCGAAGGAAGGCATGACCATGGTCTGCGTGACCCACGAGATGGGCTTTGCTCGTGAGGTGGCGCACCGGGTGTTGTTCTTCGACCATGGCAAGTTGCTGGAAGACTCGCCACCGCAGGCGTTCTTTACCTCGCCGAAGGACCCGCGTGCGCAGGCGTTCCTGCGCCAGGTGCTCTGACGCCATCGCCGGCAACGCCGGCTCCCACGGGAATAGCGTCACCTCAAACCCTGTGGGAGCCGGCCTTGCCGGCGATAGGGCCCTACAGGCTGAACCGCCCCACCAGCGTCTGCAACTGCCCCCCCAACCGCGCCAACTCCACGCTGGACGCCGCCGTCTGATTGCTCGCCGTCGCCGTCTGGTCCGAGATGTCGCGCACATTCATCACATTGCGGTTGATCTCCTCCGCCACCGAACTCTGCTCTTCACTCGCCGTGGCAATCTGCTGGTTCATGGCCTGGATCGCCGACACCGTCTCCGTGATCTGCCCCAGCGCCACCCCGGCCTGCCGGCTCAGGTCAACGCTGTCGGTGCTCAACAGCTGGCTGCTCTCCAGCAACTTCACCACCTGCGCCGTGCCGCCATGCAAGCTGCTGATCAGTTCCTCGATTTCCTCGGTGGACTGCTGGGTACGCTGGGCCAGCCCGCGCACCTCATCGGCCACCACGGCAAAGCCGCGCCCGGCTTCCCCAGCCCGCGCCGCCTCGATGGCGGCATTCAGCGCGAGCAGGTTGGTCTGCTCTGATACCGACTTGATCACGTCGAGAATGCTGCCGATGCGCCCGCTCTCCTGGGCTAGTTGATGCATCGCCTGCATCGAGCTTTGCACCTGCCCGGACAACTGCTCGATCTGCATGATCGCCGCCGTCACCACCTGGTCCCCTTCACGCGCCTGGGTGTCTGCGGTGGTGGCCGCCTCCGAGGCCAGCTCGGCATTGCGTGCCACTTCCAGCACGGTCGCGGCCATCTGGTTCATCGCCGTGGCCACCTGGTCGGTTTCATCCCTTTGGTTGCTGAGCACGGTCTGGGTCTGCTCGGCCACCGCCGACAGCTGGCCGACTGCGCTATTGAGTTGCGTGGCGCCCTGGCCGATGCCGCCAATCAGCTCGCGCAAGCTCAAGGTCATCTCGCGCATGCTCTGCTGCAGCTCACCCAGCTCGTCGCGCCGCGTCACCTTGAACTCGCTGCGCAGGTCGCCCTGGGCGATGCTGCGGGCCATGTCCAGGGTCTCCTTGAGCGGCACGGTGATCTGCCGGGTGATCAGCCAGGCCGCTAACATGCCGATCACCAGCGCCAGCACCGCGAGGCTGGCAATCAGCGAACGCGCCGCCTGGGCCTGGCGATCACGTTTTTCGATCTGGTGATCATTGAGGGTGCGGCTGGTGTCGCGCAGCTGGTTGCCGATCAGCTCAAGTGCGTCCTGTTGCTGCTCCACGTCGATGGCGCTGTTGCGGTACTGCTCCAGGCGCTCGCGGTAGTCTTTCAGGGTATCGATTATGGCCAGTTGCTCGGCTTTGTGCGTAGTGCCCAGGCTCAGGGCCAGCGGCTTGAGCGTCAGCTCGGCGGCGGCCAGCGAGGGCGTGCCGACGCGCTGGTAGTCGTCCAAAGGGGTATAGGTGTAGGCGGGCGTTTCCACCTGCTGGGTGGCCACATCGACGTAGTGGTCCAGCGATGACATCAAGCCCAGTGCGCGGCTTTGCTGCTCGCTATTGAGGCCGTCGTCGGTGCTGCGCACCATGCTCGCTTCCAGGGTCTCCAGGGCGGTGCCGAAGCGCTTGTGCTCGTCGCGCAAGGTGCCCAGGCGTTGCTTGCGCAGCGCCATGGCCTGCTGCAAGCGCTCGAAGCCGCTGGTGAACAGGCCCACCTTCTGCCGATTGCTATCGATGACCTCAAGGTCGGCGGCCACCTTGAAGTTCTGCTGCATCGTTTGCAGCAGCGCGTCCAGGCGGGCCAGCGCCCGTTGCGCGTCATTGCGGCTTTCATCGTCGCCCAGCACCCGGTAGGTGATGCGCTCGGCGCGCAGTTCGTTGGCGATTTCGTTGAGCAGGGCGATATCCGAGAGCCGCTCGGAACTGATGATCGAGTCGTTCAGCGCACGCCAGCCACCCAGCGTGCTGGCCAGGGTGAGCAGCAGCACGATGGCGAAGCCGAGGGTAAGTTTGAGCCTGACACTGATATTGCCAAGCATGCGCGACAAGGGTCCGAACACGGCGGTTCTCCTACGGGGTGAGGACTGTAGCGCCAGGACGATACCCGGCGCGCCATGAGTCCCATCGGCCGCAGCGTGCAAAGCTGGACCTCTAACTGTCGTAGGAAAAGTCAGTCGAAATTGCGGGAAAAATCGTTGAAATTGCTTAGATCTGACAGAAGCCGCTGACCTCAAATTCGCTATTGCAGCGTGAGGCCAGCGGTGTCGCGGTGCGTGGGTTAAACGCGCTGTTTGCCTACAGCGAGAATTTACCGACCAGGGTCTGCAAATGCGTCCCCAGGCGCGCCAGCTCGACGCTGGAGGCGGCGGTTTCTTCACTGGCGGCGCTGGTCTGGTCGGACACGTCGCGCACATTCATCACGCTGCGGTTGATCTCTTCAGCCACCGCGCTCTGCTGCTCGGCGGCGGCCGCGATCTGCTGGTTCATCGCCTGGATCGACGACACGGTGCGGGTGATGGTCTCAAGCGAAGTGCCTGCGCGACGGGTCAGCTCGACGCTGCTGCCGGTCAGGCTGCGACTGTTGTCCATGACGTTGGCGACCTGCTGGGTGCCGTTCTGCAGGCCGGCGATCAGCTCTTCGATTTCCTCGGTGGACTGCTGGGTGCGCTGGGCCAGGCTGCGCACTTCGTCGGCCACTACGGCAAAGCCGCGCCCGGCTTCACCGGCACGTGCGGCCTCGATGGCGGCGTTGAGTGCGAGCAGGTTGGTTTGCTGGGCCACCGACTTGATCACGTCGAGCACGCTGCCAATTTTCTCGCTTTCGGACTTGAGCTGGTTCATGGCACCGCTGGAGTGCTCGACCTCGGCGGCCAGGCGCTCGATCTGGGCAATCGCTTCGGCCACCACGCGGTCACCTTCGCGGGCCTGCTGGTCGGCCATCACGGCGGCTTCCGAAGCTTCCTCGGCGCTACGCGCGACTTCCTGCACGGTGGCGGCCATTTCGTTCATGGCGGTGGCGACCTGGTCGGTCTCGACCTTTTGATTGTTGACCCCGGCACTGGTCTGCTCGGTAACGGCAGACAGCTCCTCGGCCGCACTGGCGATCTGCGTGACGCCGTCACCGATGCCACTGATCAGCTCGCGCAGGCTCACGGTCATGCGCTGCACGTTGCGTTGCAGCTGGCCCATTTCGTCGCGGCGTTCGGTGTTGAGGTTCTGGCGCAGGTCGCCGCTGGCGATACGGTCGACCGCGCTCAGGGTCTGGCGCAGTGGAATGACGATCTGCCGGGTAATCGCCCAGGCGGCAATCATGCCGAACAGCAGGGCCAGGCCGGTGGCCAGCGCGAGCATGGACTTGGCGTGGGCGGACTCCTCGTCACGCATCACGGTTTGTGCCAGGGTCAGTTGCTCGCTAAGGTCCAGCAGGGTAGTGCCGTGTACCGTCATGCTTTGCAGGGCACGCTCGCTGGCGGCCTGGGCGTCGGCGAAGGCATTGACCGCGCTGCGATAACCGCCCACGGCAGCCCAGGCGTCACCCAGGCTGGCGGCATGTTCCTCGGGCACTTTGCCTGGCAGGGCCTTGAGCATTCCCAGCGCCCGGTCGATGGCGGTGAGGGCGTCCTGCTGGAACTCGGCCTTGCCGCTGTAGGTGTAGCCGCGCACCTGGAAGCGCGCCTGCTGCAACAGCTTGCTGACATCCACGGCACTGTCGAAGGTGTTGATATCGCCGGCTTGCAGCAGTTGGTCTTCGACCTTGCTGATCAGCGCAACGGCTTTGTCGGCGGTGTTGCCGAGGTTTTCGCGGGCGGTTTCACGGGCCTGGGCCGCTTGCTTGAGGTCGGCAAAGGCACGCTGGTAGGCACGTACGGCATCGATTTGCTGTTGCAGGCGCTGGCTTTCGTTACCCACGCCAATGCGTTTTTGCACCACCAGCAGTTGCTGGTCCAGGGTGTTCAGGGCCTTCTCGACCTTGTCGGCAGAGGCGCTGTCACGGGTGCGCTCGTATTCCTGGCGGGCGATGCGCAAGTCCTGGGTGGTCTGGTGCGCCTGGGAGATCTCACCCAGGGTGTCGCCCCGGTTGATGATCCCATCCAGGCCTTGCCAACCGGTCAGGGTAATGACCAGGGTCAGCAGGAGGACCAGGCTGAAGCCGATGCCGAGTTTGAGGTTGACGCTCACATTACCCAGGTGCTGGGCTAACCAACGGTACATGGTGGGACTCCATAGCGATCGGCAGAGGCAGGATGTTTTTATTTTGTTGCCAACTGCATCGGCGTCGATCGCGGAAACTGAAGCCCTAGAACAATCGCGCGAGCAGGGCGGTGACCGCCGTTTCCACACGCAGGATGCGTTCGCCCAGTTGCACCGGGGCCAGGCCTGCCTTGCCCAGCAAATCGACCTCGTAGGGGATCCAGCCGCCTTCCGGGCCGATTGCCAGGGTCACCGGCTCATCCAGCCCGCGCGGGCACGGCGGGTGGTTGCCGGGGTGGCCGACCAGGCCCAGGGTGCCGCTGGCAATGGCCGGCAGGCGGTCTTCGACGAAGGGCTTGAAGCGCTTCTCGATGATGATCTCGGGCAGCACGGTATCGCGGGCCTGTTCAAGGCCGAGGATCAGTTGCTCGCGAATCGCCTCGGGTTCGAGGAAGGGGGTTTGCCAGAAGCTCTTTTCCACCCGGTAGCTGTTGACCAGGATGACCTTCGGCACGCCCATGGTGGCGACGGTCTGGAACACCCGGCGGAGCATCTTCGGGCGCGGCAGGGCGAGTATCAGGGTCAGCGGCAGCTTGGCCGGTGGTGGCTGGTCGAAGCTGACACCCAGCTCCGCCTCATGGCCTTCCAGGCGCAGCACCGTGGCCTGGCCCATCAGCCCGCCGAGGCGGCCGACGCGCAGCGTGTCACCCACCGCTACGCGGTGGATTTCCTGCATATGGGTGAAGCGACGATCGCCCAGCACCACACGGTCGGCTGCGACAAAGTCGGCCTCCTCGAGCAGCAGCAGGTTCACGCCTGGGTCGCTGGCGGCTGGTCGTTGTGGTCATCCGCCGCTTCGTCGTCACGTTGGCTGCGCTTGCGGATCAAGCCGCCGAACAGCACGCCGATCTCGAACAACAGCCACATGGGCACGGCCAACAGGGTTTGCGAGAAGATGTCCGGCGGGGTCAGGACCATGCCGACCACGAAGCAGCCGATGATCACGTATGGGCGGATCTTCTTCAGGTACTTCACGTCGACCACGCCGATCCAGATCAGCAGGATCACCGCCACCGGGATCTCGAAGGCCACGCCGAAGGCGAAGAACAGCGTCATGACGAAATCGAGGTAGCTGGCGATGTCGGTCATCATCGACACGCCTTCCGGCGTGGCGCTGGCGAAGAAGCCGAAGATCAGCGGGAACACCAGGAAGTAGGCAAAGGCCATCCCGGCGTAGAACAACATGATGCTCGATACCAGCAGCGGCACCGCAATGCGTTTTTCATGGCGGTACAGGCCCGGCGCAATGAAGCCCCAGATCTGGTGCAGGATCACCGGGATCGCCAGGAACAGCGAGACCATCATGGTCAGCTTGAACGGCGTGAGGAACGGCGAGGCCACGTCGGTGGCGATCATCGTGGCATTGGCCGGCAGGTGCGCGCGCAACGGCGCCGACACCAGGGTGTAGATCTGCTGCGCGAAAGAGAACAGCCCGGCGAAGATCAGGAAGATGGCCGCGACACAGCGCAACAGGCGCGTGCGCAACTCGGTGAGGTGCGAAACCAGCGGCATCGGCTGGTCGTGTTCCGGAATATCGCTCATGGGGCTCGCGGCGGCTGTGTCGGTTCGGTGGAGGTCGGGGCAGGGCTGGGCGCTGGCGCTTCAGAGGTGGCCGGCGGCGTGACCACAGGTGCCGGTTCTGCCGGCATGGCGGCAAGCGGCTCGCTGCCAGGCGTGGTCGCCGGCTCTGGCTTGACGGTTTCCGGGTTGAGAATGCGCCGGGCTTCCTGCTCCATGGAGAGGATGTGCTCGTTGTGCAGCTGGCGCCGGATATCGTCGGCGCCGATCTCGCGTTCCACTTCCTGCTTGATCGCGTTGAAGCTGCGCTTCAGCCGGCCGATCCACAGGCCTGCGGTGCGTGCGGCGCCAGGCAGGCGCTCGGGGCCGAGCACCAGCAGGGCGACCAGGCTGACAAGCAGCAACTCACTGAAGCTGATCCCGAACATGTGCTCACTCTTTCCTGGTCGGCTCTTCGACCTTGTGCGCCTGACCTTCGAAGGTCTGCGGCTGGTTCAACGGTGCGCTGGCTTGCGGCTGGGCCGGCTGGACCGGCTGCACGGTAGGTTCGGCGGGCTTGTCTTCTTCTTCGTTCATGGCCTTCTTGAAGCCCTTGATCGATTCGCCCAGGTCGCTGCCGAAGTTCTTCAGCTTCTTGGTGCCGAACACCAGTACCACCACGACCAGCAGGACAATCCAGTGTTTCCAGTCAAAAATACCCATGGTGCAATCCCTCGAATGATTTCAGTTACGCCGATGGCTGGCGCGCCGCTTTTTCGTCGTGGCCGGACAGGCCGAAACGGCGGTCCAGTTCATCCAGCACCGCCTGTGGGTGCTGGCCAAGGGCGCTGAGCATCACCAGGCTATGGAACCACAAGTCGGCGGTCTCGTAGATGACATCGCTGTAATCACCGCTGTGAGCGGCATCCTTGGCGGCGATGATGGTTTCTACCGATTCCTCGCCAACCTTTTCCAGAATCTTGTTCAGGCCCTTGTGATAAAGGCTAGCAACGTACGAGCTGTCCGGGGCCGCGCCTTTGCGGGCCTCCAGTACTTCGGCCAGACGGGTCAGGGTATCGCTCATGTCAGTGTCCTGCGTTGTAGATGGCATGCGGGTCCTTGAGTACCGGGTCGACGGTTTTCCAGTCGCCGTTCTCGAAGACGCGATAGAAGCAGCTTTCACGGCCGGTGTGGCAGGCGATATGGCCCAGTTGCTCGACCATCAGGATGATCACGTCGGCATCGCAGTCCAGGCGCATTTCATGCAGTTTTTGCACGTGCCCGGATTCTTCGCCTTTGCGCCACAGTTTGCCACGCGAGCGTGACCAGTAGATGGCGCGCTGCTCGGCGGCGGTCAGGCTCAGGGCCTCGCGGTTCATCCAGGCCATCATCAGCACGCGCCCGGTCTTGTGGTCCTGGGCGATAGCAGGTACCAGGCCATCGCTGTTCCAGTTGATCTCGTCCAGCCAGTCTTTCATGTTCGACTCCAAAAATGGCCACGGTCCCGCGCCGATGCCACGTGCTAGTGTGCCAGCGCCGGGCGCGGCTGGCTATCGACGCACGACCAGGTAGAGACCGGCCGCCAGCATCAGCCAGGCGGGCCAGGCAGCCGGGGCACTGAGGCTCACGGCGCCGGCAGCGAGGGTCGCGCCACCGGCCAGCAGGCTGGCACCGAGCAGGCGCAGGGCCCAGCTGTCGCTGTGCTTCCAGGACGGCGCGGGGTCGTTGAGGTGGGGCTGCGACAGGCGCTCGAGCAGGTCGCGGGTCATGCCGGCCAGGTGCGGCACCTGCTCGACCTGGCTGTGCAGGTTCTGCAGCAGCGACTTGGGGCTGACGCGGTCGCGCATCCAGCGTTCGAGGAACGGCTGGGCGGTGCTCCACAGGTCCAGGTCCGGGTACAGCTGGCGGCCCAGGCCTTCGATGTTGAGCAGGGTCTTCTGCAACAGCACCAACTGCGGCTGCACTTCCATGTTGAAGCGCCGGGCAGTCTGGAACAGGCGCATCAGCACCTGGCCGAAGGAGATGTCCTTGAGCGGTTTCTCGAAGATCGGCTCGCACACGGTACGGATCGCCGCTTCGAACTCGTTGAGCTTGGTATGCGCCGGCACCCAGCCGGAATCGATGTGCAGCTGCGCCACGCGGCGATAGTCGCGTTTGAAGAAGGCAAACAGGTTGCGCGCCAGGTAATCCTGGTCTTCCGGGGTCAGGCTGCCGACGATGCCGCAGTCGATCGCGATGTACTGCGGGCTCCACGGCTTGACGGTGCTGACGAAAATGTTGCCCGGGTGCATGTCGGCGTGGAAGAAGCTGTCGCGGAACACCTGGGTGAAGAAGATCTCCACGCCGCGCTCGGCGAGCATCTTCATGTCGGTGCGCTGGTCGGCGAGGGTGGCCAGGTCAGTGACCTGGATGCCGTAGATGCGCTCCATCACCAGCACTTTCGGCCGGCACAGGTCCCAGTACACCTGGGGCACGTACATCATTTCCGAGCCTTCGAAGTTGCGTCGCAGCTGGCTGGCGTTGGCCGCCTCGCGCAGCAGGTCGAGCTCGTCGTAGATGGTTTTCTCGTAGTCACCGACCACTTCCACCGGGTGCAGCAGGCGCGCATCGGCCGACACCCGCTCGGCGCCACGGGCGATCAGGAACAGCCAGGCCAGGTCTTGGGCAATCACCGGCTTGAGACCTGGGCGCACCACCTTGACCACGACTTCTTCGCCGCTCTTGAGCTTGGCCGCATGCACCTGGGCCACCGAGGCCGAGGCCAGCGGTTCGACGTCGAAACGGCTGAACACCTCGCCGACCTTGGCACCCAGTTGCTCCTCAATCAGCGCCACGGCTTTTTGCGGGTCAAACGGCGGCACGCGGTCCTGCAGCAGCATCAGCTCATCGGCGATGTCGGCGGGCAGCAGGTCGCGGCGGGTGGACAGCAACTGGCCAAACTTGATGAAGATCGGCCCCAGGTCCTGCAAGGCCATGCGCAGGCGCGCGCCACGGCTGAGTTCCAGCGGCTTGCGCGGGAACCAGCGCCACGGCATGGCGTAGCGCAGGGCCATCAGCCACCAGGGCAGGGGCAGGTCGAACAGCAGGTCATCGAGACGGTAGCGAATCACGACGCGCTGGATGCGCAACAGACGGCGGACGGCAAGCAGCTTCATGCGTTATCGCTGGTATCAAGGGATCGGGCAAGGCGCTCGATGCGCGCCTCAAGGCGTTCTATGTCGACTTTTAGCGCGTCGAGTTCGCTGAAGCGGGCCTCGGCTTCACGCTGGCCGACCAGGGTGCGGGCTTCTTCGGCCAGGTATTCGGACAAATTGCGGTTCAGGCTGCTGAAGCCTTCGCGGGTCCAGCGGGCACGGCTTTTCAAATGACCACTGATCAGCTGGGTAGCCACCGGGCCGAGCCAGCGCGAGAGTTCGTACTCCCAGTCCAGCTCCAGGTCCTGCAGTACCCCGACCAGGTCGAGGAGCACCGCGCTGTCGCCTTCAAGCTCGACCTGCGGGCTGTGCAGCACGGCGGTCTTGTCCTTGCTCAGGGCCAGTTGCATCAGGCTGGAGGCTGGCGCACGCAGGGTGCAGTCAGCGTCGCTGCCCCACTGGCTGGCCAGCAGCAGGCCTTCATCGCTGGGCAGGATGAACAGCTGCAGGGCGGGCTGGCGGCAGTCGATGGCAATTACCTTGCCTTCGAGTGGCGCCAGGCGCGGCAGCGCAGTGCTGTCCAGGCGCAGCACACGGTTGAGGCCGTGTTCGACGCTGGCGAGAAGGCCGGCCAGCAGCATCAGGGCTTGATGCCGCGGTGCAGGGCGACGATACCGCTGGTCATGTTGTGGTAGGTGACGCGGTCGAAGCCGGAGTCGACCATCATGGCCTTGAGGGTTTCCTGGTCGGGGTGCATGCGGATCGATTCGGCCAGGTAGCGGTAGCTTTCCGAGTCGTTGGTGATCAGCTTGCCGGCCAGCGGCATGAAGGCGAACGAGTAGGCGTCGTAGACCTTGGACATCAGCGCGTTGGTCGGCTTGGAGAACTCCAGCACCAGCAGGCGCCCGCCCGGCTTGAGCACGCGCAGCATCGAGCGGATGGCGTCGTCCTTGTGGGTCACGTTGCGCAGGCCGAAGGCGATGGTCACGCAGTCGAAGTGGTTGTCCGGGAACGGCAGTTTTTCCGCGTCGGCCTGGACGAACTCGATGTTGCCGGCCACGCCACGGTCGAGCAGGCGGTCGCGACCGACCTTGAGCATCGACTCGTTGATGTCGGCCAGTACCACCTGGCCGGTCGGGCCGACCAGCTGGGAGAACTTGGCGGCCAGGTCACCGGTACCGCCGGCGATGTCCAGCACGCGGTTGCCGCTGCGCACACCGGACAATTCGATTGCAAAACGTTTCCACAGACGGTGCATGCCGACGGACAGCACGTCGTTCATCAGGTCGTACTTGGCGGCGACGGAGTGGAACACCTCGGCGACTTTTTCGGCCTTCTGGCTTTCCGGCACGTTGGTGTAGCCGAAGTGGGTGGTGGGTTCGGCGTGGTCGCCTTTGCGCTGGTCGTTCATATCGCTTCACCGGAAAAAATTACTGGCCATTCTAGGGCGTACGGCTGCATTTGTCTTGGCGGGGTGTGTCGCAGGTGGGGCAGGGGCATAATAGGAGTATGCCCTTCTTGCCAGGATTGATTGAATGACCCAGATCAGCGTCGAACGTAAACACAACCTGGGGCGTGAAGCCGCACGGCAGAAAGCCGAGGCCCTGGTCGACAAGCTGGCCCGCGAGTACGACCTCAAGGCCAGCTGGAACGGCGACCGGGTCGAGGTCAAGCGCAGCGGCGCCAATGGCAGCATCCAGATCGGCGAGGACACCATTCGGGTGGAGCTCAAGCTGGGCATGATGCTGTCGATGATGGGCGGTACCATCAAGGGTGAGATCGAGCGAGCCCTGGACAAGGCCCTGGCTTGATTACGCGTCGCCTGCAATCGCCGGCAAGGCCGGCTCCCACAGGATTTGTGGGCGCCGGCCTTGCCGGCGATGAACCCGCCACAAATCCTGCCTTAGGGTGAGGATTCTAATTTTCCTCCCTACCCTGTGCTCAGGCCCGACATTCTCGGGCAGTTCCTACATCCCATTCATGAGTGTGAGGTGCAGAGCATGGCTAAAGTGACCCTGAAGAAAAAAGACGACGCCCCGGGCAGCACGCTCGGCGAAGTGCGTGGCTACGCACGCAAGATCTGGCTGGCAGGCCTGGGTGCCTACACCCGTGTCGGTCAGGAAGGCGCCGATTACCTGAAAGACCTGGTCAAGGCTGGCGAGTCCATCGAAAAACGTGGCAAGAAACGCCTCGATGCCGAACTGGATGCCGCCAACAGCGAGATCGTCTCGGTGAAGCAAGAACTCACCAGCGTGAAGGGCAAGGTCGAAGTTCAACTCGATAAAATCGAAAAGGCTTTCGACACACGGGTCGCCAGCGCCTTGAATCGTATCGGCATTCCGTCTAAACATGACGTGGAGGCACTTTCTGCCAAGCTCGAAGAGCTGACGGCGTTGCTCGAACGTGTCGCACGCAAACAATAAGGAGAGCGGGATGGCTGGCAAGAAGAAAGTAGAGAAGGAAGGCAGCTCCTGGGTCGGCGAGGTCGAGAAATATTCGCGTCAGATCTGGCTGGCAGGCCTGGGGGCATACTCCAAGATCAGCAACGACGGCAACAAGCTGTTCGACACCCTGGTCAAGGACGGCGAAAAAGCCGAGAAGCAGGCCAAGTCCGCAGTCGACGACACCGTCGATTCGGCCAAGGCGTCCGCCAAGTCGGCGAAGTCGCGTGTTGGCGACGTCAAGGACCGCGCGCTGGGCAAGTGGAGCGAGCTGGAAGAGGCGTTTGATAAGCGCCTGAACAGCGCTATTTCGCGTCTGGGCGTACCGAGCCGCAACGAGGTCAAGGCACTGCACCAGCAGGTCGACACCCTGACCAAGCAGATCGAGAAGCTGACCGGCGCCTCGGTCAAGCCTGCTTCGGCCAAACCGGCAGCGACCAAAACCGCAGCCAAGCCACTGGCCAAGGCGGCGCCAAAAGCGGCGGCCAAGCCAGCGGCTAAAACGGCGGCGGCCAAGCCTGCAGCCAAAGCGGCAGCGGCGAAACCTGCTGCCAAGCCGGTAGCAGCCAAGCCAGCAGCCAAACCGGCTGCGCCGAAGAAGCCAGCGGTGCGCAAGGCTCCGGCCAAGCCGGCTGTTGCCAAGCCGGCAGCACCGGCCGCCTCGGCCGCCCCGGCGCCAAGCGCGGCACCCGCAGCGCCAGCGCCGTCGGCACCGGTGAGCCCGATCAGTCAGGTTTGATTGACCTGGCTGTAATCAAAACGCCCGGCCATGTGCCGGGCGTTTTGTTTTCAGGCATCCCCCCTCTGCAGGTGGCATACATCCCCGTGGGAGCCGGCCTTGCCGGCGATGGGCTCAACACTGGCTTCATCGCCGGCAAGGCCGGCTCCCACAGGGTTAGGGTGGTGTCTTGCCGACTAGGCCTCCAGATACCGCAAGGCCAACCGCTCGGCTGCCTGCCGCGA
Organism: Pseudomonas fontis; assembly: GCF_028656955.1. Taxonomy (GTDB): domain Bacteria; phylum Pseudomonadota; class Gammaproteobacteria; order Pseudomonadales; family Pseudomonadaceae; genus Aquipseudomonas; species Aquipseudomonas fontis. The sequence goes on from NZ_JAMDGY010000012.1 coordinate 21,447, forward strand.
GCCACTTTCAAGGTGTGGCGCCACCAGCATCATCACCTGGTACACAACAATCCCCACTTCCCCGTCCTTGGCCAGCACCCGCTGGTAATCCAGCGAAAACAGCAAGGTCAGGGTGATCTGCTCCACCAACTGCCCCAGCGCCTGCGTCCCGCTGGTCACCTGGCCCTGCGCCTTGAGGCTGGCCAGCAACGAGGCCAACGTACGCTTGAGGGCATTGATCAGGTTGCGCATCCCGCGCGCCAGCTTCTGCAAACGCCCGGTGAGGTTCGACAGGTCCTGGAACAGGAACCGGTACTGCGCCATCCGCTCAACAATCAAATGCAGGAACAGCCAGTAATCCTCGGCGTCCAGCTGCACCTCCAGCGGCGGGTCGAGCAGCGGCGTCAGCTCATCCTCAAAACGCTCGAACAAGCCCAATACCAGCGGCTCCTTGCCATGGAAGTGGTAGTACAGGTTGCCTGGGCTGATGCCCATTTCGTTGGCGATTTCCAGTGTCGAGACATTCGGTTCGCCCTGCTGGTTGAACAGCTGCAGGGCGCACTCGAGAATACGGTCGCGGGTTTTCATCCATCACTTCTTGCTCAGCGCACCAGGACGTAGTTTCCGGGGGCGGGGTCCATGGGAGGGTAAGTCGCGCTGCCCAGGGTGGCCTGGGTGTCGCGTTGAACGCCAGAGCGCTCCTGAATCCAGCTCAACCACTGCGGCCACCAACTGCCGTCCACCTGCTTGGCATCGTAATACCAGGCACGCGGGTCGCTGCTCAGCCGAGGGTTGTCGACGTAATGCGCCTTGGGGTTGCCCGGCGGGTTGAGAATGCTCTGCACATGCCCGGCATTGGACAGGATGAAACGCCGGTCGCCGCCCAACAGCAGGGTCGAGCGATACACCGCATCCCACGGGGTAATGTGGTCGTTGCTGCCGGCCACGCTGAAACTGTCCACCGTGACCTTCTGCAAGTCGATCGGCGTACCGCACACCTCAAGCCCGGAGGCATGCGCCAACGGGTTGTACTTGAAGAAGTCCAGCAGGTCGCCATGCAGCGCCGCAGGCAAGCGGCTGTTGTCGTTGTTCCAGTAGAGAATGTCGAACGCCGGCGGCGCCTTGCCGAGCAGGTAGTTGTTGACGAAGTAGTTCCAGATCAAATCGTTTGGGCGCATCCAGGCAAAGACTTTCGACATTTCCCGGCCATCCAGCACGCCATGCTGGTAGGAGCGGCGCTTGGCCGCTTCCAGGGTCTGCTCATCGGCAAACAGGGTCGCCGGGCTGTCCAGCTGGCTGTCGAGCAGGCTCACCAGGTAGGTTGCGCTGTGCACCCGACGCAGCTGGCGCTTGGCCTGCAAGTGCCCTTGCAGGGCGGCCATGGTCAAGCCACCGGCGCAGGCGCCAAGCAGGTTGACGTCGCGGCTGCCGGTAATCGAGCGGCAGGCGTTCATGGCTTCCTCGACCGCGGCGACATAGGTCGACAGCCCCCATTCGCGGTGGCGCGGGTCGGGGTTGCGCCAGCTGATCATGAAGGTCTGCAGGCCGTTCTTGAGCATGTACTGGACGAAGCTGTTCTGCGGGCTGAGGTCGAAGATGTAGAACTTGTTGATCTGCGGCGGCACCACCAGCACCGGGCGCGCGTACTGTTTTTCGCTCATCGGCTTGTACTGGATCAGCTCCAGCAGCTCGTTGCGAAACACCACCGCACCCGGGGTGGTGGCGAGGTTGCGACCCACCTCGAAAGCATTGTCGTTGACCTGGCGCGGCATGCCGTCGTTGTGGCGCAGGTCATCGAGCAGGTGGCTGAAGCCGCGCACCACGCTCAGGCCACCGGAGTTGAACAGCTCCTTGAGCGCCACCGGGTTGAGCAGGGTGTTGCTCGGCGCCAGGGCGTCATTGAGCAGCGAGAACAGGAAGTGTGCCCGTGCCCGGTCGTCAGGCTTCATCTGGCTTTCATCGATCCACTGGCGGGTCTGCTTCTGCCAGCTCAGGTAGGCCTGCAAGCTGCGCCGGTAGAACGGGTTCTGGCTCCAGGCCGGGTCATTGAAGCGGTTGTCGCGCGGGCTGGGCTGGTGCGGCACGTCGCCGAGCAACACGCGCCCCAGTTGCCCGCCGAACGCCAACAGGTGCTTGGCCGTGTGCAGGGGGTGGCGCAGGCTGTGACGGCTGACACTGCGCAAGGTCGAGACCAGGTCGCGACCACGCAGGCCAGTGATCGCGCTTTGCACATCGATATAGGTGGCGGGGGCCGAAACCACTCCCTTCGCGGGTTTGTCTTTCATCAGGCAACACTCCGTCGTCGAGCCATCAACAAACTGTTCAATGCAAGAGCGACACCAACCCCGGCCAGCGCACTCGCAATACCTGGCGATCCTGCCGGGGTGCAAGTGATGGGCGGTGGGGTCAGGCGCTCGGGGCGGGCCGTGGGTGCATGACGGCGCGTTGCCGCTCCTGCTGCAGGAATTTCATGATGATCGGGGCTACAGCCTCGGCCCGGGTAATCAGAAACAGATGACCATCGTCGATTATGTGTAGCTGGGCATTGGGAATTCGCCAGGCCAGCAGGCGCATATTGATCAGCGGGATCAACGGGTCGTCGTCGCCGGCCAGCACCAGGGTCGGTTGCTGGATCTTGTGCAGCCAGTGGATGCTGGTCCAGCCGAGGCCGGCGAACAGCTGCCAGTAATAGCCGAGCTTGCCGCCGGAACGCACCTTGGAGGCGTGCGACAGCGCCAGGTCCGGGTCGCGGCGAAAGCTGCCGCCGTAGATCTGCGGGGCGATGCGAATGACATGCGACGGCTGCACATAGCGTCGCGGGCTGGCCATCAACCACAGCACCTTGGGCTTGCCCGGCACCATCACCGCACCGGCGGCGGTGGCCGCCAGCACCAGCTTCTTGCAGCGCTCGGGGTAGTCATGGGCGAACTGCTGGGCCAGCGCCCCGCCCCAGGACACCCCGATCACGTTGACCTGGCCATAGTCGAGGTAATCGAGCATGCGTGCAGTCAGCTTGGCCAGGCCGGGAAACCGGTACGGGTGACGCGGCGTGGACGAGCCACCGACCCCCGGCACATCGAAGGCAATGACTTCCAGGTCCGGGTCGAGTGCCTGGATAAACGGGAATACCAGCTCCAGGTTGGCGCCGATGCCGTTGAAAATGAGCAAAGGCGTCAAGTGCGGCTTGCCGGGGCGAACCGCGGTGCGGAGGGTCTGGCCATCCAGGTCGACGGTTCGAAAGATGTACGGTTGCGGCATGCGCGTGCCCTGTAGTCCGTGAAGCACCGCACCCTGGCAAACAGGGCGCGGCGAGCCGTTATCAACGTTCGTGAACGTAGGTCCCTGGCGAGGCTTCGCCGGCCGGGTAGGCCTTGTTGCCGAAGCTGGCAGGGGCTTTCTTCAGCTTGCCCGAGCGTTCTTCCAGCCAGGTTTGCCAGTACAGCCACCAGGAATCGGTGTGCTTGGTCGAGTTCTCTTGCCAGTCGGTGGCCAGCGCCGGCATTTCAGTGCTGGTCATGTAGCGCGCCTTGGGGTTGCCCGGCGGGTTGAGGATGCTCTGGATATGCCCGCTGTTGGACAGCACGAACTCCACCTTGCCGCCAAACAGCTGGGCCGACTTGTAGCACGACTGCCACGGGGTGATGTGATCGTTGGTACCCGCCAGGCAGAAGATATCGGCGGTCACCTGCTTGAGGTCGATCGGCGTGCCGCACACTTCCAGTGCATCGGAACGGATCAGTGGGTTGTTTTTGAACATTTCGATCAGGTCGCCGTGGAAGGCGGCCGGCAGGCGCGTGGTGTCGTTGTTCCAGTAGAGGATGTCGAACACCGGGGGCTCGTTGCCCAGCAGGTAGTTGTTGACCCAGTAGTTCCAGATCAGGTCGTTGGGCCGCATCCAGGCAAACACCTTGGCCATGTCGCGGCCTTCGAGCACCCCGGCCTGGTAGGAGTGGCGCTTGGCGGCCTCCAGGGTCTGTTCGTCGACAAACAGCGCGACCTGGGTGTCCAGGGTGGTGTCGAGCACGCTGACCAGCAGGGTCATGGCGTTGACCTTCTTCTCACCCAGCGCCGCATAGTGGCCCACCAGCGCGGTGCAGGTGATGCCGCCGGAGCAGGCGCCGAGCATGTTCAGGTCTTTGCTGCCGGTGATCGCCAGCACTGCATCGACGGCTTCCTTCAGCGCATCGATGTAGGTCGACAGCCCCCACTCGCGCTGCGACTTGGTCGGGTTGCGCCAGCTGACAATGAACGTCTGCACCGTGGCGCGCAGGCAGAAGCGCGCCAGGCTCTTCTCCGGGCTGAGGTCGAATACGTAGAACTTGTTGATCTGCGGTGGCACCACCAGCAGCGGGCGCTCATGCACCTGTTCGGTGATCGGGCGGTACTGGATCAGCTCCAGCACGTCGTTGCGAAACACCACCGAACCTTCGCTGGTGCCCAGGTTCTTGCCGACCTCGAAGGCCTCCATGTTCACCTGGCTGGGCATGCCGCCGTTGTGCACCATGTCCTTGGCGAGGTTCGACAGGCCGTCGAGCAGGCTCTTGCCGCCGGTCTCGAAGAAGCGCTTGACCGCCGCCGGGTTGGCCGCCGTGTTGGTCGGCGCCATGGCCTCGGTCATCAGGTTGATGACGAAGTGGCCGCGGCTGATGTCCTGGTCGGACAGGTTGCTGCTGCCGATCCAGTCATGCAGCTCCTTGCGCCAGGCCAGGTAGGTCTGCAGGTAGCGGCGATACAGGGGGTTCTGGTTCCAGGCCGGGTCGCTGAAGCGACGGTCGTCGCCCTCGGGTTGCAGGCTGGACTTGCCGAAGATCACATCCTTGAGTTCCATGCCGAAATGCGCGACATGCTTGGCACTGTGCAGCGGTTGACGAATGGCCTGGCGCAGCACCATTCGAGCAGAAGTCAGCAAATCCTTGCGGCGCAAGCCTATGACCGGGTTCAGACCCAGGGTGTTTTCCGAGGCTTGGCGCTGCAGGTCATCGTTATTCTTGTTACTCATCTACGACGCTCCGTTGTCCTGAGACGAGTACCGGTTGTGCTGTGGGCGATACACAGACGAATGCCCGGTACTACTGCTCGGGTGACCAGTGATAACGAACTGCGGTCCTGCGGCCGGATGCAAACGACGATGAGCATTGCGGGGTTGTTCTGCGTGTGAAGACAGCCTGCTTTCGCTCGCGACCTCTACATTCCGGCCAGATCCCTGCGTGCTGACAATGCAGGGAGCTTGCCATATCCATTGGTTACCCGACTTTCCAGTGTTGCGCAAGCCGGCCAATCATTGGCCGGTGCCAGTGGCATTCAAGCAGATTGATTTAGAAAATGCGCTCTAATCAGGAAGAGTAGCGGGCTAGAGCATCAACTTGATGACAGACTCGGACGGATCGCGGGATTTTCCTGCCGCGCGCAACTCGTCGAGGTAGTCGGCCCACAGTTCCTCCTGACGCAGGCACAGCTGCTCCAGGTATTCCCAGGTGAACAGGCCGCTGTCATGGCCGTCGTCGAAGGTCAGTTTCAGTGCGTACTGGCCGGCGGGCTCGATCTGCGTCAGGCCGACGCCGAGCTTGCCGTATTGCAGGATGGGGTTGCCATGGCCCTGGACCTCGGCGGAAGGGGAGTGCACGCGCAGCAGCTCTGCGGGCAGGTGGTAGACCTCGTCGGGCCCGTAGGTCAGGCTCAGGGTCTTGGAGGCTTTGTGCAGGTTGATGCCGGTAGGAAGACGAGCCATAAAGTTCAGGGCCGCTTGCGCGGCCCTGCCGTAGTCAGTGATGACTTACAGAATATAACGAGAAAGGTCTTCGTTTTGCGCCAATTCGCCGAGGTGGCTGTTGACGTACTCGGCGTCGATGCGGATCGGCGACTCGCTGTGCGCGCTGGCCAGGTCGCCGGCGCTGAACGACACCTCTTCGAGCAGGCGCTCGAGCAGGGTGTGCAGGCGACGGGCACCGATGTTCTCGGTCTTCTCGTTGACCTGCCAGGCGATCTCGGCCAGGCGCTTGATGCCTTCCGGGGCGAACTCGATGTTCAGGCCTTCGGTTTTCAGCAGCTCGCGGTACTGCTCGGTGAGTGAAGCATGCGGCTCGCTGAGGATGCGCTCGAAGTCTTCAGGGGTCAGCGCCTTGAGTTCGACACGGATCGGCAGACGGCCTTGCAGCTCGGGCACCAGGTCGCTCGGCTTGCTCAGGTGGAACGCACCGGAGGCGATGAACAGGATGTGGTCGGTCTTGACCATGCCCAGCTTGGTGTTCACCGTGCAGCCTTCGATCAGCGGCAGCAGGTCGCGCTGTACGCCTTCACGGGAGACATCGGCGCCGCCGACGTTGCCACGCTTGGCCACTTTGTCGATTTCGTCGATGAACACGATGCCGTGCTGCTCGACCGCTTCCAGGGCCTTGGCCTTGAGTTCTTCCTCGTTGACCAGGCGCCCGGCTTCTTCGTCACGCACCAGCTTGAGCGCTTCCTTGACCTTGAGCTTGCGGCTCTTGCGCTTGCCCTTGCCCATGTTGGCGAAGAGGTTCTGCAGCTGGTTGGTCATCTCTTCCATGCCCGGAGGCGCGGAAATGTCGACGCCAACGGCTTCAGCGACTTCGATCTCGATTTCCTTGTCGTCCAGCTGGCCTTCGCGCAGGCGCTTGCGGAACAGCTGACGGGTGTTGGAGTCGCTGCTGCTGACCGTGTCTTCGTTGAAGCCGGTGCGTGCCGGTGGCAGCAGGGCGTCGAGGATGCGGTCTTCGGCGGCGTCTTCGGCGCGGTGACGCACGCGGACCATCTCTTGCTCGCGCAGCAGCTTGATCGCGGCGTCGGCCAGGTCACGGATGATCGACTCGACATCACGGCCGACATAGCCGACTTCGGTGAACTTGGTCGCTTCGACCTTGATGAACGGGGCGTTGGCCAGTTTGGCCAGGCGCCGGGCGATTTCGGTCTTGCCGACGCCGGTCGGGCCGATCATCAGGATGTTCTTCGGGGTCACTTCCACGCGCAGCTCGGCCGGCAGCTGCATGCGGCGCCAGCGGTTGCGCAGGGCGATGGCGACGGCGCGCTTGGCATCGTCCTGGCCGATGATGTGGCGGTTGAGTTCGTGAACGATTTCGCGGGGGGTCATGGACATGGTGATGTCGGTCCTGTGGGCACGGGTGGATCAGCGTGGGAAAGCCCGACCGTCGGGGTCGGGCGCCAGAACAGCTGATTACTCGGCCAGGTCCTGCTCCTCGATGGTCAGGTTGTGGTTGGTGAACACGCAGATGTCGCCGGCGATGTTCAGGGCGGCTTCGGTGATTTCACGGGCCGAGAGGTCGGTTTTCTGCAACAGGGCGCGGGCTGCGGCCTGGGCGTAGCCGCCACCGGAGCCCATGGCGATCAGGCCGTCTTCGGGTTCGACGACGTCACCGTTGCCGGTGATGATCAGCGAGGCGTCCTTGTTGGCGACGGCCAGCATGGCTTCCAGGCGGCTCAGGGAACGGTCGGTACGCCATTCCTTGGCCAGCTCGACGGCGGCGCGGACCAGGTGGCCCTGGTGCTTTTCAAGTTGGCCTTCGAAACGTTCGAACAGGGTGAAGGCGTCGGCGGTGGCACCGGCGAAGCCGGCGATGACCTGGCCGTGGTACAGGCGACGAACCTTTTTGGCGTTGCCTTTCATCACGGTGTTGCCGAGGGAAACCTGGCCGTCGCCACCCATGACGACTTTGCCGTGGCGACGAACTGAAACGATGGTGGTCAAGGGAGAGTCTCCACGCAGCGGGGCGAAAATGCCTGATGCAGACTCATATGGGGGTGGTAGGGAAGATTTCAACCGTGATGGACAGACGGCAAATGCTCAGCACCGATCCCTGTGGGAGCCGGCCTTGCCGGCGATGGGCCGCTTGGCGGCCCCATTGGCAAGGCTGTGCCTTGCATCGCCGGCAAGGCCGGCTCCCACAGTGAGGGGGTCGGGCCACTCCCTTTGGCTGTGGATCAGGCCTCGTGGGAAATGTGCCCGTCGACCAAGGTATAACGCACTGCGCTCGGCAGGCAGTGGCCGATGAACGGGCAATTGTCGCCCTTGGAGCGCCACTGCTCACCCGCCACCGTCGAGGCTTTCGGGTCGAACAGCACCAGGTCCGCCGCACCGCCGACCTTCAACTGACCCGCCGGCAAACGCAGCGCATCGGCCGGGCCGCTGGACAAACGTTGCAACAAAGTCGCGAGGTCGAGCAGGCCGTCTTCCACCAGGATCATCGCCAGCGGCAGCAACAGCTCGACGCTGCTGATACCCGGTTCGGTGGCGCCGAACGGTGCCAGCTTGGCATCGCGCTCGTGCGGCTGGTGATGGCTGGAGATGGCCTGGATGACGCCCGACTTCACCGCTTCACGCAGACCGTCACGGTCGGCCTGGGTGCGCAGCGGCGGCTGCACGTGGTACAGGCTGGAGAAGTCCACCAGCGCCTGGTCGGTGAGGATCAACTGATACAGCGCCACATCGGCGGTGACCGGCAGGCCGCGGGCCTGGGCCTGTTCGATTAGCTTGGCGCCACGGGCACTGGTCAGCTGGCTGAAGTGCGCGCGCACGCCGGTCTGCTCAACCAGCAGCAGGTCACGGGCCAGGGCCACGGTCTCGGCGGTTTCCGGAATGCCCGGCAGGCCGAGGAAGCTGGCCATGGCGCCTTCGTGGGCCAGGCCGTCCTGGGCCAGGTCACGGTCCTGGGAGTGGAAGATCACCGTCAGGTCGAAGGTCGCAGCGTATTCCAGCGCCCGGCACAGGGTACGGGTGTTGGCAAAGCTCTTCAGGCCATTGCCGAAGGCCACGCAGCCGGCGTCGCGCAGGGCGATCAGCTCGGCCAGTTGCTCGCCTTCCAGGCCCTTGCTCAGTGCCCCGATCGGGAACACCTTGCTGTGCCCGGCTTCGCGGGCACGGTCGAGGATCAGTTCGGCCACTGCCGACACGTCCAGCACCGGCTTGGTCTGCGGTGGGCAGCACAGGCTGGTGACGCCACCGGCAGCGGCGGCGCGGGTTTCGCTGGCGATGCTGCCCTTGCGGCTGTAGCCCGGCTCGCGCAGGGCGACGTTGAGGTCGACCAGGCCCGGTGCGGCCACCAGGCCGTCGGCTTGCAGCGTGCGCGCAGGCGTGAAGCCGGCAGGCGCTGCGCCAATGGCGATGATCTTGCCGGCATCGATATGCAGGTCGCTGACCTGGTCCAGGCCGCTGCTGGGGTCGATGACCCGGGCGCCGAGGATACTGAGGGTCACTGGGCGTTCTCCTGCTCGAATTGACGTTGGGCGTTCTGCCCGCTCATGGCCATGGACAACACCGCCATGCGCACCGCGATGCCGTAGGTGACCTGGTTGAGGATCACCGAGTGCGGGCCGTCGGCTACCGCCGATTCGATCTCCACCCCCCGGTTGATCGGCCCCGGGTGCATGACGATGGCGTCCGGCTTGGCGCCGGCCAGGCGTGCGGTGGTCAGGCCGAACAGGCGGTAGAACTCGCCTTCGCTCGGCAGCAGGCCGCCGGCCATGCGCTCGCGCTGCAGGCGCAGCATGATCACCACGTCGACGTCCTTGAGGCCTTGCTCAAGGTCGGTGTAGACCTTCACGCCGTACTGCTCGATACCGATCGGCAGCAGGGTTTTCGGGCCGATCACGCGGATGTCCGGGCAACCCAGGGTCTTCAGCGCGAGCATGTTCGAACGTGCCACCCGCGAGTGCAGGATGTCGCCGACGATGGCCACCGAGAGGTTCTCGAAGCCACCCTTGTGCCGACGAATGGTGAGCATGTCGAGCATGCCCTGGGTCGGGTGGGCGTGGCGGCCGTCGCCGCCGTTGATGATCGCCACCTCCGGGCACACGTGCTCGGCAATGAAGTGCGCAGCACCCGAGTCGCCGTGGCGCACGACGAACATGTCGGCGGCCATGGCCTCAAGGTTGCGCAGGGTGTCGAACAGGGTCTCGCCCTTGCTGGTCGAAGAGGTCGACACGTTCAACGTGATCACGTCGGCCGACAGCCGCTGGGCCGCCAGTTCGAAAGTGGTACGGGTACGCGTGGAGTTTTCGAAGAACACGTTGCACACGGTCTTGCCGCGCAGCAGCGGGACTTTCTTGACCGCCCGGGCACCGACTTCAAGGAACGAGTCGGCGGTGTCGAGGATTTCGGTCAACAGCTCGCGGGGCAAACCGTCGAGCGAGAGGAAGTGGCGTAGCTGGCCCTGATCATTGAGCTGCAGCGGGCGCTTGGCGTCGATTGGCGTCATCGCGGGGGACTCTTAAAGGGCGGAAGCGGAAGCGAGGTCCTGGCGCTCGAGGGCGAGCGGGGCGGGGCCGAGCAATTTTACCCGTTCATGGGCAGCCAGCGACAGGGTGGCACCGACCACATTCGGCCGGATCGGCAGTTCGCCGGCGTCCAGGTCGAGCAGGCACACCAGGGTCACGCTGGCCGGGCGGCCATAATCGAACAGTTCGTTGAGGGCGGCGCGGATGGTCCGCCCGCTCATCAGCACGTCGTCCACCAGCACCAGGTGCTGGCCTTCGATCTCGAACGGCAACGAGGACGGGCGCACCTGCGGGTGCAGGCCGTTCTGGCTGAAGTCATCGCGGTAGAACGATACGTCGAGGGTGCCGAGGGCAGCGTCGCTGCCCAGTTCGGCCAGCAGCGCCTGGGCAACCCAGATACCGCCGGTGTGAATGCCGATGAAGCGCGGCTCGCTGATGTTGCGGCGGGCCAGGTGGGCGCGCAGGTCGACGGCCATCTGCCGGATCAGTTCGGCGGGATTGGGTAAGCTCATGCTTGCTCCTCAAAGGGCCGGGAGCACTGGGCTGGCCCGGCGGTAAAACCGGTGATCAGGATTGCAACTGCCCGGCATTGGCCTCCAGCCAGCCTTGCAGGAGCAGGGCGGCGGCGATGGCATCGACCGGGTTGTCGCGGTAACTGCCGCGCTGACCGCCACGGGCCATGCGCTCGCCCTTGGCTTCGAAGGTGGTCAGGCGTTCATCGTGGGTGTGCACAGGCAGGTTGAAACGACCGTTCAGGCGGCGGGCGAACTTTTCGGCGCGTTCGCTCATTTCGCTCGGGGTGCCGTCCATGTTCAACGGCAGGCCGACGACCAGGGCGTCGGGTTTCCATTCCTTGATCAGTTTTTCCATCTGGGTCCAGTCCGGCGTGCCGTTCTGGGCCTTGAGGGTGCACAGCTCGCGGGCCTGGCCGGTGATCACCTGGCCAACGGCGACGCCGATCTGGCGGCTGCCGTAGTCGAAGCCCAGCAGGAGGCGGATCGCGGCCATCAGGCGTGCCCTGCCTGGCTGGTCAGCAGGCTGAGGTCGATTTTCAGGCTTTTCGCGGCCTGGTTCAGGCGCTTGTCGCTGGCCATGTCAAAGATGATCTCGGGGTCGAAGGGGCAGTTGAGCCAGGCGTTGTCGGCCAGTTCCGCTTCCAGCTGGCCGGCTTCCCAGCCGGCGTAGCCGAGGGTGATCAGGCTTTTTTCCGGGCCGGCGCCGTCGGCGATGGCGAACAGGATGTCCTGCGAGGTGGACAACGACAGCCCGTCGAGGGCAACGGTGGCCTGGAAGGTCTTGTCGCTGGTGTGCAGGACGAAGCCGCGGTCGGTCTGCACCGGGCCGCCGATGTAGATCGGCACCTGCAGGCAGCGGGCGGGCGGTTCGACGTCGGGGCGCAGTTGTTCGAGGATATCGGCCAGGTTCAGCTCCTGGGGACGGTTGACCACCAGACCCATGGCACCGTTGGCGTTGTGCTCGACGATGTAGGTCAGGGTCTGTGCAAAATTCGGGTCCGCCATGTGCGGCATGGCGATCAGGAACTGATGCTTGAGGTAACTCGGGCTGAGGTTTTTCATGGCTATTAGTGTGGCGGCGGGGCGCGGTACTGACAAGCCTGTGGACGCAACTGTCTTGCACTGATTTTCTGTGGGAGCCGGGCTTGCCGGCGATAAGGTCGGCGCGGTATGCGACCGGTGCCCGGTCGATCGCCGGCAAGGCCGGCTCCCACAAGGTCTTGTGCAGGGCAATTGCATCCACACCGTAGTGGACGCGGTCAGTTGCTCGACAAGCGGTCACCCCGCGCAAAGCGCCAGGTGCGGACGATTTCCAGGCGGTCGATGTCCGCCAGGTCACCGGTAAAGGGGGCAAACGGCGCTGCCAGCCGCACGATGCGCTGCGCCGCCTGGTCCAGCACCGGCTGCCCGGACGATTCCAGTACCAGCACCTCATACAGCGAACCATCGCTGTTGATCGACACCAGCAGGCGCAAGTTGCCGTAGATCTGCTGGCGCCGCGCTTCATCCGGGTAGTTCAGGTTGCCAATGCGCTCGACCTTCTTGCGCCACTCATCCTTGTACCAGGCACCCTTGTCACGCATGGTCGAGGCGGCGCTCAAACGGTGGATACGCGGGCGCTTGGCGTACATCTGCTGTTCGTTGGAAAGCTCCGCCTCAAGGCTGGCGATCTGGCTGGACAGCTGCGAGCTGTCGAACTCCGGGGTCACGGCCTTGGGTTTTTCCTGCGGTTTGACTTCCTTGGGCCGGGTCTCGACCTTCTGCGCCTTGGGCACCTGGGTGGTGATCGCGGCTTTCGGCGGGGCCGGCTGCGGCGGTACCTCCTGCTTGGGCGCAGGCGGTGGCGTGACCTTGTTGATCTTGCTGTCCTGGAACGGCGCCAGTTCGGTGGTCTTGGGCACCGCCTTCTTGTCCAGCGTGCCGCTGCCCTGCTGGTTGTCCTGGGCAAGGAAATCGGCTTTTTTCGGCGCCGTTTCGCTTTTGAACGGGGCCAGGGTGATTTCCATCGTCCGGCGGATTTCTTCAGGCTTGGCGAAGGTAAAACCCACCCCGAGGATCAGCGCCAGGTGTGCCAGGGCCGCCACGAACAGGGTAAAACCCAGCCGGTCCGCCGGGCGAACGCGAGGCGGGGAGAAGTCGGCGGGAATGTCGGCAGGAAGCGTCATCGATTATCCAGCAGCCGGGCAAGGCCGGCAGAGCGGGGTGCCCGGTTCAAAAAAGGACCGGCATGATAACCCACTCTGCACGGTTTCCCCGCGTCGGCGGTCAGCGTGCCTTGAGCTTGCGATCAATGGCATCCATCAATTGGGCGCCAATGTTGGTGCCGTAGGCATTGTCGATTTCGCGGATGCAGGTCGGGCTGGTGACGTTGATTTCGGTCAGGTGCTCGCCGATCACGTCCAGGCCGACGAACAGCAGGCCCTTCTCACGCAGGGTCGGGCCCACCTGGGCGGCGATCCAGCGGTCACGCTCGGTCAGCTCGCGGGCTTCGCCACGCCCGCCGGCAGCCAGGTTGCCACGGGTTTCACCGCTGGCCGGGATGCGCGCCAGGCAGTACGGCACCGGCTCGCCGTCGATCATCAGGATGCGCTTGTCGCCGTCCTTGATGGCCGGCAGGTAGGCTTGCGCCATGATCTGCTGGGTGCCCAGCGCGGTCAGGGTCTCAAGGATCACCGACAGGTTCGGGTCGCCCACGCGGTGGCGGAAGATCGAGGTGCCGCCCATGCCGTCCAGCGGCTTGAGGATCACGTCGCCATGCTGCGCGGCGAATTCGCGGATGATGTCCGGGCGGCGGCTGACCAGGGTCGGCGGGGTGCACTGCGGGAACAGCGTGGCGAACAGTTTTTCGTTGCAGTCACGCAGGCTCTGCGGCTTGTTGACCACCAGCACGCCGGCGGTCTCGGCCTGCTCCAGCAGGTAGGTGCTGTAGACGAACTCCATGTCGAACGGCGGATCCTTGCGCATCAGGATCACGTCCAGGTCGCTCAGCGGCGCGTCGACTTCATCCTGCAGCTCGAACCAGCGTGCCGGGTCGGCGAACACCGTCAGCGGGCGCATGCGCGCACGGGCCGTGCCGGCGCCCTGGTAGAGGTCCTGTTGTTCCATGTAGAACAGCGACCAGCCGCGTTCCTGGGCTGCCAGCAACATGGCCAGCGAGCTGTCCTTCTTGTAGGAGATGGACGCGATAGGGTCCATGACAATCCCGAGGCGAACGCTCATGGGGTATATCCTCTCGGCGGCAGGGGGCCGCAGTGCGCAAATGAAAAGTGGCGTCAGGGTGGCGCTCGCAGCGTCGTCGGTCAAGGGAAAAACGCAGCCTGGCCGGGCCGCCGCGCGGGTCGATGGAATGCACCCCCCGGAGTGTGCTAAAAAGGCCTGGCACGTGGCCTGCACGGCGCTACTTACAGGCAATGGTAGAGCAATCATGGGACAGCCCGACACGGCCTTGAAGGTCATGGTGATCGACGACTCCAAGACGATTCGCCGCACCGCCGAAATGTTTCTCAGCGAAGCCGGCTGCGAGGTCATCACGGCCATCGACGGCTTCGATGCCCTGGCCAAGATCGTCGATCAGCGCCCCGGCATCATATTTGTCGACGTATTGATGCCGCGCCTCGACGGCTACCAGACCTGCGCGCTGGTCAAGCAGAACAGCGCCTTCAAGGACACGCCGGTGATCATGCTCTCTTCGCGTGACGGCCTGTTCGACAAGGCCCGGGGCCGGATCGTCGGCTCTGATCAATTTTTGACCAAGCCTTTCAGCAAAGAAGAACTGCTCGACGCGATCCGCGCCCATGTGCCGGGTTTCGCCGCAGAAGAACAACACGCACCCTGACGCCGTGTCCCCTGGACGCGGCGTCTTTCCTTTAAATGGGGAACAGCATGGCCCGAATTCTGATCGTCGACGACTCGCCGACTGAAATGTACAAACTCACCGGAATGCTCGAAAAACACGGGCATCAGGTACTCAAGGCGGTCAATGGCGCCGACGGCGTGGCCCTGGCCACCGAAGAAAAGCCCGACGCGGTCCTGATGGACATCGTCATGCCGGGCGTGAACGGCTTCCAGGCCACCCGCCAGTTGAGCAAGAACCCGGAAACCGCCGCTATCCCGGTAATCATCGTCACCACCAAGGACCAGGAGACCGACAAGGTCTGGGGCACGCGCCAGGGCGCCCGTGACTACCTGACCAAGCCGGTGGACGAAGACACCCTGATCAAGGTGCTCAACGGCGTCCTCAAAGGTTGACCACGCGGCCCATGGGCGAGTCGCTGACGGCGTTCGAGCTGCTGCTGGACATCGACCGGCGTTGCCGGCTGTTGGCGGCGGACCTGCCGCTGCAGGAAACCCGCCTGCAAACCTGGAGCGGCATCGGCTTTCGCATGGGCGCGCACTGGTTCGTGGCACCCATGGGGGAAATCGCCGAGGTGCTGCAGGAGCAGCGCCTGAGCCGTATCCCCGGGGTCAAGCCCTGGGTGGCCGGGGTCTCCAACCTGCGCGGGCGCTTGCTGCCAGTGATGGACCTGTGCGGTTTTCTCGGCCTGGGCCTGTCGGTGGTGCGCAAGCAGCGCCGGGTGCTGGTGCTTGATCATGAAGAGTTGTTTGCCGGGCTGCTGGTCGATGAGGTCGTCGGCTTGCAGCACTTCCCCCTGCACAGCCTCGAACTGTCGCCGCCCGAGCCGCTGCTCGACGCCGCCCGACCGTTTCTTCAGGGGCATTTCCAGCGTGAGCGCTGCTGGGGGATCTTCAGTCCGTTTGCCCTGGCCCAGGCGCCGGGCTTTCTCGATGTGGCGCTGTAAAGGAATGACAGTCCAGTGACCAAGCTCAAGAGCTCCCAGGCGGTGCACAGCTCACGCAGCAGCGCGCAGATCACGGCGTTGTTCGTCGTGCTGATCCTGTCGATCGTCCTGCTGTTCGCCAACTTTGCCTACCTGAACACCCAGGCCAACTACGACAAGCAGTACATCGGCCATGCCGGCGAGTTGCGCGTGCTGTCGCAGCGCATCGCCAAGAACGCCACTGAGGCGGCGGCCGGCAAGCCGCGTGCGTTCAAGCTGTTGAGCGAGGCACGCAACGATTTCGAGCAGCGCTGGGGCTACCTGAAAAAGGGCGACTCGAGCACCGGCCTGCCGGCGGCGCCGCCGGCCGTGCGGGTGGAAATGGACGCCGTGCAGCGCGACTGGGAAAACCTGCGCAAGAACGCCGACGCGATCCTCGCCAGCGAGCAGACCGTGCTGTCACTTCACCAGGTGGCCGCGACCCTGGCCGAGACCGTGCCGCAGTTGCAGGTCGAATATGAAAAGGTCGTCGAGATCCTGCTGCAAAGCGGTGCGCCGGCCAATCAGGTCGCGGTGGCGCAGCGCCAGTCGCTGCTGGCCGAGCGAATCCTCGGTTCGGTCAACACCGTGCTGGCCGGCGACGAAACCGCCGTGCAGGCCGCTGATGCCTTTGGCCGTGACGCCAGCCGTTTTGGCCAGGTACTCGAGGGCATGCTCGGCGGCAACCCGGCGATCCAGGTGACCCGCGTACAAGACCCTGACGCCCGCGCCCGCCTGGCGGACATCGCCGAACTGTTCCAGTTCGTTGCCGGTTCGGTGGACGAGATTCTTGAGACCTCGCCCGAGCTGTTTCGCGTGCGCGAAGCGGCCGGGAGCATCTTCAACCTGTCGCAGACCCTGCTCGACGAAGCCTCGCACCTGGCCAACGGTTTTGAAAACCTCGCTGGTGGTCGTACCCTGGATACCGTTGGTGGCTATGTGCTGGGCCTGCTGGCGCTGGCCTCGATCATCCTGATCGGCTCGGTGATGGTCCGGGAAACCAACCGTCAGTTGCGTGAAACCGCGGAAAAGAACGAACGCAACCAGCAGGCGATCATGCGCCTGCTGGACGAAATCGAAGACCTTGCCGATGGCAACCTGACGGTCACCGCCTCGGTGACCGAAGACTTCACCGGGGCCATCGCCGACTCGATCAACTATTCCATCGACCAACTGCGCGACCTGGTGGCGACCATCAACCTCAGCGCCGAGGAAGTCGCCGCTGCGGTACAGGATACCCAGGCCACCGCCGCCCAGCTGGCCAAGGCCTCCGGCCATCAGGCCGAGCAGATCGCCGATGCCTCGGTGGCGGTCGGTGATATGGCCGAGTCCATCGACCGGGTGTCCAACCACGCCTATGAATCGGCCAAGGTTGCCGAGCGTTCGGTGGCGATTGCCAACAAGGGCAACGAGGTGGTGCACAACACCATCCACGGCATGGACAACATCCGCGAGCAAATCCAGGACACCGCCAAGCGCATCAAGCGCCTGGGCGAGTCGTCCCAGGAAATCGGCGATATCGTCAGCCTGATCGACGACATTGCCGACCAGACCAACATCCTGGCCCTCAATGCGGCGATCCAGGCCTCGATGGCGGGCGAGGCCGGGCGCGGTTTTGCGGTGGTGGCCGACGAAGTCCAACGCCTGGCTGAACGCTCGTCCTCGGCCACGCGGCAGATCGAGGCGCTGGTGCGGGCGATCCAGGCAGACACCAACGAGGCGGTCATCTCCATGGAGCAAACCACCGCCGAAGTGGTGCGTGGCGCACGACTGGCGCAGGATGCCGGGGTGGCCCTGGCCGAGATCGAGGGGGTCTCGCAGACCCTTGCCGACCTGATCCACAGCATCTCCGACGCGGCGCAATTGCAGACCTCATCGGCTGGGCAGATTTCCCATACCATGTCGGTGATCCAGCAGATCACTGCACAAACCTCGTCCGGCTCGACCGCCACGGCCGAAAGCATCGGCGACCTGGCACGCATGGCCAGCGAGATGCGTCGCTCGGTCTCGGGCTTCACCTTGCCTCCGACACCGGAGGCGCGCTGATTTCGGCGCGCGGGCAACTTGGCTACTGGAGTGGGTATGGCTGACCGGCACGACACTGTCGCCCTGGCCTGGGTCAAGGGCGCCATCGATGACAGCCTCGGGCTGGCACGCCAGGCCCTTGAACAGTTCGCTGGCGAACCCGGTGACACCAGCGCCTTGCTGGGGGTTATCGAGCTGCTACACCAGGTGCACGGTTGCCTGGTGATGCTCGAACTCAATGGTGCAGCCCTGCTGGCCAGCGAGATGGAGCAACTGGCGCAGGCCTTGCGCGAGGGCCAGGCAAACCCGCGCGGGGAAGCGCTGGGTGCGCTGTTCCGTGGGCTTGAGCAACTGCCGATGTACCTCGAGCGCCTGCGCAGTGCCCGCCGCGATCTGCCGCTGGTGGCCTTGCCGCTGCTCAATCAATTGCGGGTAGCGCGTGGCGCTGAAGCGCAGGTCAACCTGCTCGATGCCGGGGCCGCCGATCAGCTCGTCCCGGCAGCTGCCGAACTGGCCAACCTCGACCGCTCACTGGGTGCCCTGCGCGATCAACTGCACGCCGGCCCCGACCGCGATGCCATGCGCTCGGTCGTCGCCGCACTGCGCGATGACCTGGTGCGTATCAAGGAACGTCTCGACCTGTTCGTGCGCGGCAACCGCGACCAGGTCGATGAACTGGACACCCTGCTCGCGCCATTGCGCCAGATCGCCGACACCCTCGCCGTCCTGGGTTTTGCCCAGCCACGTCGGGTGATTCTCGACCAGGTTGCGGTCTTGCATGGCCTGGCCCAGGGGCAACGTGCCCCGGAAGATGCCCTGCTGATGGATGTGGCGGGGGCGTTGTTGTACGTCGAGGCCACGCTGGGCGGCATGGTCGGCTCCATGGAGACGGTCAACCAGAGCCCCTTGCCGGGAACCGACCTGGCCGAGATCCGCCAGTTGGTCCTCGATGAGTGCCACGGTGTGCTGCTGCAAGCCAAGGACCTGATCGCCGATTGCCTTGAAGCGGGCTGGGACCGCCAGCGCTTGCAGTCGCTGCCAGCCTTGCTCAACCAGATTCGCGGGGCGCTGGCGATGCTTATGCTGCCGCGCCCGGCGGCCCTGTTGCTGCGCTGCCACGACTTTGCGCAACGCCACCTGCTGTACGCCGAAGGGCTGCCCGATGCGCTCGCCCTGGACCACTATGCCGATGCCATCTGCAGCCTGGAAATTTACCTGCAAGGCATGAGTGTCGACCCGCAGGCCGACTTCGACAGCTTGCTGCTGCGTGCCGAGACAGCCCTGGCGGCACTGGGCTTCCCGACCTTGCCGGCACCGGTTATCGAGCCCAAGGTCGAGGCCCTGGAAGACGCGCCGCTGGACGATGAATTGCGGGAGATCTTCCTCGAAGAAGCCGAGGAAGTGCTGCAGCAACTGGACGAACACTGGACCCGCTGGCGCGCCGACACCCGTCTGCGCGAGGCGCTGGTCGAGCTGCGCCGGGGCTTCCACACCCTCAAGGGCAGTGGCCGGATGGTCCGCGCGCATGTGCTGGGCGAACTGGCCTGGGCTGCCGAGCACCTGCTCAACCGCATGCTCGAAGGCCGGGTCGAGGCCGGGCCGGATGTATTCGACGGGCTGGAGCAGGCCCTGGTGTTGTTGCCGCCGCTGTTGCTGGAATTCGCCGCCGCGCGGGTGCAGCCACATGCCGAGGTCGAGCGCCTGGCAAGCCACCTGCATGCCCTGGCGATGAGCGACCCGAGCGCTGCCAGCACGCCGAGCGATGCCATCGACCCGCAATTGTTGGAGATTTTCCGCAACGAGGCGCACAGCCACCTGGCGACCCTGGACGAGTTCCTGCTGGGCGCAGAAGAGCACCTGCCCCTGCCGGTCAGCGACAACCTGCAACGGGCCTTGCACACCCTCAAGGGCAGCGCGGCCATGGCCGGGGTCACGGCGATTGCCGAGCTGGCCTCGGCACTCGATTTGTTGGCGCGCGAGTTCAAGGCCCACCAGTTGGGCTTCGACCTTGATGAGATCTACCTGCTGCAAATGGCCGAGCCGCTGCTGCGCCGAGGCCTCGAGCAGATGGGCGCCACGCCGCAGGCGGCGATTTCCGGTGCAGACATCCTGATCGAACAGGTCGATCAGGTGGTCAGCGCCCGCTTGCAGGCCCTGCACGATGCGCCGGCCCAGGGCCTGCGGATCAAGCGCGACCCGCAATTGATCGCCAGTTTCCTGGCCCAGGGCATGGACATCCTGCTGGATGCCGAGTCGTTGCTGCTGCGCTGGCAGGAACACCCGGGCGAGCGTCAGGAACTTACCGCCCTGCTGGATGAATTGACCACCCTGGGGCAGAGCGCGCACCTGGCCGACCTGTGGCAGGTCGACGAGCTGTGCGAGGCGCTGCTCGATTTGTACGGCGCCGTCGAGGAAAGCAGCCTGGCGGTCAGCGAGCGCTTCTTCAGGGAAGCGCAGCAGGCCCATGAAGCCTTGATAGACATGCTCGACCAGATCGCTGCCGGGCAGGAGGTCGACCCCTGCCCGGAGCGCCTGCAAGCGCTGCGCGACCTGCTCGGGGAAAGCCTCGACCCGTCGGCCGTTGGCCTGGTGCGCAGCCAGGGTGCACAGCCGCTGAGCATTACCGAGCTGGCGGCGGCAACCCGTGAGCTGGCGCAACCGGCACCTGACCGGGAGATGGAGCTGCTGTTCCTCGAAGAGGCGGTGGATATCCTCGAAAACGCCGATCAGGCGCTGGCCCGCTGGCTGGAGGAGCCCGACAACGCCTCGGCGCTGTCGTCGCTGCAACGCGAGCTGGACACCCTCATGGGTGGCGCGCAGATGGCCGGCATCGGCTCGATCGAGGTGCTGTCGCAGGAGCTGGAAATCCTTTATGCCGGGCTGGTGGATCGGCGCTACAGCCTGTCGCCGGCCCTCGCTACCCTGCTCAAGGGCAGCCACCAGTTGCTGGCGCGTCTGCTCGGCCAGTTGCAGCGCGACGAAGCTCCTTCCCCGGTGGTTGAGCAGCTTGCCGTACTGCGTGAGTTCCGCCACAACGCGGCGCCCGCCGTGCAGGAAAAAGCGACCATCGCGCCCGCCCAGGAGGCGGACAAGGAACTGCTGGAAATCTTCCTCGAAGAAGGTTTCGACATTGTCGAAAGCACCGGCGCCGCGCTGATACGTTGGCAGGCCGAGCCACGCAATACGGTTGAAGTGGAAAACCTGCTGCGCGACCTGCACACCCTCAAGGGCGGCGCGCGGATGGTCGAGATCGCCCCCATCGGCGACCTGGCCCACGAACTGGAATTCCTCTACGAACACCTGGCGGCGGGCCAGTTGCAGCCAAGCTCCGCGCTGTTCAGCCTGCTGCAGAACTGCCACGACCGCCTGGCCCACATGCTCGACGCGGTGCGCCTGCACCAGCCGTTGCATGCGGCCACGGCGCTGATCGACTACATCCGCAATTTCAGCAGTGCTGCCCTGAGCGACACGGCGGCTACCGTGCCGAGCAACGAAAGCGCCTTGCCCGAAGCGCTGACCCCGGCGCCGGAGCGCGCCCCGGCAGACATGGTCAAGGTGGCCGCCGAGTTGCTGGATGATCTGGGCAACCTGGCAGGTGAAGACTCGATCATTCGCGGGCGCATCGAGCAGCAGGTCAACGATGCCCAGGTCGCCCTGAACGAGATGGAAACCACGCTGGAGCGCATGCGCGACCAGTTGCGCCGGCTCGACACCGAAACCCAGGGGCGCATCCTCAGCCGCCAGCAGAGCGAAGGCGATGCCCTGGGCTATGACGATTTCGACCCGCTGGAGATGGACCGCCATTCGCAGTTGCAGCAGCTTTCACGCGCGTTGTTCGAATCGGCCTCCGACCTGCTCGACCTGAAGGAAACCCTGAGCGTGCGCACCCATGACGCGCACAGCCTGTTGCAGCAGCAGGCGCGGGTGAACAGCGAGTTGCAGGAAGGCTTGATGCGTACGCGCATGGTGCCGTTCGAGCGCCTGGTGCCGCGTTTGCAGCGGGTGGTACGGCAAGTGGCCAGTGAGCTGGGCAAGCAGGTTGAACTGGTGGTCGGCAATGCCGAAGGCGAGATGGACCGCAGCGTGCTGGAACGCATGGTTGCGCCGCTGGAACACATGCTGCGCAACGCCGTCGACCACGGCATGGAAAGCCGCGAAGGGCGGCTCAAGGCCGGCAAGCCGGAGCAGGGCATGATTGCCCTGAACCTGCTGCATGAAGGTGCCGACATCGTTATCGAAATGTCTGACGACGGTGCCGGCGTACCGCTGGAGGCCGTGCGCAGCAAGGCGATCAAGCGTGGCCTGCTCGACCCGGCCAGCGAGCTCAGTGACTACGAAGTCATGCAGTTCATTCTTCAGCCGGGCTTCTCCACGGCGGAGAAAATCACCCAGATTTCCGGGCGTGGCCTGGGCATGGACGTGGTCCATGAAGAGGTGAAGCAACTGGGCGGCTCGATGGTGATCGACTCGGTGCCGGGCAAGGGCGCGCGCTTCCTGATCCGCCTGCCGTTCACCGTGTCGGTGAACCGCGCGCTGATGGTGCATTACGCCGATGAGCAGTACGCGGTGCCGCTCAATACCATCGAAGGCGTGGTGCGGGTGCTGCCGGCGGAGCTTGAGGCGTGCTATCAACTCGACCCGCCGCGCTACGAGTACGCGGGCCATCGCTACGAACTGCGTTACCTGGGCCAGATGCTGCAAGGGGAGGCGCAACCACGCCTGCTCGGGCAGAGCCTGCCGTTGCCGGTGTTGCTGGTGCATGCGCACGACCAGTCGTTTGCAGTGCAGGTCGACAGCCTTACCGCCAGCCGCGAGATCGTGGTGAAAAGCCTCGGCCCGCAGTTCGCCGCCGTGCAGGGGCTGGCCGGCGCGACCCTGCTGGGCGATGGCCGGGTGGTGCTGATTCTGGACCTGCTGACCCAGCTGCGCAGCCTGCACCTGCGCTTGTCCTTGCAGGGCAAGGCGGCGCGTTTGCGCGGCGATGAACCGGGCAGCGGGCCGGCGCGGCCATTGCTGGTGCTGGTGGTGGACGACTCGGTCACTGTGCGCAAGGTGACCGGGCGCCTGCTGGAGCGCCATGGCATGAACGTGCTGACCGCCAAGGACGGTGTCGATGCCATGGCCGTGCTGGAAGAGCACCGCCCCGACGTCATGCTGCTGGACATCGAGATGCCGCGCATGGACGGTTTCGAGGTGGCCACCCAGGTGCGCCAGGACCCGCAACTCAAGGACCTGCCGATCATCATGATCACTTCGCGTACCGGGCAGAAGCACCGCGACCGGGCCATGGCCATTGGCGTCAACGACTACCTGGGCAAGCCGTATCACGAGTCGGTGCTGCTGGAGAGCATCGCCCGCTGGAGCACTTCACATGCTTGAACAACCGGCCCGTTATGGCCGTCGCAGCAGCCTCACCGGCCTGCTGTTGCCCTTGAGTGACCGCAGCCTGGTGCTGCCCAATGTTGCGGTGGCCGAGCTGATCGGTTATCCGCCGGGCAGTGCGGCGCCGGACCAGGCGCAGTGGCTGATGGGCTGGATCGACTGGCGCGGCCAGCGCCTGCCGCTGCTCAACTTCGAGGCGGCCTGCGGCGAGCCGATCGTGGTTGGCGAGCGCGCCCGGGTGGTCGTGCTCAATGCCCTGGGCGATACGCCACGGCGCTTCTTCGCCTTGCTGGTGCAGGGCATCCCGCGCTCCTGCAAGCTCGACAGCCAGCTCAATTACGTCGACGTGCCGTTGTCTGCGCTGGAGCTGGCGGCGGTGCAGGTGGGTGACCAGGTGGCCCGAGTGCCGGACCTGGTCGCGCTGGAACAGCTGTTGCAGACCGCCGGCGCGTAATGCACCTGACGCAGTCCATGCTGTAGGGTGGTCGCCAGGCAACCCGCAGGAGGATTTTGCTGCATGTATCACGGTGAACGTTTCAACGCCTGGACCCACCTGGTCGGTGCGGTATTGGCGAGTATCGGCGCGGTCTGGCTATTGGTGGTCGCAAGCTTCGAAGGCGACCCCTGGAAGATCGTCAGCCTGTCCATCTACGGCTTTACCCTGTTGCTGCTCTACAGCATTTCAACGCTGTACCACAGCGTGCGGGGCCGGGCGAAGGTGATCATGCGCAAGCTCGATCACCTGTCGATCTACCTGTTGATTGCCGGCAGCTACACCCCGTTTTGCCTGGTCAGCCTGCGTGGGCCGTGGGGCTGGAGCCTGTTCGGAGTGGTCTGGGGGCTGGCGGTGATCGGCATGCTGCAAGAGATCAAGCCGCGCTCGGAAGCGCGGGTGCTGTCGATCGTGATCTATGCAGTGATGGGCTGGATCGTGCTGGTGGCGGTCAAGCCATTGCTGGCCAGCCTGGGCACCGCCGGCTTCGCCTGGCTGGCGGCGGGCGGTGCGTTCTACACCATCGGCATCATCTTCTTTGCCTATGACAGCCGCTTTCGCCACTGGCACGGCATCTGGCACCTGTTCGTGATCGCCGGCAGCCTGCTGCACTTCATCGCGGTGTTCTTCTACGTGCTTTAGAAGTCGCCCCATAGCTGCTGGGCCACGGCCAGTGCCACCACCGGCGCAGTCTCGGTGCGCAGCACGCGCGGGCCGAGGCGGGCGGCATGGAAACCAGCGGCCTTGGCCTGCTCGACTTCCGCGTCGGACAAGCCCCCTTCAGGGCCGATCAGAAAGGCCAGGCTGGCGGGCTTGGCGTGGCTGACCAGTGGCTCGGCAACCGGGTGCAGGACCAGCTTCAGCTCCTCGTCGGCAGCCTTGAGCCATTCGGCAAGGGTTACCGGCGGGTTGATCAACGGTACGCTCGAGCGGCCACATTGCTCGCAGGCGCTGACAGCGACCTGGCGCCAGTGGGCCAGGCGCTTGTCGGCGCGTTCATCCTTCAGGCGTACTTCGCAGCGCTCGCTGACGATCGGGGTGATGGTGTTGACGCCCAGTTCGGTGGCTTTCTGGATCGCCCAGTCCATTCGCTCGCCACGTGACAGGCCCTGGCCGAGGTGGATGTTCAGGCTGGAGTCGGCCTGGCCGGGCAGCGCTTGGGTGAGGCTGACGCGGACGGTCTTCTTGCCGACTTCGAGCAGTTGGCCGAGGAACTCCTGGCCGCTGCCGTCGAACAGCTGCACCGCATCGCCGCTGGCCATGCGCAGCACGCGGCCAATGTAGTGGGCCTGGGTTTCAGGCAGGTCGTGCTCGCCAAGGCTTAGCGGGGCATCGATGAAAAAGCGGGAAAGTCTCATGGCAGGCTCTGGATAATGTGTGTCAGGTTGGGCCTCATCGCTGGCAAGGCCAGCTCCCACAGTACGCTCCTTGTGGGAGCCGGCCTTGCCGGCGATGCTTCTAGCCCGGATCGCGAAAATCGGGGTGGAAATCACTCGGCACCGCCACGCTCACGCTGGTGCGTGTCGCGATGTCGATGCCCTCACTGGCCACTTCAGCCAGGAAATCAATCTGCTCCGGGGTGATTACGTACGGCGGCAGGAAGTACACCACGCTGCCCAGCGGGCGCAGCAGCGCGCCGCGCGTCAATGCATGCTCGAAGACCTTCAGGCCGCGGCGCTCCTGCCACGGGTAGGCGGTCTTGCTGGCTTTGTCCTGAACCATCTCGATGGCCAGGGCCATGCCGGTTTGGCGCACTTCGGCGACATGCGGATGGTCCACCAGGTGCGCGGTGGACGTAGCCATGCGCTGGGCCAGGGCCTTGTTGTTCTCGATGACGTTGTCTTGCTCGAAGATATCCAGGGTCGCCAGCGCCGCCGCACAGGCCAGCGGGTTGCCGGTATAGCTGTGCGAGTGGAGGAAGGCGCGCAGGGTCGAATAGTCGTCGTAGAAGGCGTTGTACACGTCATCGGTGGTCAGGCACGCAGCCAGTGGCAGGTAACCACCGGTCAGGGCCTTGGACAGGCACAGGAAGTCCGGGCGGATGCCGGCCTGTTCGCAGGCGAACATCGAGCCGGTACGGCCGAAGCCGACGGCGATCTCGTCATGGATCAGGTGCACGCCATAGCGGTCGCAGGCCTCGCGCAGCAGCTTGAGGTACACCGGGTGGTACATGCGCATGCCGCCAGCGCCCTGGATAAGCGGCTCGACGATCACCGCAGCGAGGGTGTCGTGGTGTTCGGCGAGGGTCTGTTCCATGGCCAGGAACATCGTGCGCGAGTGTTCTTCCCAGCTCACCCCTTCGGGGCGCAAATAGCAGTCGGGGCTGGGCACCTTGATGGTGTCGAGCAGCAACGCCTTGTAGGTCTCGGTGAACAGCGGCACGTCGCCCACCGACATCGCGGCAATGGTTTCGCCGTGGTAGCTGTTGCTCAGGGTGACGAAGCGCTTCTTCTCCGGCAGGCCCTTGTTCAGCCAGTAGTGGAAGCTCATTTTCAGCGCCACTTCGATGCAGGACGAGCCATTGTCGGCGTAGAAGCACCGGGTCAGCCCGTCGGGCGTGAGCTTCACCAGGCGCTCGGACAACTCGATCACCGGTTGATGGCTGAAGCCTGCGAGGATCACGTGTTCCAGTTGGTCGACCTGGTCCTTGATGCGCTGGTTGATGCGCGGGTTGGCATGGCCGAACACGTTGACCCACCAGGAGCTGACCGCGTCGAGGTAGCGCTTGCCCTCGAAATCTTCCAGCCAGACCCCTTCACCGCGCTTGATCGGGATCAGCGGCAGTTGCTCGTGGTCTTTCATCTGGGTGCAGGGGTGCCACAGGACCTTGAGGTCGCGCTGCATCCACTGTTGATTCAGGCCCATGGGCTCTCTCCTGGTGACGCGGGTTTGGCTGAACGGGCAAGCCTATGCAATGCGAGGGGAGAGGACAAGGGATGGTGTGCGGCGTGGTTATTAAAAACATCACCCCAGGGACCGATGAGTGCCTGGGGTGATGTTGTGAAATGGGCGAGACTTACAAAGACCTACGGCCAATGTTTAATCTTACCGTGCCACGAAAATATCATACTCGCCTTCAATCAAGTCATACGGTTGCGTACTGTCTTTGTTGAAGAGTTTGAATGTGCCTTTGGCCTGGGAAGTTGCTGCGTTGTAGGTGCAGGAGACAGTGCCGCCAAAGTTGCCCCATCGCTCATTGCGGACCCTTACATACACACCGACACCTGGGTCCTCTACGGAGTGAGGTGCACCGTTGCGGCTGTTAGCGTCAAAGCTGAGCTCAACCATATCATCAGCCGAGTCGTCGAGGATGAGGGTCAGAAAGATGGTGTCGCGGACGATGTCGAAATCGGTGTTGATTTCATTGAACTTGTACTTTTTGCCAAAGATCGCGGTGGCACGTTTTACTGGGGTGTTGTGCGGGTGCTGGTTACAGCGTGGAGAGGAAACGATCATGGTTTGATTTCTCGCTAAGAATAGGGTGAGTACTTGCACGTTTGTGGCCGTTACTTTCTATTGGTGAGAAAGTAAGTGGCTGAGTTAATATTTGCGCAGAAATTATTTTGCGGCTACTGGTAGAAATACCAGGTGCCTAGTTATTGCCAGTGCTCATCGGTTAGCGCATGCTTGGGCGTCGTGGAAGCCAGAGCACTGGTATGCCTAAAATAGCCAAGGCAGAAGGCAGCGTGGCGTACATGAACGTAATGTCATGCCATTCGAAATTCCATCATCAGATACTCGCCGATTGGGTCCATCTCAAAACATCGAAATGAGCAGTGCCGGCGCGTGTTGTGCTGATCTCAAGTGTATGAAAGGGGAATTCGTTGAATGTGACTTCTGAGGGTAATGTTGCGATCGGGCCTGTATAGGTTTCATCGTTTTTATTGCCAATAAATCTGAGGGTGTAGAATAAGTCGAAATTTTTTGTTGTTATTTTACTAAGGTCAATTTTCCCTACCTGATCGGGGAACTCGTCTGCTAGGTCTTTTTCAGTGTAGTCAGTGATTACATAGTATTTAAGGCTGAATTTTTCTACGTTTCTGCCAAATCCTATTTTTACCCTGCTCAGGTCTCCAACGACTAGCTCAGTATCACCGAAGCCATCTTTGACAGGGTCGCGGAATCCCGAGGGGGTGGCACCATTCCCAGTATCCGTGGTCAAGGTGTATTTCAAGCCAATGCGAGAAGTGTAGGTCTCCCCTGTGTTGAAATTTGTCTTTACGTTTCCTTCAAATCCTTCGAATCCGGTAATTTCCATTTCCGTCTCTCCTGGTGAAAAGGTGCCGGCATGCAGGGAGATAGTTATCCAAATGAGTGCCCGTGACTACCTGGTAGAAATAACAGGTGGTCAGCTTGGGCGCTGAGCTTACTGGCGGGGTTGCCCGCCCTGGCGTATTCTTCGCACAGCTTTTTTCGGGGTGTTCTTCCCCGCGTTATCTGCCCTTTTTTGATCCGGAGTTCACCCCATGTCTGCTGGTTGGCTACGCGCCTGTGCGCTGGTTGTAATAGGGTTGTTCAGCGCGGGGGCCATGGCGGCCTCCAAGCCACCAACGGCCATCGTCATCGGCGGCGGCCTGGCCGGCCTTACGGCGGCCTATGAGCTGCAGAACAAGGGCTGGCAGGTCACCCTGCTGGAAGCCAAGCCGGGCATGGGCGGACGTTCCGGCCTGGCCACCAGCGAATGGATCGGCAACAGCAAGACCCAACCGGTCCTGAACAAGTACCTCGACACCTTCAAGCTCAGCACCCTGCCGGCCCCGGAATTTGTCCGCAGCCCCGGCTACCTGATCGACGGCGAGTACTTCAGCGCCAGCGACCTGGCCACCAAGCAGCCGGCCACCGCCGAAGCGCTCAAGCGCTACGAAAAGACCCTGGACGATCTGGCCCGCTCGATCAGCGACCCGGAAAACCCGGCCGCCAACAGCACCCTGTTCGCCCTCGACCAGATCAACGTCTCCAACTGGCTGGACAAGCTGCAACTGCCAGCCACCGCGCGCCAGCTGGTCAACCAGCAGATCCGCACGCGCTATGACGAGCCATCGCGTCTGTCGCTGCTCTACTTCGCCCAGCAGACCCGCGTCTACCGTGGCATCGACGACCGTGACCTGCGCGCCGCCCGTCTGCCCGGCGGCAGCACGGTGCTGGCCCAGGCCTTCGTCAAGCAGCTGAAAACCATCAAGACCAGCTCGCCGGTCACCGCCATCGTCCAGGACAAGGACGGCGTCACCGTCAAGGTCGGTGGTGTCGGCTACCAGGCGGATTACCTGGTGATGGCCGTGCCGCTGCGCGCACTGTCGAAGATCCAGATGACCCCGGGCCTGGACAACCAGCACCTGGCGGCGCTGAAGGGCACCAACTACGGCTGGCGCGACCAGCTGATGCTGAAGTTCAAGACCCCGGTCTGGGAAAGCCGCGCGCGGATGTCCGGGGAGATCTACAGCAACACCGGCCTGGGCATGCTGTGGATCGAGCCTGCACTCAAGGGTGGCGCCAACGTGGTGATCAACCTGTCGGGTGACAATGCGCGCCTGCTGCAGGCCTTCGGCGATAAGCAGATGGTCGATCAGGTGCTGATCCGCCTGCATGCGTTCTACCCGCAGGCACGTGGTGCGTTTACCGGTTATGAAGTGCGCCGCTACAGCACCGATGCGGGTACTGGCGGTGCTTACCTGGCTTACGGCCCAGGGCAGATCAGCAAGTTCTGGCGCCTGTGGGAGCGCCCGGTGCAGCGCGTTACCTTCGCTGGCGAACACACCGATGCGTTGTACCCAGGCACCCTCGAAGGCGCGCTGCGCAGCGGTCAGCGTGCGGCCATCCAGGTACAGGAAATGGCCGCTGGCAAGTCGTTCGACGTGGCCAAGGCGGCACCGGTTGCAGCAGCAGCGGCTGCTGGCGCAGTGGCGGCGAACAAGGGCGGGTTCTTCTCCAACCTGTTCGGCGGCTCGTCCGACAAGCCCAAGGCGGAGCCGGTGAAGACCGAAGCGAAAGCACAGGAAAGCAAGCCAGGCTTCTTCTCGCGGCTGTTTGGCGGTGGCGATGAGCAGCCTGCCAAGGCCGCGGTGAAACCGGCTGAAGCGGCAGTTGCGCCGGCACCAGCGCCAGTACCTGCGGCGCCAGTGGCTCCTGTGGCGAAAGAGGAGCCGGTGAAAGCTGCGCCGGTCAAGGCAGCGCCAGCCAAGGCCGCACCCGTGAAGAAGCCGGTCGCCAAGGCTGAACCGGCGAAAAAGGCCCCGGCCAAGCCAGCCCCGGCCAAGGCTCAGGTAAAAGCGCAGCCGGTGAAAAAACCGGCGGCTGATGCTCAGGCCAAGGCGCAATAGTCCAAGGCCTCATCGCGGGACCAGCCCGCTCCCACAGGCATCATCTGTAGGAGCGGGCTGGTCCCGCGAAGGGCTGCGCAGCAGCCCCATTACCACCTTCCCATCGCCGTTAATGTTTCCTTAACCCGTTCGCAGCACACTTATCATCATATTTCTCGATACTTCAAAGCGAAATTTTCCGCTTTAATTCGATAGATAAGTCGTTAGTCTTGAGCACAGGTCTTACAGGGAAACACGGCTATGCAACTGCGCAACTCTTCTTCTCGCTACGGTCTGGTCAGTATCGTCCTGCACTGGGGCGTGGCCCTTGTAGTGTTCGGTCTGTTTGGCGTGGGCCTGTGGATGGTCGGGCTGGACTACTACAGCTCGTGGCGCCACACCGCACCTGACCTGCACAAGAGCATTGGCCTGACCCTGCTGGCCGTGATGCTGCTGCGCCTGCTCTGGCGCTTTGTCAGCCCGCCGCCACCCGCGCCCGCCAACCATGGCGCCTTCACCCGTTTCGCCGCCAAGGCGGGCCATGGGCTACTGTACCTGGGCCTGTTTGGCGTGATGATCGCCGGTTACCTGATTTCCACCGCCGACGGTGCCGGTATTCCGGTGTTCGGCCTGTTCGAAGTACCGGCACTGATCAGCAACCTGCCTGACCAGGCAGACGTTGCCGGGGAAGTCCATTTCTACCTGGCGTGGGGGTTGGTGATTTTCGCCGGCCTGCATGGCCTGGCAGCATTGAAGCACCACTTTATCGACCGTGACGCGACCCTGACCCGCATGCTGGGCCGCAAAGCTTGATGTTCAACCTCAACTTCAAAGGAATAGACGCATGTTGAAAAAGACTTTTGCCGCGCTGGCGCTCGGTACCGCACTGTTCTCGGCCGGTCAGGCGATGGCGGCAGACTACAAGATCGACAAGGAAGGCCAACACGCCTTCGTTGACTGGAAAATCAGCCACCTGGGCTACAGCTTCATCCACGGTACCTTCAAGGACTTCGACGGCTCCTTCAGCTGGGATGCGGCCAAGCCTGAAGCCAGCAAGATCGCTGTCGACCTGAAGACCGCCAGCGTCTGGTCCAACCACGCAGAGCGTGACAAGCACATCGCCAGCAAGGACTTCCTGGACGTCAGCAAGTACCCAGAGGCCAAGTTCGTCTCCACCAGCGTCAAGACGACTGGCGAGAAGACGGCTGATGTGAGCGGTGACCTGACCCTGCACGGCGTGACCAAGCCGGTAGTGTTCAAGGCAACCTTCGTTGGCGAAGGCAAGGACCCATGGGGTGGCGAGCGCGCTGGCTTCAACGCCACCACCACGCTGAACCTGAACGACTTCGGCATCAAAGGCCCAGGCCCTGCTTCGCAGACCCTGGACCTGGACATCTCGCTGGAAGGCGTGAAGCAGAAGTAACACCCAGCTGTAGCTGATCTTGTGGGAGCCGGCCTTGCCGGCGATGCGGCCGAGAGCGTCATGCAAGTGCTGTGCACTTGATCCACGTAGCCGCTGCCGCCAGGCTGCGCTCGCCTGCACAGCAGGCGCCGTTTTTGGGAGCCCTCACGGGCTCCAGCGCAGCCTGTCGGCAGCGGCTACAAAATTGTGAAGACAGTGCTGCCACAAACGACAACGCCGCCCCTAGGGGCGGCGTTGTCGTTTACGCAATCACTGGAATCAGCGGTTGCGGGTCAGCAATGCAGGCTTCTCGCCGCGTGGGCGGCTTGGCAACTGCTCGAGTTGCTCAGCAGTCGGGAACCGGTCGATCTTCGATTCCTTGTGCATGATCTTCGGCTGCGGCTGGCCTTCACGCGGATTGCGCACCGCTGGCTCCTGACGCGGCTGGTCGTCACGGGCCGGGCGGCGATTGCGGTTGTTGCTGCTTTCGCGACGTGGCTGGCCATCGCGTGCGCCACCGGCGCCGCCATTGCGAGCACCGCCACCACCACGCTTCTCGCCAGTACTGCCAGCAGCACCAGCGCCGCCACGTGGGGCGCCACCGCCGTTGCTGCGCGGTTGACCCGCACGTGGCGGTTGACCAGCGGCAGGTTGGCTGCCAGCACCGGCCTGGGCAGGTGCGCCCGGACGGCGGTTGCGGCCCTGGCCGCCTTTACCTTGGTAAGGGCTGACGTAGTCGGCACGGTTGCCGAAGTTGTCGACGTCGTCATCCAGGAATTCTTCCGGATCACGATTGCCCGACGCGCGAGCGCCTTGTGCTGGGTTGGTAGCGGCCTGGGCAGACTGGGGCTGACGAGGCTTATTGTCACGCGGCTTGCGCTCCTGACGGCCACTTGCGGCCTTTTCAGAAGACTTATCGCCTGCCGGTTTGTCCTTTTCCTTACCTTTGTCTTTGCCCTTGTCCTTGCGACCACCGCTGCCGGCACTTCCGCCATCGGCGCGCTGGCCACGGCCACCACGCGGGTTGTTCTGCGGACGCGGCTCACGGGTTTCCGGCTTCTCGGCTTCTACTGCCGAGGAATCGAAGCCCATCAGGTCGCCATCCGGGATCTTCTGGCGGGTGACACGCTCGATGCTCTTGAGCAGTTTCTCTTCGTCCGGGGCTACCAGCGAGATGGCTTCACCCGAGCGACCGGCACGGCCGGTACGGCCGATACGGTGAACGTAGTCTTCCTCGACGTTCGGCAGCTCGAAGTTGACCACGTGCGGCAGTTGGTCGATGTCCAGGCCACGGGCGGCGATGTCGGTGGCAACCATGATCCGCACAGTGCCGGCCTTGAAGTCGGCCAGGGCTTTGGTGCGGGCGTTCTGGCTCTTGTTGCCGTGGATCGCAGCAGCGGTCAGGCCGTGCTTTTCCAGGTACTCGGCCAGGCGGTTGGCGCCGTGCTTGGTGCGGGTGAAGACCAGCACTTGCTCCCAGGCACCCTGAGTGATCAGGTGAGCGAGCAGGGCACGCTTGTGGCTGGATGGCAGGCGATAGACACGCTGTTCGATGCGCTCGACCGTGGTGTTCGGCGGCGTGACCTCGATGCGCTCCGGGTTGTGCAGGAGCTTGTCGGCCAGGTCGGTGATGTCCTTGGAGAACGTCGCCGAGAACAGCAGGTTCTGGCGCTTGCTTGGCAGGCGCGCGAGGACCTTCTTCACGTCATGGATGAAGCCCATGTCGAGCATGCGGTCGGCTTCGTCCAGTACCAGGGTCTCGACGTGGCTCAGGTCGACACTGCCTTGGCCGGCCAGGTCGAGCAGGCGGCCCGGGCAGGCCACCAGCACGTCAACACCACGGGACATGGCCTGAACCTGCGGGTTCATGCCGACGCCGCCGAAGATGCAGGCACTGACGAACTTCAGTTCGCGGGCGTAGACCTTGAAGCTTTCGTGCACCTGGGCAGCCAGCTCGCGGGTCGGCGTCAGGACCAGCACGCGCGGTTGGCGCGGGCCGTGACGCTGGGATTTGTCTGGGTGACCACCGGGGAACAGGCGTTCAAGGATCGGCAGCGCGAAACCGCCGGTTTTACCAGTACCTGTCTGTGCCGCGACCATCAGGTCGCGACCTTGCAACACGGCGGGAATGGCCCGCTGTTGCACCGGAGTAGGCTGGGTATAGCCCGCCGCCTCAATAGCGCGGACTAGAGCCTCGGAGAGACCGAGGGAAGCAAAGGACATGAGTAATCCTGTTCTAATGGGGGCTTTGCCCTATGGGATGATCTTGCCTGGCGCGACGGGCATCGGCTGATGCTATCGCGTCCGGTCCAGCTGGGCTTTCAATGCGCATCCGGGGGTGGCGGGCGGGCTCTTGGCACGCGCTCCTGCCTGTCAGGATGCCTTTTGCAAGGCCGAGCGTCCGGGCGTAAGCCTGGCGGGAAGGCCGGAGTATAACAGAGCATTCAGGGCGTGCTGCTTTCCTGCTGCTCAACGGTGCGTGGAAAGGCAATATCGGCATTGGCATAGCGTGCGCTCAGCTCTGCATAGGCCGGCTCACGCTTGAAGCGCTTGAGCTCGGCGGCGAATCGCTGGGCCAGCAGGTCCATGGCGACATTGCGGCGCACCGCAAGGTACTGGCTCTTGCTGTCTACCACCAAGGGTAGCTCAGTGACCTGGCCTTGCAGGCCAAGTTGCTTGATCAGGTAGCGGCCGACGCGGCGGTCGGTGATCAACAGGTCAATGCGCCCCAGCAGCAGCTTGCCGAAGTTGGCTTCATGGGTAGGGGCAGGTTCGCGGCGAAACGCGCTGGACTCGCTGAAGGCCGGGTCATAGGTGTAGCCGGGCGAGGTGCCGACGGTAAGGTTGTCCAGGTCGCTCAGGGTTTTCACCGGGTGCGGCCGGGCAGTGGCCTGGTACAGCACGAACTCGACCTCGGACAGCGGCTCGTTGGGGTAGAACAGCTGGCTATCGCGCTCCTCGGTCTGGAAGATGTCCAGCACGCCATCGGCCAGGCCCTGGTTGAGCATCGCCAGACAGCGCTTCCACGGCAGCAGTTGCCAGTCCACCTCGACACCCAAACGACGGAACACCTCGGCGGTGACTTCGTAGTCGATGCCTTTGACCTCGCCGAGTTCTTCGTAGACATACGGCGGCCAGGCATCGGTAACGATGCGCAGCTTCTCGCCATGAGCGAAGGTACTCAGGCAAGTGAAGAGCAGGGCTGTCAGCAGACGAGCGAAATCGGGCATGGCGGGAGAGTACGACGGAGCACTGCGCCAAGGCTAGTGCTGCGGTGGAGAAGTGGCGACTGCCCCGGCAAAAAAAGCGGGGCAGTGCCGCAACCGTCAGCGTGGCAGCTTGAGGTTGTTCCAGATCGCCAGGCTAGGATCGGCCTGGTTCAGGGTGTAGAAGTGCAGGCCCGGTGCGCCGCCTTGCAGCAGTTGCTCGCACATGGTGCTGATCACTTCTTCGCCAAAGGCCTGGATGCTCTGCACATCGTCGCCGTAGGCTTCCAGCTGCTTGCGGATCCAGCGTGGCAGCTCGGCGCCGCAGGCGTCGGAGAAGCGTGCCAGCTTGCTGTAGTTGGTGATCGGCATGATGCCGGGCACCACCGGGATGTTCACGCCCAGCTTCTGCACGCGCTCGACAAAGTAGAAATAGCTGTCGGCGTTGAAGAAGTACTGGGTGATCGCGCTGTTGGCGCCGGCGTTGGCCTTGCGCGCGAAGTTGCGCAGGTCGTCTTCGAAGTTGCGCGCCTGCGGGTGCATCTCCGGGTAGGCGGCCACTTCGATATGGAAGTGATCACCGCTTTCCTGGCGGATGAACTCGACCAGGTCATTGGCGTAGCGCAGCTCGCCGCTGGCCATGCCCATGCCCGATGGCAGGTCGCCGCGCAGGGCGACGATGCGCTTGATCCCGGCGGCCTTGTATTGGGCCAGCAGGCTGCGCAGGTCTTCCTTGCTGTCACCGACGCACGACAGGTGCGGGGCAGCAGGGATTTTCACTTCGCTCTCCAGCTGCAGCACGGTGTTCAGCGTGCGGTCGCGGGTCGAGCCACCGGCACCGTAGGTGCAGGAGAAGAAATCCGGGTTGTAGCTGGCCAGCGTACGGGCGGTGGCGAGCAGTTTTTCATGTCCAGCATCGGTCTTGGTCGGGAAGAACTCGAAGCTGTAGCGACGTTCCTGAGACATAACGAAATCCTGGTAAACCGAATACACAGAAAAAAGCCGGTGACGCTGTGTGGCGTCACCGGCTCTGGCCCATCAGTAGCGGTAGGCGTGTGGCTTGAACGGCCCTTCGACAGTCACGCCGATGTATTCGGCTTGCTGTGAGGTCAGTTGGGTGACCACGCCGCCGAAGCCGCGGACCATTTCCAGGGCCACTTCTTCGTCGAGTTTCTTCGGCAGCACTTCAACCGTCAGGCGCTCGGCCTGTTGGGCTGGGGACAGGTCGGCGTACTTCTGGCCGAACAGGAAGATCTGCGCCAGGACCTGGTTGGCGAACGAACCGTCCATGATGCGGCTTGGGTGGCCGGTGGCGTTGCCCAGGTTCACCAGGCGGCCTTCGGCCAGCAGGATCAGGTAGTCGTCGTTCTGTGGGTCGAAGTCGCCCGCGCCGGTACGGTGGATCTTGTGTACCTGTGGCTTCACTTCTTCCCATGCCCAGTTCTTGCGCATGAAAGCGGTGTCGATTTCATTGTCGAAGTGGCCGATGTTGCAGACCACGGCGCGCTTCTTCAGGGCCTTGAGCATGTTGGCGTCGCAGACATTGACGTTGCCGGTGGTGGTCACGATCAGGTCGATCTTGCCCAGCAGTGCTTTGTCGATGCTCGCTTCGGTGCCGGTGTTGATGCCGTCGATGAACGGCGAAACCAGCTCGAAGCCGTCCATGCAGGCTTGCATGGCGCAGATCGGGTCGACTTCGGTGACCTTGACGATCATGCCTTCCTGACGCAGGGACTGGGCCGAGCCCTTGCCCACGTCACCGTAGCCGATGACCAGCGCTTGCTTGCCGGACAGCAGGTGGTCGGTGCCGCGCTTGATGGCATCGTTCAGGCTGTGACGGCAGCCGTACTTGTTGTCGTTCTTGCTCTTGGTGACCGAGTCGTTGACGTTGATGGCCGGGATTTTCAGCTCGCCCTTGGCCAGCATGTCCAGCAGGCGGTGAACGCCGGTGGTGGTCTCTTCAGTCACGCCGTGAACGCGGTTCAGCACGGCTGGGTATTTCTTGTGCAGCAGCTCGGTCAGGTCGCCGCCGTCGTCGAGGATCATGTTGGCGTCCCATGGCTGGCCATCCTTGAGGATGGTCTGCTCCAGGCACCACTCGTACTCTTGCTCGGTTTCACCTTTCCAGGCGAACACCGGGATACCGGCTGCGGCAACGGAGGCAGCGGCCTGGTCCTGGGTGGAGAAGATGTTGCACGACGACCAGCGTACTTCGGCACCCAGGGCAACCAGGGTTTCGATCAGCACGGCAGTCTGAATGGTCATGTGGATGCAGCCGAGGATCTTGGCGCCCTTGAGCGGTTGCTCTTGCAGGTACTTGCGACGCAGGCCCATCAGTGCCGGCATTTCCGATTCGGCGATGATGGTTTCGCGACGTCCCCAGGCGGCCAGGGAGATGTCAGCGACCTTGAAATCGGTAAAACCAGCAGGCGTGTTTACAGCGCTCATGAAGAGCCTCCATTCGTTAAGTGCGAATGGGCGCCGTTGTGCGTTTAGTGTTCGCAGGCAAGCCTGGCAAACAACGCCCCATCCGAGCCTGACAGGTAGAACCTGCTGCAGCGCCCCTCGGACAGGTGGCGGGAACGGTATCCAGTGCAGATGACCGTTTTTCAAGCGTTGGCGATTATAGCTGCGTGCGTGCAACTGCCCAAGGCTTTCTGTCGATTAATCGAGACGATAGTCGATGATAAATGGAGGGGTGGGTCAGGCTCTGCCATCATTACCGGCATCGATGGGCAAGACGATCAGGAGCAGTCATGAATTTTCACACTCGCAAATGGGTAAAGCCGGAAGACCTCAACCCCAACGGCACCCTGTTCGGTGGCAGCCTGCTGCGCTGGATCGACGAGGAGGCGGCGATCTACGCGATCGTGCAACTGGGCAACCAGCGCGTGGTGACCAAGTACATTTCCGAGATCAACTTCGTCAGTGCCTCGCGCCAGGGCGACATCATCGAGCTGGGCATCACCGCCACCGAGTTTGGCCGCACCTCGGTCACCCTCAAGTGCGAAGTGCGCAACAAGATCACCCGGCGCAGCATCCTGACCGTCGACAAGATGGTCTTCGTCAACCTTGGTGAAGACGGCCTGCCGGCACCGCACGGGCGTACCGAGATCAAGTACATCAAGGATCAGTTCGACACCACGGTCGAATAATACCGGGCATTGCCCGTAGATACCGTCTTGCCCGTCACCGGGCAAGTGCTAACTTCGGGTCATAAGGTTGTCCCGATTTCAGCACCCCAAAGACGATATGCAGCATTTTGCGCATCACGGCACAGACGATCTGCTTGCCCGCTTTTCCTT
>NZ_JAMDGY010000013.1 GCF_028656955.1 Pseudomonas fontis
AAAATTTCTGACACCCCCAAGTTTCCCGGTATTTCCACCCCACTCACGGCTGCCACCCATCTCGTGGAAAGGATCGTGGCAGCTCCAAATGAAAAACTTGGAGTGGATCATGCGCACCTTTAGCCCGCTTGAAATCTCGGTAGCGTCCCATCGTCAGCCCATCCGGCTCAGCTTTAGGCTGAAGGTCGGTGCCCTATGACTCCCAATGAACGTGCCAACCTCCTGAAAAACTGCCTCTGGACCCTCGAAATGCTCAGTGACGCCCTCATCGAGAACGACGATTGCCACGGTTCAATCCCCGAGCCGCAGCTCACCTTTCGAATGACCGCAGGCATCCACCACGCTATGCGCATCATCAGCGGTGTGGCAAGCGAGCAGTGGATTGTGCTTCAGGATCAACGAACCTGACCTAACGGCTCAACGGTTTCGAACCGTCTACGAGGCACACCCCAAAGCCCGCCTTGCGCGGGCTTTGTTGTTTCAAGCTCTCTCTTCAGGCTTGTGCGCACGCACCCTCATGATCAGCAAACTCAGCTAAACCCCCTGCCGGCGCATACTCAAAATCGCAGCCCCAAAGAAGATAAACGTCGACCCCACAACCCGGCTCACCCACTTGGAGAACTCAGGTCGGGTCAGCACGCCTTTGGCTCGCGAGGCGAGGGCGGCATACAGGCTCAGGGAGGTCAGCGACAGGCCCATGAAAATCGCCGTGAGGATCAAGAACTGCGGTAGCAGCGCCGCACCCTGGTCGATGAACTGCGGGAACAAGGCGGTGAAAAACATCGTCGCCTTGGGGTTGGTGGCGGCGGTGAGGAAGGCCGACTTGAACAGCTTCCAACGCGATGGCTTGACCTGTTGCTGGCCTGCTTCAACTTCACTGGTCAACATGGGGCTCTTTTTCAGCAACTGCTTGGCGCCGAGATAGAACAGGTAGCCGGCGCCGAGGATCTTCACAGCGTTGAACAACC
This sequence comes from Pseudomonas fontis, assembly GCF_028656955.1. GTDB lineage: Bacteria > Pseudomonadota > Gammaproteobacteria > Pseudomonadales > Pseudomonadaceae > Aquipseudomonas > Aquipseudomonas fontis. Next base: position 969 of record NZ_JAMDGY010000013.1, read on the forward strand.
ACTCGGAGCTGGCCAGTAAGGCACCCAACCCGAGCATCGCCGCCGCCGACAGGCAGAACAGGCCGCAGGCATTGCCCAGCGACGACCAAACCGCATAGCGCGGGCCATAGGCCAGGCTGTTGTTGATCGCCATCAAGGTGGCAGGGCCAGGGCTGGCGATGGCAATCGCGGCAACCAGGGTAAAGGCTAAGAGTGCATGCAGGTCCAAGGTTCTGACTCACGGGGACAGGACGGGGCTGGAATGTTACAGGTTAAAGACCCTTAGGGCAGCCAAGGAAGCACCCTCGGGAAGAAGACGGCACTCAGTAACGCTGGGAGGGGATATTGATAATGTCGCGGCATAGGGGGAGTGAGCCCTTCAGGCAACGTCCGAAAGTTGTCCGACCAGCCTTGAACGAAGCGAAACGCGCGTTAACTACCGCGCGTTCCTTTACGCATCAGCCCACAGATCTAGGTCATCTCGGGCGGTGAGAGCCTTTACGGCTTGAAGTCTATCGCGGACTCAAGAACGAGGCGGGGGTGATACGTCAGCAACGATTCACGCGACATGAATCCGCTCAATACCGCGCATGTCTGAATGCCCAAGGCATCGCCAACCTGAATATCTTTACCCGTGTCGCCAATCATCCAGTCAGTCGGTTTCAGATCGCTGACCTGCTGCGCAATCAACGACTCCTTGGTATCGCGTTGCGCAGTGACCATGACCTCGTCGAAATACGGCAGCAGCCCAAGATTGGTTAGCTGCTGGATGGCGGGCTCACGCAGTTGGCGAGCGGTACAAACGTGAAGCCGTGCGTGCTGCTTGAGTCCCGCCAGGGCCTCGTGCATACCCGCGAAGTTGACATCCAGGGCGAGAAACCCAGGGCTCTCGATCAACTGCATCCAGTCACTGACAAATTGCGCGGTTTCTTGCTCGCCATAGCCGAACTCGCGCGAAAGAATAGCTTCGTGCGAGAGCTTGGCGTGCTTGAAGGCCCAATATTGATCAAAACTCAATTCAGATGCAGGAACCAATTGCTGAAACAGCGCGTACAAGCGCGGTTTTGAATCAATCAGCGTGCCATCAAGATCGAATATGATGTTCACTTCAGGCTCTCGAAATAGGCAAACTCCGTACGCAGGCCAGACAAAAAGTCAGTCTCTACCGGCAGCAAGTATTTCTTTAGCCTGGTGGTGTCAAAAACGAAATCCCGTTTGACCCCATTGAACGCCCGCGGTATGACTTCGACAGGTCTGCCACTGAGCAAGATCAACTGGTCCAGCACTTCCTTGATCGATACCGCGTGACCACCAACAAGGTTGATGACCCCAACGCTCTCGTCCAGCGCTACGGCAGCAAGAATGGCTTTGATCACGTCATCTATGTAGATGAAGCTTCTCAGCTCAGCCCCGTCACCGTACAACTCGACACTCGCACCGTTAACAATGTTGCCGATGGTCTTGGGCAGGAATTTTGCGTATTTCTCCTCCCCAGGCCCATAGACATGGCCAACGCGCAGGATTTGGCTGACGATTTTTTTCTCTGCCGCAAAGGCTGAAACTACCTTTTCGCAGTAGAGCTTGGACCAGCCGTACAAGGTCGCAGGCTCGGTGGGTGTCTGCTCGCTGATCGGTGTCGCGGCAGCGTATACATCAAGCGTGCTGGTAAACACGATCTTTTGCAGGTTGTTGAACGGTAGTTTCAACAACTTTTCGGTAAAGAAGATGTTTTCGTTGCAGGCACTGATGACGTTGGCTTCACCACCGCTTTTCGGCGTGTAGGCACCGGCATGAACCACCACCTCCACGCCCTCGAGCAGGGCCTTGTCGGCAGCCGACAAGCCAAAATCGCTCGCGTCGCGATTGTAGACAATCGTTTGACAACCGGAGATCTCTTGCGAGCTAAAGGCAATCACATTGTCATTGCCCCACGCTGCAATTGCCCCATCCAGTAGTCGCCCACCGATAAAGCCAGATGCCCCAGTGATCAAGATTTTCATAGGAAGGTAATCTCTTCGCGAATACCTTCAGCTGTGGTCAAGCGTGGAGCGGTGTCCATGCCACGCAACCACATCAAGTCATTTGGCAGCGGATTGATCTTGTTCTCCAGATCAGGGAACTCGCCATACAGCGCGATATCCTTGAAGATTTCCGGCATGTTCAAGCCCGCTTCGGTGAAGAACTGAACGGTGGTGAAGAACCGCGAAATATTGATTTCGGTAGGGTTGGGCACACCGTTGAAGTCGTAGGCCATGTCCACGCCGAAGATGCCGTGCGGTTTGTCAGAAACGGCCTTGACGCAGTTGATGGCAATTTCGGTTGCCTGGTCATTGGTGCAGGTCACACCTACTTTTGTAACGCCGGTCACACCGGAAATGCTGCGGTTGCCGTGGGTCCAGCTGCGACGTTCGCGCGACTGGGCAACCACCAGATTACCTTCGTGCCAAATGGTCAGGCAGGTAATAGTGTTGGGGGTCAGCATTTCGGCAGCAACGAAGTCGCCCCAACCTTTGTAGTGATCGATCCAGGCTTTGGCCAAGGCGAAATCATTGGTTGGAATCGCACCTTTACCGCCACCGCCAATGGAAGAGGCACGCAGCCAGATCTTGCCGTCTTCTTTGCCGAGGGCCTTGAAGGCCTCGCGCAGGTCGTTTTCATCATTGATCATGATGTTGCGTGGGACGGTAATGCCGGCTTTTTTAAACGCTTCGTAGGACTTGTACTTGAAGACACAGGTATCGATAACGTCATGGTCGGGCATGAACAGCTTGGTGCCCGTAGCAAGGATGTCTTCGCGAATCAGGGAGGCATGGTAGATTTCCAAGTCATTTTGGAAGTGCACCAGGTCAGGCTTTTCAGTATTCAGCAGTTGAAGAAGCTTTTCTTTGTATTCCGGAGAGTTGGCATAGGGAATGTAAAACTTCTTGCTCGCCTTTGACAGAAAGAGATCGGTCGGTTCGGAGCCCATCCCAATGACCGTTTCATTCTTCTTGCCCATCAGGATAGAGTTGATAACGCCCTCGGAAGGTGCGCCGCCGGCTCCTGCGATAAGTATTTTAGACATCCAAGATTCCAATCCGTGAAGCACAGTGTTCAAGCTGTGCAAATAAAATAAACACTCTAACGAGTATCGTGTGCGAAACGGGTATAGAAAGTCGCTTCGCTTTTATCCAACTTAATACTGTTTTGACCCAACTTTGCCTCACAAAACAGGCAGGCTGAAGCGTCAGAAATTTGCTCGTAGCATACCTAAGGAACGCGCCAATGTCATGGCCCGCTAGGCGCTTTCAGTATTCGGGTGGGGCCCTAAACGGCTCGCCCGCTGACTGCCTTGGCGGCCCTTTTGCGAGGCGTTGGTAAACCGTGGAGTGCAGCGTCGGCAAGACCAGCTCTAGAGGGGTTTTAGGGTGCGAGGCGCGCAGCAGGATGTACAAGCGCGTACTCACACAGGTGGCCGGGTCGAGCGGTTGCACCGCTCAGGGGAGCGCAACTTCAAACGCCCATTTCACACCAGGTCGCTTTGCTTTGAACATGCAGGTGCTTCTGCTTGGCAGGCACAAACGGGTCATCCAAACTGCTCAGCGCTATCGAAACCCAATCCGAATAGTCGCCCTCGGTCCTCGACCAAAACAGCGACGCGCCACACTGCCCACAGAACTGTCGCAGCACGGTAGGGGAGGAGGCATAGCCCTTGAGCGTGTCGGTGCCTTGGGTGATCTGCAAATCCGCCCTTGGCACGCTCGCAAAACTCGCAAACGCTGCGCCATTGCTTTTCTGGCACTGGCGACAATGGCAGTGGGAAACAGCTTTTGGCGTTGAACGCAGCTCATACGCCACGGCGCCACAAAGGCAGCTTCCTTTAAACAGGCTTGTCACGCTTACAGACTCCCATCCACATGAGGGTGTGCACATTATTCCCTTCAGGGCCGACCCACAAACGTCATCGTGGTCGAGTTCATTTCCAGACTTTCCCCCAGACACAACAAAGCCCGCTTCACGCGGGCCCTGTCGTTACCTCCAACCTCCAGGCAAATCACCCCACCCAAGGCTGCTGATGCGTCACGCAGTGAATCCCGCCACCACCGGCCGAAATGGCATCAATGTTCAACTGAATCACATCACGGTCCGGGTACAGCTCGGACAACAGGTCGAACGACTTCTTGTCCGCCACCTTGTCGCCAAACTCCGGTGCAATCACCGCGCCGTTGATCACGAAGTAGTTGATGTACCCCGCAGCAAAGTCCGGGTTGTCCTGGCTGAACTTGCTCGGCCGCGGATTCAACGGTGGTGAAATGGTGTGGATCTCCAACGGCCGACCATCGGCATCGGTAGCCTTTTTCAAGATTTCCAGATGCGCCAGGGTGACCTTGTGGTCGTAGGACGCCGGGTCCGTGTCCAGGTTGGCAATCACCACCCCGGGGCGGACGAAGCGCGCATAGAAGTCCACGTGCGCGTCAGTGATGTCCTTGCCCTTGATGCCCGGCAGCCAGATGATCTTGCGCAAGCCCAACTGCGCCATGAGCTCGGCCTCGACATCGGCCTTGCTCCAGCCCGGGTTGCGGTTCTTGTTGATCCAGCAGCTCTCGGTCAGGATCGCGGTGCCGTGGCCATCCAGCTCGATCCCGCCACCTTCACCGACCAGCTCGCTGCGCTCACGTGGCACACCGGCCAGCTTGCACACCAGCGCCGCGATCCTGGCGTCGTTGCGGTGATCCTGCTTGTTGCCCCAACCATTGAAGTTGAAGTCCACCGCCGCCACATCACCCTTGCCGTCGATGACAAAGTTCGCGCCGATATCGCGCATCCAGATGTCGTCCAGCCTGGTCTCGACAAAAGTGATGTTGTGGGTGCCGCACTCTTCCTCGGCAATGTCCCGCTCCTCACGGCGGCAGAACACCGTCACCGGCTGGTACCTGGCAACGCTGCGGGCAATCCGCCCCAGCGCCGCCTGCACATCACCGGTGAAGTCTTCCCAGAGATCCTCGTGTGCGCCAAAGGCAATGAAGGCCCGTACTTGCCTGTCGCCTTCGTCCGGCATATGCCAGCCGACCACCGGCGCGGCCTGCAGTAGCGGGGTATTGAAGCCGAACGTGGCCACGGCACCCATGCCGGCGACCACGGAGGCCTGTTTGATGAATTGTCGACGTGTAGGCATAGCGATGTATCTCTGGTTGACCGGTTACTTTCCGGTAGCTGTCTTGAATTTGGTCCAGGCACGCATCCGCGCACGCATGTCGGTCTGGGGGATGTCCTTGCCCGGGATCAGCCGCTCGAACGTGGCCTCATCCAGGTAGATATCCGGGTTGTTGCGCATTACCGGGTCAACACTCGAGCGCGCCTTGGCGCTGGAGGTCGGGTAGCCGGTGAAGTTGCTGATTGCCGCCATGTTCTCCGGGCGCATGACGAAGTTGATGAAACTGTAGGCATACTCCGGATGCTTGGCGTCCACCGGGATGGCCATGTTGTCCATCCAGACCGTGGTGCCTTCCTTCGCCACGCGGTACTGGAAGTCGACTTTCTTGCCGGCCGCATCTGCGGCGCGCTGCGCCTGGGTCATGTCGCCGCTGTAGCCGAACGACAGGCACAGGTTGCCGTTGACCAGGTCCGTCACTGGCTGTGACTGGAACTTGCGGATGTACGGGCGAATGCTCATGAGCAATTCGCTCGCCGCCGCCAGGTCTTCCTTCTTCGCGCTTCGCGGTTCACGGCCCAGGTAGTTGAGCACCACGGCCAGCACTTCGTCCGGCGAGTCGATCATCGAGATCCCGCAGTCGGCGAACTTGGCCGCCAGCTCCGGCTTGAACAACAAGTCCAGGCTGTTGACCGGGGCGTCCGGCATGCGCTGGCGAATCTGCTCATCATTGTAGGTCAGGCCGATGGTGCCCCAGGTGTAGGGCACGGTGGCCTTGGCCGAATGTGGGTAGTGCTCGCGCAGCTTTTGCAGGCCCGGCTCGATGTCGTTCAGCGCGGTGAGCTTGCTCGGGTCCAGCGTCTGCAAGCTGCCGGCCCGCATCAAGCGCTCGGCGACGGTGTCACCGGGGAAGATCAGGTCGTAGCCGCTGCCGCTGGTCATCAGCTTGGCTTCCAGCACCTCGCTGCCGTCCATCACGTCGTAGATCACCTTGATCCCGGTTTCCGCAGTGAAGCGCTTGAGGGTGTCTTCAGCGAAATAATCCGACCAGTTGTACAAACGCAGGGTTTTGTCGGCGGCGTGCGCCATGCTGACGGCGCTGCCGAGCGCCAATCCCAGCAGGCAACGCGCCAGTGTTTTGCTCGGCTTCATTTCACACCTCCCGAACGAGTCGGCTGCTGCGGCCATCCAGGCCCATCATGGCGCCGTACATCTCTGGCCGGCGGTCGCGGTAGATGCCCCAGGTCAGGCGTTCCTCGGCCATGGCGGCGAGGTCCAGGCTGACCAGTTGGATATCGGTGTTGCGCCGGTCAGACTCGACCAGCAGCTTGCCCTTGTGGTCACACACGAAGGACGAGCCGTAGAAGTCCATCTGCAGCAGCGGGTCGTTGGTCGCCGCCTCGCGACCGACACGGTTCGACGCTACCACCGGCACGATGTTCGCCGCCGCGTGGCCGCGCATCGCCATCTGCCAATGGTCACGTGAATCCATCGAGGCATTGCCTGGCTCCGAACCGATGGCGGTCGGGTAGAGCAATACCTCGGCGCCCATCAGCGCCAGGCAGCGAGCGGTTTCCGGGAACCACTGGTCCCAGCAGATACCCACGCCCAGGCGGCCGAAGGCGGTGTCCCACACGCGAAAACCAGTATCGCCCGGGCTGAAGTATTCCTTCTCCTGGTAGCCGATGGCGTTGGGGATGTGCGTCTTGCGGTACACACCCAGCAGCTTGCCGTCGGCATCGGCCACGCTCAGCGAGTTGAAGTAGGCGTTGCCGGCCTTCTCGTACCAGCTTAGCGGCAACACCACCGACAGCTCGCGGGCCAGCGCAGCAAAGCGCGCGAGCACTTTGCTGTCGCGGTATTCCTCGGCCAGGGCCAGGTGCTTGTGGTCCTGCTCGATGCAGAAGTACGGCGTGGCGAACAGCTCCTGCAACAGGATGACCTGGGCCCCTTGCGCGGCCGCTTCGCGCACCAGCTGTTCGGCCTGGTCAAGGTTGGCGCCCAGGTTCCAGCTGCACGGCATCTGGGTGGTTGCGACAGTCAGCAGGCTCATGCGTTGATGCCCTTCAGCGGCCAGGCCGGCTGTTGCTGGGTGATGCAGTGCACGCCACCGCCGCCGTGGGCCAGGTGATTGATCCGCACCGGCACGATTTCGCGGCCAGGGAAGGCGCCGCCCAGAACCTTGGCGGCCTCGTTGTCGGCCTCGATGCCGTAGGCCGGCATGATCACCGCACCGTTGCACAGGTAGAAGTTGGTGTAGGACGCGCAGAACACTTCGGCGTCGGTGTCTACCGCTTCGCTGGCCTCGTACAGGTCGATCAGCTCGAAGCGACGGCCCTTGGCGTCGGTGGCCAGTTCCAGGGCACGGCGGTTCTCGCGCGCCACTTCGGCATACACCGAACTCTTGTCATGGGTCGCGTCTACCAGCACCACGCCCGGGCGGACGAAGGCGCATACGCCATCGACGTGGCCGTCGGTCATGTCGCCGGTGACATACTGCGGGTCGCCCGGCAGCCAGATGGTTTTCTTCACGCCCAGCAGGCGACTGAAGACTTCTTCCATCTCGGCCTTGGTCACGCCCGGGTTGCGGTTGGGGTTGAGCAGCACCGATTCGGTGGTGATCAAAGTGCCTTCGCCGTCCACGTGGATGGCGCCGCCTTCATTGCTCAACGGGGTGCCGAAGCAATCCAGGCCCAGGCCGTTGAGTACGCGGCGGGCTACGCTTTCATCCTTGTCGAAGACCTGCTTGCCGCCCCAGGCGTTGAAGCGCCAGCTCACGCCGGCCAGGCCCAGTTGCGGGTGACAGACGAAGCTTGGGCCGGAGTCGCGGAACCAGCTGTCGTTGACCGGCTGTTCGATCAGGGTGATGTTCGGCCCGCACAGGGCCTTGGCACGTGCCACGCCGGACGGGTCGACGACCATCATCACCGGCTCGAAACGGGCAATGGCATTGGCCACACCGGCGAAATCCTCTTGTACCTGTGGCAGCGTCACGCCCCAGCCCGATTCCCACAACGCCTGGTTGTGTGGCCAGACCATCCAGGTCGCGGCGTGTTCGGACCATTCGGCTGGCATCTGCCAACGGTTTGCACTCGATTCATTCTGCAGCATGGGTTTGGCCTTTCAGTTAAGTAAATATGTTCACTGAAACAACGGTCTTTACGACTGAAACCAATGCTAGGCATTTGACTGCGGCGCAACAAACGATAGATTTAGCGTAATTCTGATTAGCTGAGCTTATGAATCATGTTAAAGCACTGGCCACCTCTGAATGCCTTGCGCGGGTTTGAAGCGGCTGCGCGGCTGGGCAGTTTTCACCAGGCCGCTGAAGAGCTGCACCTCACCCAGTCGGCCATCAGCCAGCAGATCCGCAGCCTGGAAACCTTCCTTGAGCAGCCGCTGTTCTACCGCAGCGGGCGCAGCGTCAGCCTCACCGATGCCGGCCACGATCTGCTCAGCACCACGCAATCGATGCTTCAGCAGCTGTCTGTCGGCATTCGCCGGCTGGAGCAGTACCGCAAGCCCAACCAACTGGTGGTCAACACCACGCCGGCGTTCTCGCGGCACTGGCTGCTGCCGCGTCTGGGCGATTTCCATCGCCAGTACCCGGAGGTCGACCTGTGGCTGTTCACCTCGTTCGAGCCGCCGGAGATGACCACCCAGACCATCGACCTGGCGATCCGTGACGACCTCAGCGCCCAGGCCGAGTGCAGCTATAAAGTGCTGCACAGCGACCAGTTGTACCCGGCGTGCCACCCCGATGTGCTGGCGCAACCGCCTGCGCAGCGCACCACGCTGCACGGCGAGCGGGAAATGGACTGGAGCCATTGGCTGGTGCAGGGCGGTGTGGATGTCGGCCAGCGCAGCCACGGCCTGAACTTCTCCGACCCGGGCCTGTTGCTGGACGCGGCGTGCAGCGGCCTGGGCGTTGCCCTGGTCAGCAGCCTGCTGGCGCAGCAGGCGGTTGAGGAGGGGCGCCTGCAACCGTTGGTCGAACAGCGTGTGCGGGGGCCGAACTGGGCGTGTCTGATCCACCGGGACAGCGAAAGCTGCTCGTTGACCCGCAGTTTCAGCGAGTGGTTGCAGGGGGCCTTGCAGGCATAGGCCGTTGCCCTCGGTCAAAGTTCGCTTTTCGATCTTTACTGTAGGATGAATTCCCGTTGGCGCCCCTCACGTGTCCGGCACGCTTGGGCGCCGTCGTTTCCACCGTGTGTGAGAACCCAGATGCCCCCAGAGGCCGGAACAACCCTCCCTAGCGTTCTAACAGCGTTGCGCCAAGGTACTGCAAACCTGCATCGGCGCCTTGAAGCGCGCCTGCCGTTTTTTGCGACTACGCTGGACGTCGGGCTCTATCGGCGCCTGTTGATGGCCTACTACGGCTTTCATGCGCCGTTCGAAGTGGCGCTGGCGCCGCATGTCACCGCGCTGGACCACGCCCGCCGGGCCAAGACGCCGACGCTGGTCCGCGACCTGCTGGCGCTGGGCCTGACCCCCGGGGACATCCACGCACTACCGCGTTGTAGTGATATTCCGGCAATCCACTGTGACCATTCGGCCCTGGGCGCGATGTATGTGCTGGAGGGCTCTACCCTGGGTGGGCAGGTGCTCAAGCGGGCGGTGGCCGAGCGGTTGCAGATCGATGCAGGAAACGGTGGGGCGTTTCTGGATGTCTATGGTCAGGCGACCGGGCCACTGTGGCGCGGTTTCCTGGAGTTTCTGGCGAGCGCGACCGCGCACCTGGAACAGCATGAGGTGGTGGTCGAGGCCGCCATCGACACATTTTCAAGCTTCGAGCGCTGGCTCGAGGCGCAAGAGGTACTGCTATGACAGATGGCACCGACCAGGCCTTCGAACAACTGCTGGAAAACTGCGCTGACGAGCCGATCCAGTACCCGGGCGCGATTCAGCCGCACGGGGTGTTGATGACCCTGAGCGAGCCGGGTTTCGAGGTGCGTCAGGTCAGCCGCAATGTTGGTGCGTTGCTCGGCCTTGAAGCCGCGCAGGTCCTCGGCAAGACGCTGACGGCGGTGATCGGCCAGCGCGTGGCCAAGGCCGTGCGCCAGGCCGTGGAGGCGGGCACGCTGGATGAGCTGACGCCGATCCCGATGAAAGTGCACGGCACCGAATTCGAAGGCTTTCTGCACCGCCATCAGGGGCTGTTGATCCTGGAGATGGAAGTGCGCCCGCGCAGCGTGGGCGACCAGCAAGCGCACCTGAGCCGGCTGTTGCAGCGCCTGCAAGCGGCCAAGAGCCTCGACGAGCTGTACGAGGCGAGTGTGCGCGAGATTCAGCGCATGACCGGCTATGACCGCGTGCTGATCTACCGCTTCGAAGAGCAGGGCCACGGCCAGGTGATGGCGGAAGCCTCGTCGCCGGGCATGGAGCTGTTCAAGGGCCTGTTCTTCCCGGCCTCGGACATTCCGCCGCAAGCGCGCCAGCTGTACCAGAGCAACTGGCTGCGGATCATCCCCAATGCGGCCTACCAGCCGGTACCGCTGGTGCCGACCCTGCGCCCGGACACACAAACGCCGCTGGACTTGAGCTTTGCCACCCTGCGCAGCGTGTCGCCGATCCACTGCCAGTACATGCAGAACATGGGCGTGCTGTCGTCCATGAGCATTTCCCTGCTCAAGGGCGGCAAGCTCTGGGGGTTGATCAGTTGCGGCCACCGCCAGCCGCTGCATGTGCCGAGCGAAATGCGCAGCGCCTGCAAGACCATCGGCCAGGTGCTGTCGCTGCAGATCAGTGCTCTGGAATCGCTGCAACTGGCGGCCCAGCGCGAGGAAAAACTGCAAACCCTGCACCAGCTGGGCGAGGCGATGGCTGCCAATGCCGGCTCGGTATTCGATGGCCTGGCCGAGAATGCCCAGGTGCTGATGGACCTGGTCGGGGCTGGCGGCGTAGCGATCATCGATGGCACGCAATTGCGCACGGCGGGCGTGTGCCCATCAGCGCAACAGGTCCGCGACCTGCATCAGTGGATCACCGCGCAGGCCAGGCCGGTGTTTGCCTCCCATGCACTGAGCAGCATTTATCCACAGGCTGGCGATTTTTGTGCGCTGGCCAGTGGCGTGCTGGCCTTCACCTTGCCCAAGCCCATCGACAACGGCGTGCTGTGGTTTCGCCCGGAAGTGAAGGAAACCATCAACTGGAGCGGCGACCCAAGCAAGCCGCTGCAACTGGAGCCGTCCGAGAACGGTTTGCGCCTGCGCCCGCGTACCTCGTTCGAGATCTGGAAGGTCGAGATGGAGGGGATCTCCCGCCCGTGGGGGCATGGCGACCAGTTCGCGGCCAACGACCTGCGCCGCTCGGCGCTGGAGTTCGACCTGGCACGTCAGGTGCTCAAGGAGCAGGCGGCAGTGCGGGCCCGTGATGAGCTGGTGGCGGTGGTCTCCCACGACCTGCGCAACCCGATGACAGTGATTTCCATGCTCTGCGGAATGCTGCAGAAGTCCTTCAGCAGCGATGGCCCGAACGCTTCGCGGCGCATCACCTCGGCGATCAGCACCATGCAGCAGGCGACCAGCCGGATGAACGTGCTGCTCGATGATCTGCTCGATACCTCGCGCATCGAGGCCGGGCGCTACACCATCGCGCCGCAGCCGCTGGATGTCAGCCATATCTTCGAAGAGGCCTACACCCTGCTGGCGCCGCTGGCGCTGAACAAGTCCGTGGAGTTGTCGTTCCACGCCGAGCCCGGGCTGGTGATTCATGCCGACCCCGAGCGCCTGTTCCAGGTGCTGTCGAACCTGATCGGCAATGCCATCAAGTTCACCCCGGCCGAAGGCAGGGTGGGGGTGGTGGCGATGTCCGACGGCGAGCAGATCGTGTTCAGCGTGCGCGACACCGGCAAGGGCATCCCGGCCGAGCAGTTGCCACATGTGTTCGACCGCTACTGGACGGCCCGCGAAGGCAACCCGTCCGGCACCGGCCTTGGCCTGTACATCTCGCAGGGGATCATCCAGGCCCATGGCGGCGTGATGCAGGCGGCGAGTGAGCCGGGGCAGGGCAGCGAGTTCCGCTTTACCTTGCCCAAGCCGGGCGTCTGAGGCAGCGGGTGAGTCGGGCATGGATCGACTACTGTTGATGTATGCCCGAAGGAAGGCCCGCCTGTGCCCACGCGCCCCGACATTCACGCCATAGACCCCGATGCCCGCCTGAACCTGCTGCGCGATGCGTTGCAGGCGGCTGCGGGCGGTGATCGCCAGGCGTTTGAAACCGTGTACCGGATGACTTCGGCGAAGATGTTCGGCATCTGCCTGCGCCTGCTCGGCCAGCGCGCAGACGCCGAGGATGTGTTGCAGGAAGCCTATGTGAGCATCTGGAACAAGGCCGCCAGTTTCGATCCGACCTATGCCAGCCCGATCACCTGGATGGCGATGATCACCCGCAACAAGGTCATCGACCGGCTGCGCCGCCAGCGCAGCGAGGGGCCGCTGGACACTGTCGAGCGTCTGGACGAGCTGGTGGCGCCGGCGGCCTTTGGCGCATCGTTCGAATTTCGCGGTGAGCGCCGGCGCCTGGACAGCTGCATGGAACGGCTGGAGGATGCGCAGCGCCAGTTGATCGAGGTGGCGTTCTTTGAAGGGCGCAGCTATGCGGAGCTGGCCGAGCATCGCGGGATTCCGCTGGGCACGGTGAAAAGCTGGATTCGCCGCAGCCTGGCGAGGCTCAAAGGGTGCCTTGGACTATGAACGACGAACTGCCTGGCGATGACGACCCTGACCTGCTGATCGCCGAGTACGCCCTTGGCGTACTGGAGGAGGCCGAGCGCCGCGTGGTGGAAGCGCGGGCCGCCAACGACCCGCAGTTCGCGGCGAAAATCGCGGCCTGGCAGCAGCACTTTTCCGGTTGGCTGGAAGCAATGCCGGCGCAAGTGCCCCCGGCGCAGGTGTGGAGTGCCATCGAGCGGGAGTTGTCGGCGCCGCCCCAGCCTGCGCGGCGCGGTCTGTGGAACAACCCTCGGCCGCTGCGCTGGATGGTTGCGGCCAGCCTGGCCGCGAGCGTGCTGCTGGCCATCGGGCTGGCTTGGACGCTCTCGCCGCCGGCGCCGCAACCGCCACTCACGGCAACCCTGCAACTGGACGATGGGCAATCGGCGTTTACCGTCAGCATCGACCGCAGCGCCGAGCACGCGCTGTTCATCCCCACTGCCGAGCTGGACTTGCAGGGCCGCGTTGCCCAGGCCTGGGTGATTGCCCCGGGGCAGGCGCCGCGCTCACTGGGCTTGTTGCGCCCGGACCAGGGATCATTGCTGAAAATCCCTCGAGAACTGCTCGCCACCCTGACCCCGGCCGCCGTGTTGGCGGTGTCGCTGGAGCCTGACGGCGGCTCGCCAACCGGGCAACCGACCGGACCGGTCGTCGCCAAGGGTAATATTTTTGCGTTGTAGTGCATCCGCACCTGCTGGCGCTGCGTAGCTTCTTCACCCTCGACGTGAGGGCTACCTTATCCATTGCGGAGAAGCGTCATGCACACTTCATTCAAACGTTTTGCGGCGTTCTGCTTCGTCCTGTTTGCGGCCATGGTGGGCGTTGCTGCGGCCGCCGATAACCCCATGGTCGGCGGGGCAGCGATGTATGCCAATAAAACCATCGTCGAGAATGCCGTCAACTCCAAGGACCACACCACCCTGGTAGCGGCGGTGAAAGCTGCCGGGTTGGTCGACACCCTGAACGGCAAAGGCCCGTTCACCGTATTCGCGCCGACCAACGAGGCCTTCAACCGGCTGCCGGCGGGCACCGTGGACACCCTGGTCAAACCTGAGAACAAGGCGACCCTGACCAAGATCCTCACCTACCACGTGGTGCCGGGCACCCACACCTCCAAAGAGTTGATGGCCCAGGCCATGAAAGGCCCGATCATGCTCAAGACGGTGCAAGGCGAAGCCCTGACCATCAAGGCGCATGACGGCAAGCTCTGGGTGATCGACGCCAAGGGCGGCACCACCGGGATCAGCATTGCCGATGTAATGCAGTCCAATGGGGTGATTCATGTGGTCGACAAGGTACTGATGCCTTAATCGTCACTGGGTTTACTTGAACACGGCGGCCGCTTGACGTGGTCGCCGTGTTTTTGTTTTCCGGCGTATGCTTGGACGCTCGACAAGCGCACTCGGGAGGCGCCATGACGCAACAGGAAGTGATCCGCGCCGCGTGTGTCGGCCAGCCGTTTCGTGAAGTGGCGGGGGATGGTTTCAGCCTCGGTGGTTTCGTCTGGCAGCATGCCGAGCCGGACCCGCAGCGCGCTGTGGTCATCATCAATGCGGCGACGTCAGTGCGTTGCCGGTTCTATTCGCGCTTTGCCGATTACCTGTATGCCCATGGCTTTGATGTGCTGACCTATGACTACCGCGGGATCGGCGAGTCGCGGCCGACGTCGTTGCGCGGGTTTGCGGCGTCGTGGTCGGATTGGGGCGCGGTGGATTTCGAGGCGATGCTGGGGCGGGCTCGGCGCGAGTTTGCCGGGCAGCCGATTGATGTGGTCGGGCACAGTTTTGGAGGGTGTGCGCTGGCGCTGGCGCCGACGGCTACCCAGGTACGCCGGGTGGTGACCATGGGCGCGCAGTTTGCCTATTGGCGGGATTATGCACTGGGCCAGCGTTTGCAGTTGTTGGCCAAGTGGCATGTGGCGATGCCCTTGCTCACACGGTTGTACGGGTATTTTCCCGGCAAGCGCCTGGGCTGGATGGAGGATACCCCGGCAGGGGTGGTGCGCGACTGGACGACGCGGACTCATCGTTATGAGCTCAGGCCCAGTGGGCAGGGTTTGGGGCGGTTGCCGGCGGGGGGGGGGAAAGCTGCAATCCTGGCGATCAGCCTGACCGATGATCCGTTTGGCACGGTGGCGGCGATTGAGCGGTTGCTGGGGTATTTCGAGCAGAGCCGGCGCGTGCATTTACGGATTTCACCCAGGGAAATCGGTGAGCGCGAGGTGGGGCATTTTGCGTTTTTCCATAGCCGGTTCGAGGCGCGGTTATGGCCGATTGCGTTGGGCTGGTTGCGCCAGGGGGAGGTTTCAACTGAAGCCCCTGGAACATTGATCCAGGCACCGTTGTAAACCTGTGGGAGCCGGCCTTGCCGGCGATGGGCCGCAGCCCCCATGGCAAGGCTGTGCCTTGCATCGCCGGCAAGGCCGGCTCCCACAGGATCGCTTGCTGGCTTCAGGCCTTGCGTTGCAACGGCTGCCCGGCAAAGTGCACACCCGCCAAGCCATGCACCATCAGCGCACGAATATTGCCATGGTCGCTGCCTTCAGGCGTCGCCAGCACCGAACGGTAGTGCTCGCCAAAGGCCAACAACGCCTCTTGATCGCTCAGCCCTTCCAGCACCGCCATGCCCAAGGTCTTGCACGACCCCTCGTTCTGCCCGGCCGCGTTTTCCACGCCACCGTTGTTGAACGCCTGTGGCTGGTATTCATAGTGCTCAGCGACAAACGCCAGGGTGTCGGCAAACACGTGCTCGCCGCTGGCAAGGCTGGAACGCAGGGTATTCAAATCAGTCATGGGTTTTTCCTTTGGCAAACGCCGCTTGCTGGTCAGCGTTGGCTTCTTTCTGGTGTTGGCTCTTCCACTGGTCGTACGGCATGCCATAGACCACTTCACGCGCCTCATCGAGGCTCACCTCCAGCTGACGCTCGTCAGCCGCCGCCTTGTACCACTTGGACAGGCAGTTGCGGCAGAAACCCGAGAGGTTCATCAGGTCGATGTTCTGCACGTCGGTACGGTTGCGCAGGTGCTCCACCAGGCGGCGGAACGCTGCGGCTTCAAGTTCGAGTTGTTCTTGCGGGGTCATGGGCATTCTCTAGGCAAAACGACAGGTATCACGACGCAGCGATACGGTTCTTCAGGTGGCGGCCACCATTGATGACCACGTTGCTGCCGGTGCTGTACTGGCTCTCAAGCAGGAACAGCACCGCCTCGATCAGCGGCTGCGCCCCCGGCTCGAACTCCAGCAGGGCCTTTTTCAGGGTCTGCTGGCGGTAAGCCTCGTCACCGTCTTCCTTGAACATCAACAAGCCCGGCAGGATCGCATTGACCCGCACCGTCGGCGCATATTTCTCGGCGAACGACAGCACCATGTTCTGCAGCGCCGCCTTGGTCGCGGCATAGGCGATATGGCTCTTGCTGCCCCGCGAGGAGGTCTCGTCGCAGATGTGGATGATGTCGGATTTTTCCAGCTTCAGCAGCTGCTCGCCCAACGCCAGGTTCAGGTGGTACGGCGCCTCGACATGCAACTTGAACATGGTGTTCAGGTTGGCCAGGTCGTCGTCGAGCCACAAGGAGGCGTTGTGGATGATCGCGCGCAGGCCGTCATAGTGGCTGCGCAAATGATCGATCAACGCCAGGCGGTCCTGCTCTACACACAGGTCGGCCTGGAACGGGATGATGTTCGGGTGGGCTGCTTCAGTGATTGTGCTGCGGCTGGCGGTGACGACCGTATGGCCGGCCTGCGCCAGTTGCAGTGCCAGTGCCAGCCCGACTCGCTGGCTGGCCCCGGTAACTAGGATTGGGCTGTTCATGGTGTGGACGGTCAACTTCATCAGAGGTTCGCATGGGTTGGCCCCAGCATACCCGAACTCTGTGCCGATGGCCGCCCCCGGCGGCGGGGCTCAGCGGCTGCCGAGCGTACTGCCCTGCGGCGCCGCTGGCTGCGCGCTGGCGTTGAGCCAGTTGGCCAGTAGGTGGGTGGACAGCGGGATGAACAAATACACCATCAGGGGCGTCAGGCCCAGGGTGCTGAGCAGTACGCGCGGCAGCAGGCTCAACTCGGCCAGCCAGTGGCCGAACAGCAGGTTGAAGGCCAGTGACACCGGGAAGAACGCCAGCCAGATCGCCACGGCCTGCTTCCAGCGCGGAGGGCGTTGCGCAGGGTGGCTGCCAAACCAGCCTTCGATGCCGCTCACGCGGTGTTCCGAGGGTTGCAGGAACAGGCCATTGCCACGGCTCAGCCAGGCGCTGCGCGAGGCGGAAAACTCCCAGGCGTGCAGGGTTTTTTCGTCGACGAAACGGAAGATGATCTGGAATTCGTCGCCACCCGGGGGCGGGGCAAGCACGCCGGAACCCAGGTAGCCGGGAAAGTCGGTGGCCAGCAGCTCGCCTTCGTGCAGCCAGGCGATCAGGTCCTGATAACGGCCATCGGCGACGCGGCGCGCGACCATCAGGGTAACGGGAGGGGTAGACATCGTGTATCTCCAGGCAAATGGCCGCAGCGGGGTAAGCGCGCCCATGAAACGCAGCCTGGGGTGGTAGGCTGCGTCGGATAGCAAGCAAGGATTATTCCGCAAATAAGCTGACTCGTCAGTGCTGGCCGATCACAGGTCAGCTTACGCAGAGTTGGTGACGGTTCGACATTGCGCGGTAGAATCGCCTCTGTCCCCAGAAACAGGGCCTTTCGGCGATGAGTCACCCCGATTCCACCTCACTGACCCACGACGGCCTCGACCACGAAGAGCTGTTTCCGATCCGCGAAGTGTCGCGTTTGACCGGCATCAACCCGGTCACG
The DNA here is from genome assembly GCF_028656955.1 of Pseudomonas fontis. Classification (GTDB taxonomy): domain Bacteria; phylum Pseudomonadota; class Gammaproteobacteria; order Pseudomonadales; family Pseudomonadaceae; genus Aquipseudomonas; species Aquipseudomonas fontis. The sequence goes on from NZ_JAMDGY010000013.1 coordinate 18,582, forward strand.
CTGCGTGCCTGGGAGCGCCGTTATGGGCTGATTCAGCCAACACGCACCGAAAGTGGGCACCGTTTGTATTCCCGCGCCGATATCGACGAGGTGCGCAGCATCCTCGGCTGGATCGAGCGCGGCGTCGCGGTCAGCAAGGTGGGGCGCATTCTCGCCAAAAGCCACAGCCTCAAGGAACAGGTGGCAGAACCGCAGGCCACCGGTGCTGCGAATGACTGGGCGCAGTGCCAGGCGCAAATTCGCCAGGCCGTCACGGCCTTTGATGAACGCCGGCTGGAGCAGGCCTACGGCCAGATCTTCGCCAGTTATCCACAGGTGGTGGTGTTCCAGGACATCCTCATGCCGGTCTGGCAGGAACTGCGGGTCGCCCACGACGGTTTCGGTCGGGTCAGTGAATGGCTGTTCCTCGACGGTTTCTTGCGCGCGCGGGTAGCGCAACGTTTGCAGAGGGCCCGTGACCAGCAGGAAGTCAGCGTGGTGCTGGCGGCCATTCCGGGGCAGTGTCGGGAGCTGGAGTTGCTGGTGGCGGCGTTGATGCTCGGCACCAGTGAGATCGCCGTGTCAGTGCTGGCGCTGGGGCAGCCGGTAGAAGAGTTGAGCCTGGTTTGCGAGCGCATGGCGCCACATGCGCTGGTGCTGTTTTCCAACCATCCGCCTGCCGCCGATTTGCCCAAGCGCCTGGCGCGTCTGGCCATGACCCTCGATTGTGCGCTGCTGTTTGCCGGCGAGGCGTCGGACCTGGCCCAGGACACGTTGATCCATTCGCAGATTGCCTGTCTGGGCAGTGAAGGGCGTTTGATGCGTCGGCGCCTGCAGCAATACCTGGCAGGTCACCTGGACAGCTGAGGGCCGACTAGTCGGTGTGCAGCTCGGGATGGGCGCGGCGGTGTTGTTGCAGGATGTACTGGCGCAGACGCTCGATCTCTTCGCTCTCGCGCTGGCTCAGCCGGTATGCCGCCAGGCCTTCGGCCGTGCGTCGTTGCAGGGTGCCTTGCAGGGCTATCGGCGCATCACCACCGGGGGCGAACCACAGGCTGAAGGTTTTCGGCGCTTCGCTGCCCTGCGGCAGTTCCAGCAGCACACCCTTGAAGGAAATTTCCCGTACCTTGAAGTCGGTGCTCAGGCCCAGCTCGTCTTCCAGCGCCACCGGGGTGTCCAGCGTCAGGCGCCACGGGCGCATCATTGGCCCGTCTTCAAAGATGCTTGGTGCCCCGAGCTTCAGGTGCACGGCATGGAATTCGTCTTCGATCAGTTCCAGCGGGAAAGTCATCTGCTGGTTGTCGAACTGCGCCTGCAAGGTTACCTGCTCCTGGGCGATCAACCGGGTCAGCAGCTCCTGCACCTCACTGCCACCATTGAGCCGCAAGGTCGATGTGGCATCGGCCAGGTTCAACTGTGGCGAACGGTGCATGGTCTGGATGAAGTCCAGCTCAGCCTGGGTCAGGAGGGCATCTGCTTGCATGATCGTGCTCGGTGAAAATCAGGAATGCGTATGCGTCACGGTGATGGACAACGATTTCGTCGGTTTGTTAAGACCGTTGGTCGTTTTCCAGGGCAGCGATCCTTGCGTTGGCGTCGGCCAGCTGCTTCTCCAGTTCGATCACCCGCTGTTCAGTGGCGACCTGCTGGCTGACATCCTTCTGCACGCCGATGAAGTACTTGAGCTGATCGGCCTCGTTGAATACCGGGGTGATCGACAGTTCGTTCCAGAACAGGCTGCCGTCCTTGCGGTAATTGCGCAGGATTTCCCGGCACGGCTGGCCGCTTTCCAACGCTCGGCGAATCAGCTGGCGGGCGGGCTGGTCGCGGTCTTCGCTCTGCAGGAAGCGGCAGTCGCGATAGAGGATGTCGTTGGCCTGGAAGCCCGTCAGGCGTTCGAACGCCGGGTTCACGTAGATCAGGATGGTGTCTTCATCGCCTTCCTGCTCGGCGACCACGATGCCGTCGTTGGAGGCATCAATCATGCGTTGCAACAATTTTGCGTTGATCATCGGGCCGACCAGGAAAGGGGGAATGAGAGCATTTTCACGGGATTCTAGTGCATTGGACCTTAGCCGATAAGGCCTTTTGCCAGCGTCGGGTGCTAGTATCCTACGTTTTTACTCAGTTTCGGAATCTGCTATGAAAGTCGCCATCCTTTCCGGGTCGGTCTATGGGACCGCCGACGAAGTTGCACGCCATGCCGAATCACTGCTCAAGGCCGCAGGCTTCGAGGCCTGGCATGCTTCCCGCGCCACCCTGCAGGACGTCCAGGGCTTCGCCCCGCAAGCGTTCCTCGCGGTCACCTCGACCACCGGCATGGGTGAACTGCCAGACAACTTCATGCCATTGTTCAGCGAGATCCGCGATGTGCTGCCAGCGGCATGGCGCGGCCTGCCGGGCGCGGTAATCGGCCTGGGCGACTCGTGCTATGGCGACACCTTCTGCGGTGGCGGCGAGCAGCTGCGTGAACTGTTCGCCGAGCTGGGCATCAACGAGGTGCTGCCGATGCTGCGCCTGGACGCCAGCGAAACCGTCACCCCGGAAACCGACGCCGAGCCATGGCTGGCAGAGTTTGCCGCCAAGCTCCAGAGCTGATCACGGCGCTGGCGTGTGTTCGCGCAGCAGTTGCAGCCAGGCTTGGGCGGCGCGTGACAGGTAGGCATCGCGCCGCCAGATAAAAGCCAGGTCCCAGCGCAGGTCGCTGGGTTCGCTCAAGGTCAGGCGCACCACCCCGGGCCGTTCCAGGGCGCGCGCCACCACGCTGGGCAGCAGCACCACGCCTTGCCCGGCCGCCACCAGGGCGGCGAGAAAATCGGCCTGGCCGCTGCGGCCACCTTCCCTGGGGGTAAAGCCCAGGGCATGGCAGGCGCTGAGCAAACGGTCGTTGAGCACGAAGCTGCGCTGGTACAGCAGGAACGGTGTATCGGCGAGTTGCCCCAGGCTGACCGACGGCTGAGTGGCCAAGGGGTGGTCGGTGGGCAGCAGGGCATCCAGGGGTTCGTTGCAAAAAGGCTGGTAGCCGAAGGCCGGGTTGTTCGAGGTCAGGCTGCCCCCCAGCTCCAGCTCCCCACTGAGTACCGCTTGTTCGACGCTGCGGCTGCCGCCTTCAAGCAACTGCACCTTGATGTTCGGGTAGCGCTGGCGGTACTCGGCAAAGATTTTTGCAAACACCGCGTCGCCGCCAATCAAGGGCAGGCCCAGGCGCAGCTCGCCACGGGCCAGTTGGCCGAGGTCGTCGAGTTCGTTCTGCATCTCCTGACGCAGGCGCAGCATGGCTTCGCCGCGCTCAAGCACCACCTTGCCGGCATCGCTCAGGTGCAGCTGCGAAGCATGTCGCTCCAGCAGCATCACGCCCAGGCTCTGCTCCAGTTGGGCGACCTGCTTGCTCACCGCCGACTGGCTGATGTGCAGGGTGAGGGCGGCCTGGGTAAAGCCGCCGCGATGGACCACTTCGATAAAACTGCGTAGCTGTTTGAATTCCATTCGCTGAATTCCATTTTGGAATGTTGTTCAGTCTAACAATTCGCTTTTTGCATGTTAGCGGTATTTCTACAATGAAGGCCTGTGAGGAACCCTTCGATGAACGCCGCTTTCCTGAAAAAATCCCTGCGCCTGCTCGCCGAGTTGGGCGTGCTGCTTGCCCTCTATCTGCTGGGTGGCCTGTTGGCTGGCTGGCTTGACTGGCCGATCCCCGGCGGGGTGATCGGCATGGCGCTGTTGCTGATGGTCTTCGCCACCGGCTGGGTGAAGCCCGCGACCCTGCAACTGGGTGCCGGCCTGTTGATGGCCGAGATGCTGCTGTTTTTCATCCCCGCGCTGATGAGCCTGCTCGACTACGGCACGCTGCTGCGTGATGAGGGCTGGCGCATCCTGCTGGTGATCGGTGTGAGCACCTTGCTGGTGATGCTGGTGACCGCGTTCACGGTGGAATGGGTGTGCCGCTGGAGCATGCGCCATGACGCTTGAGCCGATGTCGCTGTTCTGGCTGGCGCTGACCGTGCTGGCTTACCTCGGCAGCCGCTGGCTGTACCGGCGCACTGGCCGCTATCTGCTGTCGCCGCTGATCCTGGCGCCAGTGGTGCTGCTGGCCGTTGCGGTGCCGCTGCATACCGCCTACGCCGAATACGCGCGCAACACCCATTGGCTGATGGCCGTGTTGGGCCCGGTTACCGTGGCCTTCGCCGTGCCGATCTGGCAGCAACGCGCCTTGCTCGCGCGGCACTGGCCGGCGTTGGGCCTGGGCATGCTGTTCGGCAGCGCCGCTTCAATTGGCAGCTCCTGGGCCCTGGCCCATGCCTTGTCGCTGGACAGCGCGGTGAGCCTGTCGTTGCTGCCGCGCTCGATCACCACGCCCTTCGCCATGCCGCTGGCGCAAGACCTGGGCGGTGTGCCGGAGCTGACGGCGGTGTTCGTGATGTTCACGGGTGTGCTCGGGGCGATGTTCGGTGGGGTGTTGCTCAAGTACCTGCCGCTGCGCACACCCCTGGCCCGTGGCGCGTTGTTTGGCGTGGGGGCGCATGGTGCCGGGGTCAGCCGGGCCCATGAGGTGGGGGGTGAGGAAGGCTCTGTCGCGGGGCTTGTGATGGTGCTGACGGGTTTGCTCAATCTGTTTGCGGCGCCGCTTTTGAGCGCATTGCTGTGATTATTTTCGGCCCTGACTCGCAAGGTCAATGCGTTGGCTGCCAACGCAACTCACGCTATGGACACTCCTGATTAGACTGCTAACCAGAGCACATTCAAGTGCCGAGGTGATCGCAATGTCAGCCAACGCCTTGCCCAACACCCGTAGTCATATCCATCAACCGAGATCCTAGCGATGCCACTGGCCGAGATACCTCTCTGCGTTTGGCGGACCCGGGGTTTGAACTTCACCTTCCGCAACCAGAGCATTCGTTACTGGACAGCAGGGCAAGGAGAGCCGCTGCTATTGATTCACGGTTTCCCCACAGCCAGCTGGGATTGGCATTACCTGTGGCAACCTCTGGCCCAGCGCTTTCGCGTGATTGCCTGCGACATGCTCGGGTTTGGCGATTCGGCCAAGCCGGCGCAGCATGAGTACAGCCTGTTCGAACAGGCCGATCTGCTCCAGGCGCTGCTGCAACACCTGAATGTCGAAGAACCGGTGCACCTGCTCGGGCATGATTACGGTGCCACGGTTGCCCAGGAACTGCTCGCCCGGCACCACGACGGCGATGCACAGATCGGCAGTTGCGCCTTCCTCAATGCCGGGTTGTTCCCCGAGGCGCACCGTGCGCTGCTGATCCAGAAGCTCATGCTCAGCCCCTTGGGCTGGCTGGTGGCGCGCTCGTTCGGGCGCGACGACCTGGTGCGTAATATCAGCCAGATCTATGGCCCCTGCACCCATCCCAGTGAAAGTGCGCTGGACGACTACTGGAGCCTGGTGGCCTCGAACCGTGGCAACCGCATCATGCACAAGCTGATGGCCTACTTGCCGGAGCGCATCGCCAACCGCCAGCGTTGGGTCGGCGCCGTGCAGGCTGAGGGTGTTCCGCTACGCTTCATCAACGGTGCCGTGGACCCGGTATCGGGTATCCACATGGTCGAGCGTTACCACGAACTGGTGCCCAACCCTGACACCGTGCTGTTGCAGGGCATCGGGCATTACCCGCACACCGAAGCGCCGATACAGGTGCTGCGTCATTACCTGGCGTTCCGGCAGCAGCCGTTACCCAGCCTTTTGCAGAAAGTGGCCTGGTCCTGACCATCCCGCTGCCTTATTGCCTGCCATTCAGCGCCCACCCGGTTGATTGCCCGGGGCTGGGCGCTGGCCGACACTGCCTGTCTTGTTTCTAGCCTTGGTGGAGAACTGTCATGAGCGAATCGGTGCGCCTGGAAGATAAAGTGGTGATTGTCACGGGGGCCGGCGGCGGTCTGGGACGGGCCCATGCGCTACTGTTCGCGCAGCATGGGACGAAGGTAGTGGTCAACGACCTGGGCGGTTCGACCCACGGTGAAGGGGCCAATGCCTCGGCGGCGGACCGCGTAGTAGCGCAGATCCGCGAAGCGGGCGGCACGGCGGTGGCCAACCATGACTCGGTCACGGACGGCCAGCGCATTGTCGAGCAGGCACTGGATGAGTTTGGCCGCGTCGATGTACTGGTGAACAACGCCGGGATCCTGCGTGACAAGACCTTCCACAAGATGGAAGACGCCGATTGGGACCAGGTGTACCGCGTGCATGTCGAGGGTGCCTTCAAGCTGACCCATGCGGCGTGGCCGCATTTGCGCGAGCAGAACTGGGGCCGAGTGATCTTCACCAGTTCCACCTCGGGGATCTACGGCAATTTTGGCCAAGCCAACTACGGCATGGCCAAGCTGGGCCTGTACGGGCTGACCCGTACGCTGGCACTGGAAGGGCGCAAGCACAACATCCTGGTCAACGCCATTGCGCCCACCGGGGGCACGCGGATGACCGAGGGGCTGATTCCGCCGCAGGTGTTCGAGCAGTTGAAGCCTGAGCTGATCAGCCCGCTGGTGGTGTTTTTGGGCAGTGAGCAGTGCCAGGACAGCGGGCAGCTGTTTGAAGTGGGCGGCGGCTGGATCGGCAAGACGCGCTGGGAACGCAGCCTGGGCGTTGGTTTTGATCCGAAGGCCGGTTTCAGTGTTGAGGATGTGGCGGCCAATTGGGCGCAGATCGGCGACTTCGAAGGCGCGGTGCATCCCAAGGACAGCCTGGAGGCGCTGGCGCAGATGATGGCGAATCTGCACAAGCATGGCTGAGAACTTTTAACTGTACTGCGGACCCTGTGGGAGCCGGCCTTGCCGGCGATGCTTCCAGGGCCGCTACGCAGCCCATCGCCGGCAAGGCCGGCTCCCACAGTGGGGACGTCGCCCATAAAAAAGGCCGCTGCAAACGCAGCGGCCAAGTAAGACGTAGATCAAGGAGCTTCAAAATCAACGTCGGTGAACCTGAAGGGCGACGATCCAGCGTGTCAGGGGAGCACTCTAGGGGGAGAGGATTAACCTGGCATTAATCAGCAAGAACCGTCGGCCTGTGCTTCGCGAATGGGGTATTCGCTGCAAGCCAGGTAAGAATAGTCAGACCGCCGCGTCAGAAAAATAGCCCTTTGTGACAATCACTGTTGCGATTGCAGTAACAGTGCACCAAATCGGATCACTGTGCTGCTTCGTAGCCCATCCGCCAACTGATCGCCTGTGCCGTGGCCAGCAACTGCTGCGCAGCCGGGCCCTGCTCGTCAGCGTGGAAAATCGAGGTCGGCCCCACCACCGTCAGCACCGCGACAACCTTGCCCACCGCGTTGAACACCGGCGCAGACAAGGCGTCCACCCCCGGCATCAACAAACCATGCACATGGTGCAAACCCTGTTCGCGGATCTGCGCGAACAGCGCGTCGTAATGGCTGGCGCTTTGCCCCAGCACGGCCAGCTCTTCATCACGCAGTTCGATGGTTTCGCGCTCGGGCAGGTAGGCACCAAACACCAGCCCGGTGGACGAACTGAGCAGCGGCAATACCGAGCCGATCTGGGTGACCACCGTGACCGCGCGTACCGCCGGCTCGATATTGACCACGGTTGCGCCATGGTTGCCCCACACCGCAATGAAGCAGCTTTCGTTCAGGTCGTCGCGCAACTGCGACAGCGGCATGGCGGCCACCTTCAATACATCCATCCCGCCCAGCGCCGCCAAGCCGACGCGCAACGCCTCGCGGCCCAGGCCGTAGTGGTTGGTGGCCGAGTTCTGCTCGGCGAAGCCGCTGGCAATCAACGCTTGCAGGTAACGGTGGACCTTGCTCGCCGGCATCTGCACGTGGTCGGCCAGGCGTGACAGCGAAGTCGCCGGCGACAGCTGGGCCAGCGCCTTGAGGATGTCGGTACCGACCTCCGCCGAGCGGACCTTCTGTTTACCGTTGCTGTCGGCGGGGGGGCTGGCTTTGGCCATGGTGGGGAGGCTTCCGGGATTCAGGGGAGGGCGTCTTTATAGCTTGACGGTTATTCGTAATCAAATTACGTTATGCGTAATGTCATTACGATAACAATAACGCAGAAGTGCTGTCAGCGCTGGCAAGGCGAGCAGCCAACTGCCATAACCGGCCCTTTGGTGGCCTGGAGGCTCGATGAACCTCGATTCCACGACTTCGCTCGCGTACCAGAGCGGTTTCGGCAATGAATTCGCCAGCGAGGCACTGCCCGGCGCCCTGCCGGTAGGCCAGAACTCCCCGCAAAAAGCCCCTTACGGCCTGTACGCCGAACTGCTATCCGGCACTGCGTTCACCATGACCCGCAGCGAGCTGCGCCGTACCTGGCTGTACCGCATTCGCCCCTCGGCACTGCACCCGAAATTCGCGCGCCTGGAGCGCCAGCTGGCCGGTGGCCCGCTGGGCGCCGTCACGCCGAACCGCCTGCGTTGGAACCCGCTGGAAATCCCGAGCGAGCCCACCGACTTCATCGATGGCTGGGTCGCCATGGCCGCCAACTCGGCGTCTGAAAAGCCGGCCGGCATCAGCATCTACAACTACTGCGCCAACCGTTCCATGGAGCGGGTGTTCTTCAACGCCGACGGCGAGCTGCTGCTGGTGCCGGAGCAGGGCCGCCTGCGCATCGTCACCGAGCTGGGCATCCTTGAGGTCGAGCCGCTGGAAATCGCCGTGCTGCCGCGCGGGATGAAGTTCCGCGTCGAGTTGCTGGACAGCCAGGCGCGCGGCTACATCGCCGAAAACCATGGCGCACCGCTGCGCATCCCGGACCTGGGGCCGATCGGCAGCAATGGCCTGGCCAACCCGCGCGACTTCCTCGCCCCGGTAGCGCACTACGAAGAGCAGCAGGGCCCGGTGCAACTGGTGCAAAAGTTCTGCGGCGAGTTGTGGGGCTGCCAGTTGCAGCATTCGCCGCTGGACGTGGTCGCCTGGCACGGCAACAACGTGCCGTACAAATATGACCTGCGCCGCTTCAACACCATCGGTACGGTCAGTTTCGACCACCCGGACCCGTCGATCTTCACTGTATTGACCTCGCCGACCAGCGTGCCGGGCATGGCCAATATCGACTTCGTGATCTTCCCGCCGCGCTGGATGGTGGCCGAGAACACCTTCCGTCCACCGTGGTTCCACCGCAACCTGATGAACGAGTACATGGGCCTGATCCAGGGTGCCTATGACGCCAAGGCCGAAGGCTTCCTGCCTGGTGGCGGCTCGTTGCACAGCTGCATGAGCGCCCATGGCCCGGATGCGGAAACCTGCTCCAAGGCCATCGCTGCGGACCTGATGCCGAGCAAGATCGACAACACCATGGCCTTCATGTTCGAGACCAGCCAGGTGCTGCGTCCGACCCGCCATGCGCTTGAATGCCCGCAATTGCAGGCCGACTACGATAGTTGCTGGGCTACCTTGCCGAGCACCTTCACCCCGAATCGGAGATAACCATGAATCAATCCGCCATTGCCCGCAGTTGGGTCGAGCACGCCAACGGGCATAGCGATTTCCCGCTGCAGAACCTGCCGCTGGGTATCTTCAGCCGCGCCACTGAGCCACGCCGTTGTGGCGTCGCGATTGGCGATGCGATCCTCGACCTGGAAGGTGCGCTGGCTGCCGGCCTGTTCGATGGCGAGGCGCGTAGCGCTGTCGAAGCCACCCGGGGTGGTGCGCTGAACGCCTACTTCGCCCTGGGCCGTGGTGCGCGCGTGGCACTGCGTGAGCGCCTGTTGGAACTGCTGGGCGAAACCAGCCCGCACCAGGCCCAGCTCAAGGGCCTGCTGTATCCGGCTGCCGATTGCCAGTTGCACCTGCCGGCGCAGATCGGTGACTACACCGATTTCTATGTCGGCATCGAGCATGCGAAGAACGTCGGCAAGCTGTTCCGTCCAGATAACCCGCTGCTGCCGAACTACAAGTACGTGCCGATTGGTTATCACGGCCGTGCCTCGACCATTCGTCCGTCTGGCACCGACGTGCGGCGTCCGAAGGGCCAGACCTTGCCGGCCGGGCAGACCGAGCCGAGTTTTGGCCCGTGTGCACGCCTGGACTATGAGCTGGAGCTGGGCATCTGGATTGGCCAGGGCAATGACATGGGCGATTCGATCCCGGTGGCTGAGGCGGGCGACCATATTGCTGGTTTCTGCCTGCTCAACGACTGGTCGGCGCGGGATATCCAGGCCTGGGAATACCAGCCGCTGGGCCCGTTCCTGTCCAAGAGCTTCATCTCCACGGTTTCCCCATGGGTGGTGACGGCCGAGGCGCTGGCGCCGTTCCGTTGCGCCCAGCCGGCGCGTCCGGAAGGTGACCCGCAGCCGCTGTCGTACCTGCTGGACAAGCGTGACCAGGCCAATGGTGCGTTCGACATCGAGTTGGAGGTGCTGTTGATCACTGAGCGCATGCGTGAGCAGAACCTGCCGGCGCATCGCCTGACCCTGAGCAACACCCTGAGCATGTACTGGACCGTGGCGCAGATGGTGGCGCACCACAGCGTCAACGGCTGCCAGTTGCAGTCGGGCGACCTGTTCGGTTCGGGCACCTTGTCGGGTGCCAAGCCTGGCCAGTTCGGCAGCCTGCTGGAGATCACCCAGGGTGGCAAGGAGCCGATAGAGCTGGCCAGCGGCGAGGTGCGCAAGTTCCTCGAAGATGGCGATGAAATCATCCTGCGTGCGCGTTGCGTGCGAGACGGTGTGGCGTCGATCGGTTTTGGCGAGTGCCGGGGCAAGGTTGTTCCAGCGCGTTGAGAGGGCAGGGCAATGGATCTGTTTACCTATTACCGTTCGACTTCGTCGCACCGGGTGCGGATTGCCCTGGCGCTCAAGGGGCTGGAGTACCAGTCCCTGCCGGTCAACCTGCTCAAGGGCGAGCAGCGTGAACCTGGGTACGCGGCGATCAACCCGCAGGGGCGGGTGCCGGCGCTGAGGGTGGCGTCGGGTGATGTGCTGGTGCAGTCGCCAGCGATCATCGAGTACCTGGAAGAGGCCTATCCACAGCCGGCGTTGCTGCCCGGGGACGCGGTGCAGCGGGCCAAGGCGCGCGGTGTGGCGGCGCTGATCGGCTGCGATGTGCATCCGTTGCACAACGTCAGTGTGTTGAATCAGTTGCGTCAGTTGGGGCATGACGAAGGACAGGTCAATCAGTGGATCGGGCACTGGATTGGCCAAGGGGTGGCCGCTGTTGAACAGTTGATCGGGGATCATGGGTTCTGCTTTGGCGATGAGCCGGGGTTGGCGGATGTCTACCTGATTCCGCAGCTGTATGCGGCTGAGCGGTTTGCTACGGACCTGACGGCCTTCCCAAGGATTCGGCGGGTGGCGGGGATGGCTCTGGAGCATCCGGCGTTTGTTCAGGCGCATCCTGCGGCGCAACCTGATTCGCCCTGATTGGGGGGCAGCCATTTTGTGTGGGGGCTTTCGGGCCCCTTCCGCCTTTACGGCGGCTCACTTCTGACGGCGCCAAAGTGTGCGTCATGCATAGCAAAACCGCACACTGGGAGAGTGACTGTCTTGCACAACCTGTTGTAGCCGCTGCCGGCAGGCTGCGCTGGAGCCCGTGAGGGTTCCCCAAAGCGGCGCCTGCTATGCAGGCGAGCGCAGCCTGACGGCAGCGGCTACATAGAAGCGATAGACCGTAAAGCAAGAGTGAAGCGAATTGTGCCGTTGATCTTATCTGTCGGCCCCGTCTTCCAGAGGCCGAATGGGGGGGCAGACCTTTGGTTACTTTGGGCTGGGCCGGCACACCGGCGTTTGCCAAAGTGACCCGCCGTTCACGCCCCGCAAAAAACCTCAATGCACAGAGGGCGAAGAAGCAGGCGGCAAGTGACTCAAACGCTCCGTCAACCGCAACTGCTGAATCGGATCATCACTCAACAACAGCGCATGTTCCAGGTCATACCGCTCGGCCTGTGGGCACCCCAACCGCTGATACAGCGTGGCCCGTGCCAAATAGTCACTGGCGCTGGGCGCCCCCAGCTGCAGCACCCGTTCGGCGTCCTTGAGCGCCGCCAGGTCATCATCATGCGTCGCATGCAATTGCCGTAGATTGCGCGACAGGCGCTGCAACATCTGTGGCGCACTGGCCGTCAGCAGATGCTCTGCCGACAACGCCACCTGTGGCCCGAACTGCCGCCCCAGCAGCTCGCGACAATCGCTGGCATACAGGCGCCGCCCACCGCAGGGGTCCAGCAGATGATCGGCCCCTGGCACCCTGAGCAGAAAATGCCCCGGAAAATTCACCCCCTCCAGCGGGATCGACAATCCCTGTGCCAGCTCCAGCGTCAATATCGCCAGCGTCAGAGGCTGCCCCCGCCGGCGCTGCATGACCTGATCAAGCAACGCCGCCTGAGGCCGTAGTGGGTGATACTCATCCTCCTGAAAGCCCATGGCACACAGCTGACGCAACAGCGGCTGGGCCAGCTCGTTCAACGGCAACATCGGCAAGGCCCTGCTCACGTCTTGCCTCAGCGCATGCAGTTCGTCCAATACCTGGCGCGGTTGCACGCTGGCGTCATGTTCCACGGCCATCCACAACCCTGCCTCGAACAGGGCAACGGGGCTGCGATCTAGACAGGCCAGGCAGGCTTGGCGTGGGGTCATGACAATCTCCAATCAAGCTTTTGTTTTAGCGCTGACACGGGCTTTCGTCCAGTGCCCCGGCAGGGAACGCGGCGCCGCCTATACTGGTGGGAGCACCGCGACCCGAGGGCTTGGCGATGTTCGCTCTCATGCAAAGCACGCGCACCCAGTCACTGCACCTGTGTATCGATCCGGCCACCGGCTTGAAAGCCGTGATCGCGATCCATAGCGAGCAGCACGGCCCCGCTATGGGCGGCTGCCGCTACCTGGCCTACCCCGACGACGACAGTGCCATGAGCGATGCCGTTCGTCTGGCCCAGGGCATGACCTACAAAGCCGCATTGGCTGGCCTGCCGTTTGGCGGCGGCAAGGCCGTGGTCATCCGCAACCCCCACGTCGAAAACCGCGCAGCCCTGTTCGAGGCACTGGGCCGCTTCATCGATTCGCTGGATGGTCGCTTCATTGTCGGCACCGACAGCGGCACCTCGACCGTGGACATGGACTGCATCGCCCAATCCACCCTGCACGTCACCAGCACATCGGCAGCAGGTGACCCGTCGCAACATTCAGCGATGGGGGTGTTTGCAGGTATTCGGGCCACGTCCATGGCCCGGCTGGGCAGCGACAATCTGGAAGGCTTGCGGGTGGCCGTGCAGGGGTTGGGCAATGTCGGCTATGCCCTGGCCGAACAGCTGCACGCTGCCGGGGCGGACCTGCTGGTCAGTGACCTGGACCCAGGCAAGGTGCAACTGGCGATGGAGCAGTTCAATGCCCACCCGATTGCCCCGGAAGCCTTGATCGGTACACCCTGCGATATTTTTGCGCCGTGTGGGCTGGGTGCGGTGCTCAACGGCCAGAGCGTGATGCAGTTGCGCTGCGCTGCGGTGGCAGGTTCGGCGAACAACCAGCTGACCACCCTGCAGATTGCCGACCAGTTGGAAAACCGCGGCATTCTCTACGCGCCGGACTACATCATCAATTCCGGCGGGCTGATTTATGTGGCGCTCAAGCACCAGGGCGCAGACCTGGGCTCCATCACGGCGCACCTGGCGCGTATTCCGTCACGGCTGACCGAGGTGTTTGCCCATGCCCAGGCCGAAAAGCGCTCGCCAGCGCGGGTGGCGCAGATGCTGGCGGAACGGCTGGTGTACAGCACCTGAGGCGGCCCGTCTGACGCTTACGCCGCGACAACCGCGAGCGCAGTTTCCAGCACACTGTCGATAAGGTTTTCGGGTTTGAACATGTTCGCGTGAACAGTTAGTCCCTCCAGACAGATGAATATAAATGCCGTCTTTTTCTCAATCTCAGCGCTGTTCGCTTCAATCAGGCAGTTGCGGATAAGTGCTTGAATGGACAGTTTATGGTTTCGCATGATCGCGGTAAATTCAGGGACGGAATTATTGAACTCTTCAGATGCCTTGATGAACATGCAGCCGTTGAATTCCTTTGATTTAAACCAGCGTCGGTGCCATTCAAAAATAGCGCTGATTCTTTTGACGCCGCGGGTATGACCATTTACATATTTGCAAAGATCGGCCATGAACAGTTCATCTCGAAGCTTTAATACTTCGGCAATTAACCCTTCTTTTGTACCGAACTGTTTGTACAGCGTCATTTTTGCTACGCCAGACTCCGCAATTATTTTGTCCACACCCACGCTTGCGTAGCCATGCCGCGAAAAAAGACTCAGTGCAGTCGCGAGGATTTCATCACGCTTTGCCATCTACAAATCCTATTAAGATTTAGTTATTAATAGATAAAATGAATTTATCATAATGCCATCACCGGGTATAGTTCGGCCGAATTTAAGGCAGACAGGTCTGTCTACTTATGGAGGTGGAAATGCTCAAGTTCATTGGGAAAATGGCAGGTGGAAGCCCTCTGCCACCTAGGCCAGCCGCAAGGATGGTGTGGAATGGTCTCATAGGTGGGCTTCTGGGCATTAGTGTGATTGCAATTTTGACACAAAGCTTTGGCTTGCCGTTCATGATGGCTCCTCTGGGGGCCACCTGCGTACTTTTATTCGCCGCCCCCGATGCGCCGCTGGCTCAGCCACGCAATGTGATTGTTGGTCATCTGCTGTCGAGTTTTGTCGGGATAGTGGTTGCCAAGTACTTGGGGGTTACTCCGCTTTATATGGGGCTTGCAGTCGGCGCTGCCATCGCGTTGATGCAAGTTACCCGAACATTGCATGCACCGGCGGGAGCGGACCCGCTGGTTATTCTCTTGGCGGGGGGTGCCGACTGGGACTTTCTGTTTATGCCGGTCACTGTCAGTTCGGTGATTCTCGTTGCGATAGCGCTGGTGCTGAACAATGCGAGCACTGCCAATAAATGGCCCAAATACTGGTGATGTCATGCCGATTCTAAGCTTGGACTTGTCGTGCCCTGTCGACGTGGCGGTGAAGAACGTAATTGCTAATAATTTGACAGTGCTGACCAACAAGATTCTCGGAAAAAACGCAGGGTTGACGGTTGTTAAAATTACCGACGCCGGCACATATTGGTATGTGGCCGGCGAGGTGTACGAAAACCGTCAGGTGTTTTCACTGGACATAAAGATCACTGAAAAAACCAATGATCCGGTAGAGGTTCATGCCTGGATCGGCGCAGTCTATTCGATGCTTAGGTGTGAGCTGGGCATGAAAAGCGGCGCGCCAAACTATATTTCGGTTACGTGTTTGGATGGCCGATTCTGGGGCTACGATGGAACAACACAAACAGCAAGGAATGCACAATGAAGGTCAGTGAGATTTTTAAAACAATCGTCCACCGCACGCTACTTGAAGATAGCGCGACGGTTGATGCCCCTGGTGACCGGGTAATTGACTTGGGGCTGGGAGAGGCCTGCCTGCCCGATCTGGAATTCCAGCCGTATCAGCCAGGGGTAAGAAAAAACGTATTGATTCACCCTATCTTCGACAACAGTAAAGATGATCCATCCGGTTCCGATTGCGCGATACTGCAGTATTTGCCTGGCGCGTTCACCCCCAAGCACCTGCATGTGGGCTATGAAACAGTATTGGTGCTCAAAGGCGAATATGTTGAAAACGATGTGTTGTACCACCCGGGTACATTGATTGTCCGCGAACCTGGAACCACCCATGAAATGCGCACCACGACCGGTTGCGTCATTCTGGCATTTCGCGACATGCCGGTAAAACAGTTGACCTGATCGGTCCTGGTTGAACGTGATTCCGCACGGCCGTGCGATTGTTGAGCGGTCGGCTGATTCAAACACTACCCAGCGCCTTAACACCAAATATAATATCTGGCACGTGTATTTATATGGAACTCATTACTGCATCGGAAGCGGCCGCTCTCATTACCAATGGGGCAACGTTAGTGTCGGGGGGCTTTGGTAGTTGCGGCCACCCTGACGTATTGACGAAGGCATTACGCGATTCATTTTTGCGAACAGGCATGCCCAGTAACTTAACGCTGTTGTTTGCAGCAGGGCAAGGCGACAAAGCCGGCAAAGGCTTGGACCAGTTAGCATTGGATGGGCTGGTAAAAAAAGCGATCGGGGGGTTTTGGGGGTTATGCCCAGCTCTGGCAAAAATGGCGGTTGAAGGGCGAATTGAAGCCCATAACTGGCCACAAGGTGCAATCAGCAAGCTGTTTTCAAGAATTGCAGCGGGGGAGCCAGGCCTGATTACCAAGATTGGCTTGGGGACTTTTGTAGACCCTGCCATCGAGGGCGGCGTTATTGGTGCTAGCGGTGCCGATCCGATTGTTGAGCCGATCAGCATCAAGGGCGAGGACTACCTGTTGTACCCCTCAATGAAGGTCGACTATGCGCTTTTGCGCGGTAGCGTATCTGATGAGTGTGGAAATATTTCGTTCGAGTCTGAAACGTCCTTCATGGATGCGATGGCTCAGGCGCAGGCCGTAAAGAACTGCGGTGGCAAGGTTATCGTGCAGGTGAAGAAAATCACCGCATCTGGAAACCTCAAGCCTGCCGAGGTGAAGGTGCCTTCCTTCCTTGTCGATTTTGTGGTGCTCGCCGATGACGCGGAACATCCGCAAACCTATGGGCGCCATTACGAAGCGGCGTACACCAGCCGAACGGGCAACGCGCCGCCTGTAGCGCTAGACGAAGTTGCCATGGCCAAACGCGTTATTGCCAGCAGAGCCGCACGTGAGCTGGCGAACTATCCTGGGGCAAATATTAATCTGGGTATTGGAATCCCCGCGATCGTCGGTGCCTATGCGAAAAAGATTGGCGTGGCGGATTTCACCTTGACCGTCGAATCGGGCGTGGTGGGTGGGGTACCCGATGAAGGGCTTTCATTTGGTGCCTCACTGAACCCTCAGGCCATTGTCGAGCAGGCTGCGTTATTTGATTTTTATGATGGGGGTGGCCTGGATGTTTCATTTCTAGGGTTTGGTGAAGTTGACAGGTTTGGCAATGTCAATGTCAGTAAGTTCGGCGAGCGGTTACCGGGCGCAGGTGGCTTCATCAATATTTCCCAGACCGCAAAAAATATCTATTTTTGCGGCACGGCAACAACCCGTGGCAATACCTTGAGTGTCGATGCCGCGGGCCGTGTAACCAACGTAACGCAGGGCAAGATATCAAAGTTTGTCAATGAGGTGGGGCAGTTGACGTTCAACGCAGACACGGCGTTACGTCGAGGCCAACAGGTACATTACATTACGGAATTCGGCCTGTTTAAACTGACGGAAAGTGGCATCGAACTGGTTGAAATCGTTGCCGGCGTGGGGATTGATATTATCCGGGATGTCGTGCCGTTCCATTTTGATGTGGCCATTGATCTAAAAGAAGTTGTGTGTGTGATCTGACTTCTCTTTAGCGTTTTCACTTTCCTTTCAGTCAAGAGTCGTATTATGGAAGATACTATTTGCATCGTCGGTGCGGGGTCCACCTGTCTCGCGTTTGTACATTACTACACTGAAAAAATGAAAGCACTCCCGCCAGGTGCACCTAAAACACTATATGTAATTGAGAAGTCCGAAGAGTTTGGCTGTGGTGTGGCCTATGCTTCAGATTTGAGCAGCAATATTCTCAACACCAAGTCGGGGTCGATTAGCCCATTCATTGACAAGCCTGGCGATTTTTTTCAGTGGCTGGGCAGTAATAAGGCAATGGTCTCACGTTGTTTTCCTGATTTCGCCATGGTCACTGACTCCTATGCGCCGCGGCCTCTGTTTGGCGCTTATTTAAAAGACCGATTCAAGACGTCGATCAAAGATGCTGCCGCGGTTGGCGTTAATGTGGTACAGATTTTTGCGGAAGTGACGGATATCGTCAGAACGCTACGGGGTTACTTGATTTATACCAGTTGCGGGGTATCGCTCAAGTGCGGAAGTGTCTTCATGATGTGTGGCACACTTGCGCCCAGGCAAGCAGAAGGTCAGCAGGAAGCCAGTATGCTTGCTCATCCCTATCCGGTATCCCAATTGCCGAGCGTGGTTCGCTCTGACGACGCTGTGGCCGTCATAGGTTCCCGACTTAGCTGTATCGATACGGTGATTGCGCTGTTTGAAAATGGGCACAAAGGGGAGGTGACTATCTATTCGCGCAGTGGGTATTTCCCTTCCGTGCGCGGCACCCAAGGGCGCATTGTGCCTAGGTACCTGACCGAGGACTATTTCGATGACCTGTTACGCAAGAGCTTACCTCTGACGCTTGATCAGTTGGTGGGGCTTGTGACGAAAGAGATTGCTCATCAGGGGGGTATGACCCGTAGTGATTTCGTCGCGCCTCAAGCCCCTCAGGACATCGTGGCCTTTCTAAAGGAAGAGTTAGAAAAGTCTACCTGCCCACGCCCGTGGCAGGCGGTGCTCTATGCCACCAACAAGGTAGTGGGAACGATCTGGGCATTACTTTCGGCTGCGGACAAGAAGATGTTCATTGATAAGTACTTCAGTGTGTTCATGTCTTATCGCGTGTCCATTCCTTCTGAAAATGCCCAGAAGATTTTGAATTACCTGTCGTCCGGGCAGCTGAGGTTTGTGCGAGGCCAGCACACGGTTGTTGCGTCGTCCGCTAACGAAGTTGTTGTTCAGGAGGAAGGCGGGGCGGTACGCCACTACGGCAAGCTGATCAACGCTACCGGCTCGCCGCGCGATATCAGCCGGCTAGACTCTGCGTTGATCTCAAAGCTCATGGCGCACAACTACATTTCACCGAACAGTTATGGCGGGCTTTGTATTGATCGAACGTCCTATCGCGCGATCAATGCACTCGGGCAGATCGAGGATGGCTTGCATGTAGTGGGTGAGCTGACCAATGGCGAGTTTTTCTTCACAAGTGCGCTAGACATTAACTCTACGCATGCCTACCGGTGTTGTGAAAATTACTTTGCGCGTCTGGCCGAGCGTGCCTACGCAACGCAGACACATGAGCATTTCGGAGCCAGTGTCATGCTTTGATCCGTTCGAAAGCAGTGCGACAGGCCCACAGAGTGAACTTTGTGGGCCTTACTGAATCACGTCGACGCGTGGGGTGTTACGCGTTGTCAGGCTTGTCCAAATCAGCCAACGCAGCAGCGTTGTTCTTGAACGCCGCAGCAAAGACCAAGCGATTTTTGGCCATGAAGATACTGGCTTCTTCCGCTACCGTCTCATCCAGGCCTGGCACGTTTTTCACCAGCACCTGGGTCAACGTCTCTGCCAGCTCCAGCATTTGGTCGTGTGCATCAGCAAGTTTGCGGTCCAAAAACGTAGTCTCCAAATCGCGCGTGCTGCGGTAAAGAATCTCTACAGCCATACGAGGCCTCTCAATCAGTGATGTCAGGGCGTCTCATGGGAGTCGCCACCCTGTGTCGCGGTAAGTGGGGTCAGAACGGCAATCTAGGCAATGGTACTGTTCATTCATACAGTAATTCAAGCATAAGCCAATCCAGCGGATTTGGATAGTGGCATTTTTATAGCTCAGATTGGTCCCGTCAGCTGCCTCACGACTGGCAGTTTTAGTGCCTTGCGGCAATCGGTCGTCTTCTCAAACACGGCTCCTGGCCTTTTTACTGCATGCAGGCAACCTGTCATGTGCTTGCCGCATCCTCCTTCCAGCCGTATCAAGGAACTCGCATCGTGAACATCAATTGGGCTGACAAACTGCGCAAGGGGCTGCATGCCTCGGCTGATTCGCTCGGCAATCTCTGCGTCGAGGCCTTTCATTACCTGGCGTTGTTCGGCATCGGTGCAATCACCGCCTACGCGGCGGTGGCCACGTTCATCGACATGCTCGGCAAGGGTGGGGTCAGCGTGGATGACATCCTGCTGTTGTTCATCTACCTGGAGTTGGGGGCGATGGTCGGGATCTATTTCAAGACCAACCACATGCCGATCCGCTTCCTGCTGTACGTCGCGATCACCGCGCTGACGCGCCTGCTGATCGGTGATGTGTCGCACCACAAGGCGCCGGATGTGGGCCTGCTGTACGTGTGTGGCGGGATCCTGCTGTTGTCGTTCTCGATCCTGGTGGTGCGCTATGCCTCATCGCGCTATCCGTCGACCAAGGTCATTGATGCCAGCGGCAAGGACGTGCTGGACGACGGCAAGGTTTAACGCGCGGCCGTACCAAGGCGGTCACTTGTGGTGCAGGCGTTGTGGGAGCCGGCTTTGCCAGAGGCGCGACCGGTTCCCGGTCGATCGCTGGCAAGGCCAGCTCCCACAGAGATGGCTGCAGAACTGTTAATTGCTCAGGTACCAGGCTCGTGGACATAAAAAAGGCAGGCCCCCTGGGCCCGCCTTTTTACCGTCTGCGTTCTAGCGTGTGTTGATCAACCCTGCCGTGCCTGCTCGTTCTCCAGGAACTCTTCCTGCAGCAGTGCATCGTTCACGGGTTCGCCATTTTGCTGGGCCACGGCGCGCTTGCTGCGCAGTTTGCCGTAGAAGTGTTCCAGCGCATGGTTGAGTTTTGTCGCGGCACCTTCCACCGCTTGCTCCAGCGATGCGGATTTGTGCGCAACGGAAATCGGTTGGTGACCCTTGGGGCGTGCCTCCAGCTGGCAGCGCTTGTCATGCGGGCCCGACTTGTCGCCGTTTTCATCCCGCAGATGGACCTCAATACGGGTGAGGTCTTCTTCATAACGATCGAGCGCGCTTTCTACCGTACTGCGGACCCACTGCTCCAGACGGATGTTGCCTTGAATATGGTTGTCGCTATTGACTTGGATTTGCATAGTTCAATCCCTTATTCAGCTAGCTCGCAAGAGAATCGATGGGGCCGTGGCGGCCTGTGGAAATCATCGCCTCTTGACTACAAGGTCAGGCAGTTCGCCAAACAATTCAACCCCTTTCAAAAGAAAAATATCTTGTAGCAAAAAGCCCGGCGAAGGCCGGGCTTTTGCATGCGCCAGGTCAGAACGCGATGGAGGTCTGCAGGTATACAGTGCGTGGTTCACCCACGTACTTGCCCTTGTTGTTGTCATCGAACGAGCGGGTGAAGTACTGGTGGTTGAAGATGTTTTTCACCCCCACGGCGACGTTCAGGTCCGACAGTTGCGGGCCGAAATCATAGCCGGCGCGGCTGCTGAACAGCATGTAGCCCGGGATCCGCCCGGTGCTGCCGTCGGCACTTTCGTTGGAGGTGTTGGCGTTGTCGGCGAACTGCGAACTCTGGTAGGTGCTGTCCAGGTTCAGCTTCCACGGGCCGTCGGTATAACCGACACCCAGCGTGCCTTTATGTTTTGAGGAGAACGGCACACGATTGCCTTTGTTCGGCCCATCTTCGCGGATGGTCGCGTCTACAAAGGCATAGGTGGCGTACACGTCGAAACCGGCCAGGGCCGGGTTCAGGCCATCGAGGGCGTACTTCACGCTGGTCTCGATACCCTGGTGGCGGGTCTCGCCACGGGCGATCACCGAGTCGTTGGTCTGGTTGCTTTCGTACTGGTTGTCGAAGTTGATCAGGAACGCGCCGATCTCGGCTTGCAGGTTGCCGTTGTCATAACGGGTGCCCAGCTCCCAGGTGCGGGCTTTTTCCGGCTTCACTTCGCCCGAGTCCACGCGTTTCTGCATCTGGCTGTACTGCACGCTGCCGAAGGAGCCTTCGGTGTTGGCGTACAGGTTCCATTCGTCGGTCAGGTGATACATCACGTTCAGGGCGGGCAGGGCGGTGTTGTAGTCACCCTGGTAGCGCTGGCCGTTGAGCTTGTTGGTCTGCCCGGAGTCGATCATCTCGTAGCGGATGCCGGGGGTGATGGTCCATTTGCCGATGTCGATACGGTCGTCGAGGAACAGCGCATGGGCTTCGGTGCTGCCACGGGTATCGCGGTCGTTGCGGCTGGCGGTGGTGGGCAACTGGTTGCCATTGACCGGCTCGCGGTAGCGCAGCTCGTGGCCGGCTTCGTTCACGTAGCGATAGCCCAGGCCCACTTCGTGCCAGCTCTCACCCAGCGCGAAACCTTGCGAGAAGCGGGTTTCGATACCGCGTATCCAGTACTCGCGCGGCGACAGCGAAAGGAAGGTGCCCTGGTCCAGGTAACCGCTGCGCAGGGTCTTGGTGAAGAAGCTGTTGACGCTGAACTGGCGGTCATTTTCCTTGTAGTCGTAGTCGTAGCCGAAGTTGAACATGGTGCGTCGCCCCCAGAACTTGTCGTTCAGGCGGGTCGACTGGTACGGGTCGGCATCGTAGTCGGCAACGCTCAGGCCACCGGGCATCTGTGCTTCACCCTCGTAGTACTGGGCCATGGCATGCACGCTGTTGGCTTCGTCGATCTGGTACCTGCCCTTGAGGATCAGGTCGTCGATCTGCGTGTCGCTGTGCTCGCGCCAGTCACCGCCGCGTACACCGGAGTAGAGGATCGCCCCGCCCAGGCCATTGGAGTTGGTGCCACCGGCGAGCAGGTTGGCGTTGGTCTTGAAGCCGTCGTGGCTGGACGATGGGCTGGTCTGGGTTTGCAGGCCCACTTTCACGCTTGGCTCGTCGGGAATCGCCCGGGTAACGAAGTTGACGATGCCGCCGACGTTCTGCGGGCCATAGCGCACGGCGCCACCGCCACGCACCACGTCGACCGCGTCCATGTTGCCCATGCTCACCGGGGCGAATGACAACTGCGGCTGGCCATAGGGTGCGAAGGGCACCGGGATGCCGTCCATCAACACCGTGGAGCGCGACGCCAGGCGCGGGTTGAGGCCGCGAATGCCGAAGTTCATCGCCATGTCGTGGCTGCCGGTGCCGTTGTTTTCCGGGGCGTTCACGCCTGGGATACGGTTGAGCACCTCGCGTGCGGTGGTGGCGCCAGTGCGCTCGAATTCTTCGCGGCGGATCACGTCACGGGCGCCGGGGTGGCCGAATACGTTGTCCTGCGCCGCTTCGCCCAGCCAATCGCCGACCACGCTCGAGGCGCCCAGCTCGACCGCTGCCGGGGTGGTGGCCGACGGCGCTGGGGCCGGTTGCAGGCTGTAGGCATTGTTACCTTCGGCGCGGGCTTGCAGGCCGGTGCCTTCGAGCAGTGCATCGAGCCCTTGCTGCGCCGTGAAGTTGCCGTGCAGGCCACGGCTCTGCACGCCCTGGGTCACCTGCGAGCCAAACGAGATCAGCACGCCGCTGGCCCGGCCGAACTGGTTCAGCGCGTCTTCCAGCGAAGTCGGCGCGATCTGGTAAGCGCGTGCGACAGCATCGGCGGCCTGCAGCGGCGCAATGCTGGCGAAGGTCAGGCTGGTGCCTAGCAGCAGTGCGCGCAGGGCAAGGGCGAGGGGGCTTGGTCGAAGGGGCATGCAAGTGATCCTTGAGAAGGGCGAAGGGTTCTGCCTTCTCTGTCACGCGAGAAAAATAAACGGCTCACGGTTTTTGAAATTTATTTCAGGCGCGGGCTTCAACCGTTACCCAGTAGCGGGTGAAGCGGCGCACGCGTACCGGCAGGGCCACTTCCAGCAGGTCGAGAATCCGCTCGCTGTCCGCCAGTGGATAACTGCCGGAGATCAGCAGGTTGGCCACCGCCGGGGCGCAATTGAGCTGGCCGCGCCGGTAGCGGCCGAGCTCATCGAGGAAATCGCCCAGGCGCATGTGCGCGGCCACCAGCATGCCGTCGACCCAGGCGCCGGCATTGGCATCCAGCGCGCTGCTGGTGTGCCAGCCATGGCCGTCGCTGTGCGCCTGTTGCCCGGCGGCCAGCAGTTGCCCGGCGCTGCTGGCGCTGCCCTGAAACACCGATACGCGGATTTGTCCGGGCAACTGGCGAACGTTGAAGCGACCTGCGGAAAGCTTCAGCAGGCCCTCGCCGGTGAGCACGCGCAGCGGGCGCTGGTCGGCAGCCACACTCAGGAGGATTTCGCCCTCCAGCAGCTCGATCAGCCGCTGGTCGCGGTCGAAGCGCACGTCAGCGGCGCTGGCAGTGTTCAGGTGCAGCTCGCTGCCATCGTCCAACCGCGCCTGCCGGCGTTGGCCGAGTGGGCTGCGGTAATCGGCGAGCAGCGGCGGCAGCGGGTTGTGGGCCTGCAAGGTCAGGCCGCAGGCACTGCCCACGCCCAGGAGCAGCAACGCCTTGAGCGCACGCCGGCGGCTGGCGGAGCGCGGCGCTTGCAGGGCGGCGTGGGCCAGGGGCGAGTTGAGCCCGCGCAGGCGCTGGTTGACGCGCAGGATGTGCTCCCAGGCCCGGCGATGCTCTTCGCTGGCTTGCAGCCAATGTTCCATGGCCCGTTGCTGGTGGGCATCGAGGGTGCCGCCCTGGATTTCGATCAGCCAATGCACTGCCTGTTCGGCGACGTTGGCTGAAAATTCCCCGGCGTTGTTGTTCACAGGGCGAAGTAGCAGCGCAAGGCTGCCTTGTTCAGGTGGCGTTTGACCGTGGCCAGGGAAATCCCCAGCTGGCTGGCGATTTCGGCGTAGCTCAGGCCGTCGACCTGGGCCAGCAGGAACGCCCGCTTGACCTGCACGGGCAAGCCGTCGAGCAGGCGGTCCAGTTCGATCAGGGTTTCCAGAATGATTGCCCGGTGTTCTTCCGAGGGGGCAACTTCTTCGGGCAACTGGGCGAGGGCCTGGTAGTAGGCGCGCTCCAGGTCCTGGCGGCGATAGTGGTTGCTCAGGACACGCTTGGCGACGGTGGTGAGGAACGCCCGTGGCTCATTCAGCGTGGGGGTTTCACGGGCCTGCAGCAGGCGCATGAAAGTGTCCTGGGCCAGGTCGGCGGCATTGTCCGGGCAGCCCAGACGGCGTCGCAACCAGCCGGTCAGCCAGTTGTGATGGTCTAGGTAGAGGCCTTCAAGCGAAGTCGACTGGGCACTGGGCACTGGGCACCGTGAACACTCCGGCGCCAGGAAATGCGCAACAGGTATTAAGAATTGTTCGCATTGTAGGGGCGAAGGGTGGATTCAGCAATTGCTGCGCGATTGGTGGTGTGTTTGTGGCTGCGTCACGCGGGGGCAGAGGCCGTCCAGATCAACGGCAGCACTCTGTTTTGCTTGTGAGAATATTTATCATTATTATTAGCGCCTTTCTCGCAATGGACTGATCCCATGAAAAGCAAAGCTGCCGGGCTGCCGTTGGGCTACCGCCTGGCCGTGACCTCCCGCTGCCTGGCTGCCCTGGTGGGCGGCTATCTGTTGGCAGCCATGGCGAGCGTCTGCATGGGCCTGTTGCTGCCGATGCCCAAGGCTGAAGCAGTGATCACCGGCATGATGCTGTCGTTCCTGTTCTACCTGGTGGCGATTCTCTGGAGCTTCGCCTGTCGCACCGCCGCACAGGCCTGGCTCGGCATCTTGCTGCCCAGCGCCGTACTGGCGCTGATCAACGGGCTGGCCTACTGGATGAACACCCCATGAAAGAAGGTTTTCGCCAGTCGATGGCCTGGCTGCACACCTGGGCGGGGCTGGTCTTCGGCTGGCTGCTGTTCGCGATTTTCCTCACCGGGACGCTGTCCTACTTCAAGGCCGAGATCAATCACTGGAGCCAGCCCGAGATCCCCAGCCGGGCGCTGAACAGCGCCGCCAGCCTCGACCTCGCGCAGCGCTACCTGCAAACCCATGCCGCAGGCGCCGGCAGCTGGTTCATCGACCTGCCCAGCGAGCGCGAGCCCGAGCTGAGCGTCAGTTGGCGCCCCGCTGGTGGCGGGCGCGGTGATTCCACCCAGAAGGTGCTCGACCCGGCCACCGGCAGCGAGCTGCAAGCCCGCGACAGCCGCGGTGGCGACTTCTTCTACCGGTTCCACTTCCAGTTGCAGATGCCCCACCCGTGGGGCCGCTGGCTGTCGACGTTCTGTGCGCTGATGATGTTCGTCGGGCTGATCACCGGGATCATCACCCACAAGAAGATCTTCAAGGAGTTCTTCACCTTCCGCCCCGGCAAGGCCCAGCGCTCGTGGCTCGATGGCCACAACGCGATCGGCGTGCTGGTGTTGCCATTCCACCTGATGATCAGCTACAGCAGCCTGGTGATTTTCATGGCGCTGGTGATGCCGGCGAGCATCGCGGTCAGCTACAACAATGACACCCGGGCGTTCTTCAGCGACGTGTTCGGCATTCCCCAGTCGGTCAAGGCGACCGGCAAGGCGGCCGAGCCGCTGCCGCTGTCGACGCTCTACGCCAAGGTCCAGGAGCAGGTCCCCGGCGCACGCATCGCCTGGGTTGAAGTACAGAACCCGGGTGATGAAAACGCCCGGGTGCGAGTCACGCGCTATTCGGGGGATCGCATCGCGCACCTGCGCGGCGGTGGCTGGTTGTTCGATGGGGTCTCGGGCACGCATCTGTCCAGCGACTTTGCCGACACCACGCCGATGCTGATTTCCGGCGGTTTCTACGGCTTGCACCTGGGCGAGTTCGCCGGGCCGGTGTTGCGCTGGCTGTACTTCTTCTTCGGCCTGGCCGGCACGGCGGTGATCGGCACCGGCCTGGTCATGTGGCTGGGCAAACGCCAGCTCAAGCACGCCAAGAGCGGCGTGCAGCCCTTTGAGCTGCGCCTGGTCGAGGTGCTGAACATTGCCAGCATGAGCGGGCTGATCCTGGCGGTCGCCGGGTTCTTCTGGGCCAACCGGCTGATTCCAGCGTTCCAGGAGGGCCGCGCCGATGCGGAGATCAACACCTTCTTCCTGATCTGGGGGTTGTCGTTGCTGCATGCGCTGCTACGGCCCGGGCGCAAGGCCTGGGGCGAACAGCTCGCGGTGGCGGCGGTGTTCTACCTGGCCCTGCCACTGATCAATGCCTGGACCACCGGCCAGGGCTTGAACCATTCGATCCGCGTGGGCGACTGGAGTATGGCCGGCTTCGACCTGACCGCGCTGGGCTGCGGGCTGTTCCTCTACTGGGCGGCGCGCAAGATGCTGCTGCCGCCTGTCGTTGCCCCCAAGCGTGCGCCCAAGGTTGCGAAAGCCGCGGCGCTGATTGAAAGCGAGGTGAAGTGATGTTGGCGATCACGCTATTCGGCTTTGCCGGGTTCGCCGGCCTGTGCCTGTCGATGGAACGTCATTACAGCGACCTGCTCGGCCACAAGGCCACGCCACGGCGCCTGCGGGGCCTGCGCATTGGCGGCTGGTTGCTGTTGGTGGTCGCGCTGTGGCTGGCGGTGCTCAAAAGCGGCTGGGCCATGGGCCTGGTCGAGCTGTTCGCAGTGCTGATGGCCGGCCTGTGCCTGTGGGTCTTCGTGCTGCCATACCGGCCCAAGCTGTTGCTGGTGCTGGCGGCGGCCAGCGTTGTGCTCGGGCCGTTCTCGGCGCTGGGCTGGATCTGAGCCGATGAACGAGCCGTTCGACCTTCCTTCCGCAAGCCCGGGCCCGGATGAGCCTGGGCGGGCGCGCTTCCTCCAGGTGTTCCTGGCGCAGCGCTCGCGGATGGAAAGCCTGGTGAGCCGCCGCGTCGGCTGCCGGGCGACGGCGGCTGATCTGGTGCAGGACCTGTTCCTGCGCTTCTGGCGGCGCCCGCAGGTGAACGTCGAGGCGCTGGACACCTACCTGTTGCGCTGCGCCGGCAACATTGCCATCGACCACCTGCGTAGCGAAGGCGCCCGTGGCCGGGCCAACGATGGCCTGCCAGAAGGCGAATTCGCCAGCTCCGGCAGCGAACCGCAGGCGGCGCTGGAAACCGATAGCGAATTGCGCCGCATCGAAGCGGCCCTGCGTGAACTACCCGAGCGCACCCGGCAGATCTTTCTGCTCAACCGCATCCATGGGCGCAAGTACGCGGACATCGCCAAGGCCATGGGCCTGTCCCAAAGTGCCGTGGAAAAACATATGATGCGGGCCCTTGAGGCTTGCAAGGCGAGTATCGCCGGCGGGCCCGCCGTACCCCGCACGCCAGGGAATGCCCCGCGATGAACGCCGCCATGACACTCACCCCCGAACAGCAACAGGCGGCCTTGGCCTGGCTCAGCCAGATCAACCAGCAGCCTGCGCGTGCCGAGCGGGCAGAGTTCAAGCGCTGGTTGCTGGCCGACCCGGCTCATGGCGAGGCCTATCGGCAGGCGCAATCACTGTGGCTGAGCACCGCCGAGCCCGCTGCGCGGTTGGCGGCTGAAGAGGCGCAAGCCCTGCAGAAATACCTCGATGCCATGGACCTGCCCGCCGCCAAATGGCGCCCGCGCCTGGCCGGGCTGGCCGTCGCGGCGAGTGTGGTGTTGTGTGTCGCCCTGGGCGCCGGCCTGCATCCGGGCAACTGGATCGACGACTTCGGCGCGGACTACGTCTCCTCCGTGGGTGAGATCAGGTCGGTTACCCTGGCCGACCAGTCGCAACTGACGCTGGATGCCGACAGCGCCATCAGCGTCGATTTCAGCCATGGCCAGCGTCAGGTCGAGGTGCGTCGCGGCGCGGTGTTCTTCCAGGTAACCCACACGGGTGCGCCGTTTACCGTACAGGCCAATGGCGGCGAAGTACGCGTGCTGGGCACCCAGTTCGAGGTGCGCCGCCAGGCTGACGGCGCGCAGGTCACCGTGCTCTCCGGCAAGGTCGGCGTGACCGCTGCGCCAGGGCAGGCGCAGCAGGTGCTGAGCGCCGGGCAGCAGGTGGCCTTCGAGCAGGGCGCCGCTGCTGCGGTGCATGGCGTCGACAGCGAAAGCCAGCTGGCCTGGCGCCAAGGCTGGCTGAACTATTACCAGGCGCCGCTGGCGCAGGTGGTCGATGACCTGTCGCGCTATTACCCCGGGCGCATTGTCGTGCTGGGCGGTGAACTGGGCGCGCGCAAGGTCAGCGGCAGCTTCCCCGCCGATGACCCGTTGGCGGCGCTCGATGCCCTCGGTGCCGTGGTTGGTTTCCAGCGCAAGACGTTGCTTGGCCGGGTGACGGTGCTGCGCTGAAAAATATTTTCAGAAAAGTGCTGAGGTAATTTCATCCGGCATCCGTGTAGTGATTGGTAATGCGATTAATTCGCATGGGCGTTGTTCACTCACAGGTCATCGGCATGAAGTTCAGGGCACAGTCTTCGGTAGTACGTTGCGTTTCCATCTGTCTCGGTGCGGCGGCGATGCTGCCCGGCAGTTTTACCCAGGCGATTGCCCAGGCGGCGGAGCAGGTCGATCAGCTGTTCAGTTTTGCCCAGGCCAGCAAGCCGTTGCCGCAAGCGCTGAATGACTTCAGCCGGGTGACCGGGTTGAGCGTCGTGTATACCGTCGACCTGCCGCGCATCAACGCCCCGGCGCTCAATGGCGCACTGAGCGCCGAGCACGCCCTGCAACGCTTGCTCGGCAACAGTGGCTACAGCTTCCGCCGCCTGAACGCGCGCACCCTGACCCTGGAACCCGCTGTCCAATCGGGTGCGCTGAACCTCGACCCGACCAATATTTCCTCGCAGGCCGACAGCGTCGGCAGCTACCAGCCACCGGTCACGGCGTCGATCATGCGCGGGCAGGGGCCGAACCAGGACATCCCCCAGGCGATCAATGTGGTACCGGCGCAGGTCATCAAGGACCAGGCGCCGCGCAACCTCGACGATGCGCTGTACAACGTCAGCGGCATCACCCAGGGCAACAACTTCGGGGCGACCGCCGACACCGTGATGAAGCGTGGCTTTGGTGACAACCGCGACGGCTCGATCATGCGCGACGGCATGCCGCTGGTTCAGGGGCGCAGCCTCAACGCCACCACCGAGCGGGTTGAAGTACTCAAGGGCCCGGCGTCGCTGCTGTACGGCATCCAGGATCCCGGCGGGGTGATCAACGTGGTCAGCAAGCGCCCGCAGTTGCAACGCTACAACGCCATCAACGTACGCGGTTCGACCTACGGCAGCGGCAAGAATGGCAGCGGTGGCGGGCTGGACAGCACCGGCGCGCTGGGCGACAGCAACTTCGCCTACCGCCTGGTGTTGGACCACGAGGATGAAGACTACTGGCGCAACTTCGGCACCCACCGTGAATCGCTGGTGGCGCCGTCGCTGGCCTGGTTTGGCGAAGACACCCAGGTGCAACTGGCCTACGAGCACCGCGAGTTTCTCTACCCGTTCGACCGTGGCACGGCGATCAGCCCGACGACCAATCACCCGCTGAACATTCCCGGCACCCGTCGCCTCGACGAGCCGTTCAACAACATGGAAGGGCGCTCCGACCTGTACCGCCTGGAAGTCGATCACCAGCTTTCGGATGACTGGAAAGCCCACTTCGGCTACAGCTTCAACCGTGAAACCTACGATGCCAGCCAGGTCCGGGTGACGGCGGTGAATGCCGCCAAAGGCACGCTCACCCGCAGCATGGACGGCACCCGTGGGTCGCTCAGCAACGACCGCTTTGCCACCGTCAGCCTCGACGGCAAGGTGCAGTTGGCCGGCATGCAGCATGACCTGCTGGTGGGGTTCGATGATGAGTACCGCAAGATCTACCGCGCCGACCTGATTCGCGGCAGCAGCAACACCTTCAGCTACCTGGACCCGGTCTATGGCCTGGCGCCTGAAGGCACAGCGGTGCGGGCCAGCGACAGCGACCAGACCGACAAGCTGCGCAGCAACTCGCTGTTCTTCCAGGACTCGCTGCACCTGGACGAACACTGGATTCTGGTGGCCGGTGCGCGCTACCAGATGTTCGACCAGTACGCCGGCCGTGGCCGTCCGTTCAAGGCCAACACCGACAACAGCGGCCAGGCCTGGGTGCCGCATGCGGGGCTGGTGTACAAGGTCGATGACAGCCTGTCGCTGTATGGCAGCTACACCGAGTCGTTCAAGCCCAATTCGAGCATTGCCCCGCTGACTGGCGGGCGGGTGCTGGATTCCTCGATTGACCCGGAACAGGGCAAGTCCTGGGAGCTGGGGGCCAAGCTGGATATTCCCGGCTCGATCACCGGGACCCTGGCGTTCTTCGACATCACCAAGCGCAACGTGCTGGTGGCCAACTTCGACCAGGCCTCGGGCGATACGCTGTACAGCAATGCCGGCGAGGTCAGCTCGCGCGGTGTGGAGCTGGACCTCAGTGGCCAGCTCAGCGAGCGCTGGAGCCTGATTGGCAGCTATGCGTTTACCGATGCCGAAGTGACTGAAGACCCCAAATTGAAAGGCAACCGCCTGCAGAACGTGGCGCGGCATTCCGGCTCGATGTCGGCGGTGTATGACGTGGGCAGCCTGTTCGGTGGCGACCGCTTGCGGCTGGGGGCCGGGGCGCGTTATGTGGGGGAGCGTGCGGGTAATTCGGAGAACGATTTCGACCTGCCGGCGTACACCGTGGCGGATGCTTTCGCGACCTATGAAACCCGCCTGGATGAGCACAAGGTGCGCTTGCAGCTGAACGTGAAGAACCTGTTCGACAAGACCTACTACACCTCGGCGGTGAACCGCTTCTTTGTTGCGGTGGGGGATTCGCGACAGGTGACGTTGTCGAGCACCCTGGAGTTCTGAAGGGCCCCATCGCCGGCAAGGCCGGCTCCCACAGCGGCCGGTGTGATGCCATATCTCGTGGGAGCCGGCCTTGCCGGCGATGGGCTCAGCCGCGCAATGCCAGCCGATACTCCCCAGGCGTTGCCCCCAGTGCCTGGCGAAAGCGGTTGCTGAAGTGGCTGGCACTGGCAAACCCGCACTGCAGGGCGATTTCGCCCAGCGCCAGGTCACCCAGGCGCAACAACTGCCGCGCCCGCGCTAAACGCCGGGCCAGCAGGTACTGGTGCGGCGGCAAGCCGAAGCTGGTGCGGAACATTCGCGCAAAGTGGTATTCCGACAGATGGCACAGCCCGGCCAGCTCACCCAGGCTGATGGGCTGTTCCAGATGCCCCTCGACATACTCCACCAACAGCCGACGCTGATGCGCCGCCAGCCCGCCTTTGAGCCGCAGGCCCTGGCGCGGGCCGACCTGGCTCAACACCGCGTGATCGAGAATCTCATGGGCCAGGCTGCTGGTCAGCAGGCGCTCGCCGGGCTCATCCCAGTTCAGCGCAATCAACTGGCGAAACCGCCGGGCCTGCTCGGGGGCGTCGATAAAGGTCGCCTCGCGCAGTTGCAATTCGCGCGGTTCGCGGTCCAGCAGGCGCACGCAGCCCAGGGCGAACTGCGCCTCGCTGATGTACAGGTGCGCCAGGCGGATATTGCCGTTCACCACCCAGTTCGACGCGGAACCTGCCGGCATGATGCACAGCTTGTTTGGCGCGCCCTTGTTGGCCGGTTGATCGCGGCGAAAGGTGCCGGTGCCGTCGGCGATGTAGCAGGACAGCGTGTGGTGGGTCGGCGCTTCGTAGTCGCGGGCGTCATGACGGTTGCTCCACTGGGCTGCGGCCAGGCCGTCACCGAGCTGCGCACTGTGTTCCAGGCGGGTATTGGGCGACTCGTGCATGGCTTTGAAGACTTGCAGGTGATCCAGCGGCGTCATGGTCATTACCTCTGTCGCCATCCTACCCGTGCGCGCTTGCCTGGTCAGCCGGGCAGCACGCAAAAGCGCAAGTTTGTGCAAGCGCGGCGGCAGGCCTTGCCCGGACACTGAAGGCACACCAGTGAGGAGCGCTGCCATGAATCTGTCGTTGTACCTGTTGACCGTAGTGATCTGGGGCACCACCTGGATCGCCCTGAAACTGCAATTGGGCGTGGTCGCCATTCCGGTGTCGATTGTCTATCGCTTTGCCCTGGCGGCACTGGTGCTGTTTGCCATCCTGCTGATCAGCCGCCGCCTGCAACCGATGAACCGGCGCGGGCATGCGATCTGCCTGGCCCAGGGCTTGTGCCTGTTCTGCGTGAACTTCATGTGCTTCCTGACGGCCAGCCAGTGGATCCCCAGCGGCCTGATCGCCGTGGTGTTCTCCACCGCCACCTTGTGGAATGCGCTGAATGCGCGGGTGTTCTTCGGCCAGAAGATCGCGGCCAATGTGCTGGCCGGCGGGGCGTTGGGGCTGGGAGGGCTGGGGCTGTTGTTCTGGCCGGAGCTGGCGGGCCACACGGCCAGTCGGGAAACCCTGGTCGGGCTGGGCCTGGCCTTGCTGGGTACGCTGTGTTTCTCGGCCGGCAACATGCTCTCCAGCCTGCAACAGAAGGCCGGGCTGCGGCCGCTGACCACCAATGCCTGGGGCATGTGTTATGGGGCGGGTATGCTCGGGGTCTACTGCCTGTTGAGCGGTATCCCGTTCACGATGGAGTGGAACACGCGGTATATCGGCTCGCTGCTGTACCTGGTGATTCCGGGGTCGGTGATCGGCTTCACGGCCTACCTGACCCTGGTCGGGCGCATGGGGCCGGAGCGCGCAGCGTACTGCACGGTGTTGTTCCCGCTGGTGGCGTTGAACGTGTCGGCCTATGCCGAAGGCTATCAATGGACGCTACCGGCCCTGTGCGGGCTGGTGCTGGTGATGCTGGGCAATGTGCTGGTCTTTCGCAAGCCGCGGGAGAAGGTGGCGCTTGGCACTGTGGCCGCGAGAACCTGAGGCGGCCCTATCGCCGGCAAGGCCGGCTCCCACAGGTTATGTATGGCATCACAGCGACCACTGTGGGAGCCGGCATTGCCGGCGATAGGGCCCGAAAGGTTACTTCCAGACCTGCGGGTTCACCAGGTCCTTGGGCCGCTCACCCAGCAAGGCGGCACGCAGGTTATCAATCGCCCGATTGGCCATCGCCTCACGGGTCTCGGCGGTCGCCGAGCCGACATGCGGCAGGGTCAGCGCATTGCCAAGGGCAAACAACGGCGACTGCGCCAATGGCTCTTTCTCATACACATCCAGCCCGGCACCGCGAATCGTGCCGTTCTGCAGCGCCTGCACCAACGCAGCCTCATCCACCACCGGCCCGCGCGACACGTTGATCAGAAACGCACTCGGCTTCATCAGTTGCAGCTCACGGGTGCTGATCAGGTGCGTGGTCTGTGCCCCCAATGGCACCACCAGGCAGACGAAATCGGCTTGCGCCAGCAGTTCGTCGAGGCTGACGAATTGCGCCCCCAGCTCCTGCTCCAACGCGGCCTTGCGGCTGTTGCCGCTGTACAGGATCGGCATGTTGAAACCGAACCGCCCACGCCGGGCAATCGCCGCCCCGATATTGCCCAGGCCGACAATCCCCAGCGTCTTGCCATGCACGTCGCTGCCAAACTGCGCCGGGCCCACGGTGGCCTGCCACTGGCCGGCCTTGGTCCAGGCATCCAGCTCGGCTACCCGCCGCGCCGCGCCCATGAGCAAGGCAAAGCCCAGGTCAGCGGTGCTTTCGGTGAGTACATCCGGGGTGTTGGTCAGGGCCAGGCCGCGCTCGTTGAAATAGGCCAGGTCATAGTTGTCGTAACCCACCGACACGCTGGCGACCACTTCAAGCTTGTGGGCGTTTTCCAGCTGCGCCTTGCCCAGCTTGCGGCCTACACCGATCAACCCGTGGGCCTCGGGCAGCGCTTCGTTGAACTGGGCACTGATGTCGCCGAGCTTGGGGTTCGGCACGATCACGTTGAAATCCTGCTGCAAGCGTTCGACCATCGGCGCAGTGATGCGGCTGAAGGCAAGGACGGTCTTTTTCATCGGCAAACTCTCGGCTGACGGTGGAGAATGGGTAGCACGCTATCATTCTCCACCGCCCCTGTGCAGCAAGATTTCAGTTGGCGATGCGCAGCTCGTGGGTCTTCAGGTCGGCCTCATGGGCGGCGAGGATTTCCGGCAGGGAGTTGCGCAGGTATTCGACCCAGGTCTTGATCTTGGCATCCAGGTATTGGCGCGACGGGTAGATCGCGTACAGGTTCAGCTCCTGCAAGCGGTACTCCGGCATCACCCGCACCAGGCTGCCATCGCGCAGGCCGTCGATCGCCGAATAGATCGGCAGTACGCCAACCCCCATGCCACTGCGGATCGCCGCATTCATGGCATCGGCCGAGTTCACCTGGAACGGCGCCTGGGTGATGTTGACCATTTCCTGGCCTTCCGGGCCGTCGAACAGCCACTTCTCCAACGGGATCACCGGGCTGACCATGCGCAGGCAGGCATGCTTGAGCAGGTCGGCAGGCTTGTGCGCAACGCCGTGCTGTTTCACGTAGTCGGGCGAGGCACAGACGATGCTGTAGGTGATGCCCAGGCGCTGGGAGACGAACCCCGAGTCCGGCAGCTCGCTGGCCAGCACGATGGACACGTCGTAGCCCTCGTCGAGCAGGTCCGGCACACGGTTGGCCATGGTCAGGTCGAAGGTCACTTCCGGGTGGGTTTCGCGGTAGCGGGCAATCGCGTCAATGACGAAATGCTGGCCGACCCCGGTCATCGAATGCACCTTCAACTGCCCGGCCGGGCGCGAATGGGCATCGCTGGCCTCGGCCTCGGCTTCCTCGACATAGGTGAGGATCTGCTCGCAGCGCATCAGGTAGCGCTTGCCCGCTTCGGTCAGGGCAATGCGCCGCGTGGTGCGGTTGAGCAGGCGGGTTTGCAGGTGAGCTTCAAGGTTGGAAACCGCCCGCGAAACGTTCGCGGTGGTGGTGTCCAGCTGTACGGCGGCGGCGGTAAAACTGCCGACCTGCGCTACACAGCTGAATGCACGCATGTTTTGCAGAGTGTCCATGGGGCGCTCTCAAAGAAGACGACAGAATTGTGACATGAAGTTACCTGGGGGTCTTCCAGACTAAAGCCGGATTATCGCCGTTTTCGTAACAAAGATTCGCAGTAATACACTCTTATCGCCAGTGCGGCCGCCCCCTAGAATTGCCTTCTCCAAGCGTCATCCACCTTCTTAGTCGGGAATTTGCAGCTGTGCCGCGTCGCATCATCAGAGCGCTCAATGCGCTCAGCGTCTGTGCCTTTAGCGTGACCTTGAGCGGCTGTATCGGAACTTGGGGCATTGCCCCGCAAAGCAAGACGTTGCACGCCAATACCCTGACCACCGACGCGGCGATCCGCGAGGCTGCCGCTGACGCCCACTGGCCCGACCAGCAGTGGTGGCATGCCTATGGCGACCCGCAACTGGACCGCTGGATTGCCCTGGCGGTCAAGGATAGCCCGAGCATGGCCATGGCCGCTGCGCGGGTGCGCGAAGCCAGGTCGATGGCTGGCGTAGTGGAGTCCGCGGAGCAACTGCAGGTCAACGGCGAGGCCACGCTCAAGCGGCACAACTGGCCTGAAGACCAGTTCTATGGCCCCGGTGCGCTGTCGGGCACCAATACCTGGGACAACAACGCGGCCCTGGGCTTCAGCTATGCACTGGACCTCTGGGGTCGCGAGCGCAATGCCAGCGAGCAGGCCGTGGACCGTGCGCACATGAGCGTGGCCCAGGCCCGCCAGGCCCAGCTCGAATTGCACAACAACATTGTCAAGGTCTACATCCAGTTGTCGTTGCACTTCGCCCAGCGCGACATCGTCAAGGCCGAACTCGAACAGCAGGAGCAGATCCTCGCCCTGGCCGAACGCCGGCTGGCAGGCGGTATCGGCACCCATTTCGAAGTCAGCCAGGCGCAGACCCCGCTGCCGGAAACCCACCGCCAGCTCGACGCCATGAATGAAGCAATCGCCCTGGCGCGCAACCAGCTGGCAGCTTTAGCCGGCAAAGGGCCGGGGGAGGGTGCGCAACTGCTGCGCCCGAGCCTGTCGCTCAATGCCGCGCTCAAGCTGCCATCGGCCTTGCCGGCCGAACTGGTCGGCCAGCGCCCGGACGTGGTCGCCAGCCGCTGGCAGGTGGCCGCGCAGGCCCGGGGTATCGATGTCGCGCATGCCGGCTTCTTTCCCAACGTCGACTTGATCGGCGGCCTGGGCTTCATGGCTACCGGTGGCGGCCCGCTGGAGTTTCTGACCGGGCGCAAGTTCAACTACAACCTCGGCCCGGCCATCAGCCTGCCGATCTTCGACGGCGGTCGCCTGCGCTCGGAGCTGGGCGTGGCCTCGGCTGGCTACGACATCGCCGTGGCGCACTACAACCAGACCGTGGTCGAGGCGCTCAAGGGTATCTCCGACCAGTTGATCCGCCGCGAGTCGATGAACGAGCAGCAGCACTTCGCTGCCGAGTCGGTGGCCTCGGCGCAGAAGACCTACGACATCGCGATGATCGCCTTCCAGCGTGGCCTGACCGACTACCTCAATGTGCTCAATGCGCAGACCCTGTTGTTCCGCCAGCAGCAGATCCAGCAGCAGGTCCAGGCTGCGCGCCTGAGCGCCCATGCCGAGTTGGTGACGGCGTTGGGTGGCGGCCTGGGTGCCGGCAACGATGTGCCGAAGGCCGACACCGAGGCCGCGCCGAAAACCCCGGGCAGCCTGGCCATTTTCGATAAAGCGGGCAGCGCACAATGAGTGCCGCGACCCTGCCGTTGCGTTGGCTGGCCTCCCTTGAATGGCGCCGTGGATTCTTTGCCTGGGCGCGGACCGACGGGGTGACCTGGGTCTACATCTTCAAGGTGCTGACCGCCGCGTTCATCACCCTGTGGCTGGCCATGCGCCTGGAGTTGCCGCAGCCGCGCACGGCGATGATCACCGTGTTCATCGTCATGCAGCCGCAAAGCGGGCATGTCTTCGCCAAGAGTTTCTGGCGGCTGCTGGGGACCTTGACCGGCTCCTCGGTGATGGTCGCGCTGATCGCCATCTTCCCGCACAACACCGAGCTGTTCCTGCCCAGCCTGGCCCTTTGGGTCGGGCTGTGTTCGGCGGGCGCGATGCGCTACCGGACCTTCCGCGCCTACGGCTTCGTGCTGGCCGGCTATACCGCCGCGATGGTCGGCCTGCCGGCCTTGCAGCACCCGGACGGGGCGTTCATGGCGGCGGTCTGGCGGGTGCTGGAAATCTCCCTGGGGATTCTCGTGTCGACCCTGGTCAGCGCCGCGATCCTGCCGCAGTCGGCCAGTGCCTCGATGCGCAACGCGCTGTACCAGCGCTTTGGCGTGTTCGCCAGTTTTGTCACCGAGGGCCTGCGTGGCGACAGCCAGCGCGACCGCTTCGAAAGCAGCAACGTGCGCTTCATTGCCGAAGCGGTAGGCCTGGAAGGCCTGCGCAACGTAACGGCCTTCGAAGACCCGCACATGCGTCGGCGCAATGGCCGGCTGGGGCGCATGAACAGCGAGTTCATGGCCATCACCACGCGCTTCAACGCCCTGCATCAATTGCTCGAACGCTTGCGCTCACGTGGCCCGTTGCAAATCGTCACGGCCATCGAGCCGGGCTTGAACGCGCTGGCTGAACTGCTCGATGGCTATGCCGGCCGCGCCCTGACCGATGCCGACGCCGCGCGTCTTGCCGGGCAATTGGCGGCCTACAAGGAAGACCTGCCGGAGCGTGTGCGCAGCTTGCGCGCGGCCTATGTCGAAAGCGGCCCGAGCGAGGCCGACCTGCTGGACTTCCACACGGCCTACGAGCTGCTCTACCGCTTCGTCGACGACATGCACAACTACGCGCAGACCCACGCTTCGCTGGCCGAGCACAGCCACGCCCGCGAGCAGTGGGACGAGCCCTATGTGGCCCAGACCAACTGGATGGTGTCGCTGGCGGCGGGCTTGCGCGCCTCGCTCATTCTGCTGGTGCTGGGCAGCTTCTGGCTGGCCACGGCCTGGCCCAGCGGGGCGATCATGACCCTGATCGCAGCGGCCACCGTGGGCTTGTCGGCGGCCACGCCGAACCCCAAGCGCATGTCCTTCCAGATGGCCTGCGGAACCTTGCTCGGCGCGCTGATCGGCTTCTTCGAAACCTTCTTCGTGTTCCCCTGGATCGACGGTTTCCCGCTGCTGTGCCTGGTGCTGGCGCCGGTGTTCGTGCTGGGTGCATTCCTCGCCTCGCGCCCGGCCTATGCCGGTTATGGGCTGGGCTTGCTGATCTTCTTCTCGACCGGCTCGGTGCCGGACAACCTGACGATCTACAACCCCTACAGCTTCATCAACGACTACATCGCCATGGTCATCGGCATGCTGGTGTGCGCGGCGGCCGGCGCGATCATCCTGCCGCCGAACAGCCGCTGGTTGTGGAGCCGGCTGGAGGAAGACCTGCGTGGCCAGGTGCTGTTCGCCTTGAGTGGCAAGTTGCGCGGGCTGGGCTCGGCGTTCGAAAGCCGGACCCGCGACCTGCTGCACCAGGCCTATGGCCTGGCGGTCGGCCAACCGCAGGTGCAGAGCACCTTGCTGCGCTGGATGTTCGTGGTGCTGGAAGTCGGTCACGCAATCATCGAGCTGCGCCGCGAGCAGGCGATTTTGCCGGTGCACCCGTGCTACGCCGAATCGCAGCCCTGGCGCCAGGCGATCCGGGTCATGGGGCGGGCGCTGGCGCGGCTGTTCCTGCAGCCCTCGGCGAGCAACCACGAGCGCGCGCTGGTGGCGGTAGACCATGCCATCAGCCGTGTGCAGGCCACCGATGAACCCTTCGCCCGGCACTTCGACACCTCGGCCTTGCGCCGGGTGCAGAGCTACCTGCATTTCATTCGTACTTCGCTGCTAGACCCGCAATCGCCGCTGGCCGCACTGGCGCCCGCGCAAGGACCGACCCATGCCCCGTGAAATCGCCTTCCATGGCGTGTACATGCCGACCATGACCCTGATGTTCCTGTTTGCCGCAGGGCTCGCCTGGGGGCTGGACCGGTTTATCGCCGGGTTCGACGGCTACCGCTTTTTCTGGCACCCGGCCTTGTTGCGCCTGTGCCTGTTCATCTGCCTGTTTGGCGCGATGGCGCTGACTGTTTACCGTTGAGAGCGAAGTTGATGAAAAAGTTTTTCAGCCTGCTTGCCACCTTGCTCGTGCTGGCTGCTGCCGTGGTGATCGGCCGGCAGCTCTGGGTGCACTACATGAACACGCCGTGGACCCGCGATGGCCGCGTGCGCGCCGATATCATCAACGTTGCCGCGGATGTACCGGGGTATGTGGTGGACGTGCCGGTGCGCGACAACCAGTTGGTGAAGAAGGGCGATGTGCTGATGCAGATCGACCCGGAGCACTACGAGGTGGCAGTGAAGCAGGCGCAGGCAATGGTTGCCTCGCGCAAGGCCACCTGGGAGATGCGCAAGGTCAATGCGCACCGGCGTGCCGACATGGACAACCTGGTGATCTCGCGGGAGAACCGCGATGATGCCAGCAACATCGCCACTGCCGCCCAGGCCGACTACCAGCAGGCGCTGGCGCAGCTGGCGGCGGCAGAGCTGGACCTCAAGCGCACGCGAATTCTGGCAACGGTCGATGGCTATGTGACCAACCTGAATGTGCACCGGGGTGACTATGCGCGCACCGGTGAAGCGAAGATGGCGGTGGTCGACAAGGACTCGTTCTGGGTCTACGGGTTCTTCGAGGAAACCAAGCTGCCGCATGTGCGGGTGGGTGACAAGGCAGACCTGCAGATGATGAGCGGTGAAGTGCTCAAGGGGCATGTGGAGAGTATTTCGCGGGGCATCTATGACCGTGACAACCCAGAGAGCCGCGAGCTGATCGCCGATGTGAACCCGACCTTCAACTGGGTGAGACTGGCGCAGCGGGTGCCGGTGCGGATTCACATCGACGAGGTGCCGCAAGGCTACCTGCTGGCGGCGGGTACGACCTGTACCGTGGTGGTGAAACCGCAGTAATTCAGTGCAGGCGCCGGCACGGCCGGCTCCTGCAAAAATATGGATTTACTCTTTTGCACATATCCATCCAAATGAATGCGCTAAGGTAACGAAGCTGTGGCGTGGGACGGTTTTACTCTCTCTGCCAAACCGCTGCGCTACGGGTAAGCTGCACGGACCACAGCCGACCCTCTGGACCCGTTGAATGGATGCTCGCTCATGCAATTCCCGGATATGAATCTTCTGGTGGCGCTGGACGCATTGCTCGACGAAGGCAGCGTTGTCGGCGCCGCCCGCCGCATGAACCTCAGCCCCGCCGCCATGAGCCGCACACTGACCCGCATTCGCCAGGCCGTCGGCGATCCGATCCTGGTTCGCGCCGGCCGTGGCCTGGTCCCCACACCCAAGGCCATCGCCCTGCGCAGCCAGGTTCGCCAGGTAGTTGAACAGGCCAACCAGCTGTTCACGGCCAATGACGATCTCGACCTGACAACCTTGGAACGCACCTTCAACGTGCGCGCCAACGATGTGTTCATCACCCCTTATTGCCCACCATTGTTCGAGGCCATGCGCCAGCAGGCACCGCGCACCGTGCTGCGCCTGATGCCGGAGGCTGAGGACGACGAGGATGACGCTCTGCGCGATGGCCGCCTGGACCTGTACGTCGGGGCCACTCGCGACCTCGGTCCGGAAATCAAGGTGCAAGGGCTGTTTTCCACCTCGTTCGTGTGCCTGGCGCGCAACGATCACCCGATATTCGATGACGAAATCACCCCCGAGCGCTTTGCCAGCTTCGAGCAGATCAGCGTTTCGCGCCGTGGCCGGGCGCGTGGCCCGATTGATGACGCACTCGCTGCACAGGCTTTGCAGCGACGCGTGGCGCTGATCACACCGAGCGTTCACTGCGCCATGTTCGCGCTGCTCGATGGCAGCTTGTTGCTGCCGCTGCCGGAGCACATGCAGTCGTGTGTTGCGCGCTTGGGGCTGCCGTTGCGCTCGTTCCGTATCCCCTTTGCCTTGGAGCCGGTGAAGGTCATGCAAGCCTGGCACGCACGCGTCGACAATGATCCGGCCCACCGCTGGTTGCGCCAGATCCTCAAGGCCTGCTGCAGCCGACACCAAATTTGACGGTTTTTTTACAGCTGCACCGGGTGCACTGATTGGCGACTGACTCGTCAGTTCAAGTCAATGGCTGGCGTTCACGGACGCGCCAGCTACGCTCGACACAGCCAGTGCTGGAACGCCGGTTTGGGTAGTTTGACTTTCATCCATAGAAGGACGCGGGCATGAATATTTCTTTGCACGGCAAACGCGCGATCGTCAGCGGCTCCACCGCTGGCATCGGTTTGGCCATTGCGTTCGGGTTGGCGGAATCGGGTGCCGAAGTGGTCCTCAACGGGCGCAGCAAGGCCCGGGTCGATGCGGCGGTGAAACAGCTGCGCGGCAAGTTCCCAGGCGTCAAGGTCAGTGGCGTGGTGGCGGACCTGGGGACGGCCGAAGGCGCAGAAAAACTGTTCGCCAAGGTGCCGCAGGCCGACATCCTGGTGAACAACCTGGGCATCTTCGAGCCCAAGGGCTTTTTCGAGATCAGCGATGAAGAGTGGCGCAACTTCTTCGAGGTCAACGTGATGAGCGCAGTGCGCCTGTCGCGTCACTATGCGCCGGGCATGGCCGAGCGTGGCTGGGGCAGGGTGCTGTTCCTGTCCAGTGAGTCGGCCGTGCAGATCCCGGTCGAGATGGTGCACTACGGCACCACCAAGACCGCCTTGCTCGCGGTGTCCCGTGGCTTGGCCGAAACCCTGGCTGGCACCGGCGTGACGGTCAATGCGGTATTGCCGGGGCCGACCCGTTCCGAGGGCGTGGGCGAGTTCTTCCAGAAGATGGCCAAGGAGCAAGGCCTGAGCAGCGACAAGATGGAAGCCAACTTCATCGCCGAGCATCGCCCCACGTCGCTGATCAAGCGCCTGGCGACGGTGGAGGAGGTGGCCAGCATGGTGGTCTACCTCGCCTCGTGCCAGGCCAGCGCCACCACCGGCGCGGCGTTGCGCGTCGATGGCGGCGTGGTGCGCTCGATTGTCTGAGGCTACAGCGCGCGGTTGAGCCCGAAGCGCTTGGCGAGGACTTTCTCGAGCAAGGCTTTGGGCAGCAGGGTAGCCAGCAACGGCAGCGCACGGCTGCCGTTGCCCAGGCGCACCAGCCGTGGGGTCGGGGTTTTCTGGGTGGCCTTGAACAGGCCTTCGGCAAACACCGCCGCCGGGGTCGGGTGATCCTGCGAGGCGCGGGCGCGGGCACGAATGCTGTCGCGCAATGGCCACCAGGCTGAGCCCTGGTCGAGCAGCTGCTCGGCCTCGCGTTCGGCGTTGTTGGCAAAGCTTGAGGCAATCGCCCCCGGCTGCACTTCCATCACCCGGATAGCAAACGGTGCCAGTTCCAGGCGCAGCGCATCGGTCAAGGCGTGCACGGCCGCCTTGGACGCACAGTAGGCGCCGGCAAACGGGGTCACCAGCACACCGGAGACACTGCCCACATTCACCACCAGGCCGCGGTTGCGGCGCAGCAGCGGGAACAGCGCGCGGGTGACGCCGACCAGGGCGAACACATTGGTTTCGAACTGGCGCTGCATGGCCTCGACCCCGCCGTCGAGCAATGGGCCCATGGCGCCGTAGCCGGCATTGTTGATCAGGATGTCCAGGCCGCCGTGGGCCGTGTCGATTTCCTCGGCCAGTTGTTGCAGCGCGGCGCCATCGTTGACGTCCAGTTGGCGGCCGGCGAAGCCGGCGGCTTGCAGGCGGGCGACGTCGTCGGGTTTGCGGGCCGTGGCCCAGACCGTGTGGCCGGCGTTCTTGAAACTGTCGGCCAGGGCGCGGCCGATACCGCTGGAGCAACCGGTGATAAGCACGAGGGACATGGCATGGGCCTGCTGATCGGGAAGAGTGGGCCGATCATACGGCATGTCGGCTAGTGCATATCAGCCAGTTCCAGGCGGATTTCTTCCAGGCTTGAGGTGCTGATCACCCGGGATTCGCCGTGGCTTGGCAGCAACACCTGTGAGGGCAGGTATTTGATGTGGCGCAGGGCAAAGATTTCCAGCAAGGCGCTGTGCAGAAAGTCTTCTTCATAGTCATCGACGTTGAATTCGTAGAGCTGCACGTCGGGGCGGCTGTTCGCCAACGTGGCGATCTGTGAATGCAGCTCGGCGCAGTACTGCCAGGCGCGTGAGCCGAGCAACAGCAGGCCAGGTGTTTGAC
Source organism: Pseudomonas fontis (assembly GCF_028656955.1). GTDB lineage: Bacteria > Pseudomonadota > Gammaproteobacteria > Pseudomonadales > Pseudomonadaceae > Aquipseudomonas > Aquipseudomonas fontis. The sequence continues at coordinate 62,076 of NZ_JAMDGY010000013.1, forward strand.
GTGGGTGAGTGTCGAGCAGCTTGCTCAGGTCGGTGAGGTCCGGGACGGTGATCAGTGTCATGAAGGGGTCTTCCCTGAAGAAAAGACTCCATTCAACACGCAGATTTCAAACGGCGGTACTGGTAGAAATACTAGTTGGCAAAACTGCCCTGAAGGTGTTCGGCACGAAATTCCAGGGTTTGCGGGCGGTAGCCGGAGCGCAGTGGCGGCAGGGGCAGGCAGTCGCTCCAGCTGGCACCGGCCTGCAGTTCGCCGGGGCCGCGATAGCGTGGGGCGCTATAGGTGTTCTCGGCCAGGTTGACCGTGTCGCCGGGGGCGTAGGCAGCAACACGCCAGCGCAGCTCCTGCAGCGGGACGGTGTTGCCGTTGTTCATTTTGACTTGCAGCGGGCGGTCGACGGGGCAGTCTTTCGGGGCGTAGTTCAGGCGCAGTTCAAGGCGGGCCAGCTGGCTGGCCTCGCGATTGTCGAGCCAGACCACCCAGACCCCGACCAGGCCCAGGCCGAGCAGGGCGGCGAGGGAGATGGGCAAGGCTTTGGCGGGGTAACGCAGGAGAAGAATCAGCCAGGTGAGGATCAGCAGGATTCCGATGAACATGGTGGGCGCCTTGGGTGCAGTTACCATCCATCCTAATAGCGGTGCGGGGCGGCGACAACTTTAAAAGCATCGCCGGCAAAGCCGGCTCCCACAGGCAATGGCAGGGTTTCTGAAAGCACCGCCTTACCTGTGGGAACCGGCTTTGCCGGCGATAGGGCCCTACGGCTGACTACTGGGCAATGGTCTTGATCGACACCCCCCGCTCAATCGGCGTCGAGCGCCCGTAGATATCTTCGAAACGCTCGATATCATCCTCGCCGAGGTAGCTACCCGACTGCACCTCGATGATCTCCAGCGGGATCTTGCCCGGGTTGCGCAGGCGGTGGATCGAGGCAATCGGAATATAGGTCGACTGGTTCTCGCAGAGCAGGAACACATTCTCGTCACAGGTCACTTCCGCCGTGCCGGACACCACGATCCAGTGCTCCGCCCGGTGGTGGTGCATCTGCAGCGACAGGCTCGCCCCCGGCTTGACCGTGATGTGCTTGACCTGGAAACGCCCGCCCATGTCCACCGAGTCATACGAACCCCACGGCCGGTACACCTCGCAGTGGTTCTGGGTTTCGCTGCGGCCCTGGGCGTCCAGGGTATTGACCATCTGCTTGACGCCCTGGACCTTGTCCTTGTGGGCAATCATCATCGCGTCCTTGGTCTCGACCACGACGATGTTCTCCAGGCCGATCACCGACACCAGCTTGCCGTTGCCGTGGATCATGCAGTTGCGGCTGTCCTGCACCACCACGTCGCCCTTGGTGACGTTGCCGTTGGTGTCCTTCTCGTGCACATCCCACAGCGATGACCAGCAGCCGACATCGCTCCAGCCGGCACTCAGTGGCACCACGCAGGCGCGCTGGGTTTTTTCCATCACCGCGTAGTCGATGGAGTTGTCCGGGCAGCAGGCGAAGGTGGCCTCGTCGATGCTGACGCTGTCGCCGTCCTCCTGGCTGCGTTCCAGGGTCAGCACGCAGGTGTCATAGATATCCGGGTCATGCTTTTTCAGCTCTTCGAGGAAGCGGCTGGCACGGAACAGGAACATCCCGCTGTTCCAGAAATACCCCCCGGCCTTGACGAACTCGGTGGCACGCTTCTCGTCCGGTTTCTCGACGAACTGCGCGACCCGGCTGACGCCTTCGGGCAGCAGTGCATCCTGGCTCGACTTGATATAGCCGTAGCCGGTTTCCGGCTTGGTCGCCGGCACCCCGAACAACACCATCTCGCCTCGTTCGGCCGCCACGGTGGCCAGGGCCAGGGCGCGTTGCAGGGCCTTTTGGTCATCGATCACGTGGTCGGCCGGGAGCACCAGCATCAACTCGTCGCGCCCTTCAGACACCAGCTTCAACGCGGTCAGCGCCACGGCGGGTGCGGTGTTGCGACCGAACGGCTCCATGAGGATGGCCTGGGTCTCCAGCTTGAGGTTGCCCAACTGCTCGTTGACGATGAAGCGGTGGTCCTTGTTGCACACCACGATGGGCGCCTGCATGCCGTCGAACACCAGGCGCGAGAGGGTTTGCTGGAACAGCGTGTGTTCACCGGTCAGGGCCAGGAACTGCTTGGGGAATTGCTTGCGCGACAGCGGCCACAGACGCGAACCGCTACCGCCGGACAGGATGACTGGAATCATGAGTATTCTCCGAACGTTGAAAGGGGCAGGTGATTAACGGGTGGACACCGGGCGCTTGACCCAGACCGGCGACAGGCTGCTGCCGGAACCGGTCACGTAGAGCACGGCGGCTTCGCCACGCTCGAGTGCCACGGGCTTGAGGTCGCTGACTTTCTTGTCGCCTTCATACAGCGCCAGGCTGACCTTGACCGGGTTGATCTCGCGCTCGCCGCGCGCCTTGGCCGCGACCGGCTTGACCACTTCGGTCTTGCCATCGGCGGTCTTCAGGGTCAGGGCCTGGTCGCTGAGGTTCTGCACGCGTACCAGGGATTTCTGCTTGTTGCGAAACGGTGGTTCCTCGACCAGTTGCGGTGTGCCGCCGGCGTGGTTGACCAGGGTGTAGTAGTGGTCGGAGGCGAGCTTGACCGGCACGCTCTGGCTGCCGACCTTGGCGCTGTAGTCGCCTTGCGGCATGAAGCTGAAGTCACTGCTGGCCTGCGCGCCGACTTCGCTGATCTGGGTGTTGCCGACACTGGCGGCGACCGGTTGGTTGCTGGCGTTGTAGATGCGCACGAAGGTCGAGCCTTTCGGTGCACTCGGGCCATACAGCGCGGCATCGGCGCCGGCCCAGGCCTGCAGCGAGAGCAGGCTGATGCCGGCGGTCAGGGCGAAAGCTTTGGCAATACGGTGCTTGGTGGTCATGTGCGTTACCTCTCAGTGTTCCGTCCGATGGGACGACAGGGCCAGGTCTTGCTTGGCATTGCGGGTTTTTTTCAGCTGCGCGATCCACTGCGGATCGAAGGCGCTGAGGTCGTTTTTCATTGGCAGATAGCGTTCCGGGAATTCCCAGATCAGCACGTGTGGCGCGCTGTTTTTGAAGGCGTCGGTTTGCAGGTACTTGAGCATTGGCAGCAGCGGGCCATGGCCGTCTTCGGCGTAATTGACCACGTCGCTGCGCAGCGCCTGTTGCAGCGCACCGAGGAAGTTCCAGTGCGGGTTGGCGCTGTAGCTGGTGCCCACCAGCGCCACCGGGATCTGCTTGTCGGCGAACAGTGCGTCGTCGCCATCGGTGTTGCCTTCGGCCGGGCGGGTAGTGCGTTGTTGCAGGGTGTCCGGGGCGGGCAGCAGGTGGGTGAACAGCGGGTCCAGTGGCAGGAAGTTGGTCAGGTCACCTTTGTACGGCGCGCTGGGTTGGGTGTCGGTGACGAACAGCTCCGGGGTGTGGCTGAGCAGGTCCTGGCGGCTGATGGCTTCGGCCAGTTGCTGGGCCGCGACTTCGGCGCCCATCGGCGTCCAGTGCGAGTCGGTGCGCAGGAACACCTGGCCGCGGTCCTTGGCGCTCTGTAGCGGGGCGAGCAGGTCCGGGGCGAACACGCCGGCCTGGCGAGCCTGGGCGTGGAAGCGGCTGAACAGGTCGTCGTGCAGGCGGGTCGGGGTTTGCTCGCCGATGTATTCGGGGTACAGGCGCGCCTTGGCCGGGACGATCGCCAGGACCAGTTGCACGCCGTGCTCCTGCAGGGTGTCGCGCACCCCGCGGATCAGCGCCAGGTTTTCCAGCACGTGCTGGTCGGCGCTGGCCACCGGCTTGAACTCTTCATCGCTGAACAGCCACTGCTCGCGGCCCAGCACCACGCCGGGGCGGCCTTCGTTGAACAGTTTGAAGTCCATCGCCGCCCAGAGGTTGGTGCCGATGCGCTTGAGCGGGAACTCGGCGTCGTAATGGGTTTCGGCGGCCTTGGCCAGCTTGCCGTTGAGGGTGGTCATCTGCGCAGTGCGCTGGAAACTGCCCAGGCCGCCCAGCGACCACAGGCCCAGGCCCAGCAGCAGGGCGAGGAACAGCAGCGAATAGAGTTTGCGTAATGATCGGGTCATGGTCGGCTCACTCAGAACTGGAAGTAGAGGAACGGCGAGTAGCTTTGCGCCGAGAGTTTGAGAATCGACGCGGCGAACAGCAGCAGCACCAGCGCGCGGGTCATGATCTTGGTCCAGTCCAGGCGCATGACCTCGCCATCGGCGTTGAACGTCAGTGGTGCCGGGCGCGGCTCTGGGCGCGCATTGCGGTAGAAGTCACGCAGGCCGAAGAACGCCAGGGTCGCATAGGCCAGCACCAGGGTTGCCACTTGCAGGCCGGTGAGGTTGGCGCGGTTGAGTTCCGACAACTGCCAGTCGCCGAAGCTGAACATGGCCCCGTACATGCGCCCGGCGACGTGCAGGTTTTCCGCACGGAAGATCACCCAGCCCATCACCACCAGGAGGAAGGTGAAGGCCCACTTGATCGGGTTGAAGCGCTGCGGGTTGGTGTTCAGCCCCAGTGCCCGCTCGATGGCCAGCCACATGCCGTGCCAGGCGCCCCAGATGATGTAGGTGAAGTTGGCGCCGTGCCAAAGGCCGCCCAGCAGCATGGTCAGGAACAGGTTGCGGTAGGTGGCGAAGGTGCCGCCGCGGTTGCCGCCCAGGGTGATGTAGAGGTAGTCGCGCAGCCAGGTCGACAGGCTGATGTGCCAGCGCCGCCAGAACTCGGTGATCGACTGGCTGATGTACGGCTGCTTGAAGTTCTCCATGAAGCGAAAGCCCATCATCAGGCCCAGGCCGATGGCCATGTCGCTGTAGCCGGAGAAGTCGAAGTACAGCTGCGCGGTGTAGGCCAGCGCGCCGAGCCAGGCATCGCCGGTACTCGGGTTTTGCAGGGCGAAGCAGTGGTCGGCGACCACTGCCAGGGTGTCGGCGATGAACACCTTCTTGATGAAACCCTGCATGAACCGCGTGCAGCCCTCGGAGAATTTGTCGAGGGTGTGGGTGCGGTGGTTGAACTGGTCGGCCAGGTCGCGAAAGCGCAGCACGGGGCCGGCGATCAGGTGCGGGAAGATCGCGACGAAGGCGGCGAAGTCGATCAGGTTGCGGGTGGCCGGGGTATCGCCGCGGTACACGTCGATGATGTAGCTGATCGACTCGAAGATGTAGAACGAGATACCGATCGGCAACAGCACGTGGGTGAGGATGAACGGCTCAAGGCCGAACGAGCTCATGATCGCGTTGATGCTGTCCACGCCGAAGTTGGCGTATTTGAAGTAGCCGAGGATGCATAGGTCGACGGCAACGCCGAGCAACAGCCAGCGTTGGGCGGGCTTGGTGCGCACGCCGGCGGCGCCGACTTTCAGGCCGATCCAGTAGTTCCACAAGGTGACCCCGGCGAACAGCGCGAGGAAGTCCACCCGCCACCAGGCGTAGAACAGGTAGCTGGCCAGCAGCAACAGCAGGTTGCGATAGCGTTGCCCGCTCAGGTAGTACAAGCCGAGAAAGATCGGCAGGAACAGGAACAGGAACACATTGGACGAGAACACCATCCCGATCTCTCCTTGTCGTTATCCATATCGGGGCAGCAGCCCCCCAAACCCCCCATGAACATTCATGGGGAAACCTTCATTGCGTATGCCCTGCACTGACCCTGTGGGAGCCGGCCTTGCCGGCGATGCTTCCAGGGCTGGCGTGCGGCCCATCGCTGGCAAGGCCAGCTCCCACAGGGTTTGCGGGGTTAGTGCTTGCGGGTTTCGGCCTGCGGGTCATACACCCGCGTGACATCCCCACCCAGGCGGAAGCTCTTGAACGGCTGCATCTCGTGCTTCTTCTCCAGCGCATCGGCGCTGCAGCGATAGAGGCTGCACCACGGCTCCAGCCAGGCGTATTTGCTGTCGATCTTCAGGTCGTCCATGTCCTGCTTTTCACCATTCTTGGCCTTGAACGCACTCGGGTCCTCAACCCCCGACAGCACCCGGTCCCCCAGGCGCTTGAGCGCACTGTTGTTCTCGCCGCGCACATCCACGCCATTGGCCTGGGCGAAACTGGCGATCATTGCCAGCGGCGGCAGCGCATAGTTGTGGTACGCCAGCGCACGCTGCTTGCGGTGCAGTTCGTTGGGCAGGAAGCCCTGCGCATCCACCTGGTTGGCGCCGATCTTGTATTCCTTGATTGCCCAGTCGAACAGGTCACGCCGGTCAGTCGCGACCGCCGTGGCCATCACCGACCAGGCCGCCCAGTACGAGTGGTTGTTGATCTTCGCCAGCGGCAGATCGCTCCAGTCGCTGACCACCTGGTCGGCCAGGCGGCCAAACCATTTCTCGATCAGCTCGGCCTGCTGCTGATGCGCCGCCAGCGGGTGCGAATCGGAGAACTTCAGGCGCAGGTAGGCGGCGCTCATGCTGCCCAGCGCCCATTTGCGCATCGACTTGCCGGTGTGGTTGAAGTCCGTGGACATCAGCGCATCGGCGCGTGCCCAGGTGCCCAGCCACTGCAGCGTGCAATCGAGCTGTTGCGGGCGACCGTCGCGCATGTACTGCATCACCTGCTTGCTTACCCCGCGCTCCAGCGTGGTGATGCTCGCGGTGGAGTCGCGGAAGGCTTTTTCCGAAGCGCTGTTCAGCGTGGCGCGGGCCTTGTCCGAGCCCTCGTACTTGCTGCGAAACTGCAACGGGCCGGTATAGGGCGTCGGCACGGCCTCGCACTGGAAATCGTTGGGCCCGGTCTTGAGCTTTTCGATGCCGGCGCTGTAGCCCTGCGGCGGCACCAGCGCGGCGGCCTGTACGGCCGGGCCGAACAGGGCCAGGGCGAGCAGGCCGGGGGCGGCGATCTTGCGCAAATGGTTCATGTGCACCTCACTGGCCAGCCTGCGCAGTACGCTGCGCAGTGCCGGCAAAGTTGTTGCGTTTGCAAAGGGTGGCCTCGACTTTCTGGGTGCCGCTTTCCGGCCCCTGGACTTCCACCGCGAGCAAGGTCTGGCTGGCCCAGTCCTCGTCCTCGCGCAGCTGGAAGGCGAAGCGCCCGTCGGTGTCGGAGGTTTGCGGTTTCTCGATCTTCAGGTCTTCATGGCGACCGTTCAGGTACCAGAGGGTCGCCTGCAAGGTCTTGACCGAGGTGTCCTCGAACTTGATGTCCAGCTGATGGCGACCATTGACCAGGTCCTTGATCACGCCACCCTTGCCATTGACCATCAGCTCGTTCTTGCCAGGCTTGAGCGTGGTGTTCACCTGCATCTGCGCCGGCCGGCCTTCACAACCGTTGTCGAGCAGGGCGAGCATCTGCCGCCAGATGGTTTCCTGGTCCAGGCGGTACAGCGGCGAGAATTCCCAGATGAGAATCTTCGGCGGGTGCTGCTGGAAGTCGTCGCTGCCCAGGTACTGGATCATCGAGCCTTCCAGGCCGCCGCCGGGGAAGGCGACGTTGAGCACGTCGGCGCCGATGTACTGCTCCAGGAAGCCGGAGAAGTTGTAGTTCTTGCCACTGTGGCTGGTGCCGACCAGGGTGATCTGCGGGTTGCCGGAATCACCGAACAGATCGTCGCTTCCGCTTTCACCCTTGGGTTCGGTGCTGAACTGGTCCATGTACTGCACCGCGTAGCTGCTGCCGCACAGCTGGCCGGCAACGTTGTGCAGGGTGCCGGTCTTGCCCATGCGCCCGGACTTGTGGCTTTCGAACTCGCGCTTGGGCACGTCGGCGAAGGCCGGCATCTGGTGTACGGTTTCGGCTACCAGCTTGGCCGCGCGTTCGGCGCCATAGGGCGTCCAGTGCTGGTCGCCACGGAAGTAGAAGTCCTTGCCTTGCTGCGCGGCCGGCAGTTGCTCGTTGGTCAGCGGCGACAGGTCGGGCACGTTGTAGCCCATCTTGCTGAAGCGCTGGAGCATGGCCTGGTAGTTGTGCAGGGCTTTTTCGTAGTTGAACGCGGCCTTGTCGGCCGGCTTGAGCATGTTGCGGTTCACCAGGCCACGGGTCGGCTGGTACACCACCACCAGCTCGACGCCGCGTGCCTTGAACGCATCGTGAATCTGCTGCAGGCGGCGGTAGCCGGCCGGGCTGGTGTCGAATTCGGTGCGCAGGTCTTCGCGGGTACGGAACAGCCAGTCGCCCTGGGCTTGGACCAGGGTGGTGAAGTTCTGCTGGTAGCGCGTGGTGTAGCGGCTGGCATCGTGCGCTTCAGGGCACAGTTGGCAGCACGGTTCGGCGCTGAAGCTCGGCGCCTGCACCTCGGCGGCGCGGGCACCGTTGCTGATCGCCAGCAGGGCGGCGCTCAGGCCAAGCAGTTTCATCAGGTGTGGGGTCATGTGGGCTTCCTCAATCCGCCATTTCGGTCTGGCGTTCGACCGGGTCGATCAACACCGCTTTCTGCTGGCGCACCATCAGGTCGAGAATCTCGTCCTGCCGTTCACCCAGCACGCCGGAAAAACTGATGCCGCTGGCCTTGCTCGGCGCCAGCATCGACACCCGGTACAGCTCGACGCTCAGCGGCGAGTCGATGGACAGCGGGCCGCTGCCATTGGCCGCCAGCTCGCCACCGACCACGATCAGCGAGACCTTGGTATCGAACGGGTCGAGGGCGATGTCGCGGTCGGTGTCGGACAAATCCTTGATGTGCCCGTATACCCCGACCAGGCCGTTGGCCATGGCGACGTTTTCGTACAGGCGGATGTTCACGCTGTTGCGCACCCGGATGCCGTGGCGGCGGTTGCTGATCAGCTTGTTGCCCCAGATCAGGTTGTCGCCGCTCTCGTACAAGGTGATGCCGTCGGTGTGGTTGCGGTAGATCTCGTTGTAGGCGATCAGGTTGTTGACGCTGTTGCGGTCGATCACCACGCCGGAGAGCTTGTTGTCGAAGCTCTTGTTGTTGAAGATCCAGCTGTCGTTGACCTCACGCGAAACGATGATCCCGTGCTTTTTCTTGGTCCCGTGGACGGTGTTGCCGGCGATGATCAGCCGATGCGAACGGTCGTGCGGGTCGATGCCGTAGACGATGTTGTCGCGGTAGGTGCTGTCCTTGACCACGAAGTCGCTGGTCTCGTAGCAGTAGAAGCCGTACCACATGTCGCTGAACTCGGAGCCGATGATCCAGCCGGTGGGTTCCTCGCGGCCCATGGTCTTGGCCATGTTCGGCGTGTACTGCGAGATGCTCACGCCGTACGACTTGGACTTGGCGTAGCCGAAGCTGGCCATCTTGCTGTTGACGATGTAGGTCTCGGTGCCGCCCCACGACAGCAGGAACGGACGGAACTCCGAGGGCGAACGGAAGGTTGCCGGGCCGTTGTCTTTCTCGCGCCAGCCATTGACCTGGGTGTCGGTGACGAACAGCTTGCCGTCGTTGACCATGAACGCGCCGCCTTCCTGGGACAGGCGCAGCTCCTTGACCTTGCGATCGATCTCCAGCACGCCGCTGTGCCCGACCACGATCGGCAGGCGGGCGAGGTACACGCCCGGGGCGGTTTCGCGCAGGTACTGCTTGGGCACCTGGCGGGCCAGCTCGGTGAAGTCGACATGCCCGCCGTCGATGAAGATCGCCTGGGGGATGCCATGCTGGCGCGCGACCCATTCGGCCATCTTGTTGTCGCCGCCGATGAACTCCTTGAGCGCATCTTCCTGGAGCATGCGGCGCACCGAGACCTTGCCCTTGTGGCGGCGGTCGATCTTGTTCTGCACGGCCTCGGCGGTGTAGCCGGTGAGGTCGGGCAGGGTCGGCGGCGCCAGGTGCAGCGGCTCGATGGGCGCGCTGCTCACGGTGTAGGTCTTGGCCTGTTGCAGTTCCTTGGCCACCGGCGTGCTGGCCAGGGCGATGCTGCTGCTCAGCAGCAGGGCGCCGGCGAGCAGGGCATGGAACGGGTTCGCTTGAGGACTCATGTCATTGCACTCCAGGCCTTAGAAACGCCAGATCACGTCAACGAAGGCGCGGTGCATGTACGAGTCCGCTTCCTTGCCATAGGCGTCACCCGGCTTGAACACGCCGCCCCGGAATCGCACCATCGCCGACGGCTCGTCGATCGACTGGCTCAGCGCGGCCGGCAGCAGGCCCTGCTTGAAGTACTTGGTGACGACCAGGTCCATTTCCTGGCCGAGGTCTTTCTCGCCCTGGATCAGCGGACGGTTGATGCCGTTGTCCTCGACCACCGCGTTGATGCCGCTGCTGCCGATGTTCTGGTCGCCATCGACGCGCCAGAACTTGTGGTAGACCAGGCTCGCGTCGTAGTCGTCGCGCAGTTGCCAGGAGGTGAACAGGGTGGCGGCCTGGAGGTTGCCCAGCTCGCCACGGAAGGCTTCGCCGAAGCGGTGGACGCGCGCGCGGGTGCCGGTGAAGTTGGAGCGGTTGCTCTCAAGGCCGGTCTGCTCGTAGTTGCCCGAGCCATCGCTGCCGCCGCCACCGCTGCCACGGGCATAGGCCGCACCGACTTGCCAGTTCGGGTCCAGGCGCAGGCGGATGCCGAGGTCGGTGGCCCAGGCATTGACGTCGCCGCTTTGTTTGCCACTGGCCACTTGTTCGCCGTTGACCGTGGTGGTGCCGAGGGTGTCGCGGTCACCGCTCAGCCAGGTCATGCTGCCCCAGTAGTTGAGGGTGTTCTGGTTGCGCCAGTTGTAGGCGTCGCTGTTGGCTTCGATGCCCAGCCAGGTGAGGTCGCCGGTGCGGGTCTTGTCCAGGGCGTCGACACTCTCGCCGGGGTTTTTCAGGTTGCCGTCGTCATGGGTGTGATGGGCGCGCAGGCCGACCCAGTGGCCGGGGGTCCACTGCGCGGCGACGTCGCCGTAGACGTGCAGGCGGTCCTTGTCTTCCGGGGCCAGTTCGGTGAGGTCGGTGCGGTATTCGCTGAAACGCTCGGCCATGCCCAGGTTGGCGCGCAGCAGGGTGGTGTCGAAGGTCCAGTTCAGCGCTTCGATATTGCTGTCGCGCCACATGCCGTCTTCATTGCGCAGGCGCTGGCGGCCGAAGCGCAGTTGCTCGCCGGGGTAGGCGGTCAGGCCGCTGTAGCCGACCCAGAATTCGCGCATGGCCAGGTAGCTCTTGTCCGCTTCGCGGCCATGGGCCCGGCTGGTGTCGGCTTCGGCTTCATCGCCGGACTGGCGCAGGGTGTCGGTTTCGATGATGTCGGTGGCGGTGACCGCCTGGCCCATGGCGTAGGCGCTCCAGTTGCCGCGCTCGCCATACACCCAGGGGCGCAGGTCCAGGCCGATACCGTTGACGTCGCCACCGGAGCGGGTGCCCAGGTCGCGGTCATCTTCCGATTGGCCGGTGACTTTGACTTCCAGGCCGAAATTCTTCTCGGCGGTCATGGCCGCCAGGGTCGGGCACGACCAGAGCAGGGCGAAGCCCAGGCCCACGCCGGCTTTCATCCAGGGGTTGAGTGTCATAGGGAATCCTCTGCGCCTTGGTCGGCTGGTTCTTGAACGGCGTGCAGGGCCAGGGCAGCGGGGCCGGGGCCAATGGCACCACGGGCCTGGCGCTCCTGCTGCAACAGGCGCTGGGCCTGGGCTTTCTGCGCGGGGTTGAGCTGGGCATCGAGTTCAGCGACCAGCGCGTTGGATTGCTCGCTGGGGTTGGCTTGCGCCAACTGGCCGAAGACCCAGGCGTTGACCAGGTCCTTGCGGATGCCGTGGCCTTCGCTGAACAGCTGGGCCAGGGCGTAGTCGGCGCTGAGCTGGCCACCACGGGCGGCGTTGAGCAGATGGTCGACGGCCTTTTGCGGCTCGACAGTGCCCAGGTAGCCACGGCGGTACAGCTGGCCGAGGTAGTAGTGGGCGCTGATTTCACCCGCCTTGGCGGCGGCGAGCAGGTGGCTTTCGGCTTTCTGTGCGTCGGCCGGGACCACCTTGCCTTCGTAGTAGAGGCGCCCGAGCAGCAGTTCGGCGCGCGGTTGCTCGGTGTTGCGGCCGTTGTCGATGTACTCCAGCAACTTGTCGGTGTCGCCCAGTTCGGGGAAGTCGTAGAGCAGCTGCGCAAGGCTGACCCAGGAGCCGGGGTTGTTCGGCGCCACCTGTTCCAGCAGGGCCTGGGCGGTTTGTTCGTCGGTCTGGCCGAGGCTGCTGTCAGCCAGTACGCGGGCGACGCTGTCGACCCGCGTGGCGGGGACGGCGCCGCGCTGGTAGGCGGCCTTGAGCTGGTCGATCAGGGCCGTGCGTTGATCGGCCTGGCCACGCTTCTGGTAGACGGTGGCGAGCTCGACGTAGCAGATGTCGGTGCTGGCCAGCGCCGCCTTGCAGATTTTTTCGACGTCATCCAGGTGCTGGTCGTAGCTGTTCTGGGTGCGGTACAGCAGGACCTGGGCCAGGCCCGCTTCCGGGTAGCCAGCGCTGCGCCATTGATCGACCTGCTGCTGGGCGTTGATCTCGGGGAAGCTCTGCGGGTATTGCAGGTAGAGCATCGCCAGCGGGATCAGGGTGTTGCCCTCGCCGTTGGCGAAGGCTTGCTTGAGCAGGGTTTGCGCTTCCTTGCGCTCGGCTTCGCTGCTGTTCGGTTTGCTGGCGAGCAGGCGGCCGAGGCGGGCCTGGGCGCGTGGCGAAATTTGGGCGGCGGCGCGGTAGGTGTCTTCGGCCTGTTTGAGCTGGGCCGGGTCGCGGGTTTCCACCTGGATATCGGCCAGGCCTACTTGCGCCTCGCTGTAGCCGAGGTCGGCGAGCTGGCGGTAGGTGCGCTCGGCGAGGGCGGTATCGCCACGCTTGAGGGCTTCGTTGGCCAGGCGCTGGTCGGGCAGCCCGGCACAGCCGGCGAGGGTGACGGCAAGCGCCAAGCCGCACAGCTTTATGGCGTAACGCGACCCCTGTGGGAGCCGGCCTTGCCGGCGATGGGGCGCACAGCGGCCCTCACTGGCAAGGCTGCGCCTTGCATCGCCGGCAAGGCCGGCTCCCACAGGATCAATGAATGTTGGAGTAGTCACCGGCAGATCCCCCTCAAAGCCCGCGCGCAACGGCTTTATCGATCAGCCAGTCCAGCGACGGGCCACGGTTGCTGTCGACCGCCACCGGGCGACCGGCCAGCTCTGCCGGCAACGCAGCGTCCGGCTTGATCTGCACGCGGATGTCCGAAGACAGGTCTGCACTGTTCAGGCTGGCGCTGCTGACGATCTGCCCCAGGCGAATCTCGTCTTCACCGGCAATCTGGAAATGCACCCGGCTACCCGGACGTACATCCTCGAACTGGCGATAGCTGAAGCGTGCCTCAACCGTCGGCACCGCGGTGCGCGGCACCAGCTCGAAGATCGGCGCGCCCTTGGCGGCGTACTGGCCGTCATCCACCAGTTGCTTGGCCACCACGCAGTCACACGGGCTGGTCAGGGTGCCGCTCATTTGCTTGCCGAACAGTTCTTCAACCTTGCTCGGGTCCAGTTGCTGGTCATCCAGATGACCCTTGAGCAGGTCCAGCATGCTGGTGCTGAACGAAGCCAGTGGCGCGCCCTTGATCACGCTGCCAGCGCTCTCGACCAGGCTCTGCACGGTGCCGTCACGCGGCATGGTCACGGTGGTGGTGGGCACGCTGACCACGCCGGCCTGGGCATGGCTGACGAAGTAGACGTTGTAGACCGACTTGGCGATGAAACCGAACGCCGCCACCCCGACCACGAACACGCCAAGGCTGAAGGTCACCGCCTTCAGGCGGCCAAAGGCGCTCAGGCCACCGCTGTTGTCTTTCTGCTTGCGTGCCTTGGTGAAGTTGTCGCGCTGCAAGGTGCCGAGCACGTCGCCCATGCTGATCAGCTCACCGGACAGGTGCGAGGTGATGATGTGGCGCAGGGTGGCGATGTCGCGCGGTTCAAGGCTCTGGAACTGCACGCCGGTGCGGCCGCTGCCGGCATCGTAGGAACGCACCTGGTACTCGACATCCATCGACAGGCCCAGGTTGTCGACCACGAACTGCAGGCGACCGCGCAGCACTTCGCCGACTTTCAGCGGCTGCTTGGCATGGAAGCTCAGGCCCCCGGCAGACAGGTCGTCGACCTTCACTTCAAGGGTTTCGCGGTTGCTTCCCAGGTAGCGCAGCTTGGCCGGGATGCGCACCCGGGCGTGTTGGCGCTGGGCTTCGGATTCATGCACGACATTGACGTTCACGGCGGTATTCATGGTGTTGTTTTCCTGTTGGATCCGGAGGGGCTGCGGCTCACACGACCATGAACAGCACAGCAATGAAGATGCTGGCCGCCGAGAAGGTCATGGTCCGGGAAGACCAGGTGTTGAACCATTGTTGAAAGCTCGCCAGGTCGCGCTTGAGCGCCGTCGGCTGGCGGGTCCAGGACTGGCGGTCGAGGCGGAAGAACACGTAGATCTTCATCACCGCGCCGACGATCTGGTTGTAATAGAGAATCAGCGGGTAGGCCGGGCCGATGGCGTGCCCTGAGCACAGCAACATGATCGTCAGGATCAGCCGGGTGATGCCGATCCACAGCAGGTACACCAGGAGGAACGCCGGGCCGAACTTGAGCGCGGCGATCACTGCCACGGTCAGCCCGAGCAGGCTGGTCCACATCGATACGCGCTGGTCGAACAGCACCACGCTGGTGAACAGGCCGAGCCGGCGCATGCCCAGGCCGAGGGCGCGGGAGTTCTGCCGCAGGTTGTTGCCATACCAGCGGTACATGAGCTTGCGGCTGGCCTTGATGAAGCTTTTTTCCGGCGGATGCTCGATCGTGTTGATCGCCGCATCCGGCACATAGAAGGTGTCGTAACCCAGGCGCATGAGGCTGAACCAGCTGGACTTGTCGTCACCGGTGAGGAACTTGAAGCGGCCCAGGCGCCAGTGTTGCAGCGAGTCGTTCTCGACGTCGGCGATGAACTCGGGGTTGGTCACTACGGCGGCGCGGAACACCGACATGCGCCCGGTCATGGTCAGCACGCGCTTGGACAGGGCCATCGAGCACATGTTGATGTGGCGCTGGGCGAAGCGCAGCTTGTGCCACTCGCTCATGATGTAGCCGCCACGCACTTCGCAGAATTCGTTGGTGGTCAGGCCACCGACATTCGGGTAGAGCTTGAACCAGGGCACGGTCTTGCGCACCACGCCTTCGCCGAGCACGGTGTCGCCGTCGATCACCGCGACCACCGCGTTGGCATCCGGCAGGTGCCGGGAGATGGCGCGAAAACCAAAGGCCAGGCCATCGCGCTTGCCGGTGCCGGCAATGCGCACGAAATCCAGGCTGACGCGCTCGGGCGGGTTGTACTTGGCCCACAGGCTTTTCACCAGCAGCTCATCGGACATCTCCACCAGCGAGCAGACCACGGTGGTCGGGTAGCCGCAGTCGATGGCTTCGCGAATCACCGAGCTGTAGACCTGCGCGGTGGTCAGCGCATCGATGCGAAAGCTGGTGACCATCAGGTATACGTGCGACGGGTCGGCCGCGTCGCCCAGCTTGCGCACTTTGCGCCGCAGGTGCGGGTAGACCACGTAGAGGAACAGCATGCCGCGCACGAAATGCGTGGCACCCATGGAGTAGCGCCAGATACCGACGGCGCCGACCAGGAAAATGAAGTCCTTCGAGTCAGGGTCGAAAATGGTGTTGGGCAAGGCCAGGGCGATCAGCATGAGCAAGCTCACGTAGAACAGCCAACCGGCGACCTGAAGCAGGCCGTGCTTGAGCCTTTGCATGTTCTGTATCCGTATCGAATGGAAAGGGCGTTGAGGCAGCGCGGGGCCAGGCGGCCCCGCGCGGGCTGGGCTTACCAGCAGATGCCTTCGGTACGGCTTTGCGCACAGGTGGCCTTGCTCATGAAGCCGACCAGGTCGATCACTTGCTTGCCGGCCGGGGCCTGCTGGGCGAGCGCGCGGAACTTCTCGTCGCGGTTGCCCAGCACGATCAGCTCGGCGTTGTTGATCACCTGCTCGAAGTCAGCGTTGAGCAGCGACGACACGTGGGGGATCTTCGACTCGATGTAGTCCTTGTTGGCGCCGTGTACGCGGGCGTACTCGACGTTGCTGTCGTAGATGTTCAACTCGTAGCCCTTGCCGATCAGGCGCTCGGCCAGTTCCACCAGCGGGCTTTCACGCAGGTCGTCGGTGCCGGCCTTGAAGCTCAGGCCGAGCAGGGCGACCTTGCGCTTGTCGTGGCTTTCGATGATGTCGAAGGCGTTCTGCACCTGCGACTCGTTGCTGGTCATCAGCGAGTTGAGCAGCGGCGCTTTGACGTCCAGGGCGCCGGCGCGGTAGGTCAGGGCGCGCACGTCCTTGGGCAGGCACGAGCCGCCGAAGGCGAAGCCTGGGCGCATGTAGTACTGCGACAGGTTCAGGGTCTTGTCCTGGCAGACCACGTCCATCACTTCGCGGCCATCGACGCCGACGGCCTTGGCGATGTTGCCGATCTCGTTGGCGAAGGTGACCTTGGCTGCGTGCCAGACGTTGCAGGTGTACTTGATCATCTCGGCCACTTCGATGGCCTTGCGGATGATTGGCGCGTCGAGTTCTTCGTACAGCGCTTGGAGGACATCGCCGCTGGCCGTATCGAGCTCACCGATGACGGTCATGGGCGGTTGGTCGTAGTCCTTGATCGCGGTACTTTCACGCAGGAACTCGGGGTTGACCGCCACGCCGAAATCGACGCCGGCCTTTTTCCCGGAGCAGTCTTCGAGGATCGGGATCACCACGTTCTTCACGGTGCCCGGCAGCACGGTGCTGCGCACCACGATGGTGTGGCGGCTGGGTTTGTCACGCAGGACGAAGCCGATTTCGCGGCACACCGATTCGATGTACTCAAGGCCCAGGTCGCCGTTCTTCTTGCTCGGGGTACCGACGCAGATCATCGACAGGTCGCTGTCGCGAATGGCCTGGGCGAAGTCGGTGGTGCCACGCAGGCGGCCAGTGGCGATGCCTTGTTGCAGCAGGTCTTCAAGACCGGGTTCGACGATGGGGGATTTACCCTGGTTGATCAGGTCGATCTTGGTGCTGGAAACGTCGACGCCAATGACCTCATGGCCCCTGGCAGACAGGCAGCCTGCACAGACCGCACCCACATAACCCAAACCAAAGATGCTGATACGCATCGCATTCACCTCACGTGTTTATCATGCCGGCTCAAACAATAAGAGCCAGACCGGATTGATTAACCAGCAGTTTTCGGGCGCACAGCAGCGTGCTTCAAACATTCATGCTGCTGACGCAGGCATAAGTAAGTTGTTGAATGCAATTAACAGCGCATTCAAGTAGGCAGCCAATGGCCATTAATAAGGGACGGGCCCAAAATGCTAGCCGTCTTTATTGCAGTACACAGTGCCAGTACTGCAGTGCTTGTTCTTTCAATTGGATTAAATCCTTTGAAATCAACCACAAGGACGATTTTAAGGGCGCTTTCTCCTGGGTTTATCAGGTGTTCATGGCAGTGCCATGACAGCCGTCAAAGGTGTTCGGGTAACTTGCCGAACAGGTCCATTTGTTTTGTAGTTCATCTCTTACATGTCGCTCGAGAATCGTTACCGGTGGTATGAGCGGGATTCGCAGGGATAAGTTCCAGTCGCGGTTCTGCGCAAGTGAAAGATTTCTTAATATTTCTTCAGTATTCGGTACTTTCACTTTGATAGCACTGTCGTGCTGCACCCCTGTATATAAAGGGCGAACTTGAGGTGGGATGGTTTTATGCCAGCATCGGAAAAAATTTCAGAATATTTCGTCAAAAAAGTACGAACGGTCATTTGACGCGTTGACTGTAAAGAAGCATGTCTAATTATTGACGCCGTATTAATGGCGTTTCCCGGTCGGCAGTGCTTCCGTATTTGCTGAGAGGGGTGGGCTGGTTAGGGTGAGTCGACACATTTATTCGTCGTTATCGGACAGGAGGTCCACCATGACAACTACACCCGTGCCACAAGGTCATTCATTTATCGTTGAGCTGCGCGGCCTGGCCCAGAATGCTGATGAGGGGTATGTGGGTATTACCAGTGGGGTGTACCGGGATGGTGTCGCCCAGGACGGCTGGCTGGTGCTGCGCACCGATGGGGTTGGCTCGAAGACCTGCCGGTTCCACTTCGATTTCGTGCACGAGCGCGACGGGCATGCGCATTACGCGGTGTTCGGCAAGCTGGGCGGCAATACCCAGGTAGAGGAGCATGAGGGGCGGCTGGAGATCAGTCGCAATGGCTACCTTGGCTTGTATCAGAACTCGACGTCCTATCAGCGCTGGAGGCTGGCGTTTGCCGAGCCGCTGGGGGATGACTGGCATGCGGTCAAACTGACCTCCGTGGAAGGTGACACGGTCAGGGCCCTGCGTGAAGCACGCAGTGCCTTCGCCCCCAACGGCAAGGAAACACTGCTGAACACGCAGCAAGGGAGCGGGTTGCGCTTGGCTGCCAGGGTGACGCATCGCTACCCTTGATATTGCGGTAGCCGCTGCCGTCAGGCTGCGCTGGAGCCCGTCAGGGCTCCCGGAGGGGAGGCGAGGGCGACGCCTGCGTTGCAGGCGAGCGCAGCCTGTCGGCAGCGGCTACAGCTCCAATAAAAAAGGGCAGACCCCAAGGCCTGCCCTTTTTCAATCAGCGTACGTGCTTACACGTAGAACGCCTTCAGCGGCGGGAAGCCGTTGAATTCCACCGCGCTGTAGCTGGTGGTGTAGGCGCCGGTCGACAGCCAGTACAGGCGGTCACCGATGGCCAGGTTCAGCGGCAGGCCGTACTTGTAATGCTCGTACATGATGTCGGCGCTGTCACAGGTAGGGCCGGCGATGACCACTTCTTCCATCTCGCCTTTCTTCTCGGTCCAGATCGGGAACTTGATCGACTCGTCCATGGTTTCGATCAGGCCGGAGAACTTGCCCACGTCGGTGTACACCCAGCGCTCGACCGCGGTGCGCGATTTGCGCGCCACCAGCACCACTTCGCTGACCAGGATGCCGGCGTTGGCAATCAGCGAACGGCCCGGCTCCAGGATGATTTCCGGCAGGTCGTCGCCAAAATCTTCCTTGAGGAAGCGGATGATCTCTTCGGCGTAGGTTTCCAGGCTGTTGGTCCGGGTGATGTAGTTGGCCGGGAAGCCGCCACCCATGTTGATCAGCTTGAGCTCGATGCCGTCTTCTTCTTTAAGACGCTCGAAGATCACCTTCACCTTGGCGATGGCGGCGTCCCACACGCTGATGTCACGTTGCTGCGAACCGACGTGGAAGGAAATGCCATAAGGCACCAGGCCCAGGTCACGGGCCAGGATCAGCAGGTCCATGGCCATGTCGGTCTGGCAGCCGAATTTGCGCGACAGCGGCCAGTCAGCGGTGGTGGAGCCTTCGGTGAGGATGCGCACGTAGACTTTCGAACCCGGTGCGGCCTTGGCGATGTTGCGCAGGTCGGCTTCGGAGTCGGTGGCAAACAGGCGCACGCCCTTCTCGAAGAAATAGCGGATGTCCTTGGACTTCTTGATGGTGTTGCCGTAGCTGATGCGATCAGGGCTGACGCCACGGTCCATGACCTTGTCCAGCTCGTAGATCGAAGCGATGTCGAAGCTCGAGCCTTTTTCCTTGAGCAGGTCGATGATCTCGACCGCCGGGTTGGCCTTGACCGCGTAGTAGACCTTGGCGAATTCGAAACCGGCGCGCAGGTCGTCGTAGGCCTGGCTGATCATCTGGGTATCGATGACCACGAACGGGGTTTCTTGCTTGTCGGCGAACGCCTTCATTTTCTGAAAGGTATCGCGCGCGAAGTAGTCTTCGACTTGAATCGACATGCTTGGGGACTCCATGGGCAAACTGAAAAAATAAGTGGCTGCAACTGAACGTCCTCCGTATCCCCACTTTGGTTCGCCTACTTCCCAAGGCATGTCGCCGAAAGCAAAAAGGTCAACCGTGCCTGATACACAAAGCGGCGGGTGACCTTGCTGTCTCGTCGTCAGTACTTGAGCCGGATGGATCGTTTCCAGCATGGACGTTCGGCGCGAACTTTAGGACCTGAAGGGTTCAAGATCAACAAAAAATGTCGCGTTTTCGCACACGTCTGTCGCCCTGAATCGGCCAGCCACACTGCAGCCGACCCAGGTAAACAGTAGGCGTTCAATTTGATGACAAAAGCGTTAAAAATACCGATATACGCGGGGATCTTCCGCTCAACGGCAGGGGTGGCCCGTGTGGGGAATTATCGGCGACGTTGGCGACGAAACACCGCCAAAAGGCCTCGATTGCGTCCCACGAGATCCCTAGGCGGCGACGCTGTGCCGTTCATATTTTTTTCCGCCATGGCGCGCGGTTTTTTTTCGTTCGGCGGGCAATTTTTTTTCCTTAACATTCGTTTCGTCGGCAGGTGCGATCTCCGATTGCTCGCCTTAATAAGAAACATTACTATTCGAACCCTTCTTCATTGCCTACCGATGACCCCGCACCGTGTCACGACACAAAGGCTTCCTCGACCACTACAACGAGCTGATCGGCACCTGGACGCGCAAATTGCGCAGTCGTCAGCAGGCCGAGGATCTGGCACATGACGCATTTGTGCGGGTGCTGGAAAACGATCAAGGCGCGATCACCCAGCCGCGTGCCTACCTGCACCAGACCGCGCGCAACATTGCGGTCGACGGTTATCGCCGCGAAGACCGGCGCCAGGCCATGGAGCAGGATGTCGCCGACTTCGCCCCCGCCGCCAGCGAGGACCCGGAGGTGTACATGCACGCCCTGCAACTGGCCGACAGCGTCGAGAAGGCCCTGGCGCAGTTGCCGCTCAACTGCCGCCAGGTGTTTGTCTGGCAGAAACTCGAAGGGCTGACCCAGGCGGAAATTGCCGAACGGCTGGGTTTGACCAAGAACATGGTCGAAAAGTATATGATCCGCACGCTCCGGCATCTGCGTGAGCACCTGGATGTGTCAACGAGATGAGTCAGGCGAATGTTTTCATGAATCAGGCAATTTGCCCCTGCGGCAATGACGCAGTCCGCGACCAGGCAGCCGAATGGTTTGCCCGTGGCCGCGATGCGCCGCTGGCCGGTGAGGCGCTGGCGCAGTTCGATGCCTGGCGCGCAGAGCATCCGCAGCACCAACACGAATATGACCTGCTGCGTTGCCTGTGGGGTGCGGCGGACCTGTTGCAACCCGAACGCCTTGAGGCGTTGTGCGCGCCCGACCCGGTGCGCGTATTGCCTGGGCGGCGGCGTTTGCTCCATCAGGCACTGGCCGCCGGGGTGGTCGCGGCGGCGGTTGGCCTGGGCTGGTTCGGTTGGCAGCAGCATCAGCTCAATTATCAGGACCAGCTGCAAACCGGCCTCGGCGAGCGCCGGCAATTGAGCCTGCCTGATGGTTCGCAGCTTGAGATCAACGGGCGCACCCGTTTGCAGGTGCGCTTCAGCGCCGGGCAGCGGGATATCCTGTTGGAGCAGGGCGAAGTGATGTTCAGCGTGGCCCATGACACGGGCCGGCCGTTCGTGGTCAAT
Source organism: Pseudomonas fontis (assembly GCF_028656955.1). Classification (GTDB taxonomy): domain Bacteria; phylum Pseudomonadota; class Gammaproteobacteria; order Pseudomonadales; family Pseudomonadaceae; genus Aquipseudomonas; species Aquipseudomonas fontis. The sequence continues at coordinate 83,386 of NZ_JAMDGY010000013.1, forward strand.
ACCGGCAATGGCAGCGTAACGGTGACCGGCACACGCTTCGACGTGCGCCGCGATGCCGAACAGACCCGCGTGGCGGTCGAGCAAGGTTCGGTGCGGGTTCAGGGCCAGGGTGATTCACTCGCGCTGCTCAGTCCGGGGCTGGGCGCGCATATCGATGCCCAGGGCCGGGTGACCCAGCCCTATGCCGTGGACCCCGCCGCAGTGACGGCGTGGCGCCAGGGCAAGCTGGTGTTCAACGACGTGGCGCTGAGCGACGTGGTGCAGGAAGTCTCGCGCTATCGCGAACATCCGCTGCGCGTCGCCCCGGGCAAGATCGCGGCGCTGCGCCTGAGCAGCAGCTTCAGCAGCGATGACACCGACGCCTTGCTGCGCGCCCTGCCGAGCATCCTGCCGGTGGCCATCCAGCAGCACGCCGACGGCTCCAGCGAAATTATTTCAAAATAAAATTCAGGTTTTTTTCGAGTTGTTCGTCTTCCTCGCCAACTGCAACTGCCAAGCATTTCCATTTGCATGCAGCTGACGCTTTCCGGACATTCAGGACATCTCGACGACGTGAACAACAACAAGTGCTCCCCGCGTTCTTCCAGCCGTTCCCGCTGGCTGCCATTGGCGCTGGCCCTGGCGGTCAGCAGTGGCATCGCCAATAGCTATGCCGACCAGGCCCCAGCGGCCATCCACATCCAGGCGCAATCGCTGGCCTCGGCGCTGAGCCAACTGGGCCAGCAGACGTCGCTGCAGTTGTTCTTCAGCCCTGAGCTGGTGGCGGGCAAGCAGGCGCCTGCGGTGTCTGGCAACCTGGCGCCGGAGCAGGCGCTGCAAGCCCTGCTGCAAGGCAGCGGGCTGACCTATGAAATCTCCCAGGGCACCGTGGTGCTGCACGCGGCGCAAGCGCCAGGCGCGCAGGCCAGCGGTACCCTGGAGCTGGCGCCGACCGACATCAGCATGGTTGGCGACTGGCTTGGCGATGCGCAAGAGCGCGTGGTGCAGAACCATGCCGGCGCGCGCACCGTGGTGCGTCGCGAGGCCATGGTCGAGCAGGGCGCGATGAACGTGCGTGATGTGCTCAAGGGCATCCCAGGGGTGCAGGTGCAGGACTCCAACGGCACCGGTGGCAGTGACCTGTCGCTGAACGTCGGGGTACGCGGGCTTACTTCGCGCCTGTCGCCACGCTCCACCGTGCTGATCGACGGCATTCCGGCCGCGTTTGCCCCGTACGGCCAGCCGCAACTGTCGATGGCACCGATCTCCTCCGGCAACCTCGACAGCATCGACGTGGTGCGTGGCGCAGGTTCGGTACGCTACGGGCCACAGAACGTCGGCGGGGTGATCAACTTCGTCACCCGGGCGATCCCCGAGAAGGCCACCGGCGAGTTGTCGACCACCATGCAGACTTCGCGCCACGGTGGCTGGAAGCATATCGAGTCGGCCTTTCTCGGTGGCACCGCCGACAACGGCCTGGGCGCGGCGCTGATCTACTCCGGGGTCAACGGCAACGGCTATCGCAGCAGCAACAACGGCAACGATATCGACGACGTACTGCTCAAGACCCACTGGGCCCTGACCGAGCAGGACGAGCTGTCGCTGAACTTCCATTACTACGATGGCAAGGCGGACATGCCGGGCGGCCTGACCCAGGCGCAGTTCGACAAGGACCCGTACCAGTCCGATCGCGACTACGACAGCTTTTCCGGGCGTCGCAAGGACGTGTCGCTCAAGTACCTGCGCCAGATCGACGACGTCACCCAGTTCGAAGTGCTGACCTACTACACCGACAGTTTCCGTGGCAGCAGCATTGCCGCGCGGGATCAAAAGACCCTGTCGTTCTACCCGCGCAACTACCACACCTTTGCCATCGAGCCACGGGTGTCGCGGCTGTTCTTTGCCGGCCCGGTGACCCAGGAAGTCAGCGTCGGCTATCGCTACCTGAAGGAAGCGATGCACGAGCAGACCTCGCGCCTGGCGCTGGTCAACAACGTGCCGACTGTGACCCCGACGTCTGACGGCCACGTGTATCAGGACCGTACCGGTGGCACCGAAGCCAGCGCCTACTACATCGATGACAAGATCGATGTCGGCAACTGGACCATCACCCCGGGCATCCGTTTCGAGCACATCAATACCGACTGGCGTGATCGCCCGGTGCCGGGCGTCAACTATGTGCCGGTGCCGGAGAAGAACCGCAGCATCTCCAGCAACGAACCGCTGCCGGCACTGAGCGTGATGTATCACCTGTCCGATGCCTGGAAGCTGTTCGCCAACTACGAGACTTCGTTTGGCAGCCTGCAGTACTTCCAGCTGGGGCAGGGCGGCAATGGCGACTCGACGGCCAATGGCCTGGAGCCAGAGAAAGCCAAGACCTACGAGATTGGTACGCGCTATAGCGATGGCACTTGGGGTGGTGAGCTGACGGCGTTCTACATCGACTTCGATGACGAGTTGCAATACATCAGCAACGATGTCGGCTGGACCAACCTGGGCGCGACCAAGCACCAGGGCATCGAGGCTTCGGCGCACTACGACCTGGGGGCGTTTAACCCGTTGTTGCAGGGCTTGAGTGCGAATGCGGGCTTCACTTATACCCGTGCCACCTATGAAGGTGAGATCCCGGGCTTCAAGGGGCGTGACCTGCCGTTCTATTCGCGCCAGGTGGTCAATGCCGGGCTGCGTTACGAGGTGGACCGCTGGACCTGGAACCTGGATGCCTTTGCCCAATCCAAGCAGCGTGCGCCGGGTACCGGGATGAACGCCGATGGCAGCTTCACCGGCAACTACATCACCACGCCGAGCGCTGATGGGCAGTATGGCGATATTCCGGGCTACGTGACCTGGAGTGCACGCGGTGGCTATGACTTCGGCAAGGAGCTGTCGAACCTGAAGGTCGGCGTCGGGGTAAAGAACATCTTCGACAAGCAGTACTACACCCGTTCCAGCGACAACAACTCGGGGATTTACCTGGGTGAGCCGCGCACGGTGTATGTGCAGGCCAGTGTAGGGTTCTGAGGTGAGCACTCTTGTAGCCGCTGCCGACAGGCTGCGCTGGAGCCCGCGAGGGCTCCCAAAGGCGGCGCCTGCGATGCAGGCGAGCGCAGCCTCACGGCAGCGGCTACGTTGCCAGCGATCTGAAGCAGTGCATGCCTCGCCTTGTGGGAGCGGGCTTGTCCCGCGATGCTTTTAGATGTGCTTCTCCGACACCGGAATCACCCGCGTCTGTTTCACCGACTTGAACGAGAAACTCGAGTAGATCTCCTTCACCCCCGGCAAGCGCTGCAACACCTCGCGGGCAAATTCACCAAACGACTCAAGGTCGCGCGCGAGCACCTCCAGCAAGAAATCATAGCGCCCCGAGATGTTGTGGCAGGCGACGATCTCCGGGATCTCCATCAGCCGCTGCTCGAACGCCAGGGCCATGTCCTTGGTGTGCGAGTCCATCATGATGCTGACGAACGCCGTGACCCCAAAGCCCAGCGCCTTGGGTGAAAGGATCGCCTGATAGCCGGTGATATAGCCCGACTCCTCCAGCAACTTGACCCGCCGCCAACACGGTGAGGTGGTCAGCGCGACGCTGTCTGCCAGCTCGGAAACGGTCAGCCGGGCATTGTCCTGCAAGGCCGCGAGCAGGGCGCGGTCGGTACGGTCGATGGCGCTAGGCATGTCTTGCCCTCTATAGCCTGGTTTTGTTGTTTTTATGTCAATAACCACAGGGTGCAGTAGGCATATTTGGAAAAATATCGGCCCTGTAAAGGCATAAGCTTATAACAAACCACAAGAGGCTGTTGTCATGAGCGGCTCTACCCAGCAAACAGGATTTGCAACCCGTGCCATCCACCATGGCTACGATCCCCTGGACCACGGCGGCGCCCTGGTGCCACCGGTTTACCAGACGGCCACCTTCGCGTTTCCCACGGTCGAATATGGCGCCGCGTGTTTCGCCGGCGAGCAGGCCGGGCACTTCTACAGCCGGATCTCCAACCCCACCCTGAACCTGCTCGAAGCGCGCATCGCTTCGCTGGAAAACGGCGAAGCCGCGTTGGCATTGGCCTCGGGGATGGGGGCGATCACGTCCACGTTCTGGACGCTGCTACGCCCCGGCGATGAAGTGCTGCTGGGCAAGACCCTGTATGGCTGCACCTTCGCCTTCCTGCACCATGGCATCGGCGAGTTCGGGGTGAAGCTCAAGCATGTCGACATGGCCGACTTGAAGGCCGTCGAAGCAGCGATCACGCCGGCCACGCGGATGATCTACTTCGAGTCACCAGCCAACCCCAACATGCACCTGGCCGACATTGCCGGCGTGGCGAAAATTGCCCATCAGCACGACGCCCTGCTGGTGGTCGACAACACCTATTGCACGCCCTACCTGCAACGTCCGCTGGAGCTGGGCGCGGACCTGGTGGTGCATTCGGCGACCAAGTACCTCAGCGGCCATGGCGATATCACCGCCGGGCTGGTGGTGGGCGCGAAGGCGCTGGTTGACCGTATCCGCCTGGAAGGCCTCAAGGACATGACCGGGGCGGTGATGTCGCCGCATGACGCCAATCTGCTGATGCGCGGCATGAAGACCCTCAACCTGCGCATGGACCGCCATTGCAGCAACGCCCAGCAGTTGGCCGAATTCCTCGACAAACAGGCGGAAGTCGAACTGCTGCACTTCCCCGGCTTGCCGCACTTCCCGCAGTACCAGCTGGCACAACGGCAGATGAGCCAGCCGGGCGGGATGATCGCCTTCGAGCTCAAGGGTGGCATCGTCGCCGGGCGCCGCTTCATGAATGCCCTGCAACTGTTCAGCCGCGCCGTCAGTCTGGGCGATGCCGAATCCCTGGCCCAACATCCGGCGAGCATGACCCATTCCAGCTATACCCCAGAAGAGCGTGCCCATTACGGCATCTCCGAGGGGCTGGTGCGGTTGTCGGTGGGCCTGGAAGACATCGCCGACCTGATCGCCGATGTGCAGCAGGCGCTCAAGGCGAGCGTCTGAAACCGACAGGGATGGGAGTTGGGCGATGGTGGCAATGATGAATCGGGTGCCCGAAGACGGCGTGCCCGGCGACAGCGACCCTGGCGAAACCGCCGAGTGGCTGGACGCGCTGGACTCGACCTTGCAGCACTGCGGCGCGGAACGTGCGCGGTTTTTGCTGGAGCAACTGGAAGCGCATGCCCGGGAGCTGGGCATCGAGCGTGGAACGCCGGCCTACTCGGCCTACCGCAACACGCTGTCGGTGGAGCAACAGGGCGCCTATCCAGGAGACCTGGAGCTTGAAGAGCGCATTACCAGCCTGTTGCGCTGGAACGCCCTGGCGATGGTGGTGCGGGCGAATCATGCTTATGGCGACCTGGGCGGTCATATCGCCAGTTATGCCTCGGCGGCGGAAATCTTCGAAGTCGGTTTTCAGCATTTCTTCCGCGGTGACAGCGGCGGCGCGCGGCGCGATGCCGACCTGGTGTTCTTCCAGCCGCATTCGGCGCCGGGCATTTATGCCCGCGCCTTTCTTGAAGGGCGCCTGAGCGAGGCGCAACTGGCCAGCTATCGACAGGAGGTCGATGGCGGCGGCTTGTGCTCTTATCCACACCCCTGGCTGATGCCCGAGTTCTGGCAGTTCCCCACCGGATCGATGGGGATCGGCCCGTTGAACGCGGTTTATCAGGCGCGCTTCATGCGTTACCTGCAACACCGTGGGCTTGCTGAAACGGCGCAGCGGCATGTCTGGGGCGTGTTTGGCGACGGTGAAATGGATGAGCCGGAATCCATCGCCGGCCTGACCCTGGCGGCCCGCGAGCAATTGGACAACCTGACCTTCATCGTCAACTGCAACCTGCAACGCCTGGATGGCCCGGTGCGCGGCAACGGGCAGATCATTCAGGAGCTGGAAGCGCTGTTCAGCGGCGCCGGCTGGAACGTGATCAAGGTGCTGTGGGGTTCCGAGTGGGATGCGTTGTTTGCCCGCGATACCGAGCATGTCCTGCTGCGTCAGCTGGCGGCGACGCCGGACGGGCAGTTCCAGACCTTGGGTGCCAACGATGGCGCCTACAACCTTGAACACTTCTTCAATCAGCAGCCGGCCTTGCAGAAGCTGGTCGAGCACATGAGTTCGGCCGAGATCAATGCGCTCAAGCGCGGTGGCCACGATTTTCGCAAGCTGTATGCCGCGTTTGCCGCTGCCCGCGCGTGCAAGGGGCGCCCGACAGTGATCCTGGCCAAGACCAAGAAAGGTTTTGGCATGAGCGCCGCCGGCGAGTCGCGCATGACTGCCCACCAGGCCAAGAAGCTCGACGTGCAGGCTTTGCTGGCGTTCCGTGATCGCTTCCACCTGCCGTTGAGCGATGCCCAGGTCGAGGCACTGGAATTCTATCGCCCGGCCGAGGACAGCCGCGAGATGCGCTACCTGCGCGAGCGTCGGGCAGCACTGGGCGGCACGCTGCCGATTCGTCGAGCGCAGGCGCCAACCATTCCCGTGCCTTCGCTGCAGACCATGGGCGGCTTTGCGGTGCAGGCCGAGGGCAAGGAGATGTCCACGACCATGGCGGCGGTACGCATGTTGGCTGCCTGGCTGAAGGCGCCGCAATTGGGCGCGCGGGTGGTGCCGATCGTGGCCGATGAGGCGCGTACCTTCGGCATGGCCAGTTTGTTCCGGCAGATCGGCATCTACTCGCCGCACGGCCAGCGTTACGAGCCGGAAGATGCCAGTTCGCTGCTCTCCTACAAGGAGGCGCGTGACGGCCAGTTGCTGGAGGAGGGCATCACCGAGGCCGGGGCGATTTCGTCCTGGGTGGCGGCGGCTACTTCCTATGCGGTACATGGCGAGCCGATGTTGCCGGTGTACATCTATTACTCGATGTTTGGTTTCCAGCGGGTCGGTGACCTGATCTGGGCAGCGGCGGACCAGCGTGCCCGAGGTCTGTTGCTCGGTGCCACGGCGGGCCGCACGACGCTGGGTGGGGAAGGGCTGCAGCATCAGGACGGTTCGAGCCTGGTGATGGCCTCGATGGTGCCCAACTGCCGGGCGTGGGAGCCGTGCTTTGCCGGTGAGCTGGCGGTGATCCTTGAGCATGCCTCGCGGCGCATGCTGGTCGAGCAAGTGGATGAGTTCCACTATGTGGCGGTGATGAACGAAAGTTATCCACACCCCTCGTTGCCGCAAGCGCTGCACGCGGATGTGTTGCGTGGCATGTATCGCCTTGGCGAGCCGCGTGTCGGGCAGGTGCGTTTGCTCGGTTCCGGGGCGATCCTGCGTGAGGTGATGGCGGCGGCCGAGCTGTTGGCGCAGGACTGGGGCATTGACAGCGAAGTGTTCAGCGTGACCAGTTTCAGCGAGCTGGCGCGCGAAGCGCGGGATGTGCAGCGGGCCTCGCGTTTGGGGGCTGATCAGCTGAGCCATGTGCAGCGCTGCCTGGCCGGGCGTGCGCCGGTGATTGCGGCGACGGACTATGTCCGGGCCTGGCCGCAATTGATTGCCGAGTATGTACCGGCGCCGTATGTGACGCTGGGGACGGATGGCTTCGGGCGCAGCGACACGCGGCAACAGTTGCGGCGCTTCTTTGAAGTGGACCGGTTCAGCGTGGTGCTGGCGAGTGTGCACAGCCTGGTGATGAACGGGGAGTTGGACAAGGCTGTACTGGCTGAGGCGCTGGAGCGCTATCCGGCAGCGGCGGGGCAGGCGCCTTGGTATAGCTGAGAGCAGCGACTCCACTGTGGGAGCCGGCCTTGCCGGCGATGAGGCCGGCACTGTCAGCGGCTGGTTCCCAGCCGATCGCTGGCAAGGCCAGCTCCCACAGGCATTTGTGCAAGCCGGTGGTTTCCAGAGAATGTGCAGTCCAAAAAAAAGGCCCCTGATCGGGGCCTTTTTCATTGGCTCAACGCTTGAGCCCGTACTGTTCATCCAGCATGCCCGGCGCGTTCGGGGCTTTCGGCGCGTAGTCACGCGGTACTTCCGTGTCGCGCGGCGGGGTCAGGCGATCACGCGGTGCCTGCACGGCTTCCGAATGCAGCGCCGCCAGCAGACGCTGACGCGTCACCTCGTCCAGGGCCAGGCGGTTGGCACCTTCGGCCAGGTGATCCTGCACTTCCTGGTAGCTTTGCGTGAGTTTCTTGACCAGCGCGGCAGTGCTGTTGAAGTGGGTCACCACTTCACTCTGGTAACTGTCGAAGCGTTCCTGGATATCGTCCAGTTGCCGCTGGGTGCTGCTAGGTGCAGCGTTGGGCAAGAGGCGGGCGACCAGGAAACCAACGACAACGCCCACTGCCAGGGCCAGGGTTGGCAACAACCAAACTAAGAGCGAGAGTTCCACGAGTCCTTCCTCTATAAACGGCTTTGCTTTACGTTAACGGCTCGGACCTGCCCTGTATACCGCGAACCATCGCAAATATCTCAGAACAGAATCATTCAGCTAGACGAGTCGACCCCTTCCGAGGTCACGGAGTTCATTCCTTGCTTATCCGCGAAACCCCCGTATTCATCGATGGCCCGGTCGGCCAACTGGAAGCCCTCTACCTCGATGTCGCCGATGCCCGAGGCATGGTCCTGCTGTGCCACCCGAACCCGGTTCAGGGCGGCACCATGACCAACAAGGTGGTGTCGATGCTGCAACGCACCGCCCGCGACGCCGGCTACGTCACCTTGCGTTTCAACTACCGTGGCGTTGGCGCCAGTGCCGGCAACCATGACATGGGCAGCGGTGAAGTCGATGATGCCGAAGCCGCCGTGCGCTGGCTGCTGGCCCAGCACCCAGGCCTGCCGTTGACCCTGATGGGCTTCTCCTTCGGCGGGTTCGTCGCCACCAGCCTGGGCGGTCGCCTGGAAGCCGATGGCGTGGCGATCAAGCACCTGTTCATGGTCGCCCCGGCGGTAATGCGCCTGGGTGAGCACGACAGCGTGCCGCAACACTGCGCCTTGAGCCTGATCCAGCCGGACACCGACGAAGTTATCGATCCGAACATCGTTTACCAATGGTCTGACGCACTTGCGCGCCCCCATGAGCTGCTGAAAGTGGCAGAATGCGGACACTTTTTCCACGGCAAGCTCACCGATCTCAAGGATCTGGTGCTGCCGCGCCTTTCGAACTGATACAAGCCTGATAAGCGATTACCCATGACCACTCGTATCCTTACCGGTATCACCACCACGGGCACGCCCCACCTGGGCAACTACGCCGGTGCCATCCGCCCGGCGATCCTTGCCAGCCTGCAGCCCGGTGTCGACTCGTTCTATTTCCTGGCCGACTACCACGCGCTGATCAAGTGTGACGACCCGCAGCGCATCCAGCGTTCGCGCCTGGAAATCGCCGCGACCTGGCTGGCCGGTGGTCTGGACCCGGAGCGAGTGACCTTCTATCGCCAATCCGACATCCCGGAAATCCCCGAGCTGACCTGGTTGCTGACCTGCGTCGCGGCCAAGGGCCTGCTCAACCGTGCCCACGCCTACAAGGCCTCGGTGGACAAGAACGTCGAGACCGGCGAAGACCCGGATGCCGGCATCAGCATGGGCCTGTTCAGCTACCCGGTGCTGATGGCGGCGGACATCCTGATGTTCAACGCCAACCAGGTGCCGGTCGGCCGTGACCAGATCCAGCACGTGGAGATGGCCCGTGACATCGGCCAGCGCTTCAACCACCTGTTCGGCCAGGGCAAGGAGTTCTTTGCCATGCCCGAAGCGCTGATCGAGGAAAGCGTGGCCACCTTGCCGGGCCTGGACGGTCGCAAGATGTCCAAGAGCTACGACAACACCATCCCGTTGTTCACCAGCGCCAAGGACATGAAGGACGCGATCTCGCGCATCGTCACCGACTCGCGCGCCCCAGGCGAAGCGAAAGACCCGGACGACTCGCACCTGTTCACCCTGTTCCAGGCCTTCGCCACGCCAGGCCAGGCGGATGAGTTCCGCACCGAACTGTTGCAGGGCCTGGGTTGGGGCGACGCCAAGCAGCGCCTGTTCCAGCTGCTCGATGGCCAGTTGGCCGAGAAGCGCGAGCACTATCACCAGTTGATCGCTCGCCCGGCAGACCTGGAAGACATCCTCCTGGCTGGCGCGCAGAAAGCCCGCAAGATCGCCACGCCGTTCCTTGAGCAGCTGCGCGAAGCGGTGGGCCTGCGCTCGTTCCGCAGCAGCGTGCAAGCCGGTACCGAGGTCAAGAAGAAGGCCGTCAAGACCGCGCGCTTTGTCAGCTTCCGCGAAGAAGACGGCAGCTTCCGCTTCCGCCTGCTGGCCGCCGATGGCGAGCAACTGCTGCTCTCGCGCAGCTTTGCCGACGGCAAGACCGCAGGCGCGGTGACCAAGCAACTGCAAGCCGGCGAGCCGCTGGATGTGCGCAGCGAAGGCCTGGGCTTTGCCCTGTGGCTGGGCGATGAGTGCATCGCCGATGGCCCGCAGTTTGACGATGCCGGCGCGCGCGACAACGCGATCGAAAGCCTGCGTGTTGCCTTGCAGCCACAACAGGACTGACGGCTTATCGGAAGTCTGATTGCCATTACCCGGGGCCGTCGCTACAGTGACGGCCCGCTTTTGTTGCCTTGCTAACGAATTATGACGCCCCTAGAACGATATCAAGCAGATCTTAAACGTCCCGATTTCTTCCATGACGCGGCGCAGGAAACAGCGGTGCGCCACTTGCAGCGCCTGTACGACGATCTGGTCGCGGCGCAGAACAGCAAGCCGGGCATGTTCGGCAAACTGTTCGGCAAGAAGGAGCAGACCCCGGTCAAGGGCCTGTATTTCTGGGGTGGGGTAGGGCGCGGCAAAACCTATCTGGTTGACACGTTCTTTGAAGCGCTGCCGTTCAAGCAGAAGACGCGTACGCACTTCCACCGCTTCATGAAGCGTGTGCATGAGGAAATGAAAACCCTCAAGGGCGAGAAGAACCCGCTGACCGTCATCGCCAAGCGTTTCTCCGACGAGGCGCGGGTCATCTGCTTCGACGAATTCTTCGTGTCCGATATCACTGACGCGATGATCCTCGGCACCCTGATGGAGGAGCTGTTCAAGAACGGCGTGACCCTGGTGGCCACCTCCAACATCGTCCCGGACGGCTTGTACAAGGATGGCCTGCAACGTGCGCGCTTCCTGTCGGCGATTGCGCTGATCAAGCAGAACACCGACATCGTCAACGTCGACAGCGGCGTCGACTACCGTCTGCGTCACCTCGAGCAGGCCGAGCTGTTCCATTTCCCGTTGGACGAGGCCGCGCATGAAAGCCTGCGCCAGAGCTTCCGCGCGCTGACGCCGGAGTGCACGCAAGCGGTCGAGAACGACGTGCTGATGATCGAGAACCGCGAGATCCGTGCGCTGCGCACCTGTGATGACGTGGCCTGGTTCCAGTTCCGCGAGCTGTGCGATGGCCCGCGTAGCCAGAACGACTACATCGAGCTGGGCAAGATCTTCCACGCGGTGCTGCTCAGTGATGTCGAGCAGATGAGCGTGGCGACCGACGACATTGCGCGACGCTTCATCAACATGGTCGACGAGTTCTACGACCGCAACGTGAAGCTGATCATCTCGGCTGAGGTTGAGCTGAAGGATCTGTACACCGGGGGTCGCCTGACCTTCGAGTTCCAGCGTACCTTGAGCCGCTTGCTGGAAATGCAGTCCCACGAATTCCTTTCGCGGGCGCACAAGCCTTAATACGGCGGTGCATTGATCGCCGGCAAGGCCGGCTCCCACAGGGTAAGCAGATATCCTCTGTGGGAGCCGGCCTTGCGGCGATATGCGCCTCAAGCCTCCTGCATGAACTGCTGCCGATACTGGTTCGGCGACAACTCCGTGTGCTGCCTGAACAGCCGGGCAAAGAAACTCGCATCGTCATAACCGACCTCATAGCTGATGGTCTTGATGCTCTTGCGCGTGCCCGACAACAAGCCCTTCGCCGTCTCGATGCGCAGCCGCTGCAGGTAGTGCAGGGGCTTGTCGCCCGTGGCGCTCTGGAACCTGCGCATGAAGTTGCGAATGCTCATGCCATGGTTGCGCGCGACATCCTCGAAGCGGAACTTGTCGGAGAAGTGCTCCTCAAGCCATTGCTGGATCTGCAGGATGATCAGGTCCTGGTGCAGCTTCTGCCCGCCAAAGCCCATGCGCCCCGGGGTGTAGTTGCGCTGCACTTCATAGAGGATGTCGCGGGCCACGGCCTGGGCCACGTTGGCCCCGCAGAAGCGTTCGATCAGGTAGATGTAGAGGTCGCACGCGGAGGTGGTGCCGCCGGCGCAGTACAGGTTATCAGCGTCGGTCAGGTGCTTGTCCTGGTTCAGCGTGACCTTGGGGAAGCGTTCGGTGAACTGGTTGAAGAAACGCCAGTAGGTGGTCGCCTCCTTGCCATCGAGCAAGCCAGCCTCGGCCAGCCAGAACACGCCACTGGCTTCACCACACAGCACGGCGCCACGCGCATGCTGCTCACGCAGCCACGGCAACACCTGGGGGTAACGCTGGCAGAGTGCATCGAAGTCGTCCCAGAACGCCGGGAGGATGATGATGTCGGCTTGTTCCAGGCCGCTGTCCACCGGGATCGAAACGTCACTGAAACTGTGTACGGGCAAGCCATCGGGACTCACTAGACGAGTCTCGAACATCGGTTGCAAGCCCAGGCCTAGCTGCTTGCCGTAACGCAGGCTGGCCAGGTGGAAAAAATCCTTGGCCTGCATCAGGGTCGATGCAAACACGTTATCAATGGCCAGGATACTGACGCGCCGCAGGGATGCGGTGGGTTGGGTAAACATCATTGTCTTTATTCTTATAGGGTAGAGTGGTCAATCACCGGCTGGATCGTCTTATTTTTTGGCGATTGTGTCTACCCTCGGTTCCCGTGACGTGCACGGGAACCGTTAGCGCAGGTTACGGCGCGGGGTTTGGCTGGTCCTGATGGATGGCCTCGATGCTCGCCAGCAGCTCTTCGCTGAGCTTCAGGTTGATGCTGCCCAGGTTGCTCTCCAGCTGCTCCAGCGACGTCGCGCCGATAATGTTGCTGGTCACGAACGGTTGGCGGGTGACGAACGCCAGCGCCATCTGCGCCGGGTCCAGGCCATGTTCGCGGGCAAGGTTGACGTAGCGGGTACAGGCCGCCACGGTCTGCGGGTTGGAGTAGCGGGCAAAGCGGCTGAACAGGGTCAGGCGGCCGTTGGCAGGGCGAGCGCCGTGCTCGTATTTGCCCGAGAGCATGCCGAAGGCCAGCGGCGAATAGGCCAGCAGGCCGCACTGCTCACGTATGGCGACCTCGGCCAGGCCGACCTCGAAGCTGCGGTTGAGCAGGTTGTAGGGGTTCTGGATCGACACTGCTCGCGGCCAACCACGGCTCTCGGCCAGGTGCAGGAACTTCAGGGTGCCCCACGGCGTTTCGTTGGACAGGCCAATATGGCGGATCTTGCCGGCCTTGACCTGCTCGTCGAGCACTTCCAGGGTTTCTTCCAGCGGTGTGAACAGGTCCTGGGGCAGGTGCTGGTAACCCAGCTTGCCGAAGAAATTGGTGCTGCGCTCCGGCCAATGCAGCTGGTAGAGGTCGATCCAGTCGGTCTGCAGGCGCTTGAGGCTGGCGTCCAGCGCCGCAACGATGTGCTGGCGGTTGTGCTTGAGCTGGCCGTCGCGAATGTGGCTGATGCCGTTGCCCGGCCCGGCTATCTTGCTGGCGAGGATCCAGTCGGCGCGATCCCCGTGCTGGCGAAACCAGTTGCCGATATAGCGCTCAGTGACAGCGTAGGTCTCGGGGCGCGGCGGCACCGGGTACATCTCGGCGGTGTCGATGAAATTGATCCCGGCGGCCTTGGCCTGGTTGATCTGGGCGAACGCTTCAGCCTGGTCGTTTTGCTCGCCCCAGGTCATGGTGCCCAGGCACAATTCGCTGACGTTCAGGTCGGTCCGGCCCAGCTTGCGATAGTCCATGCGTCACTCCAAGGCAAAAGAAGCATAAAAGCAGGTTGATATTTTTTGCGCAATCTGGATAATTCTGCACCTCTCTCAGCAGTGGAAGTGATGCCCCGCTCGCCGAAGAATCTTGCCGTATATTTGGACGTGCTGACCCGAGCCCCCGATAGCGTCCGTATCCGGCTGCCTTTGACCTTGTCAAAGTACGCACTATTCAGTAAGATCCGCCGTCTATTTTGCTGGGCGGCCCCTGAGGCTATAAAGAATGAAAACTTTCTCTGCTAAACCAGAAACAGTAAAGCGCGACTGGTTCGTCGTCGACGCTGCTGGTCAGACCCTGGGTCGTCTGGCCACCGAAATCGCGAGCCGTCTGCGTGGCAAGCACAAGCCAGAATACACCCCTCACGTTGACACCGGCGACTACATCGTCGTTATCAACGCTGAGCAAGTACGTGTAACTGGTGCCAAAACCACCGACAAAATGTACTACTCCCACTCCGGTTTCCCGGGCGGCATCAAGGAAATCAACTTCGAGAAGTTGATCGCCAAGGCCCCTGAGCGCGTGATCGAGACCGCGGTCAAAGGCATGCTGCCTAAGAACCCGCTGGGTCGCGACATGTACCGTAAGCTGAAAGTCTATGCGGGCGCTGCTCACCCTCATACTGCTCAGCAGCCCCAAGAACTGAAGATTTAACGGAATAGTTCATTATGTCGGCGACTCAAAATTACGGCACTGGCCGTCGCAAGACTGCAACCGCACGCGTTTTCCTGCGTCCGGGTACTGGCAGCATCTCCATCAACAACCGTTCTCTGGACGTGTTCTTCGGTCGTGAAACCGCGCGCATGGTAGTTCGCCAGCCGCTGGAACTGACTGAAACCACCGAGAAGTTCGACATCTACGTCACCGTCGCTGGTGGTGGTGTTAGCGGTCAAGCCGGTGCAATCCGTCACGGTATCACCCGTGCCCTGATGGCATACGACGAGACTCTGCGTAGCGCCCTGCGTAAAGCTGGCTTCGTGACTCGTGACGCTCGTGAAGTTGAGCGTAAGAAAGTCGGCCTGCGTAAAGCACGTAAGCGTCCTCAGTACTCCAAGCGTTAATTCGCTTCGGCGTTCAAAAAAAGCCCGGTTCCTGTGGAACCGGGCTTTTTTTATGTCTTGAATAAAGTGGACTAAGGTTCTCTGTGACATTGTGCCGCATATGACGCAGGTCAAGTCCTGTAAGGGATGCAGGCCCTTAGCCAGTCTAATCACCTTGTCAGAGCAGGGTCTTTTCATTACCATGCGGCAAATTTTGAGCAGTTCAGAAATTACTTAAGTAGATGCCTGTTGCAACAGGCCACAAAGCTGATGGGAGAGGACTGAATGAGCAATGACGGCGTCAATGCAGGCCGGCGCCGCTTCCTTGTAGCAGCCACGTCCGTGGTGGGTGCTGCAGGAGCGGTAGGGGCTGCGGTCCCGTTCGTAGGGTCATGGTTCCCCAGTGCCAAGGCAAAAGCCGCTGGTGCACCGGTGAAGGTCAACGTCGGCAAGGTCGAGCCGGGTCAGCAGATGATTGCGGAGTGGCGCGGTCAACCAGTGTTCATCGTGCGTCGAACGGATGAGATTCTCGCCAATCTGAAAAAAATCGAAGGCGACCTCTCCGATCCAGAATCCAAAGCTTCGGATCAGCCCGCTTACGTCGACCCGGAGAACCGCGCGATCAAGGCGCAGATCCTGGTGCTGGTCGGCCTGTGCACTCACCTGGGTTGCTCGCCGACGTTCCGTCCGGAAGTGGCGCCAGTCGACCTCGGCCCCAAGTGGGTCGGTGGTTACTTCTGCCCCTGCCACGGCTCCCACTACGACCTCGCAGGTCGCGTCTACAAGTCCCAGCCGGCACCGCTCAATCTGCCGGTCCCGCCGCACTCGTACGAGTCTGATGACGTCATCGTCATTGGTGTCGACCAGGAGAAAGCGTGATGAGTAAGTTGATGGACTGGGTCGATGCCCGCTTCCCCGCGACCAAGATGTGGGAAGACCACCTGAGCAAGTATTACGCGCCGAAGAACTTCAACTTCTTCTACTTCTTCGGCTCCCTGGCACTGTTGGTGCTGGTCAACCAGATCGTCACCGGTGTGTGGCTGACCATGAGCTTCACGCCATCGGCCGAAGAGGCGTTCGCCTCGGTCGAATACATCATGCGTGACGTCGAGTACGGCTGGATCCTGCGCTACCTGCACTCCACCGGGGCGTCAGCGTTCTTCGTCGTGGTCTACCTGCACATGTTCCGTGGCCTGCTCTACGGCTCGTACCAGAAGCCGCGTGAGCTGGTCTGGCTGTTCGGCATGCTGATCTACCTGGCGCTGATGGCAGAGGCCTTCATGGGCTACCTGCTGCCGTGGGGCCAGATGTCCTACTGGGGTGCCCAGGTGATCATCTCGCTGTTCGGTGCCATTCCGGTGATCGGCAACGACCTGACCCAGTGGATCCGTGGTGACTACCTGATCTCGGGCATCACCCTGAACCGCTTCTTCGCCTTGCACGTGGTGGCCCTGCCTATCGTGATCCTCGGCCTGGTGGTGCTGCACATCCTGGCGCTGCACGAAGTGGGTTCGAACAACCCGGATGGCGTCGACATCAAGAAGCACAAGGACGAGAACGGCATCCCGCTGGACGGTATCGCCTTCCATCCGTACTACACCGTGAAAGACATTGTCGGTGTCGTGGTGTTCCTCTTCGTGTTCTGCTCCATTGTGTTCTTCTTCCCGGAAATGGGCGGCTACTTCCTCGAAAAACCGAACTTCGAGCAGGCTAACGCCTTCAAGACCCCTGAGCACATTGCCCCGGTCTGGTACTTCACACCGTTCTACGCAATCTTGCGGGCGGTGCCAGACAAGCTGTTTGGCGTGATCGCCATGGGCGCCGCGATTGCCGTGCTGTTCGTCCTGCCATGGCTGGACCGTAGCCCGGTCAAGTCGATGCGCTACAAGGGCTGGTTGAGCAAGGCCTGGCTGGTGGTGTTCTGCATTTCCTTCGTGATCCTGGGCGTATTGGGCGTGCTGGCGCCGACCCCCGGCCGCACGCTGCTCTCGCAGGTATGTACCTTCCTGTATTTCGCCTACTTCATTCTGATGCCGTTCTACACCAGGCTTGAGAAGACCAAACCGGTTCCGGAAAGGGTGACTGGCTGATGAAAAAGCTATTTGCAGTATTGATTCTGGCAGTGATGCCCACCCTGACCTTCGCTGCCGAACACGGCGTCGAGCTGGACAAGGTCGATATCGATCTGACCGACAAGGCCGCCATGCAGGACGGTGCGCGCACCTTTGCCAACTATTGCATGGGTTGCCACAGCGCCAAGTTCCAGCGTTACGAGCGCGTGGCCGATGACCTCGGTATTCCGCATGAGCTGATGCTGGAAAAGCTGGTGTTCACCGGTGCCAAGATTGGCGACCACATGAACATCGGCATGCAGCCGGCTGACGCCAAGGCCTACTTCGGCGCGGCGCCGCCCGACCTGACCCTGGTGGCGCGAGTGCGCGGCACGGACTGGCTGTACAGCTACCTGCGGGCCTTCTACGAAGACCCGACACGTCCGTGGGGGGTGAACAACAAGATCTTCCCGAACGTTGGCATGCCGAACGTGCTGGTCGGTCTGCAGGGTCGCCAGGTGGTCGGTTGCAAGCAAGTGCAGATGGTGGTCGACGGCAAGAAGCAGTTTGACCCGCTGACTGGCACTCCTTTGACCCATGAAGCCTGTGACCAGCTGACCATCGTGCCGAAATCCGGTACCCTGACGCCAGAGCAGTTCGACGAGAAGGTCAAGAACCTGGTGACCTTCCTGGCCTATTCGGCCAACCCGGTCAAACTGGAAAGCCAACGCATCGGCACCTACGTGCTGTTGTACCTGGCCTTCTTCTTCGTATTCGCCTACCTGCTCAAGCGCGAATACTGGAAGGACGTGCACTGATCACGCAGTAATTTCTGGTAGTTGAACGCGCGCCCTGGGGCGCCCCTGGAAACAGGGGTGGCCTCAGGGCGCGTTTGCATTTGTGTATTCATAATTTCAACATGCGAGGAGGACCACCATGGGCGTGACCAATCGGTTAGCCTGCTACTCCGACCCCGCTGACCACTATTCTCATCGGGTGCGCATCGTTCTCGCCGAGAAGGGTGTCAGCGTCGAAATCATCAATGTCGAGGCCGGCCAACAGCCTGCCAAATTGCTCGAGGCCAACCCTTACGGCAGCTTGCCGACCCTGGTTGACCGCGACCTGGCGTTGTATGAATCGACGGTGGTAATGGAATACCTCGATGAACGTTATCCGCACCCGCCGCTGCTGCCGGTGTATCCGGTGGCGCGGGCCAATAGTCGTCTGCTGATCCATCGTATCCAGCGCGACTGGTGTGCGCTGGTTGACCTGATTCTCGATCCACGCAGCAAGGAACCTGCGCGGGTGCAGGCGCGCAAGGAGCTGCGCGAGAGCCTGACCGGCGTGTCGCCGTTGTTTGGCGACAAGCCGTATTTCCTCAGTGAGGATCAAACGCTGGTCGACTGTTGTCTATTGCCCATACTGTGGCGTTTGCCGGTATTGGGTATTGAATTGCCGCGGCCAGCCAAGCCGCTGCTCGATTACATGGAGCGCCAGTTTGCCCGTGAAGCTTTCCAGGCAAGTCTGTCCGCTGCTGAACGTGAAATGCGCTAGGTTTTAAGGAGCTTTTGATGAACTCCAGTCGCCCCTATTTGGTGCGTGCATTGTATGAGTGGATCGTCGACAACGATTGCACTCCGCACATACTGGTCAACGCCGAGTACCCGGCTGTACAGGTACCCCAGGGTTTCGCCAGCGATGGCCAGATCGTCTTGAACGTGTCGCCCAACGCTGTGCGTCACTTGCACATGGACAACGACGCAGTGAGCTTTGAGGGCCGCTTTGGCGGCGTGGCGCACACGTTGTATGTGCCGTCTGCGGCGATTCTCGGCATCTATGCCCGTGAGAATGGCCAGGGCATGGTGTTCGAGCTCGAGCCGCCGGTCATCGAGGAAGATGACCTGGAAGACGAAGGTGACGAGCCGGATGATGACGGTCCGCCGAGTGGCGGGCAGCCGCCGCGCCCAAGTGGCCGGCCAAGCCTGAAGGTGGTGAAGTAATAAAAAAGGCGACCTTCGGGTCGCCTTTTTCATGGGGGCTGCACTTACAGGTCGGAAATGGTCCGAACCTGGTCCTTGTTGATGCGGGTGCGTTTGCCGTCCGGTTGTTCGAACTCGTAGAAGCCCGAGCTGCGGTCGTATTTCGGTGCGTCGATGGCCTGGATTTCACGGCCGTCGTTCAGCGTGATCAGGGCAGGGGTGGAGCAGCCGGCCAGGGTGGCGAAAGCGCCGATCAACAGGGCGGACAGCAGACCGTTTTTCATTGCGGGTATTCCTGGTTTGAGTGGGGTGTTGAATGCATCGCCGGCAAGGCCGGCTCCCACAGGTTTTTGGTTGCACGCCAATCCCATGTGGGAGCCGGCGTTGCCGGCGATTGCCATCAGTCGATGTATTCGAACAGCTTGACGATCTTCTGCACGCCCGACACGCCCTGCACCAGGCCAGTGGCGCGCGCCGCTTCCTGTTGGGTCAGCAGGCCCAGCATGTAGACGATGCCATTCTCGGTGATCACCTTGATGCGTGAGCCGGGAATGGTGTTGTCGGTGAGCATCTGCGTCTTGATCTTGGTGGTCAGCCAGGCATCGTTGTTGCGCGCCAGCAGCGAAGACGGCGGCAGCACCTGCAGCTCGTTGTGTACCTTCTTCACCCGCTGGACCTGGCCGGCGGCTTGCTCGGCAAGGCTCTTCAGGTCGGCACGTGGGGTCTGCCCGGCCAACAGCACAATGCCGTTGAAGCTGCTGACAACAATGTGCGAGTTCTGGTCAAGGTCAGGGCTGGCCTTGGCCACGTTGACCGCCACCTTGGTTTCGATCAGTGAGTCGTCGATCTTGCTGCCGAAGGTGCGGGTGCCACGATCGTCCTCAATCGGCGTGTCGCGGGTGGCGGTGAGCACCGAGCTGCAGCCGGTCAGGCTCAGGCACAGGGTCAGGGCCATCAGGCCGAGGCGATTAGGGGTCATTCTTCACTCCCGAACAATTGGCTGTCGATCAGATCGCAAAGGCAATGGATCGTCAGCAGGTGGACTTCCTGGATACGTGCGGTGACGTTGGCCGGGACGCGAATCTCGACATCCTCGGGCAGCAGCAGCGAAGCCATGCCGCCACCGTCGCGTCCGGTCAGAGCTACGACAATCATTTCGCGATCATGTGCGGCCTGGATCGCTTGAATAATGTTGGCCGAGTTGCCGCTGGTGGAAATCGCCAGCAGTACATCGCCCGGTTGGCCCAGGGCGCGGATCTGCTTGGAGAAGATCTCGTTGTAGCTGTAGTCGTTGGCGATCGAGGTGATCGTCGAGCTGTCGGTGGTCAGCGCAATGGCTGGCAGGCTCGGGCGTTCACGCTCGAAGCGGTTGAGTAGCTCGGAAGAAAAGTGCTGGGCATCGCCGGCCGAACCGCCGTTGCCGCAAGCGAGCATCTTGCCCTCGTTGAGCAGCGCATTGACCATCACCTGACTGGCTTGCTCGATGTGCGGTGCAAGGACTTCCATCGCCTGTTGCTTGGTGTTGATGCTGGCCTGGAAAAGCTGGCGAATTCGGGATTGCATGTCCATCTGTGTGACCTTAAGTGGGGCGGCTGGTCGGGCGTGTCGGGAGGCTGTTGCAAAGGTCCCGGCACATGACTGTGCAGCCCGCGAAGCAAAGAGCAAAAAAGTGGCTGGGTAAAAGGTGCGTCAGTCGGGCGGGGTCAGCTCTCGAAGGCGTTTTTCAGCCAGTCCAAAGGGTGACCCGCATGGCCGTTGCCTTGCAGGGCGATCACGTCGAAACGGCAGGGATGGTGGGCCCAGTGCGGTTCTTTCTGAAGGAAAGACTGGGCGGCTAGCACCAGTTTCTCCTGCTTGCGTGCATCGATACTGCCAAGTGCGCCGCCGAAGTCTGCGTGCAGCCGGTATCGGACTTCGACGAATACTACTGTATCGCTGTCGAGCATGACCAGATCAAGCTCGCCGCGTTTGCATCGCCAGTTTTGCGCCAGGAGGGTCAGGCCTTGCCCTTGAAGGTGCTGCAAGGCCTGAAGTTCGGCAGCCTTGCCGGCCGCCTGGCGCGAACTGTGGTGCATTAGCGTGGGGTGTCTGGCAGGCGCTTGACCTGACCGCCGGCAAACTCTGCCCACGGCAACTGGCGCTCGACGCGCTGGTTCGGGTTCATGCTCAGGCTGCCGGAGAGGCCTTCGACGCGGTTGTCTGGCAGTGCCTTGAGCTGACCCAGGCGTGGCGCCAGGCTGTAGGCGTCGACGCCCATGGCGTAGAGGCGACCCAGGCTCCCGGCTGCCTGTGGCCATTGCTGGACCACTTGCTGACGCAGGCTGTTGCCGCTGTCGAGCAACCATGGGGTTTCGCAGAAGCGAATGCCGTTCATGTCGTTGTACTGGTTCACGTCACCACTGGCGCTATACACGTTCGAGGTGGCATAGACCGGTACGTCACCGGCGTATTGGAAGTTCAGGGTCGGCTTGATCTGTTGAGCCTGCTGCGGGGTGGCAGCGAGGAAGATGAAGTCGATGTCCTGGCGGCGCGACGGCTGGGCCGAAACGTTGCCGCCCACGGTGCTTTGCAGGCTCTTGGCGCGGCCTTCGCTTTGGCGCAGCTGGAACAGGTCGGCGATCTGCTGGGCCAGGGCCACTGGTTGGGCAACGTGCTCGGCAGCGATCAGGGTGCCACCGTTGGCTTCCCAATCCTGGCGGAAGGCCTTGAGGACGCGGTCGCCCCATTCGCCACTTGGCACCAGGGCCACGGCGCGGCGCATGCCGTCGGCGCGGGCGCGGCGGGAGACTTCGCGGGCTTCGTCTTCAGCGGCCAGGCCGAACTGGAACAACTGGGCCGGGCCATTCTGGCCGGCATCGCTGTAGTTCAGGGCCAGGGTAGTGATCGGCAGTTGCGGGCGGGCGGCGAGCTGCTTGACCAGGGGTTTCTCCAGCGGGCCGACGACCAGTTGGACGCCTGCGGCCTGGGCCTGACGATAGAAGTCATCCAGCGAGGTCAGGCGCGAGCTGTCGAACACTTGCACTTGTGGCGGCTTCTGGCCCGCTTGCTGAGCCTGGAAGTGGGCGGCCATGAAGCCGTCACGCAGGGCCTTGGCGACCGAGGCCAGCGGGCCTTCCTGCGGCAGCAGCAGGGCGATCTTGGTCAGTGGTTGGCTGGCCAGTTCCTTGAGCTTGATCAGCGGCACGGGCAGTTGCACGGCGGCCGGGTGGTCGGCGTGCTGGCTGCGCCAGGTCTCGATGGCCGCTTGTTGTTGCTCCAGGGTGCCAGCGCTTTTCACCGCCAGGGCCAGGCTGGTCCAGCCGGCCATGACGTCATTGCCGGCGCCTGCGCCTTGCAGTTGATCGGTTGGCAGTGCCGCGACCAGGTTCCAGATTGCTTCGTGGTTGGCGCTGGCAGCGTTGCCGGTCAGCAGCGGGGCGAGGGCGACGCGCTCCTGGGCGGCGGCCAGGGTCTGGCCATCGGCTTCCAGGGCGGCAGCGCGGACGCTGCGGGTACGGGCCTGGAGGTCTTGCGGCATTTCGTTCAGGCGCGCCAGGCTTGGGTGGCTCAGGGCGCTGAGGGCGGCCTTGGGCTGGTTGCGAGTAATGGCCAGTTCTGCGGCCAGGGTGCTGGCATACACTTGCTGGGCAGGCTTGAGGGTGTCCAGCTGGACCTGCTCAAGGATGCGCGCGGCGCGGACGTTGTCCTTCTGCCGATAAGCCAGGTCCGCAGCGCTCAGGCGCAGCAGGGCGGCTTTTTCAGGTGTCTTGCTGGTGGAGGCCTGCTCGAGCAGTTGCTCGATGCTGGCATCCGGAGTGCGTGGCAGTTCACCCAGGCTGGACGAAGGCGAACTGGCGCAGGCTGCCAGCAGGGCAGCGAGGCAGAGGGCTGAGAGCAGCCGCAGGCAAGCGATCATGTAAGGGTCCTGTTACTCGATCAAATTAACCTGCAATTGTACCCAAGCGTTGGCCGGGGCGCGATCTTGCTGGCGTTAATCCTTCAATATAGGTCGCCGGACTGCCCTCGGACGCCCCGTTGGTAACGCATTGTTGCCGGCTATCGGGCTACAATGGCGCTTTGATCAACATGACAGGTGTTTGCTGTGTCCGATGCTCCAGGTGCTTCCAAATCCGCTACCGGTACCCTCTATGTGGTGGCCACGCCGATCGGCAACCTGGATGACATGAGTGCCCGGGCCTTGAAAATCCTCGGTGATGTGGCGCTGATTGCTGCTGAAGACACCCGTCACTCGATTCGCTTGCTGCAACATTTCGGTATCAATACGCCGCTGGCGGCCTGCCATGAGCACAACGAGCGCGAGGAGGGTAGCAGTCGCTTCCTCGGGCGTTTGCTGGCTGGTGACAATGTTGCGCTGATTTCCGATGCCGGCACGCCACTGATTTCCGATCCGGGCTATCACCTGGTGCGCCAGGCGCGTGCCGCCGGCATCGCCGTGGTGCCGGTACCGGGGGCCTGCGCGCTGATCGCCGCGCTGTCGGCGGCGGGCCTGCCGTCTGATCGCTTCATCTTTGAAGGGTTCCTGCCGGCCAAGTCGGTTGGGCGTCGCGCGCGCCTGAGCCTGGTCAAGGAAGAGCCGCGCACGTTGATCTTCTACGAGGCGCCGCATCGCATTCTGGAATGCCTGCAGGACATGGAGGCGATATTCGGTGGTGAGCGCCAGGCGCTGCTTGCGCGCGAGCTGACCAAGACCTTCGAGACCCTCAAGGGCCTGCCATTGGCCGAGTTGCGCGCCTTCGTCGAAGCCGACAGCAATCAGCAGCGCGGCGAGTGCGTGGTGTTGGTCGCCGGCTACACGGCGCCGGACGATGAGGATGCCGTCGGCACCGAAGCCATGCGGGTGCTCGACCTGCTATTGGCAGAGATGCCGCTCAAGCGTGCTGCTGCTCTGGCGGCGGAAATTACCGGCGTTCGTAAGAATGTTCTGTATCAGGCAGCGCTGGATAAACAGAAAGACCACTGATGTCATAGTGATATTATTTGTTTTATCGCTTGTTCTTGAGCCCGCCTACCGTTAACCTTTGCGGCGGAGAGTCGATTGGACAGTCGCTGCCTTCTTTTGTTCGCAAAAGAGGGGGGAGGAAAGTCCGGGCTCCATAGGGCGGAGTGCCAGGTAATGCCTGGGGGGCGTGAGCCTACGGAAAGTGCCACAGAAAATAACCGCCTAAGCACTTCGGTGCCGGTAAGGGTGAAAAGGTGCGGTAAGAGCGCACCGCACGTCTGGTAACAGTTCGTGGCTAGGTAAACCCCACTCGGAGCAAGACCAAATAGGGTTCCATATGGCGCGGCCCGCGTTGGAACCGGGTAGGTTGCTAAAGGCGTCCAGTGATGGCCGTCGTAGAGGAATGACTGTCCTCGACAGAACCCGGCTTACAGATCGACTCTCCACCTCTTTCCCTCCCTGCTTGATTCGATAGCAGACGCGTCTCCGTAATACCGAAAAAATCTTACTCTTAATAAATCACTTTAACTTTGAACTCTATCCGTTTGAGTGGCTTCGCTTTTTCCCGCCATAAATCCCTCCAAATAGTCCATTCCTGTTGCGATGTTGAGCTAAATCTCCGATCTGTAAGGGTTTTCCTTATAAGCGCGCCTTGACGGTGTGGTAGGCGGATTCCTATAGTGTGCGCAAGTGGCAGAAAGTGGCACGAAGTGGGTTTTCAGAGACAAAAAAGCTAACATTTAAGGGTGAGCAGCCGTGTTCCGCGGAGCCAACGCAATCAACCTCGACGCCAAAGGCCGTCTCGCGATGCCGAGCCGGTACCGTGACGAGCTCGATTCGCGCAGTTCCGGGCAGTTGATCGTGACGATCGATGCGGTTGATCCCTGTTTATGTGTGTACCCGCTCGATGAGTGGGAACTGATCGAGGCCAAGTTGCGCGCCTTGCCGTCGTTACGCGAAGAGAACCGTCGCCTGCAGCGTTTGCTGATCGGCAATGCGGTTGATCTGGAGCTCGATGGCAGCGGGCGTTTTCTGGTGCCGCCCCGTCTGCGCGAATACGCCAAGCTCGACAAGCGGGCAATGCTTGTGGGGCAACTGAACAAATTCCAATTGTGGGACGAGGATGCCTGGAACGCTGTTGCTGCAGCGGACCTGGTAGCCATTCAACAACCGGGCGCCATGCCTGATGAACTGCGTGATTTGATCCTGTGACTATAGATAGCGGCTTTAACCACATCACCGTACTGCTTGACGAAGCCGTTGAGGCTCTCGCCGTACGCGCCGATGGCTGCTACCTCGATGGCACCTTCGGACGCGGTGGGCACAGTCGCCTGATTCTCCGGCACCTGGGGCCGGATGGCCGGCTGCTCGGGTTCGATAAAGATCCTCAAGCGATTGCCACCGGGCAAGCGCTGGCGGCCGAAGACGGCCGCTTTGTCATTGTGCAGCGCAGCTTTGCCGAGCTTGGCGAAGAGGTCGTAGAGCGCGGCCTGGCTGGCAAGGTCAATGGCATCCTGATGGACCTGGGCGTGTCGTCGCCGCAGCTTGATGACCCGGAACGCGGCTTCAGCTTCATGAACGATGGCCCGCTGGACATGCGCATGGACCCGAGCCGTGGCGTCAGCGCTGCCGAGTTCATCGCCACTGCGCCGGCTGAAGAAATCGCCCGGGTGTTCAAGGAATACGGAGAAGAGCGTTTCGCCAAGCGCATGGCCAACGCCGTCGTGGCCCGGCGTGAAATTACCCCGTTCGAGCGCACGGCTGATCTTGCCGAAGTGCTGAAGGTTGCCAACCCGGCTTGGGAAAAGGGCAAAAACCCGGCGACCCGTGCGTTCCAGGGCCTGCGTATCCACGTCAACAATGAGCTGGGCGACCTGGAGGTCGGCCTGCAAGCTGCACTCGATACCCTCGAAGTCGGTGGTCGCCTGGTGGTGATCAGCTTCCACTCGCTGGAAGACCGCATCGTCAAGCTGTTCATGCGCAAGCTGGTCAAGGGCGAGGCGGACAACCTGCCGCGCAACCTGCCGGTTCAGCACAAGGTGTTCGAGCCGAAAATCAAGGTGCATGGCAAGGCCCAGTTCGCTTCCGAGGCGGAACTCAAGGCCAACCCGCGTTCGCGTAGCGCCGTCATGCGTGTGGCGGAGAAGCTTAGGTGAGCAGGCTCTTTGCCAAGCCATTGCCAGGCGGAAGCTTCCTGATGCTTCTGCTGTTTATCGGCGTGCTGGTTTCCGCCATCGCCGTGTCCTACAGCGCGCACTGGAATCGTCAGTTGCTCAATACCCTGTACGGTGAACTCAGCGAGCGCGACAAGGCGCAGGCCGAGTGGGGCCGGCTGATTCTCGAGCAGAGCACCTGGACCGCCCATAGCCGTATCGAGGCCCTGGCCAGCGAACAGCTGAAAATGCGCATCCCGGCCGCCGACGAAGTGCGGATGGTGGCGCCATGATGAAGCTTGAAGGTGCACTCTACCCTTGGCGGTTCCGCGTGGTCATCGCCTTGCTGGCAATCATGGTCGGCGCGATTACCTGGCGCATCATCGACCTGCAGGTCGTCGATCGCGCGTTCCTCAAGGGGCAGGGCGATGCTCGCAGCCTGCGCCACATTCCGATCCCGGCGCACCGTGGCCTGATCACCGACCGCAACGGCGAACCGCTGGCAGTGAGTACCCCGGTGACCACCCTGTGGGCCAACCCGAAAGAGATGCAGGCCTCCAAGGACCGCTGGCCGGCGCTTGCCGCTGCACTGGGGCAAAATCCCAAGGCACTGGAAGATCGCCTTGAGCAGCAAGCCAGCAAAGAATTCATCTACCTGGTCCGTGGCCTGACCCCGGAGCAGGGCCAGGTCGTGCTCGACCTCAAGGTGCCAGGTGTTTACGGCATCGAGGAATTCCGCCGCTTCTACCCGGCCGGTGATGTCGCCGCGCACATGGTCGGCTTTACCGACCTCGACGACCACGGTCGCGAAGGGGTGGAACTGGCCTACGACGAATGGCTGGCCGGGGTGCCCGGCAAGCGCCAGGTGATCAAGGACCGGCGCGGCCGGCTGATCAAGGACATCCAGGTCACCAAGAACGCCAAGGCCGGCAAGACCTTGGCGTTGTCGATCGACCTGCGCCTGCAATACCTGGCCACCCGTGAACTGCGCAACGCCATTGCCGAGCAGGAAGCCAAGGCCGGTAGCCTGGTGATCATGGACGTCAAGACCGGCGAAGTGCTGGCCATGGTCAACCAGCCAACCTACAACCCGAACAACCGCCGCAGCATGTTCCCGGCGGCCATGCGTAACCGGGCGATCATCGACGTGTTCGAGCCTGGCTCCACGGTCAAGCCGTTCTCCATGAGTGCTGCGTTGCAAAGTGGCCGCTGGAAGCCTTCCGACAAGGTCGAGGTCTACCCGGGCACCCTGCAACTGGGGCGCTACACCATTCGTGACGTTTCCCGCAGCGAAGGCCCGATCCTCGACCTGACCGGCATCCTGATCAACTCCAGTAACGTCGGCATGAGCAAGATCGCCTTTGATATCGGTGGCGAATCCATTTACCGCGTGATGTCCAGCCTCGGCCTTGGCCAGTACACCGGCCTGGGCTTCCCGGGTGAGCGCGTCGGCAACCTGCCTAACCACCGCGAGTGGCGCAAGGCCGAGACCGCTACCCTGTCCTACGGCTACGGCCTGTCGGTGACCGCGTTGCAGTTGGTGCATGCGTACGCTGCGCTGGCCAACGACGGCAAGATGGTCCCGCTGAGCATCCTCAAGGTCGACAAGCCGCCAGAGGCGACCCAGGTGCTGGCGAAAGAAACCGCAGAAACCATTCAAGGCATGCTGCAGCAGGTGATTGAAGCACCGCGCGGCGTGTTCCGTGCCCAGGTGCCGTCGTACCACGTCGGCGGCAAATCGGGTACTGCGCGTAAAGCCACCATTGGTTCCAAGGGCTACACCGAAAACGCCTATCGGTCGCTGTTCACCGGCTTCGGCCCGATGAGCGACCCACGTTATGCCATCGTCGTGGTGATCGACGAGCCGAGCAAGGGCGGCTATTTCGGCGGCCTGGTTTCGGCACCGGTGTTCAGCAAGGTGATGTCCGGCACGCTGCGTCTGATGAACGTGCCGCCAGACAACCTGCCACCGCCAAGTCCACAGCAGCAAGTTGATGCTGCGCCCGCCAAAGGAGGGCGCGGTTGATGACAATGCCACTGAGTAAACTGTTTGCCCTGAATGATGGCAACAAGGACCCGCTGATCCGCGAGCTGACCCTGGACAGCCGTAGCGTGCGCGCGGGCGACCTGTTCCTCGCCGTGCCCGGTGCCAAGCTCGATGGTCGTGGGCATATTGCCGACGCACTCAAGCGCGGCGCGGCAGCGATTGCCTATGAGGTGCAAGGTGCCACCGTATTGCCGATCACCGATGTGCCGATGATTCCGGTCAAGGGCCTGATTGCCCAGCTGTCCGATATTGCCGGTCGCTTCTATGGCGAGCCGAGCCGTCAGCTGGACCTGGTCGGCGTCACCGGCACCAACGGCAAGACCAGCGTCACCCAGTTGGTTGCCCAGGCGCTGGACCTGCTCGGCAAGCGCTGCGGCCTGATTGGCACCCTGGGTACCGGCTTCTACGGCGAGCTGCAAAGCGGCCGCTTGACCACGCCAGACCCGATCGCCGTGCAGGCGACCTTGAGCGACCTGAAGAAGGGCGGCGCGAAAGCGGTTGCCATGGAAGTTTCCTCCCATGCCCTGGAACAAGGTCGTGTGGCGGCGCTGGCTTTCGATATCGTGGTGATGACCAACCTGTCCCGCGATCACCTGGACTATCACGGCAGCATGGAGGCCTACCAGGCCGCCAAGGCACGCCTGTTCGCCTGGCAGAACCTGCGCTGCCGGGTGGTCAACCTGGATGACGATTTTGGTCGCAGCCTGGCCGCCCAGAAGGGTGAGTCACGCC
This sequence comes from Pseudomonas fontis, assembly GCF_028656955.1. Classification (GTDB taxonomy): domain Bacteria; phylum Pseudomonadota; class Gammaproteobacteria; order Pseudomonadales; family Pseudomonadaceae; genus Aquipseudomonas; species Aquipseudomonas fontis. The sequence continues at coordinate 112,199 of NZ_JAMDGY010000013.1, forward strand.
TGATCAGCTACAGCCTCATCGACCCGGCCGCGACCTTGTACTGCCGCGAAGCGACGTTTGATGACGACGGTGTACGTGCCACGCTGGTGACGGCGCAGGGCGAGCATCTGTTGCGCAGCCGTCTGCTCGGGCGTTTCAACCTGAGCAACGTCCTGGCCGCGGTGGGTACGCTGATGGCGATGAACTACGCGCTGGATGAGATTCTGAAGGTCACTCCGAAGCTGGAAGGCCCGGTCGGGCGCATGCAGCGCCTGGGTGGCGGCAACAAGCCGCTGGTGGTGGTCGATTACGCGCACACCCCCGATGCGCTGGAAAAAGTGCTTGAAGCGCTGCGCCCTCACGCCCAGGGCCGGCTGTTGTGCCTGTTTGGCTGTGGCGGTGACCGTGATCGCGGCAAGCGTCCGCTGATGGCTGAAGTCGCCGAACGCCTGGCCGATGGCGTACTGGTCACCGATGACAACCCGCGCAGCGAAGACCCACAACAGATCTTTGCCGATATCCGCCCAGGGTTCACCCAAGGCCAAAGCGTCGAGTTCGTTGCCGGTCGCGGTGAGGCGATTGCCCGCCTGGTCGCCAGTGCCCGCGCAAACGATGTCATCGTCCTGGCCGGTAAAGGGCACGAGGATTATCAGGAGATCATGGGCGAACGCCATGACTTCTCCGACCTGGTTGAAGCAGAGAAAGCCCTCGCGGTATGGGAGGCCTCACATGCTTAAGCCGTTGAGCCTGAGTCAACTCACCGACGCCCTGAACGGCCGTCTGGTCGGCGCTGATGCCACCTTTACCGGGGTCAGCATCGACAGCCGCGCAATCGTTGCCGGGCAGTTGTTCGTGGCATTGACGGGGCCGCGTTTCGACGGTCATGACTACCTCAACGAGGTGGCCGGCAAGGGCGCCGTAGCGGCTTTGGTTGAGCGCGAAGTAGCGAACAGCACGCTGCCACAACTGGTGGTGGCCGACACCCGTGATGCACTGGGCCAACTGGGCGCGCTGAATCGCGCCGCCTTCAGCCAGCCGGTTGCCGCGATTACCGGCTCCAGCGGCAAGACCACGGTCAAGGAAATGCTCGCCAGCATCCTGCGTACGCGCGGCCCGGTGCTGGCCACCCGTGGCAACCTGAACAACGACCTGGGCGCTCCGCTGACCCTGCTGGAAATCGCCCCGCAACACACGGCGGCGGTAATCGAGCTGGGCGCTTCGCGCGTCGGCGAAATCCGCTACACCGTAGACCTGACGCAACCACAAGTTGCCTTGATCAACAACGCCGGCACCGCTCATGTCGGTGAGTTCGGCGGGCCAGAGAAGATTGTCGAAGCCAAGGGCGAGATCCTTGAGGGGCTGGGGAAGGACGGCGTCGCGGTATTGAACCTGGATGACCAGGCCTTCGGCATCTGGAAACAGCGCGCCGGCAATCATCGCGTGCTGACGTTCGCCCTGGCCAATGCCAGTGCCGACTTCCACGCAGGCAACATCAGCTACGACCAGCGCGGCTGCCCAGCCTTTGACCTGCACAGCCCGTCGGGCGTGGAGCGGGTCCAGCTCAACCTGCTGGGCATTCACAACGTCAGCAATGCCCTGTCTGCGGCCGCTGCGGCACATGCCTTTGGCCTGACGTTGAGCGGCATTGTCGCCGGGCTGAACGCCGTGCAACCGGTCAAGGGGCGCACCGTGGTGCAGATGGCCCCTAATGGTGTGCGGGTAATTGACGACAGTTACAACGCAAACCCCACCTCCATGTGCGCTGCCGTTGATATACTCGCCGGCTTTTCCGGGCGCACCGTCCTGGTGCTCGGGGATATCGGCGAATTGGGCCAGTGGGCCGAGGAAGGGCATCGCCAGGTCGGCGAGTACGCCAAGGGCAAGGTTGCCGCGCTGTATGCCGTGGGTCCGATGATGGCCCACGCGGTCTCGGCGTTCGGTAACGATGCCCGCCATTTTGCCAATCAAGCTGATCTGATCGACGCCGTTCGCGCCGAACAGGCCAACAACACCACTATTTTGATCAAGGGTTCGCGCAGCGCTGCGATGGAAAACGTCGTAGTGGCTTTGTGCGGTTCCAGCGGGGAGAAACATTAATGCTGCTGCTGCTGGCTGAGTATCTGCAACAGTTCTACAAAGGCTTCGCGGTCTTCCAGTACCTGACCCTGCGCGGGATTCTCGGTGTACTGACCGCGTTGTCGCTGTCCCTGTGCCTGGGGCCCTGGATGATTCGTACCCTGCAGATTCGCCAGATCGGTCAAGCGGTTCGCAATGACGGCCCGCAATCGCACCTGTCCAAATCCGGCACCCCGACCATGGGCGGTGCACTGATCCTCTCGGCCATCGGCATCAGCACGCTGCTGTGGGCCGACCTGAGCAACCGCTATGTCTGGGTGGTGCTGATCGTCACCTTGCTGTTTGGCGCCATCGGCTGGGTCGATGACTACCGCAAGGTGATCGAGAAGAACTCCCGTGGCTTGCCAAGCCGCTGGAAATACTTCTGGCAATCGGTGTTCGGCCTGGGCGCGGCGATCTTCCTCTACATGACCGCACCGACCAGCGTGGAAACCACCCTGATCGTGCCGATGGTCAAGGACGTGTACATCCCGCTGGGCATTGGTTTCGTGGTGCTGACCTACTTCGTGATCGTCGGTTCAAGCAACGCGGTCAACCTGACCGACGGCCTCGACGGCCTGGCGATCATGCCGACGGTAATGGTTGGCGGCGCCCTGGGCATCTTCTGCTACCTGTCGGGCAACGTGAAATTCGCTGAATACCTGCTGATCCCTTACGTACCGGGCGCAGGTGAGCTGATCGTGTTCTGCGGCGCGCTGATCGGTGCCGGCCTGGGCTTCCTGTGGTTCAACACCTACCCGGCACAGGTCTTCATGGGTGATGTCGGCGCACTGGCACTGGGTGCAGCGCTGGGCACCATCGCGGTGATCGTCCGTCAGGAAATCGTCCTGTTCATCATGGGTGGCGTGTTCGTCATGGAAACCCTGTCGGTGGTGATCCAGGTTGCTTCCTTCAAATTGACCGGCAAGCGGGTGTTCCGCATGGCGCCGATTCACCACCACTTTGAACTCAAGGGTTGGCCCGAGCCTCGGGTGATCGTCCGCTTCTGGATCATCACCGTGATTCTCGTGCTGATTGGCCTTGCCACCCTGAAACTGAGGTAGAAACGCGTGTCTTTGATCGCATCTGACCATTTCCGCATCGTTGTCGGCCTCGGCAAGAGCGGCATGTCCCTGGTTCGCTTCCTGGCGAACCGGGGCATTGCCTTTGCGGTGGCCGACACGCGCGAAAATCCGCCAGAGCTTGCGACCCTGCGCCGCGATTACCCACAGGTCGAAGTGCGTTGTGGCGAGCTGGATGTCGAGTTCCTGTGCCGTGCCGACGAGCTCTACGTGAGCCCGGGCCTGGCCCTGGCGACCCCGGCCTTGCAGGCCGCTGCCGCGCGTGGTGTGAAACTGTCGGGTGACATCGAGCTGTTCGCGCGTCACGCGAAGGCGCCGATCGTCGCCATCAGCGGCTCCAACGCCAAGAGCACCGTGACCACCTTGGTCGGCGAGATGGCTGCTGCTGCCGGCAAGCGTGTGGCGGTTGGTGGCAACCTGGGCACCCCGGCGCTCGACCTGCTCAGTGATGACGTCGAGCTGTACGTGATGGAGCTGTCCAGCTTCCAGCTGGAAACCACCGACCAGCTCAACGCCGAAGTGGCCACCGTGCTGAATGTCAGCGAAGACCACATGGACCGCTACAGTGGCCTGCCGGCCTATCACCTGGCCAAGCACCGGATCTTCCGTGGCGCGCGTCAGGTAGTGGTCAACCGTCAGGATGCCCTGAGCCGTCCGCTGCTGATGGAAGGCCAGTCGTGCTGGACCTTCGGTCTCAACCAACCTGATTTCAAGGCTTTTGGCCTGCGCGAAGAAAATGGCGAGAAGTACCTGGCGTTCGAGTTCGAGAGCCTGATGCCGGTGCGTGAGCTGAAGATCCGTGGTTCGCACAACCAGTCCAACGCCTTGGCGGCGCTGGCCCTGGGCCACGCGGTCGGCCTGCCGTTCGCCGCCATGCTTGAAAGCCTGCGCCAGTTTGCCGGGCTGGCCCACCGTTGCCAGTGGGTCCGCGAGCGCAACGGCGTGAACTACTACGACGACTCCAAGGCCACCAACGTCGGTGCAGCCCTGGCTGCCATCGAAGGCCTGGGTGCCGACATCGACGGCAAGCTGGTGTTGATCGCCGGTGGCGACGGCAAGGGTGCCGACTTCGCCGCGCTGCGCGCTCCAGTGGCTGCACATTGCCGCGCGGTGGTGCTGCTCGGTCGCGATGCCGAGCGCCTGGCCGAGACCCTGTGCGACAGCGTGCCGCTGATCCGTGTGAACACCCTCGAAGAGGCCCTGCAGCAGTGCGCCGAGCTGGCGCAACCGGGCGATGCCGTGTTGCTCTCGCCAGCCTGTGCCAGCCTCGACATGTTCAAGAACTTTGAAGAGCGTGGGCGCCTGTTCGCCCTGGCAGTGGAGGGCTTGGCATGATCTTCGGCATCATCAAGCCGTACCCGTCGCCGCTGATCAGCGGCCGTGGCGTCGACCTCGACTTCGCTTTCCTCGCCGGTTGCCTGGCGCTGCTGGGCCTGGGCCTGGTGATGATCACCTCGGCCTCCTCGGAAGTGGCGGCCGTGCAATCGGGCAACCCGCTGTACCACATGTTCCGCCACCTGGTGTATGTCGGCCTGGGCGTCGGTGCGTGCATCGTCACCATGATGGTGCCGATCGCCACCTGGCAACGCATGGGCCACCTGATGCTGATCGGCGCCTTCGGCTTGCTGATCCTGGTACTGGTGCCCGGCATCGGCCGTGAAGTGAACGGTTCGATGCGCTGGATCGGCTTCAGCTTCTTCAACGTGCAGCCCTCGGAAATCGCCAAGGTCTTCGTGGTGATCTACCTCGCCGGCTACCTGGTGCGCCGCCAGACAGAAGTGCGCGAAAGCTGGATGGGCTTCTTCAAGCCGTTCATCGTGCTGCTGCCGATGGCCGGCCTGCTGCTGATGGAGCCGGACTTCGGCGCCACCGTGGTGATGATGGGCGCGGCGGCGGCCATGCTGTTCCTCGGCGGGGTGGGGTTGTTCCGCTTCAGCCTGATGGTGGTGCTGGCGGTGGTGGCGGTGTTTGTCCTGGTTCAGGCCCAGCCCTACCGAATGGCGCGCCTGATTACCTTTACCGACCCGTGGTCCGACCAGTTCGGCTCCGGCTACCAGCTGACCCAGGCGCTGATTGCCTTCGGGCGTGGTGAATGGCTGGGCGTGGGCCTGGGCAACAGCGTGCAGAAACAGTTCTACCTGCCTGAAGCACACACCGACTTCGTGTTCTCGGTGCTGGCCGAAGAGCTGGGCGTAGTCGGCTCGCTGCTGACCGTCGCGCTGTTCGTCTTCGTCACCGTTCGCGCGCTGTACATCGGCCTGTGGGCGGAGAAGGCCAAGCAGTTCTTCGCCGCCTATGTGGCGTTCGGGCTGTCCTTCCTGTGGATCGGCCAGTTCCTGATCAACATTGGTGTGAACGTCGGCCTGCTGCCGACCAAGGGCCTGACCTTGCCATTCCTCAGTTACGGGGGCAGCTCGCTGGTGATCTGCTGCGCCTGCGTGGGGTTGTTGCTGAGGATCGAGTGGGAGAGTCGAACCCACCTGGGCAGTGAAGAGCATGAATTTGATGAAAGCGACTTTGCCGAGGAGCCAAACCATGGCCGCTGACGGCAAGAATGTACTGATCATGGCCGGTGGCACCGGGGGGCACGTCTTCCCGGCCCTGGCCTGCGCCCGTGAATTCCAGGCCCGTGGCTACCACGTGCACTGGCTCGGGACCCCACGTGGTATCGAAAACGAACTGGTGCCGCAGGCTGGCCTGCAACTGCACCTGATCAACGTCACCGGTCTGCGTGGCAAGGGCAAGCTGTCGCTGCTCAAGGCACCCTTCACCTTGTTGAAGGCGGTATTGCAGGCGCGCCGGATCATTCGTCAGCTCGACCCGGTGTGCGTGGTCGGCTTCGGTGGTTATGTCACCGGCCCTGGCGGTGTGGCGGCCAAGCTGTGCGGCGTACCGGTGGTGATCCACGAACAGAACGCCAAGGCGGGTACCGCCAATCGGCTGCTGGTGCCACTGGCCGGGCGAGTCTGCGAAGCTTTCCCGGATACCTTCGAGGCCAGCGACAAGCGGCGCACCACCGGCAACCCGGTGCGTGGCGAATTGTTCCTGGAGCCTGCACGCGCACCGCTGGCCGGTCGCCGCGCACGCTTGCTGGTATTGGGTGGCAGCCTTGGCGCCGAGCCGCTGAACAAGCTGTTGCCACAAGCCCTGGCCCTGGTGCCGGAGGCTGTTCGGCCTGAGGTGTTCCACCAGGCGGGCAAAAATCACGACCAGATCACCGCCGAGCGTTATCGCGACGCCGGGATCGAGGCTCAGGTAGAGCCCTTTATCAAGGACATGGCCCACGCCTATGGCTGGGCCGACCTGGTGGTTTGCCGGGCCGGTGCGCTGACCGTCAGCGAACTGGCGGCGGCAGGCCTGCCGTCGATGCTGGTGCCCTTGCCCCACGCGATCGACGATCACCAGACCCACAACGCCCATTATCTGGCCCGTGAAGGCGCTGCCTTCCTGATGCCACAAGCGACAACTGGCGCAGCGCAACTCGCTGAACGCCTGAACGAGGTACTGATGCAACCGGAAAAACTCGACAGCATGGCCCGCACCGCGCGGCGCCTGGCCAAACCCGCTGCCACCAGCACCGTGGTCGATATCTGCCTGGAGGTGGCCCATGGTTGAAAATCAGAAAGCCATGCCACAACCGGAAATGCGCCGTATCCGCCGTATCCACTTCGTCGGTATCGGCGGCGTGGGCATGTGCGGCATCGCCGAAGTACTGTTGAACCTGGGTTACCAGGTCTCGGGTTCCGACCTGAAAACTTCGGCCGTGACCGAGCGCCTGGAATCCTTCGGTGCCGAAATCTTCATCGGCCACCGTGCCGAGAACGCCGCCAGCGCCGATGTGCTGGTGGTGTCCAGCGCCATCAATACCGCCAACCCGGAAGTCGCGACTGCGCTTGAGCGCCGCATTCCCGTGGTACCGCGCGCCGAGATGCTCGCCGAGCTGATGCGCTACCGCCACGGCATTGCCGTTGCTGGCACCCACGGCAAGACCACCACCACCAGCCTGCTGGCATCGGTATTTGCCGCCGGTGGCCTGGACCCGACCTTCGTCATCGGTGGCCGTTTGAATGCCGCGGGCACCAATGCCCAGCTCGGCACCAGCCGTTACCTGATCGCCGAGGCTGATGAAAGCGACGCCAGCTTCCTGCACCTGCAGCCGCTGGTGGCCGTGGTCACCAATATCGACGCCGACCACATGGCGACCTACGAAGGCGACTTCAACAAACTGAAGAAGACCTTCGTCGAGTTCCTGCACAACCTGCCGTTCTACGGGCTGGCGGTGATGTGCCTGGACGACCCGGTGGTGCGCGAGATCCTGCCACTGGTGAAACGCCCTGCGGTCACCTACGGCTTCCATGAAGATGCCGACGTGCGCGCAATCAATGTGCGCCAGACCGGCATGCAGACCCACTTCACCGTCCTGCGTCGCGACCGTGAGCCGCTGGACGTGTCGGTGAACATGCCGGGCAACCACAACGTGCTGAACTCGCTGGCAACCATCGCCATCGCCACCGACGAGGGCATCAGCGATGAAGCTATCGTCCAGGGCCTGTCGGGCTTCCAGGGTGTCGGCCGACGCTTCCAGGTGTACGGCGAACTGCCGGTTGAAGGCGGCGAAGTGATGCTGGTCGACGACTACGGTCATCACCCGACCGAAGTGGCTGCCGTGATCAAGGCCGTGCGCGGTGGTTGGCCGGATCGCCGCCTGGTCATGGTCTACCAGCCGCACCGCTACAGCCGTACCCGCGACCTGTACGACGACTTCGTCCAGGTCCTGGCCGATGCCAACGTGTTGCTGCTGATGGAAGTCTACCCGGCCGGTGAAGAGCCGATCCCGGGGGCCGACAGCCGCCAGCTGTGCCACAGCATCCGCCAGCGCGGTCAGCTGGACCCTATCTATATCGAACGTGGCGTGGAACTCGCGCCGCTGGTCAAGCCGCTGCTGCGCGCTGGCGACATCCTGCTGTGCCAGGGTGCCGGTGACATCGGTGGCCTGGCCCCGCAACTGTTGAAGAGCCCGTTGTTCGCAGGTGCCGTAGCCCGTCAGGAGAAGTCGAAATGACTGAGAGCGCCTACAACAACCTGCACTCGACCATCGCCGTGAAAGACTTCGGCCGCGTCGCCGTGCTGTACGGCGGCAAGAGCGCCGAGCGCGAAGTGTCGCTCAAGTCCGGCGCTGCCGTGATCGAGGCGCTGACCAGCGCCGGTGTCGACGTGGTGGCCATTGATGTCGGTGACGACCTGCTGAGCCGCCTGCAAAGCGAGAAGATTGATCGCGCCTTCATCATCCTCCACGGCCGTGGCGGTGAAGACGGCAGCATGCAAGGCCTGCTGGAGTGCCTGAACATTCCGTACACCGGCAGCGGCATCCTCGCGTCGGCCCTGGCCATGGACAAGCTGCGCACCAAGCAGGTTTGGCAGAGCCTGGGTATTCCGACCCCGCGTCACGCGGTGCTGGCCAGCGCCGATGACTGTATTTCTGCGGGTGCGGAACTGGGCTTCCCTTTGATCGTCAAACCGGCCCATGAAGGCTCCAGTATCGGTATGGCGAAAGTGAGCAGCGTTGAAGAGTTGATCGTTGCCTGGAAAGACGCCGCCATCTACGACTCGCAAGTGTTGGTTGAACAATGGATCAAGGGTCCGGAGTTCACCGTGGCCGTACTGCGTGGTCAGGTCCTGCCGCCGATCTCCCTGGGCACCCCGCACACGTTCTACGACTACGACGCCAAGTACATCGCCAACGATACCCAGTACCGCATCCCGTGCGGCCTGGACGCAGCGAAAGAACAGGAACTGATCGACCTGACTGCCCGTGCCTGCGACGCCATCGGCATTGCCGGCTGGGGTCGTCTGGACGTGATGCAGGACGAGCAGGGCAATTTCTGGCCACTTGAAGTCAATACGGCCCCAGGCATGACCGATCACAGCCTGGTCCCAATGGCGGCACGCGCGGCGGGCCTGGACTTCCAGCAGTTGGTGCTGGCGATCCTGGCGGCCAGCGTCGAGGCGCGAGGTTAAGCCCATGCAAGGCGCGATGGTACGTCATCAGCAACCCGCCACCGGCCGCAAGCCGGTGCCGCGCGGTGCCAGCCGGATGGTGGCCAAGGAGCCACTGTCGGCGCGCCTGCCCAAGGCCAATTTCAGTGTCTTCAAACGCCTGCTGTGGCCGGTGTTGCTGGTGGTCGCCGGGTTCGGCGCCTACGAAGGTGCGCAGCGGCTGATGCCGTATGCCGACCGGCCGATCACCAAGATCGCGGTGCAGGGCGACCTCAGCTACATCAGCCAGCAGGCGGTACAGCAACGGATTGCGCCTTATGTGGCGGCGAGTTTCTTCACCGTGGACCTGGCCAGCATGCGTGGCGAACTCGAGCAGATGCCGTGGATCGCACATGCCGAAGTACGTCGCGTATGGCCGGACGAAGTGGTGATCCGCCTGGAAGAACAGTTGCCGGTCGCGCGGTGGGGTGATGAGGCCTTGCTCAACAACCAGGGCCAGGCCTTTGCCCCCCGCGAACTGGCCAACTACGAGCACCTGCCGCAGCTCTTCGGGCCGCAGCGGGCGCAGCAACAAGTGATGCAGCAATATCAGGTACTGAGCCAGATGTTGCGCCCAATGGGCTTCTCGATTGCCCGTCTGGAACTGCGCGAGCGTGGCAGCTGGTTCCTGACCACCGGTGCCGGCAGTGCTGGCCCGGGGATCGAACTGCTGCTGGGGCGTGATCATCTGGTGGAAAAAATGCGCCGCTTCATTGCCATTTACGACAAGACGCTCAAAGAACAGATCACGAACATCGCCCGCATCGATCTGCGTTACGCCAACGGCCTGGCTGTTGGTTGGCGGGAACCGATTGCACCGACGACGGCCAAACCCGCCGTTGCGAAGAATTAGAGAGAGGCAGGACCATGGCAAATGCGCATAGCGGCAAAATGATCGTCGGGCTGGATATCGGCACCTCCAAGGTGGTTGCACTGGTGGGCGAAGTCGCCGCCGACGGCACCCTGGAAATCGTTGGTATCGGCACGCACCCTTCGCGTGGGCTGAAAAAAGGCGTGGTGGTCAACATCGAGTCCACCGTGCAGTCGATCCAGCGCGCGGTGGAAGAGGCCCAGCTGATGGCTGGCTGCCGCATCCACTCGGCGTTCGTCGGCGTTGCCGGCAACCATATCCGCAGCCTGAACTCCCACGGCATCGTCGCCATCCGCGACCGTGAAGTCAGCGCCGCCGACCTTGAGCGCGTCCTCGACGCCGCCCAGGCCGTGGCCATCCCGGCGGACCAGCGGGTCCTGCACACGCTGCCGCAGGACTACGTGATCGACAACCAGGAAGGCGTTCGCGAGCCACTGGGCATGTCCGGCGTACGTCTGGAAGCCAAGGTCCACGTGGTGACCTGCGCCGTGAATGCGGCGCAGAACATCGAGAAGTGCGTGCGCCGTTGCGGCCTGGAAATCGACGACATCATCCTCGAGCAACTGGCTTCGGCCTACTCGGTGCTGACTGACGACGAAAAAGAGCTGGGCGTGTGCCTGGTCGACATCGGTGGCGGCACTACCGATATCGCGATCTTCACCGAAGGCGCCATCCGCCACACCGCGGTGATCCCGATTGCCGGTGACCAGGTCACCAACGACATCGCCATGGCCCTGCGTACGCCGACCCAGTACGCCGAAGAAATCAAGATCCGCTACGCCTGCGCCCTGGCCAAGCTGGCCGGTGCCGGTGAAACCATCAAGGTGCCGAGCGTGGGCGATCGTCCGCCACGCGAGCTGTCACGCCAGGCCCTGGCCGAAGTGGTCGAGCCGCGCTACGACGAGCTGTTCACCCTGATCCAGGCCGAGCTGCGCCGCAGCGGTTACGAGGACCTGGTGCCTGCGGGCATCGTCCTGACCGGCGGTACTTCGAAGATGGAAGGCGCGGTGGAACTGGCCGAAGAAATTTTCCACATGCCGGTACGCCTTGGCGTGCCGTTTACCGTTCGCGGCTTGAGCGACGTGGTCCGCAACCCGATTTATTCCACCGGTGTGGGCTTGCTCACCTACGGCCTGCAGAAGCAGTCCGAAGGCTTGACCCTGACCGGTATCAGCAGCAGCAACAACTATGGCGATGAACCGAAAGCCCCAGCGTTCGAGCGTTTCACACGCTGGGTCAAGGGCAACTTTTAAAGTTTCAAAGCAGTAGTAGTAGGCGCAAAAAACTAGAGAACTGAAAGGAGAGGGAAAATGTTCGAGCTCGTAGACAACGTCCCGCAAAGCCCGGTCATTAAAGTGATCGGCGTCGGTGGCGGCGGTGGCAACGCCGTCAATCACATGGTCAAGAGCAACATCGAAGGCGTTGAGTTCATCTGCGCCAACACCGATGCTCAAGCGCTGAAAAATATCGGCGCGCGGACCATTCTGCAACTGGGCACTGGCGTGACCAAGGGCCTGGGTGCTGGCGCGAATCCGGAGGTCGGTCGTCAGGCCGCACTGGAAGACCGTGAGCGCATCGCTGAAGTGCTGCAGGGCACCAACATGGTGTTCATCACCACCGGCATGGGTGGCGGTACCGGTACTGGTGCTGCACCGATCATCGCTGAAGTGGCGAAAGAGATGGGTATCCTCACCGTTGCGGTGGTGACCCGTCCGTTCCCGTTCGAAGGTCGCAAGCGCATGCAGATCGCCGACGAAGGCATCCGTGCACTGGCGGAAAGCGTTGACTCGCTGATCACCATCCCGAACGAGAAACTGCTGACCATCCTCGGCAAGGACGCCAGCCTGCTGTCGGCCTTCGCCAAGGCGGACGATGTACTGGCCGGTGCCGTTCGCGGTATCTCCGACATCATCAAGCGTCCGGGCATGATCAACGTCGACTTTGCCGACGTGCGTACCGTGATGAGCGAGATGGGCATGGCGATGATGGGCACTGGCTGCGCCAGCGGTCCGAACCGTGCACGCGAGGCCACTGAAGCGGCCATTCGCAACCCGCTGCTCGAGGACGTCAACCTGCAGGGCGCCCGTGGCATCCTGGTGAACATCACCGCCGGTCCTGACCTGTCGCTGGGTGAGTACTCCGACGTTGGTAGCATCATCGAGGCGTTCGCGTCTGATCACGCCATGGTCAAGGTCGGTACCGTTATCGATCCGGACATGCGCGATGAGTTGCACGTGACCGTGGTTGCTACCGGTCTGGGTGCGAAAATCGAGAAGCCGGTCAAGGTCATCGACAACACCCTGCAATCGGCCGCCATGCAGCAGAGCCCAGCACCGGCTCCTGTGCGCAACGAGCAGTCTTCGGTGAACTACCGTGACCTGGAGCGCCCGACCGTGATGCGCAACCAGGCCCATGCCGGTGCAGCCGCCGCTGCTAAACTCAACCCGCAAGACGATCTGGACTACCTGGACATCCCGGCTTTCCTGCGTCGTCAGGCTGATTAATGGAATTTATCAGGGGTATAAAGGTGATTGGTGTTCAGCAAAGGCCGGGTCTGCTATTATCCCCAGCCTTTGTTGATACCAGTTCGCAATTTGCGCTGAAGCGGCCAATGCCATGATTAAACAACGCACCCTGAAAAATGTTATCCGTGCCACAGGTGTCGGCCTGCACTCCGGGGAAAAGGTTTACCTGACCCTCAAACCGGCTCCTGTGGATACCGGCATCGTGTTTTGCCGCGCCGACCTCGATCCTGTCGTGCAGATCCCTGCGCGTGCAGCGAATGTCGGTGAGACTACAATGTCGACCACACTGGTCAACGGCGATACCAAGGTAGATACGGTAGAGCACTTGCTCTCGGCCATGGCTGGCCTGGGCATCGATAACGCCTACGTCGAGCTCTCCGCGTCCGAAGTGCCGATTATGGACGGTAGCGCAGGGCCCTTTGTATTCCTGATTCAATCTGCCGGCCTGGAAGAACAGGACGCAGCCAAGAAGTTCATCCGTATCCTGCGTGAAGTGACAGTGGAAGATGGCGACAAGCGCGCTACTTTCCTGCCTTTCGAAGGGTTCAAGGTGAGTTTCGAGATCGATTTCGACCACCCGGTGTTCCGCAACCGTACCCAAAGTGCCAGCGTGGACTTTTCCAGCACCTCGTTTGTGAAGGAAGTCAGCCGCGCCCGTACCTTCGGGTTCATGAGCGACATCGAGTACCTGCGCAAGCATAACCTCGCCCTCGGCGGCAGCGTTGAAAACGCTATCGTGGTGGACAAGGATGGCGTGCTCAACGAAGACGGTCTTCGTTACGAAGACGAATTTGTGAAGCACAAGATCCTCGATGCTATCGGCGATCTCTATCTGCTGGGCAACAGCTTGATCGGCGAGTTCAAGGGCTACAAGTCCGGACACGCGCTGAACAACCAGCTGCTGCGCAAGCTGATTGAGGAAAAAGATGCCTGGGAAGTGGTGACATTCGAAGATGCCAGTACGGCACCGATCTCTTACATGCGTCCGGTTGCGGCAGTGTAAGTACGAACTCTCTCTTCTTTAGTTTTTTTGGGCCACCTTCGGGTGGCCTTTTTTATGGGTTGGGTTTTTGGTTGTGGGTGATTATCCATTTGATTTTATTGGTTTTTCCGGCCCCTTCCGCCCTTACGTCGGGT
>NZ_JAMDGY010000014.1 GCF_028656955.1 Pseudomonas fontis
TGGAGTCCGCAAGGGCTCCCAAAGCGGCGCCTGCGTTGCAGGCGAGCGCAGCCTCACGGCAGCGGCTACATAGGAGCCGACCTATGCCCAACAGGGTTGAATGTGCCGCTGAGAATCATCTGCCCAGACGAACGCCCCTTGCAACCCACCGCCAACAGCCGCATAAACAGCCCATGAACCTCCCTGCACACAAACACCCGGTGCTGGACGCGTTTCACCCCGCCGTACGCGCCTGGTTCCAACGCAGCTTCCCGACGGTCACCGCCGCCCAGGCCCAGGCCTGGCCGCTGATCCGCGACGGGCAATCGGTGCTGGTCGCCGCCCCCACCGGCTCAGGCAAAACCCTCACCGCCTTTCTCGCCGTACTGGACGAACTGGTCAGGCAAGCCCCGCTAGCCGAGCAAACCCTGGTGGTCTACGTCTCGCCCCTCAAGGCGCTGTCCAACGACATCCAGATCAACCTGCAAGCCCCCCTTGCCGGGATCAGCGCCGAACTCGCCGCCCAAGGCCTTGAAGCCCCCGCCATCCGCACCGCCGTGCGCACCGGCGACACCCCGCAAAAAGAACGCGTGGCGATGCGCAAGCAAGCGCCGCACATCCTGGTCACCACCCCCGAGTCGCTCTACGTACTGCTTGGCTCGGCCTCCGGCCGGCAAGGCCTGGCCAACGTCCACACAGTGATCGTCGACGAGATCCACGCCCTGGCCGGCAACAAGCGCGGCAGCCACCTGGCACTGACCCTCGAACGCCTCGAAGCCCTGTGCAACCGCCCACTGCGGCGCATCGGCCTGTCCGCCACGCAACGCCCGGTCGAACGCGTTGCGCAGTTTCTGACCGGCCCGCAACGCCCCTGCGCCATTGTCGACATCGGTCATGCCCGCCAGCGCGACCTGGCCATCGAAGTACCGCCGCTGCCCTTGAGCGCAGTGATGGCCAACGACGTCTGGGAGCGGGTCTACGACCGCCTCGCGCAACTGGCAGGCGAGCACCGCACCACCCTGGTGTTCGTCAACACCCGCCGCCTCGCCGAGCGCCTGACTCGCCATTTGAGCGAACGCCTCGGCCACACGGCCGTCGCCGCGCACCACGGCAGCCTGGCCAAGGAGCTGCGCCTGGACGCCGAACAACGCCTCAAGCGCGGCGAGCTGAAAGTGCTGGTGGCCACCGCCGCGCTGGAGCTGGGTATTGATATCGGCGAAGTCGAGCTGGTCTGCCAGATCAGCTCACCGGGGTCGATTGCCGGGTTTCTGCAACGTGTAGGCCGCTCCGGCCACCAGGTCGAGGGCACGCCCAAAGGCCGCCTGTTCCCCACCACCCGCGACGACCTGATCGAATGCGCGGCGTTGCTCGACTGCGTACGGCGCGGCGAACTGGATGAGCTGCACATCCCCCGCGCACCGCTGGATGTGCTGGCCCAGCAGATCGTCGCGGAGGTCAGTTGCCAGCCCTGGCCCGAAGCCGAACTGCTCGCCTGCCTAGCCCGCGCCCTGCCCTACGCCGAACTCGACGATGCTCACTTTCAGGCGCTGCTGCGCATGCTCGCCGAGGGCTACAACGGTCGTCAGGGCGTGCGCAGCGCCTATATTCACCGCGACGCGGTCAGTGGCCAGTTGCGCGGGCGGCGTGGCGCACAGCTGACGGCGCTGACCAGCGGCGGAACCATCCCCGACAACGCCGACTATGCCGTGTTGCTTGAGCCGCAAAGCCTGAACATCGGCAGCGTCAACGAAGACTTCGCCGTGGAGAGCATTGCCGGCGACATCTTCCAGCTGGGCAATGCCTCCTACCGCATCCTGCGGGTCGAGCCGGGCAAGGTGCGGGTCGAGGACGCCCAGGGCCAGCCGCCGACCATCCCGTTCTGGCTCGGCGAAGCACCGGGGCGCAGCGATGAGCTGTCCGCCGCCGTCGCCCGCCTGCAAGCCGAGATCGACCAGCGCCTGCAGGCCAGCCATGGCCAGGAACAACCACTGATCGACTGGCTGGGCGAGGCCCTTGGCCTGGGGCATGACAGCGCCGAACAACTGCTGGAATACCTCGGCCGAACCCGTCAGGTACTCACCGCCCTGCCCTCACAGGACACGCTGATCATGGAGCGGTTTTTCGACGAGTCCGGCGGTACGCAGTTGATCATCCATTCGCCGTTCGGCAGCCGCATCAACCGCGCCTGGGGCCTGGCCTTGCGCAAGCGCTTCTGCCGGACCTTCAACTTCGAATTGCAGGCCGCTGCCAGCGAGGACGCGATCATCCTGTCGCTGTCGGCCGGCCACAGCTTTGCCCTGGATGAAGTCTGGCGCTACCTGCCCAGCGCCAGCGCCGAGCACCTGTTGATTCAGGCGGTGCTCGACGCGCCGCTGTTCGGCGTACGCTGGCGCTGGAACGCCGGGGTTTCCCTGGCGCTGCCGCGCTTTGCCAGCGGGCGCAAGATCGCCCCGCAGATCCAGCGGATGAAAAGCGAAGACCTCACTGCCGCGGTCTTCCCCGACCAGTTGGCGTGCCTGGAAAACATCGTCGGGGAACGCGAGATCCCCGATCACCCGCTGGTGGAACAGACACTGGACGACTGCCTGCATGAAGCGATGGACTGCGAAGGCTGGTTGGCATTGTTGCGGCGCATCGAGCGCAAGCAGATCACCTTGATCTGCCGCGACCTGCCTGCGCCTTCACCGCTGGCAGCGGCAATTCTCAATGCCCGGCCCTATGCCTTCCTCGACGATGCCCCGCTGGAAGAGCGACGTACGCAAGCGGTGCTGAACCGGCGCTGGAACGAACCCAAAGACGCCGATGACCTCGGCGCCCTCGACCCCGAGGCCATCGTCGCCGTGTGCATCGAAGCCTGGCCCGCCCCGGCCTCGGCGGACGAAGTGCACGAAGCCTTGATGAGCCTGGCGGCGGTCACCCGTGACGAGGCCGCCGCGAATGCGGGCTGGCCAGACTGGCTGAATACCCTGGCCACCAGTGGACGGGCAGGTTGCCTGCAGCTGGCGCAGGGTGGCAGGCTGTGGGTGGCCCGCGAGCGCCTGACCGGCTTGCTCGCGGTTTACCCGCAGGCCGTGGTTGTGCCGGCCCTGACGGCGTTGCCGGGCTTCGACCAGGCCATCGACGAAGACAGTGCCACGCTGGAGCTGGTGCGTGCCCGGCTGAGCGGGTTCGGGCCAATGAGCGTGGCGGCGATTGCCGAGCCATTGCAACTGCCTGTTACCCGGGTGGTGCAGGCGCTGGCCCGCCTGGAGGCTGAAGGCTATGTCATGCGCGGCCAGTTCTGCCCTGGCCAGGGTGAAGAACAATGGTGCGAGCGGCATCTGCTGGCGCGCATCCACCGCTACACCCTCAAGCGCCTGCGCCGGGAAATCGAGCCGGTCAGCCTGCAGGATTTCATGCGTTTCCTGTTTGATTGGCAGCACCTCTCGCCCACCAGTCGGCTAAAGGGCAATGCGGCATTGAGCGAGGTGCTGGCGCAACTGGAGGGGTATCAGGCGGCGGCCGGATCGTGGGAGAGCGAGCTGCTGCCCGGGCGCATCAGTGACTACAGCCCACGCTGGCTGGATGAAGCCTGCCGTGCTGGCAAGACCACCTGGGCACGCCTGGCAGCGGCCGGCAAAGCCTCGACGACGACCTTGCGCAGCACACCGATCGTGCTGCTGCCACGTGCCCGTCTCGGGTTGTGGCAGAACCTGGGAACCAGTGCTGAGGTGGACAGCTTGTCGCCTCGTACCCAGCGTGTTCATTCGGCGCTGAGCCAGCATGGCGCGCTGTTCTTCGATGAGCTGCGCGACGAGGCGCACCTGCTGCCCAGTGAACTGGAGAACGCCTTGCAGGAGCTGGTGGGCGCCGGGCTGATCAGTGCCGACAGCTTTGCCGGGCTGCGTACCTTGATTACCCCGGCCAGCAAGCGTCAGGCGCGGGGTGGCCGGCGTGGGCGCGGGCCGGTGTTTGGCGGGATGGACGATGCCGGGCGTTGGGCGCTGTTGCGCCGGGCCAGTGTGCCGGACAACCCCGGCGACACCCTGGAACATATTGCCCGTACGCTGCTGCGCCGCTATGGCGTGGTGTTCTGGCGCTTGCTGGAGCGCGAGGCGGCGTGGCTGCCGAGCTGGCGTGAGTTGCTGCGTACCTTCCATCGCCTGGAGGCGCGGGGGGAGATTCGCGGCGGGCGCTTTGTCAGTGGCTTGGCCGGGGAGCAGTTTGCCCTGCCCGAGGCGATTGGCTTGTTGCGCGAGGTGCGTCGACGGCCGCTGGACGGCGCGCTGGTGGTGGTCGGGGCGACCGACCCATTGAACCTGGTGGGCACGCTGTTTCCGGGGCAGAAGGTGGCGACGGTCAGTGGCAATCGGTTGCTGTACCGCGACGGGGTGGCGGTGGCGGCGCTGGTGGCGGGGGTGCAGCAGTATTGGCTGGAGGAAGAGGTGAAGTTGCGCGATGCACTGATCCGCGACCCTGGAATCTGAAGATTGCTGGAGCCCTGTGGGAGCCGGCCTTGCCGGCGATAAGGCTAGCACTGACTGCGAGGGCTTTGCCCTCGATCGCTGGCAAGGCCAGCTCCCACAGGGGTCGGTGGAGGCTCGTAACGTTCAGTTGCCTCCCGCAATGGTTGGCTTCCATTCCCCTATTCGATATAAGGTCTTGTCTCGGACACGTCCAAACAAGGAACCTGCATGAGCCTGTCACTTCTCAGCCGTTACGCCTTCTTCGCCGCCTGTGTCCTGTTTACCCTCGCCAGCCTGCCCTTCCTTGACCACGACTGGCTCTGGCCATTCACCCTGGCCACGCTGATCCTCAGCCTGATCGGCCTGTTCGATCTGCTGCAAAGCCGCCACGCCGTGCGGCGCAACTACCCGATCCTGGGCAATATCCGTTACCTGGTCGAAGGCATCCGTCCGGAAATCCGCCAGTACCTGCTGGAGTCCGACAGCGATGCCCTGCCCTTCTCCCGCGCCCAGCGCTCGCTGGTTTACGCCCGGGCCAAGAACGAAGCCTCGGACAAGCCCTTCGGCACCCTGATCGACGTGTATCAATCCGGCTTCGAGTTCATCGGCCACTCCATGCGCCCGGCCCCACTCAGTGACCCCACCAGTTTCCGGGTGACTGTCGGCGGCCCGCAATGCACCCAGCCGTATTCGGCCTCGGTGTTCAACATCTCGGCCATGAGCTTCGGCTCGCTCAGTGCCAACGCTATCCGCGCGCTCAACCAGGGCGCCAAGCTCGGCAACTTCGCCCACGACACCGGCGAAGGCAGCATCAGCCCCTACCACCGCGAACACGGCGGCGACCTGACCTGGGAGCTGGGCAGCGGCTACTTCGGTTGCCGCACCTCGGACGGGCGCTTCGACCCCGAACGCTTCGCCGAACAGGCGCGCACCCCGCAAGTGCGGATGATCGAAATCAAGATGAGCCAGGGCGCCAAGCCCGGCCATGGCGGCATCCTGCCCAAGCACAAGGTGACCCGCGAAATCGCCGAGACCCGAGGCGTGATGATGGGCGAGGACTGCATCTCGCCGTCCCGCCATAGCGCCTTCTCCACCCCGATTGAAATGATGCAGTTCATCGCCCAGTTGCGTGAGCTGTCCGGCGGCAAACCGGTGGGCTTCAAGTTCTGCCTGGGCCACCCGTGGGAGTTCATGGGCATTGCCAAGGCCATGCTGGAAACCGGCATCCTCCCGGACTTCATCGTCGTCGACGGCAAGGAAGGCGGCACCGGCGCTGCGCCAGTGGAGTTCACTGACCATATCGGCGTGCCGCTGCGTGAAGGGCTGCTGTTCGTGCACAACACCTTGGTCGGCTTGAACCTGCGCGACAAGATCAAGCTCGGTGCCAGCGGCAAGATCGTCAGCGCCTTCGACATTGCCAGCGTGCTGGCCATCGGCGCCGACTGGGCGAATGCGGCGCGTGGCTTCATGTTCGCCATTGGCTGCATCCAGTCGCAAAGCTGCCACACCAACAAGTGCCCGACCGGCGTGGCCACGCAAGACGCCCTGCGCCAACGCGCGCTGGTGGTGCCAGACAAGGCCCAGCGGGTGTTCAACTTCCACCGCAATACGCTCAAGGCGCTGGCCGAAATGTTAGCGGCCGCAGGCCTGGAGCATCCGTCGCAACTGCAAGCCAAACACCTGGTGCGGCGCATGTCGGCCACCGAGATCAAATTGTTCTCGCAGTTGCATGTGTTCCTCAAGCCAGGCGAGTTGCTGACCGGTGAGGTGAGTGGCGAGTTCTACCAGCGGATGTGGCAGATGGCGCGGGCGGACAGCTTTGAGCCGCGGGACGTAGCTGCCGCCTAAACGGGGCTAGCTACCGCTGATGTGCGAACACTCAATGTCAATTACACCCTGCAAGGACAGCTACTTGAACGACCCTATCGAGCGCTCAGCACAACAAAACCCAAATAACTACTTGGCAAGTTTGGGCTTGCTATTACTGACGAGCGTACTCGCACTACTCCCTTATTTGATTACCGCTGCAATGTACGGTACAGCTGACTTTTCACACTGGCCGGCCCACGACACCACAACAGTAATTCTCCTTTCTGTCACCATATTCATTTGTGGAATTGCATTATTCGTTGTCAGAGAAAAGCAAATCGACCTAGAAAAAATCATCAATAACCACATCGACACGGAAGAGTATAAAAACAAGAAATACCTTGACCTGATACTGAGCCACTACGGCAATGTAGCGGCTGTCGCGGCATTTTTTGTAGCGCTGATATACCTGATAAAAAGCAACATGAGTCACATCGGTGTTACCGGGGCCGCCCTTGTAATATCACTGCTGACACCAGTGATTTACTTGTTCTATTCGCTGGTTTTTCTTAAATGCGTTTTCGGAACCTATGGTCGCTCAACTACTTGCTGGGTTGCTTTAGTGGTCATTTTTTCACTCGATGTCGTATTCATGACCATAGCCATTGGTGGTACCGGCTGACTCGCGCAAGGTCATTTCCTACGTGAATCGGAGAATTTTCCTGTATCTTCGAGCCGAATCATCACCTAGCCTCCCCCAGTCGCTGCCAATTCAGCGACCGGGCGTAGGAACCCGAAGATCCCAAAGCGTACAAACGCCATCTTCATAGGGTGGTGTATTTGTGACAGCGCTTGAGTTTATGGCGGCTGTGCGCGGGCATGCTTCGGCATGGCCGGGCGCTCCTGGGGTCCCGGTATTCCTACCCCGCGTACGGCTGCCACCCCAAGCCCGTAGGAAGGCCAGTGGTAGCTCCATTCTCCCGGGAGCTAAACAATGAAAAAAATCGTCCCTGATCCACCTCACTTTATTACCGCACTTACCGCCTTCGGTTCCTGCGACGCAGGCCACGCCCCACTCTTTGCCGTACGCAGTGGCATAGAAGCTGAAGATGCCCTGGTTCATGCATCAATCCTGCTCAGAGGTGTCCTGGACACTGCCCAGGCAGCCAGCGAGCGTGCCCCTTCGGAGTTGCGCGGCTTTCTCTGGAATATCCTGCACGCCACTGAAATGTCCAAAGGGCTCGTGGATGCGCTACTCGACGGCGCCGAACTATCACGCCAAGACGCAAAAAGGGCACCCGATGCAACGGCGGGAGACATCAAGTAACAAGCTTGTATTGCAAAGCTGACTGATTTTTTACACCCTCCCCGCCGCTGATCAGCAACGATCAGCGGCGCGGAACCTCGCAGTGCGGGGACCTATCCTTATTTGAACCACCCTCGCCAAGAGTCACCATCATGAACAACGGTCGCGATCACCGCATCGACTTCTTCCGCGGGTTGGCGCTGATCTTCATCTTCTGGGATCACATACCCGGCAACCCGCTGGCCAACGTCACGGTGCGCAATTTCGGTTTCAGCGACGCCGCCGAGATCTTCGTGTTCCTGGCCGGCTACGCCTCGGTATTGGCCTACGGCAAGATCGCCCTGCGCGACGGCTGGCTGGTCGCCAGCGTGCGCATCCTGCGCCGGGCATGGGTGCTGTACATCGTGCACATCTTCCTGCTGGTGCTGCTGATGGGCATCGTCTTCGTCGCCAACAACCATGTCGAAACCCGCGACATGATCCAGGAAATGGGCCTCTACTACTTCCTCGGCAACCCGCAACAGGCACTGGTGGATGAGCTGCTACTGCGCTTCAAACCCAACCTGATGGACCCGCTGCCGCTGTACATCCTGCTATTGCTCGGGCTGCCACTGGTGCTGCCGTTGCTGCTGCGCAAGGCCGAATACGTGGTCGGGCTGTCGGTGGCGCTGTACCTGCTGGCACCGATGTTCCAGTGGAACCTGGCCGCCCAGGAAGGCGGGGTGTGGTTCTTCAACCCGATGGCCTGGCAGTTGCTGTTCATCCTGGGCGGAGCGGTGGCGATCAATGCGCAGCGGGACAAGCCGGTGGAGACGCGACCCCTGCACCATCAACCGCTGTTCTGCGTGTCGGCAGCCTACGTCCTGGTGTGCGCGGTGATCGCGCTGTCATGGCGCTGGCCTGCGGTACATGACGCGATGATGCCGCGCCTGCTCAGCGAATGGCTGTACCCGATCAGCAAGACCAACCTGTCGCCGGCACGCCTGCTGCACTTCCTGGCACTGGCGTATTGCACCGCGAAACTGCTGCCGACCGGCGCCTGGGTGCAGAGTTGGCTGGCACGGCAAAGCTGCCGCATGGGCCGATATTCGCTGGAGGTGTTCTGCTTTGGGGTGCTGCTGGCGCCGTTGGCGGACATGGCCAATGCGCTGGGCGGGGACGTCTGGCCGGTGCAGGTGCTGACGGCGCTGGCCGGGGTGGGGCTGATGGTGTTGCTGGCGGTTTGGCTGGATGTGAACAAGCGCTTGGGTCGGCCGGTTCAGGTAACCGCCTAAGGGGCCTGAGGCCTCTTCGCCGCCAAGGCTGGCTCCGACAGGTGGATGAAACCCCTGTGGGAGCCGGCCTTGCCGGCGATGCTTTTAGGACTGCGCCAGCGCAACCCCTTCAGCCTTCGGCGACAGCTTGAACACGTAATACAGCACGGTCAGCATCACCAGGAACGCCGGGCCGATGTACAGGGCCACGCGGGTCTCCTCGAAGTACGCCATCAGGCCCACCACCAGGATCAGGAACGCCAGCGCCAGGTACGAGCTCAGCGGCCATAGCCACATGCGGTACTTCAAGGCAGCACGTTCGGCTTCGTTCAGGCCGGCACGGAATTTCAGCTGCGCCAGCAGGATCATCGCCCAGGTCCAGATCGCCCCGAAGGTGGCAATCGCGGTCACCCAGACAAACACCTTCTCAGGCACCAGGTAGTTGGCCAGCACGCCCAGCAGCAGCGCGCCAATCGACAACAGCAAGGCATTGCGCGGCACGCCGTTTTTCGAGGTGCGGGCAAATTGCGCCGGCGCCTGGCCGTTCTGCGCCAGGCTGTAGAGCATGCGCCCGGTACTGAAGATGCCGCCGTTGCACGACGACAACGCCGCGGTAATCACTACGAAGTTGATGATGCCCGCCGCCGTCTTGATACCCAGACGCTCGAAAGTCATCACGAACGGGCTGCCCTGGCTGCCGATTTCGTTCCATGGGTAGATCGACAGGATCACGAACAGTGCGCCGACATAGAACAGCAGGATGCGCCAGAACACCGAGCCGATGGCCTGTGGGATGGTCTTTTGCGGGTTGCGCGCTTCACCGGCGGTCAGGCCGATCATCTCGACGCCCAGGTAGGCGAACATCACCATCTGCAGCGACATCAGCACGCCAGTCACGCCGTTTGGCATGAAGCCGCCATTGCTCCACAGGTTGGAGATCCCCAGGGCCACGCCGTCGTTGCCGAAGCCGAAGGCAATCACGCCGATACCGCCGAAGACCATGGCAATGATGGTGACGATCTTGATCAGGGCGAACCAGAATTCGAACTCACCGAAGGCCTTGACCGCGATCAGGTTGATCGCGCCCATGCTGCCCAAGGCCGCCAGGGCCCAGATCCAGCGCGGTACTTCGGGGAACCAGATGCCCATGTAGATGGCCACCGCGGTGATTTCCGCGACGCAGGTCACCAGCCACAGGAACCAGTAGTTCCAGCCGGTCAAGAAGCCCGCCAATGGGCCAAGGTAGTCCTGGGCGTAGCGGCTGAAGGAGCCGGCGACCGGGTTGTGCACGGCCATTTCGCCAAGGGCGCGCATGATCACCAGGATCGCCAAGCCGCCAATGATGTACGACAGCATGATCGCCGGGCCGGCCATTTCGATGGCCTTGGCCGAACCGAGAAACAGGCCGACACCGATACAGGCGCCTAGCGCCATCAGGCGAATATGACGTTCGCCAAGCTCTCGCTTGAGTGGGCCGCCTTGGGCGGTCTCACCATGAGAAGGGTGGTTGCCGACTGGCATAGAAATACAACCTCATTTTGTTATTGGATATAACCCATCGTGCAGGCAATGCATCGCCGATAAGCAACACAACGCCTCGCCGGCCCCCGCCTTGTGAGCGGGGCCCGCCTGCCTGGCAACCTGGCCTGGGCAGAGCGAAAGGGGCGAGCAGTATAGAAAGGCCACTACCGATCTTTTCACTATAAAAACCACGATATTCAGCGAGAAGTCTCGGCAATAACCGCTATTACGGAGTGACATTCCCCGAACCACAGCGGATCCAGGAAATCGGGCGGCTAACATAGCACCAAAACGGGGCATTTCCAGTCCCACTAAAGGCGCATGTGTCAGACATGGCATACGTATTAACGGCTGAATTCCTACAAATTTTTCACCATTGCCGACCAGCGTCTAAGCTTCAGGCAAGCGAGATGAACAATCGTAGCCGGGCTGAAAATTATGGGCGCACAGTGGCAATCGGATCCAGGCATGACGCAAGCACCCTCTGTACAGCCGGATGACTCGCCTTCGCCCACACCGACTCGCCGCGTCAGTTGGTGGTGGCTGTTTTGGCTGGTATTGCTGATCTTTCTGCTGGCGTTGGGGGTTGCTGGCTACCGCGAAATGCAAAGCTCCAAGGTGCAATCGCGCGAGTTCAGCCAATTCGCTGCGACGCTCAGCTATTCCATGCACAAGGGCTCAACGGACTCGATCATGTACCCGGGCGAAGGCCCGTTCGACATGCGCCTGGGCTACAGCGCCATTGGCGAGTTCCTGCCGCGCCTGCTCAAGCGCGACTATGTGGTGGTCGAACAGACACGCTTCTCCCCGGCCCTGATGAACTATGCCGAGCACGGTTTTTTCGTGCCCTATACCGAGAAGATCCAGGCCGGCCTGGCGATCACCGATTGCAAGGGTGATGCGGTCTACCAGTACCACTACCCGCAGTATCTTTACCCCGACTTCGCCTCGATCCCACCGGTGATGGTGCACAGCCTGCTGTTCATCGAGAACCGCGACCTGCTCGACCCCAACGACCCTCGCGCCAACCCGGCCGTGGACTGGCCACGCTTCGCCATGGCGGCCTACAGCCAAGTGGCCAAGTACCTCGCCCTGCCCGGCCAGTCGGCTGGCGGCAGCACCCTGGCGACCCAATTGGAGAAGTACCGGCACTCGCCAGACGGCCTGACGGTCTCGGGTGGCGAAAAGATCCGCCAGATGATTTCCGCCAGCGTGCGAGCCTATCAGGATGGCCCGCAAACCCTCGACGCGCGCCAGCGCATCGTGCGTGACTACCTCAACAGCGTGCCGCTTTCAGCCGTACCCGGCCACGGCGAAGTACACGGCATGGCCGAAGGCTTGCGGGTCTGGTATGGCGCCGACTTTGCCAAGGTCAACCAGAGCCTGTCCTCGACCTCCAGCGACCCGGCCAGCCTCGCCGAACGTGGCTTGGCCTTGCGCCAGGTACTGTCGCTGATGATCGCCCAGCGCCGGCCTTCGCACTTTTTGTCCAAGGGGCGCAATGAACTGGCCGAGCTGACCGACAGCCATATCCGCCTGCTGGCCGCCAACAACATCATCGACCGATCGCTGACTGACGCCGCCTTGGCCAGCAAGGTGACTTTCCGCGACTGGGTGGCCCAGCCGACCATTGTGCCGATCGTCACCAACAAGGGCATCAGCGTGGCGCGCAGCCGCTTGTCGTCGATGCTCAACCGACCACTGTATGACCTCGACCGCCTCGACCTGTCGGCCACCAGTACCCTGCAATCAGAGCTGCAAACCCAGGTCAGCCAGTACCTGCGAAACCTTGCCGACCCTGAGTTCGCGCAGAAGATGGGGCTGATGGGCGAACGCCTGCTGACCCCGACCAGCACCACCCAGGTGCGCTACAGCTTCACCCTGCTGGAACGCACCTCGGACGGCTCGCGCGTGCGCGTGCAAACCGACAGCACCGACCAGCCGTTCGACATCAACGAGGGCAGCAAGCTGGAACTGGGCTCGACCGCAAAACTTCGGGTGTTGACCAGCTACCTGCAGATCGTTGCCGAACTGCATGACCGCTATGCCGGCAAACCCGTAGCCGACCTGAAGAAAGTGGAAGTCGCCGAGACTGACTTCATCACCCGCTGGGCCCTGGATTACCTGATGCAGAACAAGGACCAGAACGTTACCGACATGCTCGATGCGGCGCTCAACCGCAAGTATTCGGCCAGCCCGGGCGAAGCCTTCTTCACCGGTGGCGGCCTGCATGTGTTCAACAACTTCCGCAAGGAAGACAACGGGCGCATCCCGACCCTGAAAGACGCCCTGCGCGAATCGATCAACCTGCCGTTCATTCGCCTGATGCGCGACCTGGTGCGCTACAGCACCTACCAGGCGCCGGGCAACAGCGGCCCGCTGCTCAAGGATGATGCCGAGCCGCGTCGCCAGGAATACCTGGCCCGCTTCGCCGACCGCGAAGGCACCGACTTCATGCGTCGGTTCTGGAAAAAGTACCAGCGCAAAACTTCCCAGGAGCGCCTGGACACCTTCCTCGACAGCCTGCGCGTCACGCCGATTCGCCTGGCCGCCGTGCACCGTTACCTGTTCCCCGAATCCGACCAGGCCACCTTCAATTCCTTTGTACGCGCCCACCTGAAAAAGGACGTGCAGGTCAACGGCAAGCTGCCGACCAACAAGCAGGATGCGGTCACCGAGGCACGCCTCTCCGACTGGTACCTGGCCTACGGGCCGGGCAAATACGACCTGCCTGACCAGGGCTATATCGCCCGCGTGCACCCGCTGGACCTGTGGCTGCTCGGCTACCTGCTGAAAAACCCCAGTGCGACCTTCCAGGACGCCGTCGCGGCCAGCCATTTCGAGCGCCAGGAGGTTTACAGCTGGCTGTTCAAGAGCCGGCACAAAGGCGCGCGTGACAGCCGCATCCGCACCATGGTCGAGATCGAGGCGTTCCTCGATATCCATCAGCGCTGGAAGCAGGTGGGCTATCCGTTCGATCACCTGGTGCCGTCGTTGGCAACCGCCATCGGCAGCTCCGGCGACCGCCCGGCAGCCTTGGCCGAGCTGGTCGGGATCATCCAGAACGATGGCATTCGCCTGCCGGTGTTGCGTATCGACACCCTGCATTTCGCCGCCAACACCCCCTATGAAGTGCGCCTGGCCGGCGACCCGGATCGCGGCGTGCGGGTGCTCCCGGTGGAAGTCGCGCGGGCCTTGCGCGGGGCCATGTCACAAGTGGTCGATGCCGGTACTGCGCGGCGGGTATCGGGCAGCTTCAAGACGGTCGACGGTACCCCGCTGGTCATGGGCGGCAAGACCGGCACGGGGGACAACCGCATCGAAAGCTTCGGCGCCGGGGGCCGGCTGATCGGCTCTCGCTCGCTGAACCGCACCGCGACCTTCGTGTTCTACCTGGGCGACAACCACTTCGGCACGCTCACCGCCTTTGTTCCGGGGCGCGCCGCCGAAGCGTTCAAATTCACCTCGGCGCTGCCGGTACAGGTGCTCAAGGGCATGGCGCCGATCCTCATGCCGTACCTGGAACCGGGCCAGAACACCCTGTGCGCCCCGCCCGTAACAGCTGAAAGCAAGGCCTCGGTGGCCAGCGTGCACTGAAGATCGACCTGCCCTTTTCGTCTCCTGAAAGGTATCGACGCGTACCGCGCGTCTGATACCGGCTTGCTTTGCGATATATCTTAAGTAATATCTAGAGATATATCTTACGCAGACAGGAGACATTTCATGCGTGATCACCACCACCCTCATCGCGAGCCTGGCGAGCGTCATGACGGTTTCGACCGTCCGCACGGCCGTGAGCGCGGCGACCGCGGCCCCCGCGTGTTCGCCCCCGGCGACCTCAAGTTGCTGTTGCTGTCGATGCTCGCCGAGCAGCCGTGCCACGGCTACGACCTGATCCGCCAGATCGAAGGCCTGTTCAACGGCGGCTACAGCCCCAGCCCCGGGGTGATCTACCCGACGCTGAACTTCCTCGAAGAAAGCGAGCTGATCATTGGCGAAACCCAGGGCAGCAAGCGCCTCTACAACATCACCCCGGCCGGCCGCACCTCCCTTGCCGAGCAGTCCATCGCCCTTGACGGCGTGCGCATGCGCATCGAAGTCAGCAAGCGCTCGCTGCGCGTCAACGACCGTCCGCAAGAAATCCACGAAGCCGTGCACAACTTGCGCCACGCCTTGCAGATGCATGCCGGCCGCTGGAACCCGGAAGAGATCGAGCGGGTACGCACCCTGCTCAACGACACCGCCAAAGCCATCGTTGCCGGCCCGGCAACCGCCCCTCAGGAGAAACCCGAATGAGTGTTAGCGAAAACCTCGGTATCCATCGCGTCAACCACGAGATCAAACGTCGCCGCCTGGATGTACTGCGTGTCGTCGAGCTGACCCCGCGCATGCGTCGCATCACCCTGGGCGGGCCGGAACTGGCCGGCTTCGTCAGTGTGGGCACCGACGATCACGTCAAATTGATGTTCGCCTGCACGCCAGAAGAACAAGCGGCACTGGACGACCCACTGGCCAACGAAGGCGTGCGCCCGACCATGCGTGAATACACGCCACGGCGCATCGACCTGGCAGCTGGCGAGTTGGACCTGGACTTCGTCCTGCACGGCGATGGCCCTGCCTCTACATGGGCGGCCCAGGCGGCACCCGGCCAGACATTGGTGGTTGCTGGCCCGCGTGCCTCGATGGTGGTCCCGGATATCTTCGACAGTTACCTGCTGGTCGGCGATGAAACCGCGATTCCGGCTATAGCCCGTCGCCTGGAAGAACTGCCGGCGGGTCGCCACGTGCTGGTGGTGGTTCAGATCGAAGACGCTGCCGAGCAGCAGCCGCTGCCGAGCCAGGCAGAGGTCGAAGTGATCTGGGTTCAGCGTCGTCAACAAGATCTGCTGGCCGTGCTCAAGGGGCTGACCTTGCCTGCCGGCTCGCTGTACGGCTGGGTTGCCCTGGAAAGATCCCTGACCCGTCAGGCAAAGGCCCTGCTGCTGGAAGAGAAAGGCCTGAAGGATGATGCACTCAAGGCCGCCGCCTACTGGCGCCTGGACTCAAGCGACGACGACTGACGCTGGCCTCAGGGCTGTGCGCTGGCACGTGCCAGGCGCCTGCCCTGCCATCGGTCGAGGGCGATCAGCAGCAGCCCGATCATGATGAAGCCGGCGAGAATCGCCAAAGCGTTCAGTACGACCTGGGCATAGCCCAAGGCAACCACATCGACAAAGGGATAGGGATAGAAGCTGATCCCGTGCCCGCGCAGCAACGTGTAGATGAAGTACGCCAGCGGATACAGCAGCCAGAGCAGCAAGTGCTTCAGGCGCAAGCTGCCCTTCGCCACCTCCCACCACCAATACAGCACGAACAGCAGCGGCATGACGTCGTGCAGCAGTTCGTCGGCCAGCCACTGCCAGCCTTGTGGTGTCCATAAATGGCGCAGCAGCAGGCTGTAGGCCAAACCGACCAGCACAATGCTTGTGGTGATACCGGCGCTGATCACCGGGCTCAGGAAGAAACGTCGCGCCGCGCAATCACGACCGAACGCTGCATAAGTCAGCACTGTCGCCGCGAGCATGTTGCTCAGCACGGTGAAGTAACTGAAGAAATTCACCAGCCCGCCCAGCAAGCTGGCCTGGTCCTGCCAGCGTGCCAGCAACACCAGGTACATCTGGATGCTCAGCGCGGCCCAGCCCAGGCCGGCCGCCGCGCCAATCCAGAAGCGTCGCGACACGGCGTTAGCGTCCGCGCTGCAGTTTCACGTACAGGTACTCGACCTTTTCCCGCGCCCACGGCGTCTTGCGCAGGAAGGTCAGGCTCGACTTGATGCTCGGGTCGCTCTTGAAGCAGCGGATATCGATGCGCTGCGCCAGGCCTTCCCATTGGTAGTGCGCCACCAGCGCAGTGAGGATCTGTTCCAGCGTCACGCCATGCAGTGGATTGTTGTTCCCGGCAGTCATGCCTGTGCTCCAGCCAACCAAAGGTGCGCACCTTAGCCGAGGCACGGCGGCGCGTCTGCACCTGAACGTTACTTTCCTGTTTCAACGACGCTTTGTTCGCAGTCTAGTCGCCGCGAAGGCTCTAGCCAGCGCTTTGGGATTTAATGTTTTTTGTTAATGTTATACTATAACGAAAACGATAACTGCCAAGGACTTCACCATGCGTCCCCTCCCGCTTCATCTTTCCCCCCTCGCCGCCGCCCTGTGGCTGGCTTCACCGCTCAGCCAGGCCGTAGAACTGCAACCCCAGGTCATCACCGCCAACCCGTTGGGCAGCACGCAACTGGCCAGCCCCAGCAGCGTGCTGGAAGGCGATGCACTGACCTTCGAGCAAAA
The DNA here is from genome assembly GCF_028656955.1 of Pseudomonas fontis. Lineage (GTDB taxonomy): Bacteria > Pseudomonadota > Gammaproteobacteria > Pseudomonadales > Pseudomonadaceae > Aquipseudomonas > Aquipseudomonas fontis. The sequence goes on from NZ_JAMDGY010000014.1 coordinate 16,634, forward strand.
AGGCAGCCTGGGCGAAACCCTCAACAACCAGCCCGGCGTCGCCTCGACCTGGTTTGGCCCTGGCGCCAGCCGCCCGGTGATTCGTGGCCTGGATGGCGACCGCATTCGTATCCTGCGCAATGGCGTGGGTGCCCTGGATGCATCCTCGCTGTCCTACGACCATGCCGTGCCACTGGACCCGGTGACCGTCGAACGCGTGGAAATCATCCGCGGTCCGGCCGCCCTGCTCTACGGTGGCAATGCCATCGGCGGCGTGGTGAACACCTTCGACAACCGCATCCCGGACAGCCCCATCGAGGGCATCCACGGTGCCGGTGAACTGCGCTACGGCGGCGCCGACACCACGCGCAGCAGTGCCGGCAAGCTGGAAGTCGGAGATGGGCGTTTCGCCCTGCACCTGGACGCCAACAGCCGGCAGTTCAACGACCTGCGCATCCCCGGCTACGCCCGCAGTTCCAAGGTGCGCGATGCCGATAACGTGGGCGATCGCAAACGCCTGGAGAACAGCGACGGTCGCCAGGATGGCGGCGCTATCGGTGGTTCGTACAATTGGGACCACGGCTACGCCGGCCTGTCCTACAGCCGCTACGACTCCAATTACGGCTCAGTCGCCGAACCTGGCGTACGCCTGGACATGCAGCAGGACCACTACGCCTTTGCCTCGGAGTTGCGTGATCTCGACGGCCCGTTCAGCGCGGTGAAATTCGATGCTGGCTACACCGACTACCAACACCGAGAAATGGAAAGCGGCGAGGTCCACACCACTTTCAAGAACAAAGGCTACGAGGCCCGCGTCGAAGCCAGGCACCAGCCATTGGGCCCGGTTGAAGGAGTGATTGGCGCACAGGTCAGCCGCAACGAGTTCTCCGCACTGGGTGAAGAGGCCTTCGTCCCGCACACCAATACCGACAGCCTCGCCGTGTTCATGCTGGAGCAATGGCAAGCCACCGAGCGCCTGAACCTGAGCCTGGGCGCCCGCCTTGAACACACTCGCGTCGACCCGGACAGCAAAGGCAGCGAGCGCTTCGCCGAGGCGGATAGTGCCAGCAGCTTCAACGCCGCCAGCCTGTCGTCCGGGGCGGTCTACCAGTTCACGCCGATCTGGTCGCTGGCCGCCAACCTCGGCTATACCGAGCGCGCCCCGACCTTCTACGAGCTGTACGCCAACGGCGCCCACGTCGCCACCGGCACCTACGAGGTGGGTGATCCCGACCTGAACAAGGAAAAGGCGATCTCCAGCGACCTGGCGCTGCGCTTCGACAACGGCACGCACAAAGGCAGTGTCGGTGTGTTCTACAGCCACTTTCGCAACTACATCGGCCTGATCGGCAGCGGCAACCTGCGCGAAGGCCACGACCACGGTCATGACCATGACCATGATCACGACCACGACCACGGCGATGTCCCCGAATACCTCTACCAGGGCGTGCGCGCACGCTTCTACGGCATCGAGGCGCAGGACCGCTGGAAACTCCTGGAAAACCGCTACGGCAGCTTCGCCCTGGAGCTTTCCGGCGACTACACCCGTGCCAAGAACCTCGACACTGGCGAAGACCTGCCGCGCATCGCCCCACTGCGCCTGAATAGCGGCCTGGTCTGGGAGCTCGAACGCTGGCAGGCCCGCGTCGATGTGCAGCACGCCAGTGCCCAGCACCGCAAACCGGCCAACGAAACCAGCACCGATGGCTACACCACCCTGGGCGCCAGCGTCGGTTATCGCTTCGACATCGGCGAGAGCCAATGGCTGGCCTTCGTGCGTGGCGAGAACCTCACCGACCAGACCGTACGCTACGCCAGCTCGATCCTGCGCGACATCGCCCCAGCCCCTGGGCGCAGTGTTGAAGTCGGCCTGCGCACGACCTTCTAAGCCCCTGCCGTTGCCGGATTGTTACCTTTCCGGCAACGGTGCCTCTCGGCGATTTGTCTTTTTTTATTACAAATTCGTCTATATCCTTCCCGTCGCACGCTGAAACGCTTCAGTTAAGCCTGTTGTTAACTTGATCCTGGCGATGCTTGCACGCCGGGATATTTGCCGTTTTTTCCATAATCAAAAGATAGCGCTATCTCATGCCTCGAAATACTCGTTCCCGTCCCCTCGCCACGACGACCCTGCTGTCGGCCCTGACGGTCAGCAGCCTGGCTTGCACTGCCCACGCGGCGCAGCTGTTCGACGGCGATTCGCCCTGGATGCTTGGCGACTGGGGTGGCACCCGCACGGAGCTTGCCGAACGCGGCTACGATTTCACCCTGGGTTATGTCGGCGAAATGGGCGCCAACCTGCGCGGTGGCTACGACCACAGCAACACCGCTCGCTACAGCGACCAGTTCACCCTGGGCAGCCACATGGACCTGGAAAAGATCCTTGGCTGGCAAGACAGCGAATTCCAGTTGACCGTGACCGAGCGTCACGGCAACAACATCAGCAATGACCGGATCAACGACCCGCGCGTGGGCGGCTTCACCTCGGCCCAGGAAGTCTGGGGCCGTGGCCAGACCTGGCGCCTGACCCAGCTGTGGATCAAGCAGAAGTACTTCGACGGCGCACTCGACGTGAAATTCGGCCGCTTCGGCCAGGGCGAGGACTTCAACAGCTTCCCCTGCGACTTCCAGAACCTGGCGTTCTGTGGCTCGCAGGTCGGCAACTGGGCCGGCAGCATCTGGTACAACTGGCCGGTCAGCCAGTGGGCCCTGCGGGTCAAGTACCAGCTCACGCCTGAGCTCTACGCGCAAGTCGGCGCCTACGAGCAGAACCCTTCCAACCTGGACCGCGAGAACGGTTTCAAGCTCAGTGGCAGCGGCACCCAGGGCGCCGTGTTCCCGGTCGAACTGGTCTGGAGCCCGGCCCTGAATGGCCTGAAAGGGGAATATCGCGCCGGTTACTACTACAGTAATGCCAACGCGACAGACGTTTACAAGGACAGCAACGACCAACCGGCAGCGCTGAGCGGCCAGGCCTATCGCAGCAGTTCGAGCAAGCATGGGTTCTGGTTGGGGGCACAGCAGCAGGTGACGTCGTTGGCCAGCGACCACTCCCGTGGCTTGAGCGTATTCGCCAATGCCACGCTGCACGACAAGAAGACCAATGCCATCGACAACTATGTTCAGGCAGGTGTTGTGTACAAGGGCCCCTTCGATGCCCGCGCCAAGGACGACATCGGTTTCGCCCTGGCCCGCGTGCACGTCAACCCGGCCTACCGCAAGAACGCCGAGGCCCGCAACCAGGCCAATGCCGTCTACGACTACCAGAACGCCGCCTTCCTGCCCGTCCAGGACACCGAGTACAGCGCCGAGCTGTATTACGGCATCCACCTGGCCGAGTGGCTGACCGTGCGCCCGAACCTGCAGTACATCCGCCATCCGGGCGGCGTCGGCCAGGTCGATGACGCGCTGATCGGCGGCCTGAAGATCCAGAGCAGTTTCTGAACCGGGCCCTGGCCCCTGACTTTTTCAACCTAACGGAGAACACACGATGAGCACCGACAGTGCCCTGAGTCGAACCCGCTGGCTACCGAGACTGCTCGGCGTGCTGCTGTTGCTGATGGGCATTGCCCTGTTGGTCGGCGGCATCAAGCTGAGCCAATTGGGTGGCTCGTGGTATTACCTGATTGCCGGGATTGGCTTCGCCCTGTCCGGCCTGCTGTTGCTCGCCCTGCGCCGCGAAGGCCTTGGCCTGTATGGCCTGGTGCTGCTGGGCAGCACCTTGTGGGCACTGTGGGAAGTCGGCCTGGATTGGTGGCAACTGGTGCCGCGTTTGTCACTGTGGTTCGCCCTGGGCGTGGTGTTGCTGCTGCCGTGGGCCCGCCGCCCGCTGACTGGTGAGCCGTCCAAGGCGCACACCGGCCTGCTGAGCCTGGCCGTGGTGCTGTCTGGTGCTACGGCGATTGCCAGCCAGTTCACCTACCCGGGTGAAATCAAGGGCAAGCTCGGTCGCGACGGTAGCGAAATGAGCAGCACTGCCCCGGACATGCCCGACGGCGAATGGCAGGCCTATGGCCGCAGCGAGTACGGTGACCGCTACTCGCCGCTGCGCCAGATCACCCCGGACAACGTGCACAAGCTGGAAGAAGCCTGGCGCATCCAGACCGGTGACCTGCCGACCGCCGGCGACCCGGTCGAGCTGACCAACGAGAACACCCCGCTGAAGGCCAACGGCATGCTCTATGCCTGCACCGCGCACAGCCGGGTGCTGGCCCTGGACCCGGACACCGGCAAGGAAATCTGGCGTTTCGACCCGCAGATCAAGAGCCCGGTCGGCTTCAAGGGCTTCGCCCACATGACCTGCCGTGGCGTCTCGTACTACGACGAAAACAACTACGTCAGCACCGACGGCAGCCCGGTACCGAAAGTCAGCGAAGCCGGCCAGGCCGTGGCCCGCGCCTGCCCGCGCCGCCTCTACCTGCCGACCGCCGACGCCCGCCTGATTGCCATCAACGCCGACAACGGCAAGGTCTGCGAAGGCTTCGCCAACCAGGGCGTGATCGACCTGAGCACCGGCATCGGCCCGTTCACCCCGGGTGGCTACTACTCCACCTCGCCTGCCGCCATTACCCGTGGGCTGGTGATCATCGGTGGCCATGTCACCGACAACGAGTCGACCAACGAGCCGTCCGGGGTGATCCGCGCCTATGACGTGCACGACGGTCACCTGGTGTGGAACTGGGACAGCAACCGCCCGGACGACACCGCACCGCTCGCCCCGGGCAAGACCTACAGCCGCAACTCGGCGAACATGTGGTCGCTGGCCAGCGTCGACGAAAAGCTGGGCATGGTCTACCTGCCGCTGGGCAACCAGACCCCTGACCAGTGGGGCGCCGACCGCACCCCGGGCGCCGAGAAGTTCAGCGCAGGCATGGTCGCCCTCGACCTGGCCACCGGCAAGGTGCGCTGGAACTACCAGTTCACCCACCACGACCTGTGGGACATGGACGTTGGCAGCCAGCCGACACTGCTTGACCTGAAGACCGCTGACGGCGTCAAGCCGGCACTGATCGCCCCGACCAAGCAAGGTAGCCTGTATGTGCTCGACCGTCGCGACGGCAGCGCCATCGTGCCGATTCGCGAAATCCCGGCCCCGCAAGGCGCGGTCGAAGGCGACCATACCGCAGCGACCCAGGCCCGTTCGGACCTGAACCTGCTCGGCCCGGACCTGACCGAAGCGGCCATGTGGGGCGCCAGCCCGTTCGACCAGATGCTTTGCCGCATCCAGTTCCGCGAGCTGCGCTATGAAGGCCAGTACACCCCGCCATCGCTGCAAGGCAGCCTGATCTACCCGGGCAACGTCGGCGTATTCAACTGGGGCGGCGTGTCGGTGGACCCGGTTCGCCAGTTGCTGTTCACCAGCCCGAACTACATGGCCTTCGTCTCGAAGATGGTGCCGCGCGCGCAAGTCGCCGCCGACAGCAAGCGCGAGAGCGAAACCGCAGGCGTGCAGCCAAACACCGGTGCCCCGTATGCCGTGATCATGCACCCGTTCATGTCGCCGCTCGGCGTACCTTGCCAGGCGCCAGCCTGGGGCTATGTAGCCGGTATCGACCTGACCACCAACCAAGTGGTCTGGAAGCACAAGAACGGCACCAGCCGTGACAGCTCGCCGATCCCGATCGGCCTGCCGATCGGTGTACCGAGCATGGGTGGCTCGATCGTCACTGCCGGTGGCCTGGGCTTCCTCAGTGGCACACTGGACCAGTACCTGCGCGCCTACGACAGCAACACCGGCAAGGAGCTGTGGAAATCGCGCCTACCGGCGGGTGGCCAGGCCACGCCGATGACCTACACCGGCAAGGACGGCAAGCAGTACGTGCTGATCGTTGCCGGGGGCCACGGCTCGCTGGGCACCAAGATGGGCGACTATGTGATCGCCTACAAACTGGCTGACTGAAGCAGCCAGTGCTGGACAACAAAACGGCTACCTTCGGGTAGCCGTTTTGGTTTGCCCTTCACATGGCGTGCTGATCGGTCCACTCCCGCGCGACCTTGTCGAACTGCGCCGGCTGCTGCCGGTATTGCGCCGCAATGGCTGCGGCCATCGGCTGATCCGGGTTGGGTTCGACCAACAAGGCGCTGATCGACAGCAGCACTTTCGCCACCGTGAGTGCCGGTGACCAGTTCTCCCCAAGGATATCCAGCGCCAATGCCCCGTCGCTGCTGACGTTCGGGTGGTAGATGGCGGTCTTGAAGCGCAGCGTAAATGGCTGGGCCGGGTAATCCTCGGGGAAGTGGATGGCCAGGTGGAACACGCCGCCCTCATAGGGGCTGTACTGCGGGCCCATGATCGCAGCGTGCCAGTGGAAGAAATCGTCGCCAACCGGGCCGGCACTGATGTTTTCCGGCGGGTTTTTCGACATGTCAGCCAATTCCCTGTGGATCCGTTGCAGCGCATTCATTGAGCAATTCCCCTGAAAACGACCTGTCGAGTGGCCGGACGCTGGCTAAGCTACAACAGCGCAGGTGACTTTGCAGCCACCGTGAACCTGTCGACTTGCACCTGTACTCGCCTCGGTGCAGCCGTCGCTTTTGGGAGCCCTGACGGGCTCCAGCGCAGCCTGCCGGCAGCGGCTACAGGAACATGGGCAGGACAGTTGCTCCTCACAGCCCAATACCACCCCAACCATTGAAACCTCCGCCCACCCTCCCCATCTAAGCACCATAGTCATTCACGCAGGTGCCTCATGAGCGACCAGCAGGATCTCCCGGAACATCCCGAAGAACACGCCGAAGTCGAACACCTCGAAGCCTCCAACGACAACGGCCAGCGCCTGGCCCTGCCCGGCCAGCAACTGCCGGACAAGGTCTACGTCATCCCGATCCACAACCGCCCGTTCTTCCCGGCGCAAGTACTGCCGGTAATCGTCAACGAAGAACCCTGGGCAGAAACCCTGGACCTGGTGGCCAAGTCCCCGCACCACGCCCTGGCGCTGTTCTTCATGGACTCTCCGCCCGAAGACCCACGCCATTTCGACACCTCGGCCCTGCCGCAGTACGGCACGCTGGTCAAGGTGCACCACGCCAGCCGCGAGAACGGCAAGCTACAATTCGTCGCCCAGGGCCTGACCCGCGTGCGCATCCGCACCTGGCTCAAGCACCATCGCCCGCCGTACCTGGTCGAAGTCGAATACCCGCACCAGCCCAGCGAGCCGACCGATGAGGTCAAGGCCTACGGCATGGCCCTGATCAACGCGATCAAGGAGCTGCTGCCGCTCAACCCGCTGTACAGCGAAGAGCTGAAAAACTACCTCAACCGCTTCAGCCCCAACGACCCTTCGCCGCTCACCGACTTCGCCGCCGCGCTCACCTCCGCCTCCGGCAACCAGTTGCAGGAAGTGCTCGACTGCGTGCCGATGCTCAAGCGCATGGAAAAAGTCCTGCCGATGCTGCGCAAGGAAGTCGAAGTCGCGCGCCTGCAAAACGAGATCTCCGCCGAAGTGAACCGGCAGATCGGTGAGCATCAACGTGAGTTCTTCCTCAAGGAACAGCTCAAGGTCATCCAGCAGGAGCTGGGCCTGACCAAGGACGACCGCAGCGCCGACCTCGAACAGTTCGAGCAGCGCCTGCAAGGCAAGACCCTGCCTGCGCAGGCGCAAAAGCGCATCGACGAAGAAATGGGCAAGCTGGGCATTCTGGAAACCGGCTCGCCGGAGTACGCGGTCACGCGCAACTACCTGGAATGGGCCACCGCCCTGCCCTGGGGCGTGTATGGCGACGACAAGCTCGACCTCAAGCACGCGCGCAAGGTGCTCGACAAACACCACGCGGGCCTGGATGACATCAAGGACCGCATCCTCGAATTCCTCGCCGTTGGCGCCTACAAAGGCGAGATCAGCGGCTCGATCGTGCTGCTGGTCGGCCCGCCGGGCGTGGGCAAGACCAGTGTCGGCAAGTCCATCGCCGAATCGCTTGGGCGGCCGTTCTACCGTTTCAGCGTCGGCGGCATGCGCGATGAGGCCGAGATCAAGGGCCACCGGCGCACCTACATCGGCGCCCAGCCGGGCAAGCTGGTGCAGGCCTTGAAAGAGGTCGAGGTGATGAACCCGGTGATCATGCTCGACGAGATCGACAAGATGGGCCAGAGCTACCAGGGCGACCCGGCCTCGGCGTTGCTGGAAACCCTGGACCCGGAACAGAACGTCGAATTCCTCGACCATTACCTGGACCTGCGCCTGGACCTGTCCAAGGTGCTGTTCGTGTGTACCGCCAACACCCTCGACTCGATCCCCGGCCCGTTGCTCGACCGTATGGAAGTGATTCGCCTGTCCGGCTATATCACCGAGGAAAAGCTCGCCATCGCCAAGCGTCACCTGTGGCCCAAGCAGTTGGAAAAGGCCGGCGTGTCGAAGCACAACCTGAGCATCAGCGACAGCGCGCTGCGGACCGTGATCGAGGGCTACGCCCGCGAAGCCGGCGTGCGCCAGTTGGAGAAACAGCTGTTCAAACTGGTGCGCAAGGCCGTGGTGCAACTGCTGGAAGACCCCGACGCCAAGATCAAGATCGGCCCCAAGGACCTCGAAGCCTCACTGGGTATCCCGGTGTTCCGCAGCGAGCAGGTGCTCTCCGGCAAAGGGGTGATTACCGGGCTGGCCTGGACCAGCATGGGCGGCGCGACCTTGCCCATCGAAGCGACGCGCGTGCATTCGCTCAATCGCGGCTTCAAGCTCACCGGGCAGTTGGGCGATGTGATGAAAGAATCCGCCGAGATCGCCTACAGCTATGTCAGTGCCAACCTCAAACGCTATGGTGGTGAACCGGGCTATTTCAACGAAGCCTTCATCCACCTGCACGTCCCCGAAGGTGCTACGCCCAAGGATGGCCCGAGTGCCGGGGTAACGATTGCCAGTGCGCTGCTGTCGCTGGCCCGTGACCAGGCACCGAAGAAAGGCGTGGCGATGACCGGCGAGTTGACCCTGACCGGGCAGGTACTGCCGATTGGCGGGGTGCGCGAGAAGGTGATTGCGGCACGCCGGCAGAAGATCCACGAACTGATCCTGCCCGAGGCCAATCGCGGCGACTTCGAAGAGCTGCCCGACTACCTCAAGCAAGGCCTGGAAGTGCACTTCGCCAAGCGCTTCAGCGACGTGGCCAAGGTCTTGTTCTAACCGGCACCACCCCCGCGCCGGTAGCCGGCGCGGGGCGCTGGAAATCTCGACAACTTGGGGTATGCTGCGCCTCTGTCTTCGCTCCGGAGCCGCCATGACTGCCGCCCGTTTACTGCTACCCCTGGGCCTTGCCCTGCTCACTGCTTGCGCACACCAAGCGCCGGCGACCAAGGTCGTCAACCTGGAAAAACAGGCGCAATGCCCTGTTGAACTGCAGGTAGGCCAGCCGCTGAACCTGATCCTCCCCAGCAACCCGAGCACCGGCTATCGCTGGCTGTTGCAGAACCCGGCAGCCAACGTCTTGCGCAGCCTCGGGCCGGAGGTCTACAGCAACCCGGAAACCACCGGCATCGTCGGCAGCGCCGGGCAATCGGTATGGCGCTTCCAGGCCCAGACGGCCGGTGAGAGCCACCTGATCCTGGTGTATCAGCAGCCGTGGGCGCCAGAAGTGCGGCCGGTGCAGACGTTTGATTGCGTGATCAAGGTGCGTTAAGCCGAGCGCAACCCCTGCGAAAGGCGTTGAAAGTATGCCGTCAACGCCAGCAGCGCATCACAAAGCTCTTTGTAAGACGGGCTATTCGCAATCGGCGTCAACAGACGCGAGACCCCTTGGTTGAATTTTTCCGCTTCGTCGAGCCATTGGCTACACAAGCTATTGACTTGCGGTACGAATGACAAAGACACGACTTCGAGCTCAGCGTACCCCTTGGTTTGCGACAACGTACTTATAGAGTGGTTCGTCGCCTCGACTTGCCTGACTGCTCGCGTGTGGGTCTTGACCACGTCAGCATAGCTCTGACCGGCTGAGATAAATTCGATGCCTTCGCGAATCGAATCCAGCAGCACATTGAGCACGTCGAGGTCTGGCTTTGTCAGGGTCGCCAGTTTGACAGCCGCCTCAATTTTTTCACGCGGTGGAATAACGCCCTCCAGTATGCTACTGAGGGAAGGTCGTTTGAATGCCAGGATCACCACTTCCAACGCATCCACTTCCGCCTTGAGCTTTGCGGCTTTCGCGTGCTCGCTTTCGAGTGCTTTTTCAAGCGCCCGCATCTCTTGCGCCAACTCGATTGTGCGCGCATCAACCACCGGTGCTTGGTAAGCTCGCAGTTTTTTCAGCTGATTATTAACCTCAGCACCACGTTCATTTAGCTCAGCGCGTAACTTCAGCCCTTCGAACTCAAGGTCTTGCTCGATCATGCGAATTTCGCGCTCAGTCCGCGCCGGGTCTATGGCGGGCAGACTGCGCAAGTTGCTGAGTTCTGCCAGTGTCGCCTCAACACCCAGGTCGTTGAGTGCCGCAATGCCAAATATCAACCCGTCCCGTAAAATGCTGTCAGCCCGCCCAATATTCTTGTAGTTATCCAGTACACCACCCCGAATCGACGGGTTCAGCCCATGCACTTTCTTTGGGACCACCGATTGCAACTCGGCATAGATTGATCTCATCAAAGCAAAATCAGGTACCTCACTCAGCATACTCACATCAATTCCATTCATTCTGAATATTCCTTGTCAAGCTCTTCAACCATCTCATTAAAAAGTTCAGATAACCGCCCAGAAATATCTCCTATCTTTTCCCACGGCGACACTACCTTATGCATTTTCCGACAAAACATGAACAGCTCAACATCGGAATTAATAGCAACTAAATGTTTTATCGAGCGTTCCAAGTCAGTATCAATTGTCCTCCACATATCTTCAAGGTAGTTCACCGCAACGGAAACCTCCCTCAACTTGGTGTCGAGCTCAGAGAACGAGCTTTTAATTCCTTCAAGCAGAGAGACAAAGGGACTAAACTCTTCCAGCTTGAAAGACAGCGCATTACGCTCAACAATTAAAATATCCTTTTCTTTTCGGGCAACTTCGGCCTTTGGACCATAAATGCCACCTGTAATCGCGCCACCTATCAACAAATAGGCAAGCCCCGACAACCCCAGCCAAAGGAAATCTTCATATTCTTTGTTTTTTATACGGATCTTATTGTCAAGTTCATCCAGCTGCAACCTGATATCCAGCATCAATTCCGGATAATTCCTTTGCGGCTGCGAAATCAATCGCCCCACCTCAATCAGATGTTTCTCTTTGATTGCATCACCAAACTCGTCAGCCCTTGTACGTACATCAGCCGTCCGCTTTTTCAACTCAGCAAGATCATCTCTCATCAATTGCAAGGTATAGCGGATATTACTGTTGACTGTTTCTGCATCACGGCCTCCCAATGCCATCGGCGTATAGGTAGCGGAGTGCTCCCATATTTCCAAAAGCGTTTTTCCGCCGGCCTTGTAAGCTTCAGTCTGTTTAACAATATCAATCAGTGACTGCCCTTCTTCACAAAAGCTGCCGGCAAAACCCGTAAGCTCTATGCCCAGCAGTTTTGTCGCATCCTCAAGTACATCCCAGGCTTTTATATGGGTACGCAAATTGTCAAACACCCGACCTACGTGTTCCAAGCTGAAACCCACCCATTCCGTATCCAAGTGCTCAAATGCTTCCAACGTGGTCGGAAGCTCTTGCACCCGCCGAATATAAGACTTGATGGCCACCACGTGCTTCCTGGTGAAAATCAGACCTTCACCCAAGGAGTTATTAGCTCGACCTGCAAACATATCAAGCGTAGCTTCCGGCACTTTCTCAACCATTTCCTCAGGACTCAATTGCCCTGCCATTACTTCCATCTCACTCGCCAACATCGTTAAACCCCCAACTTCGATAACCTTCACAGATACGGCCAGCTCGCAAGAATTCAGACCGTGGAGTCACTACGGTAAAAACTTTTCGTTCAATAAAACATCGGCCTTTACCCAAGCGTGTTGAAGGACCTGTCTTGTACCTCGTGTTTGGTTTTCCCCCTCCTCGTGCGGCCGTTCAGCGACTGGCGTCGGACAGCCCAAACTATCCCGTACACCCAATCGATGATTGACGGTCGACTGTCATAGGCATCACTCGCGCTCTTGGCTAGAATGTCGCCCCTGTTCGACCACCCCGTGACTTGTACCGTGAGCAAAGAACCCGACCGTCTATTCGCCCAACCGCTGGACCAGGTGCCCGATTTCGCCTTCAACGAAGACGTGGTGCGGGTGTTCCCGGACATGATCAAGCGCTCGGTGCCCGGCTACCCGACCATCGTCGAGAACATCGGCGTATTGGCCGCACAGTTCGCCAAGCCCGATACCGTGCTGTACGACCTGGGCAGCTCGCTGGGTGCCGTGACCCAGGCGATGCGCCGACATGTGCGCACCGACGGTTGCCGGGTAGTGGCCGTGGACAACTCGGCGGCCATGGTCGAGCGCTGTGCCGAATACCTGAAAGCCCAGGACTCGATGCACCAGGAGCTGCTGCCGGTGCAGGTGCTGGAGGCCGACATCACCGCCCTGCCCTTGCAGCCGGCGTCGGTCATCGCGATGAACTTCACCCTGCAATTCATCGAGCCACCGGCACGCCTTGAACTGCTCGGCAAGATTCGTCAGGCCCTGGTACCAGGCGGTGCGCTGATCCTCTCGGAAAAACTGCGCTTTGAAGACATGCAGGAGCACGCGCTGCTCACTGATCTGCACATCGCCTTCAAGCGCGCCAACGGCTACAGCGAACTGGAAATTGCCCAGAAGCGCAGCGCCATCGAAAACGTCATGAAACCCGACAGCCTCGAAGAGCACCGCGAGCGCTTGCTCGCTGCGGGCTTCTCCAAGGTCGTGCCGTGGTTCCAGTGCCTTAACTTTGCCTCGTTGATTGCCTTGCCATGATTGATCTGTCCCCTCTGGTCCGCCGCATGGCGGGCACCCCCCTGGCTGAATGGTCCAAGGGCCTGCAAGCGCAACTCGATGCCAAGCTGGAAAAAGGCCACGGTGACCTGGAGCGCTGGCAAAGCGCGCTGGACGCCCTGCCGGCCGTGACCCCAAGCGAGATCGACCTGGTCAACGGCCTGCGCCTGGACAGCGACTGCGACGCGCAGACCCGGGCCCAGATGCACACCGCGCTGATGGGTTTGTCGCCCTGGCGCAAGGGGCCGTTCGACCTGTTTGGCGTGCACGTCGACACCGAATGGCGCTCGGACTGGAAATGGTCGCGGGTCGCCCCGCACCTGGACCTGCGCGGCAAGCGCATCCTCGATGTGGGTTGCGGCAATGGCTACTACCAGTGGCGCATGCTCGGTGCCGGGGCTGACAGCGTGATTGGCGTGGACCCGAACTGGCTGTTCTTCTGCCAGTTCCAGGCCGTGCAGCGCTACTTGCCAACGCTGCCGGCCTGGCACCTGCCGTTTGCCCTGGAGGATTTGCCGGCCAACCTTGAAGGCTTCGATACCGTGTTTTCCATGGGGGTCTTCTACCATCGCCGTTCGCCCATCGAGCATTTGCTGGCGCTGAAGGATTGCCTGGTCAAGGGCGGTGAGCTGGTGCTGGAGACGCTGGTGATCGAGGGCGACGAGAATCAGGTGCTGGTGCCTGAGGACCGCTACGCGCAGATGCGCAATGTGTGGTTCCTGCCTTCGGTGCCGGCGCTGGAGCGCTGGTTGCGCCGGGCCGGGTTCAGCGATGTGCGCTGTGTCGACGTGAGTGTCACCAGCACTGAAGAGCAGCGCAGTACCGACTGGATGCGTTATCAGTCGCTGGGCGACTTCCTTGATCCGAACGATTCGAGCCTGACCCTTGAAGGCCTGCCGGCACCGCGCCGTGCGGTGCTGGTTGCACGCAAGTAGAGCAAAAGCATCGCGGGACCAGCCCGCTCCCACAAGGCCTCATCGCAGGCAAATGTAGCCGCTGCCGTCAGGCTGCGCTCGCCTGCAACGCAGGCGCCGCCTTTGGGAGCCCTCGCGGGCTCCAGCGCAGCCTGGCGGCAGCGGCTACAAAAATTGTGCAAGACAGTTGCTCCCACAGGGTCAGTGAATATCCCGCGATGGGTTTCAAGGACAAAAAAAGGCGCCCATCCGGGCGCCAAAAGTCCATCCAACCAAAGACACGAATCACTTCACTCCTGCACCACGCGTTCCTGCTCTGGCCGTTGATCCTTGACCACATTGTCGGTCTTGCTGCCGTGCACCTGCTCCTGGCTCAGGCGGAACTGCTCCCAGAACGCCTTGGAGCGCTCGGCGCCGCCTTCGGCAAAGGCCGTGGTGCTACCCAGGGCAAGCGCGGCAATCAGGGCAAATTTGAACAGTTTCATTGATCCAACCTCGTGAGAAATTTCAAGACTGTTCAATCTTAAGCAGCCGCAGCTAACGAGAAGGTGAGCCGGACATTACAGTCTCGTCATCCAACTCCTCTTCCTTGCGATGCGCCCAGTGGTACAACGCCGGCAGCACCAACAAGGTCAGCGCAGTCGATGACAGAATCCCGCCAATCACCACCGTCGCCAACGGCCGCTGCACTTCAGCGCCCGTACCGGTCGCCAATGCCATCGGAATAAAGCCCAGCGACGCCACCAGCGCGGTCATCAACACCGGACGCAACCGCGTCAACGCCCCTTCATCCACCGCCACCCGCAATGGCCGGCCCTGCTCGCGCAGGCTGCGAATGAAGGCAATCATCACCAGGCCGTTGAGCACCGCCACCCCCGACAAGGCAATAAAGCCCACCCCCGCCGAGATCGACAACGGTATGTCGCGCAGCCACAACGCAACCACCCCGCCAGTCAGCGCAAACGGAATACCGGTGAACACCAGCAGGCCGTCCTTGAGGTTGTTGAACATCATGAACAACAGGGCGAAGACCAGCAGCAAGGCCACCGGCACCACCACTTGCAAGCGCTTGGCCGCCGATTGCAGTTGCTCAAACTGCCCGCCCCAGAGCGTCCAGTAACCCGGAGGGATGGTGACCTGCGCGTCGATCTGCTCGCTGGCCTGCGCCACGAACGAGCCAATATCCCGCCCGCGTACGTTGGCACTGACCACCACCAGGCGCTTGCCATCTTCACGGCTGACCTGGTTGGGGCCCTGCACCAACTCGACCCGCGCCACTTCCGACAGGCTGATGAAGCCGATCTGGCCGCTGCTCGAGGCATTGGCCGGCACCGGGATCAACAGCTGCGAAAACCCTTCGATGTCGGTACGCGCGTCGTCTGCCAGGCGCACCACCATGTCGAAGCGCCGGTCGCCTTCATACAAAGTGCCGGCCTGGCGCCCGCCCACCGCGACCGCAATGGTGTCCTGCACATCGCCGATGTTCAGGCCGTAACGCGCGGCCTTGTCGCGGTCAACATCGATGGTCAGCACCGGCAGGCCGGAGGTCTGTTCGACCTTCACCTCCGACGCACCGGGCACCGCCTGCAAGGTCGCGGCGATCTGCGTGGCCGTGCGGTTGAGCACGGCCATGTCATCGCCGAACACCTTCACCGCGACATCACTGCGCACCCCGGAAATCAACTCGTTGAAGCGCAGCTGGATCGGCTGCGACAGCTCATAGTTGCTGCCCGGCACACGCGCCGCCGCACGCTGGATATCGGCAATCAACTGCTCACGCGACTTGTTCGGATCAGGCCATTGATCGCTTGGCTTGAGCATCACGTAGCTGTCGGAAATGTTCGGCGGCATCGGGTCGGCAGCGATCTCGGCCGTGCCAGTCCGGGCGAACACCCGCAGCACCTCCGGCACCTGCTCCATCACGCTTTTTTCCAGCTGCTGCTGCATTTGCACCGACTGGCTCAGGCTGGTGCCCGGCACCCGCAGCGCCTGCAAGGCATAGTCGCCCTCGCTCAGGCTGGGCACGAACTCGCTACCCATGCGGCTGGCCAGCACCCCCGACAACACCACCGCAGCACCGGCCAGGCCGAACGCCAATTTGCGATGCGCCATCACCCAGTCCAGCAACGGCGCATAGCCGCGCTTGGCGCTGCGCATCAGCAGGTTCTCTTCTTCCTTGACCTTGCCGGTCACGAACAGCGCAATGGCCGCCGGCACGAAGGTCACCGAGAGCAGCATCGCACCCAGCAGGGCAATCACCACGGTGAAGGCCATCGGGTGGAACATCTTGCCCTCGACCCCGCTCAGGGCAAAGATCGGCAGGTACACCACCATGATGATCAACTGCCCGAAGATCAGCGGGCGACGCGCCTCACGGGCGGCATTGAAGACTTCATGGAAGCGTTCGGATCGGGTCAGCAAACGCCCGTGATGCTTCTGCGCATGGGCCAGGCGGCGGATGGCGTTCTCGACGATCACCACCGCACCGTCGACGATGATCCCGAAGTCCAACGCGCCCAGGCTCATCAGGTTGGCGCTGACCTTGTTGCTGAACATGCCGGTGAAGGTGAACAGCATCGACAGCGGAATCACCATGGCGGTAATCAGCGCTGCACGGATGTTGCCCAGGAACAGGAAGAGGATCGCGACCACCAGGATCGCCCCTTCCACCAGGTTTTTCTTGACCGTGGCGATGGCCTTGTCGACCAGGTGGGTACGGTCATACACCGTGATGGCGCTGACCCCTTCAGGCAGCGTGCGGTTGATTTCGGCAAGCTTGCTGGCAACCGCCTGGGAGACCGTGCGGCTGTTCTCGCCGATCAACATGAACACCGTGCCCAGCACCACTTCGCGGCCATTCTCGGTAGCCGCACCACTGCGCAGCTCTTTGCCGATATTGACCTCAGCGACGTTGCGCACGCGAATCGGCGTGCCATCCACGGTGCTCAGGACGATGTTGGCGATATCGTCGATACCGGCCAACTGGCCCGGCGCACGAATCAGCAACTGCTCGCCCTGGCGCTCGATGTAGCCGGCGCCGACGTTGGCATTGTTGCGCTCAAGCGCGGTCAGCAGGTCCGTCAGGGTCAGCTTGTAGGCCGCCAGGCGCTTGAGGTCCGGCGCGATCTGGTATTCCTTGGCAAAGCCGCCAATGCTGTTGATCTCGGCCACCCCACGCACGTTGCGCAGTTGCGGCTTGATGATCCAGTCCTGGATCTCGCGCAGGTCGGTTGGCGTGTAGGCGCTGCCATCGGGCTTGCGCGCGTTGTCTGCCGCTTCCACCGTCCACAGGAAGATTTCCCCCAGGCCGGTGGAGATCGGCCCCATGAGCGCCTCGACCCCTTCGGGCAACTGTTCACGCGCCTGTTGCAGGCGCTCGTTGACCAGTTGCCGGGCGAAGAACAGGTCGGTGCCTTCCTGGAAGATCACCGTCACCTGCGACAGCCCCGAACGCGACAGCGAACGGGTCTGCTCCAGGCCCGGCAGGCCGGCCATGGCGGTTTCGATGGCGAAAGTGATGCGCTGTTCGGTTTCCAACGGCGAAAAGCCTGCCGCCGAAGTGTTGATCTGCACCTGGACGTTGGTGATGTCAGGCACGGCATCGATCGGCAGCTTCTGATAGCTGGCGACCCCGAGCCCAGCCATCAGCAGCACCGCCAGCAACACGATCAGGCGCTGCTCGATGGCGAATTGAATGATGCGTTCGAACATGGCGATTACTCGTGAGGGCTCAGTGAGCGTGCTCGGCGCTGGCCTTGCCCAGCTCCGACTTGAGGACAAAGCTGCCTTGTGCCGCTACTTGCTGACCGGCAGCCAGCCCCTGGCGGATCTCGACGAAACCGTCGGCGCTGATGCCGGTCTCGACCGTTTGCGCGGCAAAGCCTTCGGCATTGCGCACGAATACCGTCGGGCGCTCTTCCAGGGTCTGCAGGGCCTGCACCGGCACCGCAAGGGTGTTGTCCAACTGTTCGGTCGGCACCTTGACCGACACGAACAACCCCGGCCGCCAGGCACCTTGCGGGTTGTCCAGGGTGACGCGCACGGTGGCGGTCCGGCTCTGTTCACCGAGCAGGCTGCCAACATGGCTGATGCTGCCGCGTGTTTCTTCGCCCAGGTCGCTGGCGAACACCGTGACCGGCATGCCGACCCGGACCTTGGCCAGGTCACGCGGGGCCACACCGAACGTTGCCCAGACCTTGCCCAGGTCAGACAAGGTGAACGCCGCCGTGGTCTCGCTGACCACTTCCCCCGGCACCAGGTGCTTCTCGACTACTTGCCCGGCGAACGGCGCCCGCAGCTCGTAGCGATTGCCGCCGGCCAGCACCACGCTGCCACTCAGCGCGCTGACTTTCTGCCGGGCGTTGGCCTGGGCAATTTCGGCCTCCTGCAAGGCCTGCCGGGCTTGCAGGTAGTCCTGCTCGGCGGAGATGCCTTCCTGCCACAGGTCTTTCTCGCGGCCATAAGTGCTACGGGCCATCTCCAGGCGACGCTGGCTGGCAGCCAGCTCACTGCGCTGTTCGGAGATCTGCGGGCTGGCGATCACTGCCAGCAGGTCGCCGGCCTTGACCTGCTGGCCGAGGGTAACGGCAACCGACTCGACCACCCCCGAGGCACGCGGGAACAGGTGCGCAGTGCGGTCTTCGTCGAAACGGATTTCGCCAGGCAGGTTCAAGGTCCGGCTCAGGGTACGCGGGGTGGCCGTGGCCAGCTCGATGCCGGCGACCGAGATCTGCTCCTCGGTCAGGCTGATGTGCCCCTCTTCGCCCTCTTCTGCATGCCCCTCCTCGCCGTGTGCGGCTTGCTTGCCAGCTTTCGCGCC
Source organism: Pseudomonas fontis (assembly GCF_028656955.1). Lineage (GTDB taxonomy): Bacteria > Pseudomonadota > Gammaproteobacteria > Pseudomonadales > Pseudomonadaceae > Aquipseudomonas > Aquipseudomonas fontis. Next base: position 35,217 of record NZ_JAMDGY010000014.1, read on the forward strand.
ATGCCCTTCTTCAGCATGTCCTTCCTTGCCGTGTCCCTCTTCGCCATGCCCTTCTTCGTCATGGTCACCTTCGGCGTGTGCCGCAGGCGCCGACAGCAACGGGCCGCCGACCTGGCGCCCCAGCACGACACCCAGGCCGATTCCGGCCACCAGGGTCAGCGCCACCAACGTGATGTATTTCCTGTTCATGCAGTTTCCTCGGCAATCAGGGGGTCAGCGACTGGCCAGGGCCAGGTCGCCAAAAATGCGTTCCAGGCGCACCCGTGCAGCGGTGCCGGTGGCTTGGGCCTGGAGGTATTGGGTGCGTGCGGCGACCACGGTGCGCTGGGCATCGAGCACTTCGAGGAAGCTGAACTTGCCGCGCTCGAAACCACGGGTGGCTGCATCTACCGCCTGTTGCGCCGCCGGCAGGATGGAGCGTTCGAAGGATTCCACCTCGCCCACCGCCGTGCGCCATTGGGCCAGCGCCTGGATCACCTCGCTGCGCACCCGCAGCTCGGTGCCATTGCGCAGGTCGCGGGCCTGGTCGGCACGCCGGGCGGCGGCCAGCACATTGCCCTGGTTGCGATCGAACAGTGGCAACGGCACGGACACCCCGACCACGTTGATGCGTTCGCGGTCGGTTTCGCTGTATTTGCTGCCAACGCTGACCGTGAGGTCGGGGATACGCTGGGTCCGCGCCAGGCCCAGGGCCGATTCGCGCTGTTCGATCTGCAAGCGCGCTACACGCAGCTCGGCGGTCTGCTCCAGGCGGGCGAGCAATTGCTCATTCGACGGCAATGCGGCCTCGGCCAAACGGGCCGACGCCACGCGTTCGAAGGTGACCTGTGAAGTCCCGGTCACCGTGGCCAACTGCTGATAGGCCACGCTCAGCTCTTGCGCCGCGCGGGTCTGCTCCAGGCGAATTTCGCTGACCTGCACCTGCGCACGGGTCGCCTCGATGGGCGAGGCGTTGCCTGCCCGCACCCGTCCTTGCACCACCTGCAAGCCCCGTTCGGTGAGGCGCAGCGATTGCTCGGCGAGGTCCAGCCGCTCCTGTGCCTGCACGGCCCCATCGAACGCTTCAAGCACTTCGGCGCGCAGTACGTTGCCTTGACGCTCCAGCTCCAGTGCGGCCAGCGACTGATCGCGCTCGGCCACTTCGATTCGCGCACCGCGCTTGCCGCCCAGCTCGAAGCGCTGGCTGAGGCTGACCGTGGTGGTCTGCGACTCACGGCGGGTGTCTTCCACCTCCCAACTCAACTCGGGGTTGGGCAACACGCCAGCCTGCAGCCGGTCACCGTCGGCAATCGCGGTGCCCCAACGGGCTGCCGCCAGGTCCGGATTGTTGTCACGCGCTGTGCGCAATGCAGCCTCCAGCGTCAACGCCTGTGCCTGGGCCGCCGGTGCTGCTGCCATCAGCAACAGCCCCAGCGCTATCCACTTCCCGCCGTTCACCATGGCTTTGCTCCCGCTGTCTTTTTCGGAGCGAGCACTCTAGGGAGGGGGCTTTATCGTCAACATGACCCGAAGATTACAAATCCGTTATCCACGCCACTGAGCGCGCAGCCTGGCTTAGACTGCGCGCTGCCGCTTGACCCTGAAGCGGCTCAAGGGTTGAGAATCGCCGTCCTTGAATGTCTTGCCACGAGAACCCGCCATGCGTTTGTTGATCATCGAAGACGAAGTCCGTACCGCCGAATACCTGCAACAAGGCCTGAGCGAGAACGGCTATATCGTCGATTGCGCCCGCACCGGTGCCGATGGCCTGCACCTGGCCCGGCAACAGGCGTACGACCTGATCATCCTCGACGTGAACCTGCCGGAGCTGGACGGCTGGACCGTGCTGCAGCGCCTGCGCGCCGAATCGGCAACGCGGATCATGATGCTCACGGCCCACGGCCGGCTGTCTGACCGGGTCAAGGGCCTGGACCTGGGGGCCGACGACTACCTGCTCAAGCCGTTCGAGTTTCCCGAGCTGCTGGCGCGTATCCGCACCTTGTTGCGGCGCAGTGAGCAGACCCTGCAACCCACCACGCTCAAGGTCGCCAACCTTGAGCTGGACCCCGGCCGGCACCGCGCCTACCGCGACAACCAGCGCATCGACCTGACCGCCAAGGAGTTCGCCCTGCTGCACCTGCTGATGCGCCAGAGCGGCGAGGTGCTGTCACGTACGCAGATCATTTCGCTGGTCTGGGATATGAATTTCGACTGCGACACCAACGTCGTGGAAGTCTCGATCCGCCGCTTGCGGGCCAAGATCGACGACCCGTTCGACAACAAGCTGATCCACACCCTGCGCGGCGTCGGCTATGTGCTGGAAGCGCGCGAATGAGGTCAACGCGTTTATCGCTGCGCCTGGGCCTGAGCGTCAGCCTGATGGGCGCGGCGTTGGTGGTGCTGCTGGCCGGCTTGGCCGTGCTGGCGCTGGACCATGAGCTGGACAGCCGGGCCGGCAAGATCCTCGCACGCAAGATGGAGCAGATCGAGCACAGCCTGGCCGCAGACCTCAAGGCCAATGACCTGGCATCCCGGGCCCACCCGCTGCTGGACCTGGTCATGGGGCATGACGACCTGAGCCTGAACATTGTCGCCCAGACCGGACGCCACTCGGGGCTGCTGAGCCTGGGCCCGGCGCTGGAGTCCGAGTCGCTGCGCCAGGTGCCGGCGTCGAGCACGTTGCGCTATAGCGAATGGACCGACAGCAATGGCGACAACCTGCTGACCGCGGCGAAATTGATGAAGTTGCAGGATGGCACCCCGGTGCGCGTGCTGCTGACGGTCAATCGCGCCGACGACCGTGGCCTGCTGCAAGCCTACCTGCGCTCGACGGTGATCGCCCTGCCGCTGCTGTTGCTGCTGATCGGCTTTGCCGCGTGGAAACTGGTGCAGCGCGGGTTGGCGCCGTTGCGCAGGTTTCGCCGGATTGCCGGGCAGGTGTCGGCCCAGGACCTGGGGCATCGGCTGCCCGAAGAAGACCTGCCGCAGGAACTGCGCGAACTGGCGCAGGCCATCAACGTGATGCTCGGCCGCCTGGATGGCGGGGTGCAGCAGCTGTCGCAGTTTTCCGATGACCTGGCCCATGAGCTGCGCACGCCGATCAGCAACCTGATGGGCAAGGCCCAGGTCACCCTGTCGCGCACCCGCTCAGTGGAGGACTACCGTACGGCGCTGGAGGACAGCATCGAGGAGCTGACGCGGCTGAACCGGATCATCACCGACATGCTGTTCCTGGCCCAGGTGGACCAGCCGACTACGCAGATCCAGCTCAAGCCGGTGGCACTGGCCGATGAAGTGGCGCGCATTGCCGAGCTGTTCTCGATCAGCGCCGAGGCACGCGGCATCGAATTGCGCGTTCAGGGCTGGGGCACGGTGCAGGCAGATCGGTTGATGGTGCAGCGGGCGTTGTCGAATCTGTTGAGCAATGCCATTCGTTATGGCGCGGCGGATCAGCCCATCGATGTGGGGATTGAATTGCGCGACAACACCTTGCAGTGCTGGGTGCAGAACCGTGGGCCGGGGATTGCTGCGGGGCATTTGCCGCATTTGTTCGAACGGTTTTATCGAGCCGGCAGCGGACGCTCGCGGCTGGAAGGTGGGACGGGGCTGGGGCTGGCGATCGTCAAGTCGATCATGCAGGTGCATGGGGGGCGGGTCGAGGTGAGCAACGCGCCTGAAGGGCCTACGCGGTTTAGCCTGGTATTTGCGGTCTAGGCCCATCGCCGGCAAAGCCGGCTCCCACAGATCTCCAGCCTTCACCAGAATCTCCTGTGGGAGCCGGCCTTGCCGGCGATAGCATCAACCCGGTATCAGTGCTTGCTAGCTGCCAGAATCAGCGCCTTCATCTCCGCCACCGCCGACTTGAAGCCCACGAACAGCGCATGGGCCACCAGCGCATGGCCGATGTTCAGTTCATTGATCCCCTTGATCGCCGCCACCGCTTCCACGTTGTGGTAATGCAGGCCATGCCCGGCATTGACGATCAGCCCCCGGGCCAAGCCAAACGCCACGCCATCGGCCACCCGCTTGAGCTCTTCTGCCATTTCGGTCGGGGTATGGGCATCGGCGTAACGCCCGGTGTGCAGCTCGATCGCCGGCGCACCGACACGCCGCGAGGCCTCGATCTGCCGTTCGTCGGCATCGATGAACAGCGATACTTCCGAGCCCAGCCGCGACAAGCGCTCCACCGCCGCCTTGATCCGCGCTTCCTGGCCCGCGACATCCAGGCCACCTTCGGTGGTCAGTTCCTGACGGGTTTCCGGGACCAGGCAGATGTGCGCCGGGCGAATGCGCTCGGCGAACTGCATCATCTCTTCGGTCACGCCCATTTCGAAGTTCATGCGCGTTTGCAGCACGTCCTTGAGCACCAGGACATCACGTTCCTGGATATGCCGGCGGTCTTCGCGCAGGTGCACGGTAATGCCGTCGGCACCGGCCTCTTCGGCGTCCAGCGCGGCCTTGACCGGGTCGGGGTAACGCGTGCCACGGGCCTGGCGCAGGGTCGCCACGTGGTCGATGTTGACGCCGAGAAGGATGCGGTTGCTGTGGGTCACGAAGAGACTCTCCTGGAAATTGAGCCTCACAGCATACGACGTGCTTAGCGCTTGCGAAACAGTTCGCGACTGACCAATGGCCGCCCGCCCAGATGCACCGCCAATGCCTGGCGCATCAAACGCTTTGCCGCGCCCAACGCGCCCGGCACCGCCCAGTCGGCCTCGGCCATGGCCGCCAGCTCAGCGCCATGGAACAGGCCAGGCTGTACCAGGTAGACGCGCTCAAGCCCGGCGTCTACTTGCAGGCGGTACAGGCCGTCCGCTACCACCTGATCGCCGCTGATGTCCTGGGTAAGCGAAAAGCCGTAGCCCAGTTGATCCAGCAAACGCCACTCGAAGGCCCGCAGCAGCGGCTCCAGCGGGCGGCCGGCCGCCAGGGCCTGCAAGGTCGCGGCGTAATGCTCGAACAAGGTGGGATGGGGATCTTCGGCGGGCAGCACGCGGATCAACAGTTCGTTGAGGTACAAGCCGCTGAACAACGCATCGCCAATGAGCCAGGCGGCGACCCCGGCACTGTCCATGCGCCCGACGTTCTTCAGCTCGCCGCGCCCGCGAAACTCCACTTCCAGCGGCACGAACGGCCGCGCCAGGCTGCCGCCTTTGCCACGGGCACGGCGCAACACTGCGCGCAGGCGCCCTTGCGGAGTCAGGAAGTCGACCAGTGCGCTGGTTTCCCGGTAGGCTCGGCTGTGCAGCACGTAGGCCGGTTGGCCGTCTGGCAGTTCCATGGGATGCGCTTCGAAGGAAAGTCGGCCCGACACCGGACGGTGTCGGGCCTGAGGGGGTTACAGGTCGCCGTAGCCCAGCGAGCGCAGTGCGCGCTCGTCATCGGACCAGCCGCCCTTGACCTTGACCCAGAGGTTCAGCATGACCTTGGCGTCGAACAGCAGCTCCATGTCCTTGCGCGCCTCGGTACCGATACGCTTGATCCGCTCGCCCTTGTCGCCAATGATGATCTTCTTCTGGCCATCACGCTCGACCAGGATCAGGGCATGGATATGCAGCACGTGACCCTGCTGCTTGAACTCTTCGATCTCGACGGTGATCTGGTACGGCAGCTCTGCACCGAGCTGGCGCATGATCTTTTCGCGTACCAGCTCGGCGGCCAGGAAGCGGCTGCTGCGATCAGTGATCTGGTCTTCCGGGAAGAAGTGCTCGTTCTCCGGCAGGTGCTTGGCGATCAGCGCCTCCAGCGAATCGAGGTTGTGCCCCTGCTGCGCCGATACCGGGACGATCTCGGCGTTCGGCAGTTGCTCCTGCAGCCATTGCAGGTGCGGCATCAGGTCGGCCTTGTCTTCGATCCGGTCGGTCTTGTTGATCGCCAGGATCACCGGGCCCTGCACGTACTGCACCCGCTCGAGTACCAGTTGGTCTTCGTCGGTCCATTTGGTGCGGTCGACCACGAAGATCACCACGTCGACGTCTTTCAACGCTGCCGAGGCGGTCTTGTTCATGTAGCGGTTGAGCGCCTTTTCGTTGCTCTTGTGCATGCCGGGGGTGTCGACATAGACCGCCTGCACATCACCTTCGGTCTTGATCCCGAGCATGTTGTGGCGGGTGGTCTGCGGCTTGCGCGAAGTGATCGCCAGCTTTTGCCCGAGAATGTGGTTGAGCAAGGTCGATTTGCCCACGTTCGGACGGCCGACAATAGCGACGTAGCCGCAACGGGTAGTATTCGATTCAGTCATTGCCATTCTCCACGCCCAGGGCGATCAGTGCTGCGGCGGCCGCTACTTGCTCAGCGATACGCCGGCTAACGCCCTGCCCTCGGCTTTTTTCAGTCAGCAGGGTAACTTCGCATTCGACGAAGAACGTCCGGCAATGCGGCTCGCCCTGGATATCTACCACTTCATAGCGGGGCAGTTCGCAACCGCGCGACTGCAGGAATTCCTGCAAGCGGGTTTTTGGGTCCTTGTTGGTGTCGACCAGGGTCAGGCTTTCGAATTCACCTGCCAGCCAGGCCAGCACCCGATCCCGCGCGGTCTGCATGTCGGAGTCGAGGTAGATCGCACCGATCAGCGCCTCAAGGGCATCGGCGAGGATCGACTCGCGACGGAAGCCGCCGCTTTTCAGCTCGCCGGAGCCCAGGCGCAGGTACTCGCCCAGGTCGAAACCGCGGGCCAGTACCGCCAGGGTCTCACCTTTGACCAGGCGTGCGCGCAAACGCGACAACTGGCCTTCACGGGCCTGCGGGAAGCGCTCGAACAGCGACTCGCCGGCAACGAAGTTGAGGATCGCATCGCCCAGAAACTCCAGCCGTTCGTTGTTGCGGCCGGCAAAGCTGCGGTGCGTGAGGGCCAGCAGCATCAGCTCCTGGTTCTTGAAGGTGTAGCCGAGCTGGCGCTCGAGGCGGCTCAAGGGAACGCTCACAGAGTACCCACGCACAGTTCGTGGTCGATGGTCAGCAACGACGCCACAGCGTCGGGCCCACACAGTTCAAACCGGCTCAATGCCGTCATGCTTAACGCGTTGTTCAAATGCAGATCCTGAAAGACTGTTTTGATTCATGCCTGACGGCATGGCGTACCGGTGCGGCCCATGGGCCTGTTGGATACAGCCTATGCCAGAAAAGCATTCGGCGCTGTCCCTGGACAGCGCCGTTATGGTGTTACTTGATCAGACCCACTCGCGAGAGGCTCGGGAAGTGGCTCAGCTTGGGCTCCGGCCAGCTCATCCAGACGGCAAAGGCCTTGCCGACGATGTTCTGGTCCGGGACCATGCCCAGCAGCTCCTTGGGAATGTTCGGATCATCCCAGTAGCGGCTGTCGTTGGAGTTGTCGCGGTTGTCACCCATCATGAAGTAGTGACCCGCCGGGACCACCCACTGCTGATCAGGCGGCATGCGGTAGCGGCTCATCTCCTTGCGGATCAGGTGCTCGGCCTCGCCCAGCTTCTCCTTGTACAGCTCGGCGCTGCCCAGGGTGCCCGGCTCGGTGCCGACCAACTGCTCGGCAATCGCCTGGCCGTTGACGTACAGGCGCTTGTCGCTGGAGTAACGGACCTGATCGCCCGGCAGACCGACCACACGCTTGATGTAGTTGACGTTCGGATCGCTCGGGAAGCGGAACACCATTACATCGCCGCGCTGCGGATCGCCAATCTCGATGACCTTTTTATCGATCACCGGCAGGCGGATGCCGTAGGAGAACTTGTTGACCAGGATAAAGTCGCCCACTTCCAGCGTTGGTTTCATCGAGCCCGACGGAATCTGGAACGGCTCAACCAGAAACGAGCGCAACACCAGCACGATGAACAGCACCGGGAAGAACGACTTGCCGTACTCGACCAGCAACGGCTCCTTGTTCAACTGCTCGAGCACCGCCACTTCAGGCTGGCTGACGCTGCCCTGATAGGTGGTGATCGCCGCCCGCCGACGCGGGGCCAGGAACAGCAGATCGATCAGGGCCAGCAGTCCGCAGACCGCGACGGCGATGACTAACAACAGCGGGAAATTTAGCGACATAGGACCTAACTATCCAACCTGAGCACGGCGAGGAAGGCTTCCTGTGGAATTTCCACGTTGCCGACCTGTTTCATGCGTTTCTTACCGGCCTTCTGCTTTTCCAACAGCTTGCGCTTACGGCTCACGTCGCCACCGTAGCATTTGGCCAGTACGTTCTTTCTGAGCGCCTTGACAGTCGTGCGCGCCACAATCTGCCCGCCAATGGCGGCCTGGATTGCCACATCGAACATCTGCCGAGGAATCAGTTCTTTCATCTTTTCGGTCAACGCACGCCCTTTGTAGTGCGCGTTGTCGCGGTGCACGATCAGCGCCAGGGCGTCGACCTTGTCACCGTTGATCAGGACATCCAGCTTGACCAGGTTGGCCGACTGGTAGCGATCGAAATGATAGTCCAGCGAGGCGTAACCGCGACTGGTGGATTTCAGACGGTCGAAGAAGTCCAGCACCACTTCGTTCATCGGCAGGTCGTAACGCACCTGCACTTGCGAACCGAGGAACTGCATGTCGCGCTGGACGCCGCGTTTCTCGATGCACAGGGTGATGACGTTGCCCAGGTGTTCCTGCGGCACGAGGATGGTCGCGGCCACGATTGGCTCACGGAAGTCCTCGACCGCCGAGACGTCCGGCAGGCGCGACGGGTTGTCGACGTAGATGGTTTCGCCGGTCTTGAGCTTGACCTCGAAGATTACGCTTGGCGCCGTGGTGATCAGGTCCAGGTCGTACTCGCGCTCCAGGCGCTCCTGGATGATCTCCATGTGCAGCATGCCGAGGAACCCGCAACGGAAGCCGAAGCCCAGGGCATCGGAGCTTTCTGGCGAGTATTGCAGCGAGGAGTCGTTCAGGGTCAGCTTTTGCAGGGCGTCGCGGAAGTCTTCGAAGTCTTCGGACGATACCGGGAACAGACCGGCATAAACCTGCGGCTGGATGCGCTTGAAGCCTGGCAGCACTTCGACGTCAGGGGTCGAGCTCAGGGTCAGGGTGTCACCGACCGGCGCGCCAAGGATTTCCTTGATGCTGGCAATGATGAAGCCCACTTCACCGGCCTTGAGGTCAGCGGTTTGCGTGTGCTTGGGGGTGAATACACCGACGCTGTCGACCAGATGCACCTTGCCGGTGGACTTGACCAGGATCTTGTCGCCCTTCTTCACGCGGCCATTACGCACGCGCACCAGGGAGACGACGCCCAGGTAGTTGTCGAACCAGGAGTCGATGATCAACGCTTGCAGCGGTGCCTCGATGTCGCCGGTTGGCGCCGGGATGGTCTGCACCAGGCGCTCGAGCACCTCGTCCACGCCCATGCCGCTCTTGGCGCTACAGGCCACGGCGTCGGTGGCATCGATACCGATGATTTTCTCGATTTCGTCCTTCACACGGTCCGGATCGGCCTGTGGCAGGTCCATCTTGTTCAGGACCGGCATGACTTCCAGGCCCTGCTCGATGGCGGTGTAGCAGTTGGCAACCGACTGGGCTTCCACGCCTTGACCCGCATCGACCACCAGCAGCGCGCCTTCACAGGCCGCCAACGAACGGCTGACCTCATAGGTGAAGTCAACGTGGCCGGGGGTGTCAATGAAGTTCAGCTGGTAGGTGATGCCATCGTTCGCCTTGTACGACAGGGTAACGCTGTGCGCCTTGATGGTGATCCCGCGCTCACGCTCCAGGTCCATGGAGTCGAGTACCTGGGCCTCCATCTCGCGGGCAGACAAGCCGCCACACATCTGGATGAAGCGGTCGGCCAGCGTCGACTTGCCATGGTCAATGTGGGCGATGATGGAGAAATTGCGGATATGACTCAAATCACTCACGGGTCAACACTCAAAATGGCTGCAGGCCGAACGCCCGCCGAAAAATAGCCGGGAATTGTACCTGATACCGCAAGGTTATGGGAGATTCCATGTTGTCGGACAATGCGCTTTCATCTTGTCGGCGCACACAAAAAAGGGCAGCCATGGCCGCCCTTTTCCGCTCAAATCGGCTTATTCAGCCAGTTTGAAGGTGATGAAGCTCGCGCGCCCCTGACGCAGGACTCGCATCGAAACCGAGCGGTTTTTCGGCAGGTCCTTGGCGATTTCGGTGAATTCCTTCGCCGAGCTGATCGCCTGGTTGTTCAGGTGGCTGATCACGTCACCCGGGCGCAGGCCGATCAAGGCTGCCGGACCATCCTGCACTTCCTTGATGACAACGCCACCCTTGAGCTCCAGGGTTTTCTTCTGCTCTGCGGTCAGGTCGGCGACCGACACGCCCAGGCGATTGCTGCTGCGCTCAACGCCGCCGTTGGCCGTGGTGGTAACGTCCGGGTCTTCATCCGGCAGTGCACCGATGGTCACATCCAGGGTCTGGCGCTTGCCGTTGCGGATGATGTCCAGCTTGGCCTTGGCGCCGTCTTTCAGGTTACCGACCAGGTGTGGCAGGTCGGCGGACATGATGATCGGCTGGCCGTTCATGCTCAGGATCACGTCACCCACTTGCAGGCCGCCCTTGGCCGCAGGGCCATCGTCGAGCACCTGGGCTACCAGGGCACCGGCAGGCTTATCCAGGCCGAAGGATTCGGCGAGGTCCTTGTTGACCTCCTGGATCACTACGCCCAGCCAGCCGCGGCTGACCTTGCCGTCTTTTCTCAGCTGGTTGGAGACGTCCATCGCCACATCGATCGGGATCGCGAAGGACAGGCCCATGAAGCCGCCGGAGCGGGTGAAGATCTGCGAGTTGATCCCGACCACTTCGCCGTTCATGTTGAACAGCGGGCCACCGGAGTTACCCGGGTTGATCGCCACGTCGGTCTGGATGAACGGCACATAGGTGTCGTTGGGCAGGGTCCGGCCCTTGGCGCTGACGATACCTTTGGTCACCGAATGGTCGAAGCCGAACGGCGAACCGATCGCCAGCACCCACTCACCGACCTTGAGCTTATTGGAATCACCCAGCTTGACGATCGGCAGGTCTTTGCCTTCGACCTTCAGCAGGGCTACGTCAGTGCGCTGGTCGGTGCCGACCAGCTTGGCTTGCAGCTCGCTGCGGTCCGACAGACGGACGATGATTTCATCAGCATCGGCCACCACGTGGTTGTTGGTCAGGATGTAGCCGTCGCTGGAGATGATGAAACCCGAACCCAGCGATTGCGCTTCGCGCTGGCGGTCGCCACGCGGTGAACGCGGGTTCTGCGGCATGTTGCGCTCGAAGAACTCGCGCAGACCAGGCGGCAGGCCCTCAAGGTCGGGCATCTGGCCGGCGGCATACTTGCGATCCGGCAGCTTCTGCTTGGTACTGATGTTCACCACGGCCGGCGAGGCTTGCTCAACCAGGGTGGTGAAGTCCGGCAGGGCTTCGGCTTGCGCGCTGACGACCTGGCCGAGCATGAGCACGGCGGCGACCAGCGATAAGTAGGATTTCAAGCGTGGTATTGACATACGGCTCCCGTCACAACGAGCGTGGTTAAGCGGCCTGCAAATGCAAAAAACCCGGTAGCACTCCCAAAGGGCTGCGACCGGGTTCGGTGCATCGGCATTCTTGATGCTGCAACAGCAGTAAAGGCCAGACCCTTTCGGGACTGACCTATAGAAAATTCTGGATGATTTTGCAAACTTGAAGGCTTACCAATCATTTCAGGGTCTCAGCGGCCTGCCGATCATTCAAGCTTCACCTCGTGTGTTCGCTCAATGGTCAGCAGCTCACTGACTGGCCTGGGCATCTTGTGCCCGCATCGACAGGGCTACCCGTTCGGCGGTGCCGATTGGAATCTCGCCCACCACGGTCACCATCACCTCGCCCTTGGGCGTGGTCAGGCGGCGCGATACCGCTACAGTCGGGCCAAGCTGGGTGCGAACATCCGCCCCGGCAGCGCCATCCACGGCCTCCAGGAACACCGAGAAGCGCGCCAGGCCATCGTCATACATCAGGCTACTGACAGCGCCTTTACCCGCAGGGTCCTTGCGTACGCTGCTGTTGATCAGCTCAAACCCTGGCGGCAGCCAATCGGAACGCCAACCGGCCACCGATTCACTGCTACGGGCCACCGATTGGGCAACCGGCTTGCAGTTGCCGCTGGGCCGCAGCTCAGCGTCGTCCGGAATATCAGCGGTATCCAGACGAGTGAACTGGAAGCGCTCGAGCAACTGCTCCTTGTCGTTGATCAACAAGGATTTGAGCGGCAACGCAGTTTTGTCGTCCAGGTGTATTTCAAAGGCGTAGCGATGTTGATCACGCGGCCTGAGGGTAATGATCGTGACATCACGGCCAGCCACTCGAGAGTGACCGGCCACGCTCAGGTCGTACCAATTCATCAACTTCAGTGGATCGAGCACACGCGCCGACGACTCCGTCGCATTGCCTACCCCTTGCACCAGGGTCCCGCTTACGCACTGGGTCTGCCCATCGACACGCACGACTTCCTGGGCCGGGCCATCGAGCTGCAACAACCGCTCGCTGACTTTGCCGTCCTGGACCCGATGCCAGATGTCGTGGGTGGAGAAGCTGCCATTACGCTCGTAAACGAAAGTACCTTGGTAACTCTGCTGTTGCTCGGCCTTCGCCAACCGGTTGAGCCAGTCGGCGGCATCTGTCGATGAGTTGGCGGCCAGAGCCGGCATCGCCATGCCTACACCGAGCAAGAGCGGTATGAAAGGTAGCGCGCGCATGATCCTCCTTACTTAGCGATTTTCCAGGCTAGCCGCACGGGCATAGGGCAGAGCGCTTTCGGTACCTTTCACGGCAGCTTCCTGAGCGTGCTGGCGCAGATAGCCTGGCAGACGCTGGTCTTGCCAGCCGCTTTGACCCTGCAGCACACCATTGGCCATCGGACCGGTAGGTTGCTCGGCACTTTCACTATAGCCTGCCAAAACCGCCGGGCCTTGGACCTGAGGCATGTTCAGGCCAGGTTGTGCCGGTTGCTGTGCAGCCAACTGGGCACCCGTGATTTCGTCCTGGTTGTACAGGCGAACACCTGCCAGTACCGCAACCGTGACCGAGGCGGCTACCGCCAGACGGCCCAGCGTACGCCAAGGGCCGCGAGCGACCTTGACCGGCGTGGCTTCTTCGGCCAGTGCAGCAGACACCGCCGAGGCGATATCCAATTTAGGCAGCAGCAACTCCTTGTGCATGGCTGCGCGGGCTACCTGGTAACGCGACCAGGTGGCACGGGTTTCGGTGTCGTCCACGGCACTCAGTACCCGGCGTAACTCCAGTTCATCCGCTTCGTTATCCATCACCGCGGACAGCGATTCCTGCAACGCTTCACGACTCATGGCGGTTCCTCTCTTGGCTGTCGCCGCTGTCTCAGGTTTCCTGCAACAACGGCTGCAGGGCTTTATCAATGGCCTCCCGAGCGCGGAAAATTCGAGAGCGCACGGTACCCACTGGACACTGCATGACGCTCGCAATGTCCTCGTAACTCAGACCATCGAATTCACGTAAAGTTAATGCCGTACGCAAATCTTCTGGCAGCTGCTGGATGGTTCGATGAACGGTGTCTTCGATCTCATCACGCAGCAGCGCACGTTCTGGGGACTCGAGGTCTTTGAGGCCATGATCGCCATCGTAAAACTCTGCATCCTCGGAACTTACGTCACTATCCGGTGGCCGACGACCGCGGGACACCAGGTAATTTTTCGCCGTGTTGATCGCAATCCGGTAGAGCCAGGTGTAAAACGCACTGTCTCCACGAAAATTGCCTAGCGCACGGTAAGCCTTGATGAACGCTTCTTGCGCCACATCCTGGGCTTCGTGGGTGTCGTGCACAAAACGCACGATCAACCCGAGAATCTTGTGCTGATACTTCAGCACCAACAGATCAAACGCTCGCCTGTCGCCACGCTGAACGCGCTCGACAAGCTGCTGATCCTCTTCCTGGGTTAGCATGAACTCTCCTCGGTAAACCAGGAGGGGCGCTGCATCAGCCATCGTTCAGGCTTGCAACCATAGACTCGGGCTTTTCGCAAAAGTTCTCCCCTCCCGGCAAGTTTCCTGCGGCCCTTGGTCGGCTCGCACGAAAAACGCAGCGCGGTCACGGCCGGCTGCGTAAATAATCGGTTTTCGCAATACATGGGCAGTGCCGAAACTGACGTCGCGCCCCATTGCTGCGGCGCCCTGACCTACAGGCAACCTTCTATGGATACACGCAATTCCAGGAAAGTTCCCACATAACACCGTCAGGACATAACAGACGCCATGGAAATCAGGGCATTGAGGCTGCTATAAAGGCAACCACCCCAGATTCACGATAGTTTCACAATGCCATAAACGCCTGACCATTGTGCCGATACCCCCGTCCTTATACTAGTGTCCTTCGTGGTCGCCCTCGCGCGGAAATTCCAAGACATGAGCCAACAATTCCAACATGACGTTCTTGTGATCGGCAGCGGTGCCGCTGGCCTCAGCCTGGCGCTGACCCTCCCCAGCCACCTGCGCATCGCCGTCCTGAGCAAAGGCGACCTGGCCAACGGCTCGACCTTTTGGGCCCAGGGCGGCGTGGCCGCCGTGCTCGATGACACCGACACCGTACAGTCGCATGTCGAAGACACCCTCAATGCCGGCGGCGGGCTCTGCCATGAAGATGCCGTACGCTTCACCGTCGAGCACAGCCGCGAATCCATCCAGTGGCTGATCGACCAGGGCGTACCCTTTACCCGTGACGAGCACGCCAGCGACGATGACCGCGGCTTCGAGTTCCACCTTACCCGCGAAGGCGGCCACAGCCATCGGCGCATCATTCATGCGGCCGATGCCACCGGCGCGGCGATTTTCACCACACTGCTCGCCCAGGCCCGCCAGCGCCCGAACATCGAGTTGCTGGAGCAACGCGTTGCCGTCGATCTGATTACCGAGCGCCGCCTGGGCCTGGACGGCGACCGCTGCCTGGGCGCCTACGTGCTCGACCGCAGCACCGGCGAAGTGGACACCTTCGGCGCGCGCTTCACCGTGCTCGCCACCGGTGGCGCGGCCAAGGTCTACCTCTACACCAGCAACCCGGACGGCGCCTGCGGCGATGGCATCGCCATGGCCTGGCGCGCCGGCTGTCGCGTGGCGAACCTTGAGTTCAACCAGTTCCACCCGACCTGCCTGTACCACCCGCAGGCCAAGAGCTTCCTGATCACCGAAGCGCTGCGTGGTGAAGGCGGCCTGCTCAAGCTGCCCAATGGCGAGCGCTTCATGCCGCGCTTCGACCCACGTGCCGAGCTGGCCCCGCGCGATATCGTCGCCCGTGCCATCGACCACGAGATGAAGCGCCTGGGCGTGGATTGCGTGTACCTGGACATCAGCCACAAGCCGGCCGAGTTCGTCAAAAGCCACTTCCCGACAGTCTATGAACGCTGCCTGACCTTCGGCATCGACATCACCCAGCAAGCCATTCCCGTAGTGCCCGCCGCGCATTACACCTGCGGCGGCGTGATGGTCGATGATCAGGGCCACACCGACGTGCCGGGCCTGTACGCCATTGGCGAAACCAGCTTCACCGGCCTGCACGGCGCCAACCGCATGGCCAGCAACTCGCTGCTTGAATGCTTCGTCTACGGCCGCTCGGCTTCGGCGGACATCGTCGCCAAGTTGGCGGCAGTAGACATGCCGCTGGCCCTGCCATGCTGGGATGCCAGCCAGGTCACCGACTCGGATGAGGATGTGATCATTGCGCACAACTGGGACGAACTGCGGCGATTCATGTGGGACTATGTCGGCATCGTGCGTACCAACAAGCGCTTGCAACGTGCCGAGCACCGGGTGCGTCTGCTGCTCGACGAGATCGACGAGTTCTACAGCAACTACAAGGTCAGCCGCGACCTGATCGAGCTGCGCAACCTGGCCCAGGTGGCGGAGTTGATGATTCGTTCGGCCATGCAGCGCAAGGAGTCACGCGGGCTGCATTACACCCTGGACTACCCCGACATGCTCGCCGAGGCCCGCGACACTATTCTGCAGCCGCCCACCTACGCCGACTGAACTTCAAGCGCAAACGCAGGCGCCGGTGTTGCACCGGCTCCAGCGCGTCATGGGCAATGCACAGGCTTTCGCCAAGGCGGCGCCCTTGGCGGCGATAACGCAGCACCACCAGGCCGGGCAGCGCCAGGCTGTCGCGCAGCAACTGCACCGGCTGCCAGCCATCCGCCGCACGCCACAGATACCAACCCTGCGCATCACGGCGCAAACGGGTAACGGCATACGCGTGGTTGAGCAGAATACGACGCGGGATCACCCAGGCGGCATGCGCCAGGCACAGCAGTGCGCCAACCAGGCTTGTCCAGAGGGGAATATCGAGAATCAGCAATGCCGCCAAGGCGAACAATTGGCAGGCGAGGTACACCGCCAGCAGGCTTTTCGAGCCTTGCCAGCGGCATTCGAAACGGTCACTTGGGCTGGACACGGTCCAGGATGATGCGAACCATGCGTTGCAGCTCAGGGTCTTCGGACTCGTTGCGCTCCATGAACCAGCCGAACATGTCCTGGTCTTCACAGCCCAGCAGGCGCCAGTACAACTCACGGTCTTCCTTGCTCAGCGTGGCGTAGACGTCCTGGCTGAAAGGTACCAGCAACACGTCCAGCTCGAGCATGCCGCGGCGGCTATGCCAAAACAGACGGTTGAGTTCAATTTGTTCGACCATCGGGCCCTCCTCGAATAGGCGGCCAGTATACAGGCCCCGCTTGCCATGGGCACAAGGCGTTGGTCGCGTGTCATGTTGCCAGATGATGACTGGTCCCCAGCCTGCTACCTATTTTGCCGGTAGCCCTCTATGATGGCCTCCAGTCTTATTTACCTGCGATGACCCATGGCCGACTCCGCTTTTTTCTGCCCCCTGTCTCACGAGGGCGTCCTCGCCGTCCGCGGCTCTGACGCCGGCAAGTTCCTGCAAGGTCAGCTGACCTGCAACATCAGTTACCTCAACGAACACACTGCAAGCCTTGGCGCCCGCTGCATGGTCAAGGGCCGCATGCAATCGAGCTTCCGCATCCTGCCCGAGGCCGATGGCTTCCTCCTGGCGATGGCCCGCGAGCTGCTGGAACCGCAGTTGGCCGACCTGAAAAAATACGCAGTGTTCTCCAAAGCCAAGCTCACCGACGAATCAGCCGCCTGGGCGCGTTTCGGCCTGCACGATGGCGACGCCGCGCTGCAGGCACTGGGCCTTGAAGTGCCGGCGCAAACCGATGCAACGACCCGCCACAACGGCCTGATCGCCATCGCCGCGTCACCCCGGCGCATCGAGCTCTGGGTACCCGCAGCGCAAGCCGACGCCGTGCGCGAGCAACTGCTGACGCACCTGCCAGAGGGCGATCTGAACGGCTGGTTGCTGGGGCAGATTCGCGCCGGTATCGGCCAGGTCATGGAGCAGACCCGCGAACTGTTCATCCCGCAGATGATCAACCTGCAAGCCGTTGGCGGCGTCAGCTTCAAGAAAGGCTGCTACACCGGCCAGGAAATCGTCGCGCGCATGCAGTACCTGGGCAAGCTCAAGCGCCGCCAGTACCGCGTGGCCCTGGACAGCGACACCCTGCCGGCCCCCGGTACCGAGATCTTCTCGCCAACCCACGGCTCCTCGATTGGTGAGGTGGTCCTGGCTGCGCGCAGCGAACAGGGCAGCGAACTGCTGGCGGTGTTGACGGCTGACTCAGTGGAAGACAACAACCTGCACCTGGGCAGCAAGGAAGGCCCGCGCCTGACGCTGCTGTCCCTGCCTTATGAACTGGACCGTGACCGCGAGATCCAGCGTTGAGCCAGACTCCCTCCATGAACGCGGTAGAAAACCAACGATGAACACGCTGGCCGAGATGGTGAGGACGCAGCTGCTGGTGGCCATCGACAACGACGATCTGGTGTTGCCGACCCTGCCCGAAGTGGCCCTGAGCATCCGCGAAGCGGCAGAAGACACCGAGATCAGCGTCAATGCGCTGAGCAAGGTGATCGGCCGTGACGCAGCCCTGGCTGCGCGCCTGATCAAGGTGGTCAACAGCCCGCTGCTGCGGGCGGCTACCGAAGTCACCGACCTGCAGACCGCCATTACCCGACTGGGCATCAACTACAGCTGCAACCTGGCCATCGGCCTGGTGATCGAGCAGATCTTCCATGCCCGCTCCGAAGTGGTCGAGCAGAAAATGCGCGAAATCTGGGCAACCAGCCTGGAAGTTGCCGGTATCAGCTATGAACTGTGCATGCGCTTTACCCAGCTCAAGCCTGACCAGGGTGCCCTGGCCGGGCTGGTCCACCAGATCGGCGTGCTGCCGATCCTGACCTACGCCGAAGAGCACAACGAATTGTTGTCCGACCCGGTGTGCCTGAACCATGTGATCGAGCAGATCCACCCGGTGCTGGGCGACAAGATCCTCAGCGTCTGGGAGTTCCCCGAGCTGCTCGCCGGCTTGCCCAGCCAGGTCCAGGACCTCGACCGGCACAGCAACAAGGTCGACTACGTGGATGTCGTGCAGATCGCTCGCGCGCTCAGCGATGTTGGCCGTGAACGCCCCCTGGCCGCCCTGCCCGCCTACCGCCACCTGAACCTGCCGGCCGGCAGCCAGCTGTCGATTGGTGAGCTGCTGGGCGCCCGGCACATGTTCCGCTAGGGCTTACTGCGCCGGGGGGAAACTGACCCGTACCTTGAGCCCGCCACCCTCGCCGTCATGCAGGCTGATCTGCGCCAGGTGCGCCCGGCAGATCTCGCCGACGATGGCCAGGCCCAACCCCGTGCCTTGGGCACTGCGCCGGTAGAAGCGCTCGAACACCCGCTCACGCTCCTGTTCCGGGATGCCTGGACCATCATCTTCGACTTCCAGTACGCCCGGCTCGCTGACCCGCAAGATCACGTTGCCGTCCTTGGGCGTATGGGCCAGGGCGTTGTCGACCAGGTTGCTCAGCAGTTCGTTGAGCAGGGTCGGCTCACCACGTACCCAGACCGGGGTTTCAGCTTCCAGGGCCAGGGCCACGCCGCGCGCATGCGCCAGCGGTGCCATGGCCATGCCCAGTTCACGCGCCAGCTGGCTGAGATCAAGCAACTGCGCGCCGCCTTCGGCAATCGCCCGCGCGCCGTTTTCCACCCGCGCCAATGAAAGCAACTGGTTGGCCAGGTGGGTCAGCCGGTCGGTGCCCTGCGCAGCCGACTCCAGGGTGTCGTGCCAAACTTGTGGCTCCTTCGAACGCAGCCCCAACTCGACCCGCGCCTTCAGCGCAGCCAGCGGCGTACGCAGCTCATGGGCGGCATCGGCAATGAACTGTGCCTGACGCTCGAACTGCCCACGCAGGCGCTCGGTGAAATGGTTCAAGGCCCGCACCAGCGGCCCCAGCTCCTGCTGCACCTGCACCAACGGCAAGGCGCGCAGGTCGTCCGGCTGACGCTCCTCCACTGCGCTGCGCAAGCGTTCCAGCGGGCGCAGCGCGGCACTGACGGCAAACCACACCAGCATCAACGCCCCCAGCGCCAGCATGCCCAGGCGCAACAAGGTGTCGGCCATCAGCCCACGGGCCATGCGCACCCGCGCCTCCTCGGTCTCGGCCACGCGAATTTCGGCCATGCCGTTCATGTTTGGTTCGGTCACCGCCTTGAGCAGGCTCACCACGCGTACGTCCTGCCCCAGGTAGCGGGCATCGTAGAAGCGCGCCAGGGCCGGATAATCGTCGGTACGCGGGGTGCCGGGCGGTGGCGCTGGCAGGTTTTCGTAGCCGGAAATCAGCTTCTGGTGGATATCGTTGACCTGGTAGTAGATCCGCCCGGCGCTGTCGTAGGCGAAGGTATCCAGGGCCACATAGGGCACATCGGCACTCAGGGTGCCGTCGCGCTGGGACAGGCCAGCGGCGATGGTCCGCGCCGAGGCCAGCAAGGTGCGGTCATAGGCGGTGTCGGCCGCTTCGCGACCGTTCCAGTAGGCGCTCAGGCCGCTGGCCACCATCAACACCACCAGCAGCAGGGCCAGGTTCCACAGCAGCCGCGTGCGCAGGCTGCCGGCGTCACGCATCGCGATGCTCCAGCAGGTAGCCGAGCCCGCGGAAGGTGACGATTGCCACTGCATGCCCATCGAGCTTCTTGCGCAGGCGGTGCACGTAGATTTCGATGGCGTCGGCGCTGGCCTCTTCGTCCAGGCCAAAGACCTGGGCAGCCAACTGCTCCTTGCTCATGACCCGGCCCGGGCGGGCGATCATGGCCTCGAGCACGGCCTGCTCACGCGAGGTCAGGGTCAGCAGCTCATCGCCGAGGCTGAAGCGCCGGGTATCCAGGTCATAGACCAGCGGGCCACAGCGCTGCTGGCGCTCGCCGCCCAGCACACTGCGGCGCAGCAAGGCTTTTACCCGCGCCTCCAGCTCGGTCAGCTCGAACGGTTTGGCAAGGTAGTCATCGGCGCCCAGGTTGAGGCCATGGACCCGGTCCTTGACGTCGCTGCGGGCGGTGAGCATCAGCACCGGCACGGTCTTGCCGCGCGCGCGCAAACGCGCCAGCACCTCAAAGCCGTCCATGCGTGGCAAGCCGACATCCAGCACCGCCACGGCATATTCCTCCGTGGCCAGGGCCAGGTCGGCGGCGACGCCATCGTGCAGCACATCGACGGTCAGGCCCGTGCTTTTCAGGGCCTGGGCCACGCTTTCGGCCAACTGCAGATGGTCTTCGACGAGCAGCACACGCATGGGTTTCTCCTGGTCGCGTCGCGGTCAATGGCGCGGAGTTTACAGAGGACGGCGCGCCTGTGAAGCCATCGATTCCACGAAAACGCATTGAAAGGTTAGCGAAAGGTTCAGCCCCTAGCATCGACAAACGGCCCTTTCCGGGTGCCGTAGATCGAACCGCAGTGTTCGAACCCAATAAGAACAATAACGGAGTCACTCCACGATGCTGTCCATGCAGCCAAAGGCGTCCGCGCCTATCCGTCGTTTGCACACCCGCCCCACTGCCGTTGTCAGCGCCCTTGCCCTTGTCGGCGTCGCCCCGCTGAGCCAGGCCGCGTTCTTCGAAGACAGCACTGCGACCTTCGAGACCCGCAACATGTACTTCAATCGCGACTTCCGCGATGGCACCAGCAAGCAGCAATCCAAGCGCGACGAATGGGCCCAGAGCTTCATGCTCAACTTCGAGTCCGGCTACACCGACGGTACGGTCGGGTTCGGCCTGGATGCGTTGGGCATGGTCGGGGTCAAGCTCGACTCCAGCAAGGACCGCACCGGTAGCGGCCTGTTGCCGACCCACGATGACGGCAAGGCGGCCGATGAGTACTCCAAGCTCGGCCTGACCGGCAAGGTGAAGATCTCGGCCACCGAACTCAAAGTCGGCACGTTGCTTCCGGAACTGCCAATCCTCAAGGCCAACGACGGGCGCATCCTGCCGCAGACCTTCGAAGGCGGCTTGCTGACCTCCAAGGAAATCAAGAACCTGACCTTCACCGGCGGACGCCTGGAGAAAGCCAAGGACCGCGATGACACCAACTGGGAAGACATTGCCCTCAACAACAAGAACAGCCGCTTTCTCGGCTCGGTTGCCGGCAACCATTTCGACCTCGCGGGCCTGGACTACAAGTTCACCGATCGCATCACCGGCAGCTACCACTTCGCCCAGCTCGACGATGTCTACAACCAGCACTTCGTCGGCATGGTCGCGACCCAGCCTTGGGGCCCCGGCACCTTGGGCGCCGACCTGCGCCTGGCACTGAGCGACGACCAGGGCCAGGCCCGTGGCGGCAAGATCGACAACACCTCGCTCAACGGCATGTTCAGCTACGCCCTGCTCGGCCACAAGTTCAGCGCGGCCTACCAGAGCATGTCCGGCGACAGCGCCTTCCCCTACGTGGATGGTTCCGACCCGTACCTGGTCAACTTCGTGCAGATCAACGACTTCGCCGGGGCCGATGAAAAGTCCTGGCAGGTGCGCTACGACTACGACTTCGCCAAACTGGGCATTCCAGGCCTGAGCTTCATGAGCCGCTACATCAGCGGCGACAACGTCAGCCTGGCCAATGGCAGCGAAGGCAAAGAGTGGGAACGCAACACCGAGTTCAAATACGTAGTGCAAAGCGGCGCGTTGAAAAACGTCGCCGTGCGCCTGCGTAACGCCACCTACCGCTCAAGCTTTGCCCGCGATGCCGATGAAGTACGGCTGTTGGTGAGTTACAGCGTGGCGCTGTGGTAATCCCCGATAACAACAATCAACGGAGATCAACAATGACTTTTTCACTGCGCCGAATCGCTCTTGCCACTGGCTGCCTGCTGTTCGCCGGCCAGGTACTGGCTGCTGAACCGAAACGTCCTGAATGCATCGCCCCGGCATCCCCCGGTGGTGGTTTCGACCTGACCTGCAAGCTGGTACAGAGCGCGCTGGTCAACGAGAAGATCCTCAGCAAACCCATGCGTGTTACCTACATGCCCGGCGGTGTCGGCGCAGTAGCCTACAACGCCGTCGTCGCCCAGCGCCCAGGCGATGCCGGGACCCTGGTGGCCTGGTCGAGCGGTTCGCTGCTGAACCTGGCCCAAGGCAAGTTCGGGCGTTTCGATGAGAACGCCGTGCGCTGGCTGGCGGCGGTCGGCACCAGCTACGGCGCGATTGCGGTGAAAAGCGACTCGCCGTACAAGACCCTCGACGACCTGGTCGCGGCGTTGAAGAAAGACCCAAGCAAGGTAGTGATCGGCTCCGGCGGCACCGTGGGCAGCCAGGACTGGATGCAGACCGCGCTGATCGCCAAGGCCGCCGGGATCAACCCGCGTGACCTGCGCTACGTGGCCCTGGAAGGCGGTGGCGAAATTGCCACGGCCCTGCTCGGCGGGCATATCCAGGTGGGCAGTACCGACATCTCCGACTCCATGCCGCACATCCAGAGCGGTGACATGCGCCTGCTGGCCGTGTTCGCCGAGAACCGCCTGGACGAGCCGGAAATGAAGGAAATCCCGACCGCCAAGGAACAGGGCTACGACATTGTCTGGCCGGTGGTACGTGGCTTCTATGTCGGGCCGAAGGTGAGCGATGAGGAATACGACTGGTGGAAAGCCTCGTTCGACAAGCTGCTGGCGTCCGAGGACTTTGCCAAGTTGCGTGACCAGCGCGAGCTGTTCCCGTTCGCCATGACCGGCCCAGAACTGGACACCTACGTGAAGAAGCAAGTGGCGGACTACAAGGCATTGGCCAAGGAATTCGGGCTGATTCAGTAAGCGCTTGCCTGTAGGAGCGGTGCTGCATGCCCGGCCTCATCGCCGGCAAGGCCGGCTCCCACAGGTCACTTGGTAAACCTTAAAAGTTGCTCATGACGTTGCCCCTGTGGGAGCTGGCCTTGCCAGCGATGCCCCCGCAGGGGCGACGCCTGTCCGCGAGGATTCGCTATGATCCTGCAACGCTGCTTCGCCCTGATTTTGCTGGCGGTCTGCATTACCCTGGCCGTCATGGCCTGGCCCTACCAGGCTGCCTTTTCCTATGAGCCGGTCGGCCCACGCGCCTACCCGCTGTTGATGCTCGGCCTGATGGGCCTGGGCCTGCTGTACCTGGCCATCCGCCCGACGCCCATCGTGCGCAAGGACGACGAGCCGGAACTGGACCGCGAATCCCTGATCAAGATCGGCGCCTGCGTGCTCTTGCTGCTGGTATTCGCCTCTACCTTCGAATCGCTGGGCTTCATCCTCAGCAGCATCCTCATCGGCATCCCGATGGCCCGCCTGTATGGCGGTCGCTGGCTGCCTAGCGTGGCGATCATCAGCCTGATGAGCATCGCCCTGTACCTGCTGTTCGACCGCACCATGGATGTGCCACTGCCCCTCGGCCTGCTCGACGTTCTGGAGAACTGATATGGATACGCTTGGCTATCTGGGCCAGGGCTTCGGCGTCGCCCTGACCCCGTACAACCTGGTTACCGCACTGTGCGGCACGCTGATCGGCACTGTGGTCGGCCTGCTCCCGGGCCTGGGCCCGATCAACGGCGTGGCGCTGTTGATCCCCATCGCCTTCGCCCTCGGCCTGCCACCGGAGTCGGCACTGATCCTGCTGGCCGCGGTGTACCTGGGCTGCGAATACGGCGGCCGGATCAGTTCGATCCTGCTGAACATTCCTGGCGAAGCATCGACCGTCATGACCACCCTCGACGGCTACCCGATGGCCCGCAAAGGCCTGGCCGGTGTAGCCCTGTCGCTGTCGGCATGGAGCTCGTTCATCGGTGCCTTCATCGCCACCTGCGGCATGGTGCTGTTCGCCCCGCTACTGGCGAAATGGGCGATTGCCTTCGGGCCGGCGGAGTACTTCGTGCTGATGGTGTTCGCCATCGTCGCGCTAGGCGGCATGGCCGGTGACCGACCGCTGAAGACCTTTATCGCAGCGCTGATCGGCCTGTTCCTTTCCGCCGTGGGTATCGACGCCAACAGCGGCGTGTACCGCTTCACGGGTGACAGCGTGCACCTGGCCGACGGTATCCAGTTCGTCGTGCTGGTCCTGGGCCTGTTCTCCATCAGCGAGATCCTCCTGCTGCTGGAAAAAACCCACCACGGCCACCAGGCGGTGAAAGCCACCGGGCGCATGCTGTTCAACTTCAAGGAAGCGGCATCGGTGTTCTGGGTGAACATCCGCTGTGGCCTGCTCGGCTTCTTCATGGGCGTGTTGCCCGGGGCCGGTGCCACCCTCGCCAGCGCCGTGGCATACATGACCGAGAAGCGCCTGGCCGGTGCCAGCGGCACCTTCGGTGAAGGCGACAAGCGCGGCCTGGCCGCTCCGGAAACCGCCATCGGTGCCTCCTGCTGCGGCGCCTTGGTGCCCATGCTGACCCTCGGCGTACCCGGCTCGGGCACCACCGCAGTGATGATCGGCGCACTGACGCTGTACAACATCACCCCGGGCCCGTTGCTGTTCCAGCAGCAGCCGGACATCGTCTGGGGCCTGATCGCCTCGCTGTTCATCGCCAACATCATGCTGGTGATCCTGAACATCCCGATGGTGCGTCTGTTCACCCGCATCCTGGCGGTGCCGAACTGGGCCCTGGTGCCGATCATCGCGATCATTACCGCGATTGGCGTGTATGCCGTGCATGCGACCACCTTCGACCTGTTCCTGATGATCGCCATCGGCATCTTCGGCTACATCCTGCGCAAGCTGGACTTCCCGTTGTCGCCGCTGCTGCTGGGCTTCATCCTCGGTGGCCTGATGGAGCAGAACCTGCGCCGTGCACTGTCGATCTCCAACGGTGAACTGCACATCCTCTGGGCCAGCCCGATCAGCATGAGCGTGTGGGCCCTGGTCGCACTGATGCTGGTGCTGCCGCTGATGCGCATCTGGCGCAAGCGCAGTGCCCAGCGCCGCGCCCTGGCCAATGTCTGACCGTTCACTGAAACGGTGGTGGGCAACCCCGCTGGTCGGCCTGGCCGGCGGGTACCTGGCCAGCTGCGTAGGCTGGCCTTTGCCGTGGATGGTCGGCTCGTTGTTGGCGATCATCCTGGTGCGTTGCCTGACCCCCTGGCAGATCACCGAAATACCCCATGGCCGCAAAGGCGGCCAGTGGATCATCGGCATCGGCATCGGCCTGCATTTCACCCCGCAAGTGGTGGAGCAGGTCGCCAGTCATTTCGGCTTGATCTTCTTCGGCGCTCTGATCACCAGTGTGTCCAGCCTGCTCGGCGTGTGGTTGCTGCGCCGGACCGGGGAAGACCGCGCCACCGCGTTCTTCTCCAGCATGCCGGGCGGCTCCGGGGAGATGGTCAACCTCGGCGCACGCAACGGCGCGGTGCTCAGCCGCGTTGCGGCGGCGCAGAGTTTGCGGGTGTTGGCGGTGGTGCTGCTGGTGCCCGCCGCGTTCAAGTTCCTGCTCGGCGATGGCGTGCCGCTGAGGCATGCGGGCGCAGTGGACTGGGGCTGGCTGGCCGTCATTGCACCGCTGGGCGTATTGGCCGCCTTCATCTGGCAGCGCCTCAGGCAACCCAACCCCTGGCTGTTCGGGCCACTGCTGGTGGCATCGGTCATCAGCATCAGCGGCAACCTGCACGTGGGCTTGCCCGACGGCGCCAGCCAGATCGGCCAGTGGCTGATTGGCAGCGGCCTGGGCTGCCACTTCAACCGTGCGTTCTTCCGCCGTGCACCGTCCTTCCTGGGCCGCACGATGATCGCCACGGCCCTGACCATGCTGATCGCGGCGCTGGCCGCCTGGGTCTTGAGCGCCGTGACGCAACTGGACCTGCGCTCGCTGACCCTGGGCATGATGCCCGGCGGCATTGCCGAAATGAGCCTCACGGCGGAAACCCTGCAACTGTCAGTGCCGCTGGTAACCGCCCTTCAGGTCATGCGCCTGTTGTTCGTACTGTTCCTCGCCGAGCCGTTGTTCCGGCATTGGGCGGGTGAGCGCAGCGTGCCCTCAGAGCGCCGGTAAGGTCCAGTCGATAGGGGCCTGGCCGTTCTGCTCGAGGAACTTGTTGGTGCGACTGAAGTGCCCGCAACCGATGAACCCGCGATAGGCGGACAGCGGTGACGGATGCACCGAGGTCAGCACCAGGTGTTTCTCCGGGTCGATCAAGCTGCGCTTGCTCTGGGCATGGGCACCCCAGAGCAGGAACACCAGGCCGTTCTGGTGCTCGTTGACCACCTCGATGATCCGGTCGGTAAAGAACTGCCAGCCCTTCTTGGCATGCGAGGCGGCATTGGCGCGTTCCACGGTCATGGTGGTGTTGAGCATCAGCACGCCCTGGTTTGCCCAGTGTTGCAGGTAGCCGTGGGTGGGAATGGCGATGTTCAGGTCGCGCTGCAATTCCTTGTAGATGTTCACCAGCGACGGTGGCGTGGGGACCCCCGGCTGCACCGAAAAGCACAGGCCATGGGCCTGGCCTGGGCCGTGATAGGGGTCCTGGCCGAGGATCACCACTTTCACCTGGTCCAGCGGCGTGGAGTTCAGGGCGCTGAAAATCAGCGGGCCTGGCGGGTAGATTTCCTTGCCGGCAGCGTGCTCCTGGCGCAGGAACTCGCGCAGCTCGTGCATGTAAGGCTGGTCGAACTCGGCGCGCAGGGCGTGCTTCCAGCTGGGTTCGAGTTTGATGCGGTCGTCGTCAGTCATGGGGTCATCCGGTCAACAATGGGGCGGACACTAGGAAAGCTGCCCGCGCTTGTCAATCGATCCGACCGGCGACCGGCACATTCACGCCCAGCGGCCATACTTATCGGGATAACCCTAGTGAGGTTGCCCATGGCCGTGCAGTTCGAACTACTCACCGGCGTTGATGGGGCCCGCATCGGTATCGCCACACTGGATGCGCCGGCGTCGCTCAATGCCCTTTCACTTCCGATGATCGAGGTGCTCGATGAGCACCTGAATGCCTGGGCCGACGACCCGGCGATTGTCTGTGTGTTGTTACGCGGCAACGGGCCCAAGGCCTTCTGTGCCGGTGGCGATGTGCGCAGCCTGGTCGAGGCCTGCCGAGCCCACCCAGGGGAAGTCCCGCCCCTGGCCGCACGCTTCTTTGCCGCGGAATATCGTCTCGACTATCGCCTGCACCACTACCCCAAGCCGCTGCTGTGCTGGGGCCATGGCCATGTGCTGGGCGGTGGCATGGGGCTGCTGCAAGGCGCGAGCATTCGTATCGTCACCCCCGGCAGCCGGTTGGCGATGCCGGAGATCAGTATCGGCCTGTACCCGGATGTCGGCGCCAGCTGGTTTCTCTCCCGGCTGCCGGGTCGGCTGGGGTTGTTCCTCGGTTTGACCGGTGCGCCGATCAATGCCCGCGACGCGCTGGACCTGGGTTTGGCAGACCGGTTCATGGCGGAAGCGCAGCAGGAGGAGTTGATTGACGGCCTGTTGCAGTTGAACTGGCAGGAACAGACGGCCATGCAGCTCAACAGCCTGCTCAAGGCCCTGCAATTGCAGGCCCGCGACCACCTGCCTGCCGCGCAATGGCTACCGCGCCGGCAGCGGATCGATGAATTGCTGGATGTCAGCGACCCGGCCTGTGCCTGGCGGGCGATCTCGCAATTGCGCCAGCAGGATGACCTGGTATTGGCCAAGGCGGCGCAGACCTTGATGGAGGGCAGCCCGTTGACGGCCCACCTGGTGTGGCAACAGATCCGCAGGGCGCGTTACCTGTCGCTGGGGCAGGTATTCCAGATGGAGTATGCGATGAGTTTGAACTGCTGCCGGCATCCGGAGTTCAGCGAGGGGGTGCGGGCCCGCTTGCTGGACAAGGACCAGAAGCCGCATTGGCACTGGCCAGAGATTGCCCAGGTGCCCACGGCGGTGGTTGAGGCACATTTCAGCAAAGCTTGGGAGGGACGGCACCCGCTGGCGGATCTAGTGTGATCGCTTTATTGCCATAGCGACATGTGGAGAGGCATGTGGGAGCCGGCCTTGCCGGCGATGAGGCCGGTATTGATGACGGCGGGTTCCCCGCCGATCGCTGGCAATGCCAGCTCCCACAGAGGCTTGTGCAAGGAAGTTGTTCCGCAGCGTCAGTGATGGTTAAAAATCGCCTCCACCCTCAACGGTGCCAGTTCCGATCCGGCCATCCATCCCGGTTGCGGTCCTGATTCCCCCGCGAAGGCCCCTGGCGATGGTAACGCGAGTCATACCCCCGCCCAGGATACGGTTTGTAATACGGCCCCGGTGCCGGCCGGTAATAACGCGGCGCCGGCGCGTAGTAGCGCGGTTGCGGCGGCACGACATAGTAGCCACGGTTGTAGTAGTTGTTCGGATACGCCGGCCGGTAGTAACCCGGGTAACCATAGCGATCAGCACTGTACACCTCGGTGCGGTAGTAGTCCTGGCCTCCGTAATAGGGTGCGCAAGCGGTTGTCAGCAATGCAAGCGAGACAATCAGCAAAATTCGACGATACATGGCGGCCTCCTGGACCGCGAAACTGCACATCCCAGCGGCGCTGGTCGGCGTCGACGGGCAATGCTTCGTCGACATTGCATCAGACAGCGAAATCGCGATCCGGTGCGATTTTCGAAATAAATTGAAACAACGCTAATAACCGCAAAATACCTCCAGTTATTTCTGCCGCTAGCTTCTAGAATGCAATCACAAAAATAGCTCCCGGAACTCCCATGCTGCTTCGCTCCGCCATGCTCTCGCAACGATCCCTGCTTCTGGCGTTGCTGGTATTGCTGGGGTGCGGTTTTTTTGCCACATCGCTGATCAGCTATTTCTCTTCACGCAGCTCGGTGCGTGACCACATCATCAACACCGAACTGCCGCTGACCTCCGACAACGTCTACTCGGAAATCCAGAAAGACCTGCTGCGACCCATCGTGATTTCCTCGATGATGGCCCAGGACACCTTCCTGCGCGATTGGGTGATCGGCGGTGAACAGGACAGCGCCAGGATCACCCACTACCTGAGCGAGACCGCCGCGCAACAGCATGCCTACACGGCTTTCTTCGTTTCAGAGGCGAGTAGCACCTACTACCAGTCCAAAGGCGTGCTGAAGAAGATCAACCCGCAAGACCCACGCGACCGCTGGTACCCACGGGTGCGGGACATGCAGGCGCCCTACGAGATCAACGTCGACCTGGACATGGCCAACCAGGACGCACTGACCCTGTTCATCAACTACAAGGTCTTTGACTACAACCAGCAGTTCATCGGCGTGGCAGGGGTCGGGCTCACCGTGGAATCGGTGGTACGCCTGATCGACGACTATCAGCAGCGCTACCAGCGCACGGTGTATTTCGTCGACACCGAGGGCCGCTTGGTTCTCACAGGTTCCTCAGGGGGGCCCGATGGCGCACGTAGCGGCACCACACTGCGCGACATTTCCAAGCTCGCCAACCTGCTTGAACGCATGCCCACCCCCATTACTGGTAGCCACGAATACAGCAGCGGCGGCCACAGCCATTTCCTCAATGTGCGGATGATCCCGGAGCTGAACTGGTACCTGTTCGTCGACAAGCACGAGACGGCAGCGTTGAACAGTGTGCGCCAGTCGCTCTACATCAACCTGGTGATCTGCGCGGTGATCACCCTGGTGGTGCTCTCGCTGCTCAATGCGATGGTGCGACGCCATCAGAACAGCATCCAGGAACTGGCCACCCGCGACAGCCTGACCGGCCTGCTCAATCGCCGCGCCTTCGACCTGCTGGCCGCGCAGGCGCTGCTTGAGGCCGAACGCGAGCCGATGCCGCTGGCCACCTTGATGCTCGACCTGGACCGTTTCAAATCGCTCAACGACACCCATGGCCATCTGGCCGGCGACGAAGTGCTGCGCCAGTTTTCCCGGGTCATGGAGAGCTGCCTGCGCCACGCCGATATCATCTGTCGCTGGGGCGGCGAGGAATTTGTCGTGCTGCTCAAGGAGGTCGACGGCGCGGCCGCGTTCGCCGTGGCCGAGAAGATCCGCCAGCGTACCGAGCAGTTGAGCTTCAGCTACGCCGGCACCGCCATCAGCATGACTGTCAGTATTGGCTTGAGCACGCTGCAGCCCGACGATACCCTGCACAGCCTGATCGCCCGCGCCGATCACGCGCTGTACCGCGCCAAGCAAGGCGGGCGCAATCGCGTCTGCTCCGAACTGTCCAGGTCCCAGCATGAATGACACCCGCCTCTGCCCTGCCTGTGGCGCCAGCAACCAGTGCAGCCTCGCCGACCCACGCAGCGCAGCCCAGGCCTGCTGGTGCTACAGCGTGTCAATCGACCCCAAGGTGATCGAGGCCCTGCCCCCTGAACTGCGCAATCAATCATGCCTGTGCCCGCGTTGTGCCCAGGTCGATCTGCAATTGCAGGCAGCCAAGGGCAAGGCCAACCGGTAAACTGCACCCCCGTATTGCACCTGGCTGCACCCATGCGTCTTGATCGATTCCTCAGCAACCTGCCCTGCTTCAACCGTCAGCAAGTTCGCCTGCTACTGGTGGAACGGCGCGTGCGTGTCGATGGCATTGCAGTCGCTGACCCCAAGCATGAAGTGCGTGAATTCAGCCGCGTGGAAGTTGATGGACAGGTGCTGCAGGCCGGGCGTCCGGCACGCTACTTCATGCTGCACAAGCCAGCCGGGTGCGTCAGTGCCACGCTTGATCCGCAGCATCCGACAGTGCTCGACCTGATCGACGAACCGGACAAGGGCGACCTGCACATCGCCGGACGCCTGGACTACAACACCACTGGCCTCATGCTGATCACCAACGACGGCCAGTGGTCGCGCCGCCTGACCCAGCCGAAAACCAAGCTGCCCAAGGTGTACTACGTCGAGACCGAACAGCCGATCGAACAGGCCTATGTGGCGAAATTTCACGAGGGCTTCTACTTCGCCTTCGAAGACCTCACCACCCAGCCGGCAGAGCTGGTCGTGCTGGGCAGTCACAGCGCCCGTCTAAGCATCGTTGAAGGCCGTTATCACCAGGTAAAACGCATGTTCGGCTTCTACGACAACAAGGTCGTGGGCCTGCACCGGGAGCGCATGGGGCCGCTGGTGCTTGATCCAGAGCTGTTGCCCGGCCAGTACCGAGCGCTGCGCCCGGACGAGATCGCGTCGATCTGAGATCTGCACCATCCGGCAGATTTATTTGTTCAATCGCCCCAATGGCACTTGCGGGTTTGCCACCTCCCTGCTTGAATCCAATCGTCGGTCTGCATGTGACCAACCAGTCACGCCGTTAGTCTAAGACACCTTTTTGCTGGCGACCTGTGCCTTGAAGCCCGGGCGTCCGGCAGATTGCCCACCTAATAACAACACCCGTCGACCAGTGTGCAACGGATCGGCAAGGGCCCCCCGTTTCAATCAAGGCGAATGCCTACCTGTCATAAAGAACGTGCAGGCTTGCTTGCGCGGATACCCTTTTTGCGCCAGGAGTCGATGACATGAGGCCAGAAATTGCTGTGCTGGATATACAAGGTCAGTACCGGGTTTACACGGAGTTCTATCGCGCAGACGCCGCCGAAAAAACGATCATCATGATCAACGGCTCGCTCGCCACCACAGCTTCTTTTGCACAGACGGTGCGTAGCCTGCACCCGCAATTCAACGTTGTGCTGTACGACCAGCCGTATGCCGGCAAGTCCAAGGCGCACAATCGCAATGAGCATTTGCTCACCAAGGAAACCGAAGGGCAGATCCTGCTCGAGCTGATCGACCATTTTGCTGCCGATCACCTGATGTCGTTTTCCTGGGGCGGCGCCTGCACCTTGCTGGCGTTAGCGCACAAGCCACGGCGCATCGAAAAGGCGGTGGTCAGTTCGTTCTCGCCGGTGATCAACGAGCCGATGCGCGACTACCTGGAGCGTGGCAGCCGCTACCTGAAGGCGTGTGATCGCTATCAGGTCGGCAACCTGGTCAACGACACCATCGGCAAGCACTTGCCGTCGTTGTTCAAGCGTTTCAACTATCGGCATGTGAGCAGCCTGGATACCCACGAATACCGGCAGATGCACTTTCACATCCACCAGGTGCTTGACCATGACCTGGAGCGTGCGCTCAAGGGGGCCCAGGCGATTGATATCCCGGTGCTGTTCATGAATGGCGAGTGGGATGAGTACACCACCAGTGACGATGCGCGCCAGTTTGGCCGGCATGTGCGCAACAGCCACTTCAGCCGTATCCAGAGTGCAGGTCACTTCCTCGACATGGAGCACAAAGCGGCCTGCCGAGATACGCGTGAAGTCTTGCTGGGCTTTCTGAAACCGACGCCACGGGAAGCACGTAGTCGTTACCTGCCTGTGCAGGGCCAGCATGCATTGGCTATCTGAAGGAGACGGGCGCCTGTTGTGCAGCACCCCGCATCACCCGCCCGTTGGGGGCCAAGGATGATGCAAAACCTGCGCAACAGGCCGCACGCAAAGAAGTTTTCTGCATAAAAGCTTCAAATCGTCGCGCTGTTCTGGTACAAAGTGGCCCTGCGCGCGGGTGTCGTATAATGGCATTACTCCAGCTTCCCAAGCTGATAACGAGGGTTCGATTCCCTTCACCCGCTCCAGTTTCTCCCCTCCTGTAATACCCCTCCTCTGTTTTAAATATCCCTACATAGTTTTGCTTCTGTGCGCACTGCCAGCTTGATTTGGCTCATCTGCAACACTGCGCACCTGTATTACCCTTCACCGCCTTTACTGCACGCAACCTCCCGCATCACATCCCGGCCTGTAAAAGCACCGGCTCTGCCATGGTTGATTGACGCCGTGCATTCGTCGGGAACCGGCTAGGCACAATCGAAACCAGTGTGTACGATACACACCATCGTTCCATGGAGGGACGCATGCGCAGTCGAGAGGTGATCAGGATGATCGAAGCAGCGGGTTGGTATGAAGTCGCGGTCAAGGGTAGCCACCATCAGTTCAAGCACGCGCTCAGAATCGGCCGGGTTACCGTCCCCCAGCCGCAGAGCGACCTGCCCATCGGCACGGTCATGAACATATTCAAACAGACCGGGCTTAACCGCAGCGGGCTTGCTCACTAATGCATGCGGAGACCCAGCCCATGAAATTCCCCGTCGTACTGCACAAGGACGCCGATTCCGAATACGGCGTCAGCATCCCCGACCTGCCCGGCTGCTATTCCTCCGGCGCCAGTGTCGCCCAGGCCCTGGACAACACCCTGGAAGCCATGGCCCTGCACTTCGAAGGCCTGGTAGCCGACAAACAGCCGCTGCCACGGGCAAAAGAAGTCGATATCCATATTGCCAACCCCAACTATGCCGGCGGCATCTGGGCCGTGGTGGAGTTCGACATCACCCCCTACCTGGGTAAATCGGTGCGCTTCAACGCCACCCTCCCGGAAAACCTGCTGCAACGTATCGACGATCGCGTGCAAAAGGATCATCGTTACGCCTCACGTTCGGGCTTCCTGGCCGCTGCGGCCTTGCGCGAATTACTCAGCTAACTCGCCAGCCCTACCCTGAAACAGTCAAAGGATTTGTACATGTTTCTTTCCCGCTGGCTTCCCGGCCTGGCTAATCTGCTGCATTACCGCGCCGAGTGGTTCCGCCCGGACCTTCAGGCTGGCCTCTCGGTCGCCGCCATCCAGATCCCGATCGCCATCGCCTACGCCCAGATCGTCGGCCTGCCACCGCAGGTAGGCCTGTACGCATGCATCCTGCCGATGATCATCTACGCCTTCATCGGCAGCTCTCGCCAATTGATGGTCGGGCCAGATGCCGCGACCTGCGCGATGATCGCCGGCGCCGTCGCCCCACTGGCCATGGGCGACCCGGAGCGCGTGGCGCAACTGTCGGTGATCGTCACGGTGCTGGTGGGCTTGATGCTGATCGGCGCCGGGTTGGCCCGGGCCGGGTTTATCGCCAGCTTCTTCTCGCGACCGATCCTGATCGGCTACCTCAACGGCATCGGCCTGAGCCTGCTGGCGGGGCAACTGGGCAAGGTGGTCGGCTTCCAGATTGAAGGCAACGGCTTCATCCTCAGCCTGCTCAACCTGGCGGGGCGCCTTGGCGAAATCCACTGGCCAACCTTCGCCCTGGGCATCGCCGGGCTGGCACTGTTGATCGCACTGCCGACACGCTTCCCGAAACTGCCGGCAGCACTGGTTACCGTGGCCATCGCCACGGTGGTCGTTGCGCTGTTCGGGCTTGATCGCTTCGGCGTTGCGGTGCTGGGCCCGGTGCCCGCCGGCATGCCCAAGCTGGCCTGGCCACACACCAACCTTGAAGAAATGAAAAGCCTGCTGCGCGACGCCATCGGTATTGCCACGGTCAGCTTCTGCAGCGCCATGCTCACCGCGCGCAGCTTCGCCGCGCGCCATGGCTACACCATCAATGCCAACCATGAGTTCCTCGCGCTGGGCGTGTCGAACCTGGCAGCAGGGGCCTCCCAGGGCTTTGCCATCAGCGGCGCCGACTCACGCACCGCGGTCAACGACATGGTCGGCGGCAAGAGCCAGTTGGTCGGCATCATTGCCGCCCTGGTGATCGCCCTGATCCTGATGTTCTTCACCACCCCAATGGCCTGGATTCCCCAGGCAGCCTTGGGTGCCGTGCTGCTGATGGCCGGCTGGGGGCTGATCGATATCAAGTCGCTGCACAAGATCTGGAAGCTCAGCCGTTTCGAATACTGGCTGTGCGTGCTGACCACGGTGGGTGTGCTCGGTTTGGGCGTATTGCCGGGGATTATCCTCGCCGTGACCCTGGCCATCCTGCGCCTGCTCTACAGCATCTACCAGCCTACCGACGCCGTGCTCGGCTGGGTGCCTGGTATTGAAGGGCAGGTAGATATCCGCAAGCACGAGGACGCGCGCACCGTGCCGGGGCTGGTGGTGTACCGCTTCGATGACGCGATCCTGTTCTTCAATGCCGACTACTTCAAGATGCGTCTGCTGGAGGCGGTGCAACGTGAAAAGCATCCACGGGCGGTGCTGTTCGATGCCGAGGCGGTCACCTCCATTGATGTCAGCGGCATTGCCGCCTTGCGCGAGGTGCGCGACACGCTGCACGCCCAGGGCATCGTGCTGGGAATCGCCCGTGCACGCGGGAGTTTCCTGCGGATGCTGGTGCGCTCGGGCTTGGCGCGGGAGATGGAGACCGGGTTGCTGTACGGCTCGGTGCGGGCCGGCATCCGGGCTTACCGGCTGTGGCGCAACAAGTTGCGCCGGGAAGGCCCCAGCGCAGAGCCCGTGTAACGGTTACACGCTTCAGCTGGAACGTGAAGGCAGCAACCCCGGCAGTGCGTGCACCAGTGCATTCACTGCGAAGCCGATAAACATCAGGCCGCACGCGCGGGTGATCCAAAGCTCGTAGCGGGTGTACAAGGTGCGCACATGGTGCGCACCGACGATGCCGATCAGGATCACATAGGCCAGCAGCCCGCCCACGAAACTCAACGCGATCAGCATCGGCAGCATTGACCAGTCCAGAGTTTCAGTACGGCTGGAGAGCAACGCAGTGAAGGTCGCGACCGCTACCGGATAGGCCTTGGGGTTGGTCAGGCCGAACACCACGCCATGCCAGAACGGCTGGCGTACCGGCCCATCCTGCCCTGCGCCATTGCCAGGTTTGCTGCGCAGTGCACGCATGCCGAGCCAGAACAGGTACAAGCCGCTGATCAGCCCCAGAATATCGAACACCGAACTGCCGATCTGCCGGGCGCCGACAATCGCCACCAACGCCGTACTGCACCACAGCACATCGCCCAGCAGGTGCCCGCAGAGAAAACCCGCGCCGGCGCGCCGTCCGCGCGTGGCACCAATACCCAACACCGCCAGCACACCAGGGCCCGGGGTAATGCCATAGATGAAGCCGGAGGCAAGCACGGCGAACAGCAGGGAAAAGGTCATCGGGGCCGGGTCCTTGGGGCAGGTGAAAACACCAGAGTCTACGCCAGCCCTGCCCTGCGCGACCAGATGCTCAGTAGCCGTGCGCCCTGAGCAACGCGCCCTCATCCTCACTGGGCGGTCGACCGTAGTAGCGCAGCAGTTCACCACTGCGATTGGTGAAGATGCCGTCGACACCGGCCTCCATCACGTTCTTGAAATCCACCGGATCATCGACCGTGTACACATGCACCAGCAGGCCCTTGTCGTGGGTCATGTTGTTCATCCAGGGCTGCACCAGGTCGGCGTAGCTTTGCGCACCACCTTCACTCAAGGCCGCCGATGGCCCGGTGCCAATCGCCCCGGCCGCCTTGGCATAATCGAGCCAGCGTTCGAACTCCGCCTTGCTCTTGGGCTGCTGACGCGCATAGAACGCGGCCTTGTCCGCTTCGCCAGACTCGGCAAAGCTCTGCCCTGAAGCCGGCTCGATACTGCCTTTGCCCACCCATAAGAGCAGCACCTTGGGCACGTGCGGTATGGCCTTGTGCAACAGCGCCAGGCTACCCCGGTCGAAGCTCTGCAACACCACCCGCCCCGGCCGGTCGAGCCAGCCACGTTTTTGCAGGGCGGCCTGCAAATCAGCCTCTATCCCCGGAAACAGGTTGGGTACCTTGGTCTCGATGTACAGGCCCGGGGCTTTCGCCGGGTTGCCTTCGGCGATGTCGAGCACTTCATCCAGGGTCAGGATTTTCTGCCCCACGAACGCGGGTCGGGCACGTTCGGGATAGGCCTGGTTGTACCAACTGCCAGCGTCCAGAGACTTCAGTTCGGCCAAGGTGAAGGCACTGACCGGGCTGCCCTTGCGTTCGGGAAAGCGCTGGGCAACGTCGCTGGTACGCAGCAGGTTGTCGTCATGCACCGCCACCAGCACGCCATCGCGGCTGCGTTGCAGGTCGAGTTCCAGATAGTCTGCGCCCAGATCGCGGGCCAACAGATAAGCCGGCGCGGTTGACTCCGGCGCATCGAACGATGCCCCTCGGTGGGCAATGACTGCCGGGTAGGGAATGCCTTGCGCCTTGGCCAATGCCGCTGCTTCGCCTGCCTGTACCTGGCCACCGGCACTGAGCAACAGCGCACAGATCATTCCATTGATTGCCTTGTTCTTCATCGTGCTTCCTCGTGCGTGAACCGCAACGAGCATAGTCGCCGGCACTGATGACAGCCCGGTTGCGTGCTAAAGTCGCGCCCTGCGATTTGCAACAAAACCCTACGAGATCCCCATGCCCCTCGCCGACCTCGACGCCAACCTCCCGGCCTGGCCGCACCTCAAGCGCAGCCACCCGTGCAGCGCATTGCTGCTGGGCAATGGTGCCAGCCGCGCCGTGTGGCGGCCGTTTACCTACTTCTCGTTGTTCGACCTGGCCCAGCGAGTGCGCAACAAGCCACTGGGGCTGACTGACCAGGCGCTGTTCAAGTCGATGAACACCGAGCTGTTCGAGCCGGTGCTCAGCGCGTTGAACACCACGGTACGGGTGAACGCAGCGTTGGCGATCAGTGCCTCGGCGCCGCTGAACCGGTACTACGCGATCAAGGAAGCGCTGATCCACGCGATACGCAGCGTGCATATCCCCTGGAAGCTGCTGCCGGGTTCGACGCTTCAGGCCATCAATGCCGAACTGCGCACTTACCGCAGCGTGTTTTCCAGCAACTACGACCTGCTTTGTCATTGGGCGGTTATCGCTGCGCCGCAGGGCTTTCACCACCTGTTCGACGAAGAAGGCGACTTCGACATCAGCCGCACCCGGGGCGAAGGCACGCGGATGCTCTACTTGCACGGCGGCCTGCACCTGCTCAAAACCCAGGAAGGCGGCACCCGACTGCGCGCCGCCGACGGCAGCCAGCTGCTCAATGGGTTTGCGATCAATACCCCAGGTGATGTGCCGCTGTTCGTCAACGAAGGCGCCAGCGACGACAAGCTGCGCGCCATTCGCGCGTCGGATTACCTGACCTGGTGCTATGGCGAACTGGCCGGGCAGCGCGAAGGGTTATGCGTGTTCGGGCACCATCTGGACCAGGCCGACCGACACCTGGTGCGGGCGATCAAGCAGGCCAGCCCCGCGCATGTGGCGATTGGCATTGTGCCAGTGAGCGAGGCGGCGATTGTCAGTCAGAAGCAGCACTTTGCCCGGGTGTTCGCCGATTGCCCGGCGCTTGAAGTGGTGTTTTTCGATGCCTCGACGCATCCGCTGGGGGCGGCTGAATTGAATGTGCCAGCGCCTGTGGCCAAGGTTGTTAAGCGGCGGCGCTAGACGACCGCGACGCGGTCGATCGCTGGCAAGGCCAGCTCCCACAGTGATCAGTGCAAGAAAGTGGCTGCCACAAGAAGCAAGGTGCACCGCTATTTCTGTGGGAGCCGGCGTTGCCGGCGATAAGGGCAACAAAGATCCTCGTAGCAAATAACAATAATTCTCGATAACATTCGCAACCTTTCTCGCCGCGACGCTCTGGAAAGTTTGCATGCAGCGCCCCAAACCCGACCCTTTTGCGCATGAACCCTGCCGTGGTTTCTATGCCGACATCCTGCATTTCCTGCGTAAACGCACGGACAACGCCAGCGATGCCGCCGACATTACCCAGGATGTTTTCACCCAATGGCTGGGCTACCGCGACAAGGCCCGGGTCGAGCAACCGCGCGCGTTCCTGTTCCAGGTTGCGCGCAACCTGCTGCGTGATCACTGGCGTCGACAAAAGGTCCGCCACGCCGTGCTGGACGAAGATGCCGAGCCCTGTGTCGAGGCGCCCGCCTCGCCCATGACCGACCCCATGGCCAACGCGCAAACCCAGCAACGCCTGGAACATTTGAAAATTGTTCTCGCCGAACTCTCGCCGCGCCGCCGCGAAGCCCTTATGCTGCACCGCTTTGAAGGTTTGAGTCAGGCGCAGATCAGCGAACGCATGGGCATCTCCATCAGCATGGTGGAAAAGCACATTGCCGCCGCTCTCTTGCATTGCAAGCAGCGCCTGGACGGCGACAACGGCACGGAGCAGCCCGAATGAGCGTCACCCCTGAAATCGATAAGCGTTCGGTCGATGCCCAGGCGGCCAGCTGGTTCAGTCATAACCGCAACACGCCTTCGCGTGCGGCGCGCAAGGCGTTCGACCAATGGCTGCAAGCGCCCGAACACGCGCGCGCGTATACCCAGTTCGAACAGCTCTGGGCCGACCTTGCGGCGCTCAAGGCACTGAACAAGCCGGTCGCCCTGGTGCGCCGGCAGCCGCGCTATTGGCGCCCGGCACTGTCGGCGGCGGCAGCGTTGCTCTGCGCCCTGCTGGTCGGCAACCTCGGCGCGCCTGCCAGCGGCTACCAGCAACACCTGACCACCCACAGCCATGACGCGCAAACCCTCGAGCTGCCCGATGGCAGCCGCCTCAGCGTGAACGCCAACACCCGCCTGCGCATCGACTTCGACAGCGAACGGCGCATGATCCACCTCGACCAGGGCCAGCTCTACATCGACGTGGCTCCAGACAAGGAACGCCCGCTGTTCGTCGATGCCGGGGCGGCCAAGGTGCGGGTGGTCGGCACCGGCTTCGACCTGCGCCGTGGCCAGCATGAAACGGTGCTCAGCGTCGCCCACGGCATGGTGGCCCTGGATACCCCCGGCGAAGACCGCGACCCGGCCATGCTCGGCGCGCGCCAGCGCGCTACCTATGACCTGGCGCGCGGCAGCCTCAGCTGGCAAACCCTGAGTGATCAGGAAGTGGCCGACTGGCGCAATGGCCATGTCTCGTTCCGCAACCGCGAGCTGGCCAGCCTGGTCGACGAGCTGTCGCTGTACCGCCCGCAGGCCGTCGTGCTGGCCGACGCGGCACTGGCCGGCTACAAGGTCTCCGGCAACCTCGACATCAACGATCCGGACGCGCTGCTCAATGCCCTGCCTGCCCTGTTGCCGGTAAAAACCGTAGCCCTGGCCGATGGCCGCCTGCGTATCGAGCGACGTTCGAAATAAAACACTGAGAATATTTTTCATTCGCATATGAGGGTTTTCAAGCGCCCCGCGTCTTCCTCCCGTCTGCGTATTCATTGCAGGCCTTTTTGGCCTTTGTCGCCGTATTGGGGGATTTCATGTTGCATGCGTTTCGACCTTTCAAGCCGTTGTCTGCCCGTCCTTCGCTGCTCGCCGCCTGCCTGGCGCTGAGCCTGCAAGCCCAGGCTGCACCGGTCCAGCTGCAATTGCCGGCCCAGCCACTGGCCGTCTCGCTGAGCCAACTGGCCCAGCAAGCCAAAGTGCAATTGCTGTTCGACGAGTCGTTGCTGCGCAATGTGCAAGCCCCGGCCCTTGATGGCCAGTACGAAGCCGCCGAGGCCATCGCCCGCCTGCTCGCCAGCAGCCGCTTCGCCGTGGTCAAGGTCGGCAACACCTACGTGGTGCGCCCCAGGGAAGACCAACTGGTAACCCGCACGGCCGATGAAAATGGCATCCAGCTTGGCGCCTTGAGCATCGTCGGTGACGGCCAGCAGGTCACCCCGGAAACTGTCGGGCGTTCGACCCTGACCCAGGTTGATATCGATCGCCATCAGCCCAGCAACATTCCCAACCTGCTCACCACACTGCCGGGCGTGAGCATGGGTGGCTCCCAGGAGCCTGGTGGCCAGACAATCAATATCTGGGGCATGGGCGATGCCGAAGACGTTCCGCTAAGCGTCGATGGCGCGACCAAGAGCGGCTTTGAACGCTACTCCCAGGGCACCATCTTCATCGAGCCCGAACTGATCAAGCGTATTGAAGTCGAGAAGGGGCCGCACTCTGTCCTGACCGGCAATGGTGGCTTCGGTGGTACCGTGCGCATGGAAACCAAGGATGCCCCCGAGCTGCTGCAGGAAGGCCGCAACACCGGCGCCATGGTCAAATATGGTTACTCCAGCAACGACCACCAGCAGATCTACAGTTCGGCGCTTTTCGGTCGCACCGACGATGGCCGTGCTGATGCGCTGGTGTACCTGACCAAGCGCGACGGTGATGACCTCAAGCTGGCCGGCACGCCACCCGACCGATACGGTGACTATCCAATCAACCCCAAGCGCCTGCCCAACACCGCGCAAGACCTGGACGGTGGCCTGTTCAAGCTGAACCTGAACCTGACCGATGAGCAGAGCCTGAAGCTCTCCTACTCACGCTCTCGCAACGAACGCTGGACGCCGTTCTCGTCCACCGGCTACCCGACCCCTCCACTGCAGTCGAACATTGACAAGCTCGGCTATGAGGGAGCACTGCGTCGCTACCTGGCCAACCGAGAAACGATCGACACCACCTGGTCGACCACCTACAAGTACCAGCCGATTGAAAATCCGCTGATCGACCTGGAAGTGCGTTACTCCGAGTCCGACACCAAGCAGACCGACGAACGTGATGCCAGCGCGTTCTTCCAGGTCTCCACTGGCGGGCGCAAGATGGAAACCGAGTACAAGGACCGCATGCTGGAAGTGCGCAACACCAGCCTTGTCGAAACCGGCCCGTTGGAACATGCACTGACGCTCGGCACGCAACTGCGTCGCCACAACCGCGATACGTTGATGTGGATGCCCGGTGCAAGCTACAGCAAACCTGCGTACAACGATGGCTACTTTCAGCCACCGTTCATGCCGCAAGGCAAAACCGATACCAACAGTTTCTACATCGAGGACGCCATCACCCTGGGCGATGTGACCGTGACGCCTTCACTGCGTTATGACCATGTCACCAACAAAAGCGACGGCAACGATGCGCCTTACTACAACAAGCCAGCACTGGGCCACGATTACGGCGACCAAACCTATAGCGGTTGGTCACCACGCCTGAAAGTGTACTGGCGCGCCACCGAACAACACGCGCTCTTTGCCGACTACAGCCAGACCTGGCGTGCACCGGTAATCGACGAGCAATACGAAGTACAGGGCCTGGGCAGCCAGACCGCAAGTAGCCGCAACCTCGACCCGGAACGCATCACCGCCGTGCGTGTCGGCAGTGTCACCAACCTGTCCAACGTTTTCACCGAGCAGGACAGTGTGCAGATTCGTACCCAGGTATTCCGCAACGAGATCAAGGATGAAATCTTCAAGGCACGTGGCATCCGCTGCGAGGCCCAAAGCCAGGCCGGCGGTTCGGCGTCAATCTGCAACTTTGACCTGTACTCCAACTACCGCAACATCAAAGGTTCGGTAATCAAGGGCTTTGAAGTCGAGAGTTACTACGATTCGCGCATTCTGTTCGGCTCGCTGTCCTACTCGTGGATGACCGGCAAGCATGACGGTGCCTACAACGACCCTTGGGGGCCGAATGTCTGGGCACGTGATGTGCCAGCACCCAAATGGGTTGCAACGCTGGGTGTGAAAATCCCGAGCTGGGATGCACAGGTGGGCTGGACCGGGCTGTTCGTACGCAAGACCGACCGCCTGCCAGGTGATGACTACAAGAGCGATGAATATTGGGATCAGCGCGACAACGAAAGCTATGACGTGCAAGGCCTGTTCGCCAAATGGACCCCGCAGCAGCCTTACCTGAAGGGCACCGAGGTCAACCTCACCGTCGACAACCTGTTCAACCGCGACTACGCACCGATGCTCAGCGGTGAGAACGTGTACAGCCAAGGCCGCAACGCCAAGGTCAGCATTACCCGGTTCTTCTGATCCGGGCCTGCGCCGACTGCCTGCAACGGGCAGTCGGCGGCAACTGTACGGACACCTTTGTGTCCAGCTGTAACAAGATTCCGCGCCGCGCCTGTGGCTCAATGCAGGGACCTTCCTGCTGTTTCAAGGCGCTCTCATGTCTTCGCGTGAAAACACCGGCATGGCCCTCGGCCTGCTCGGCGTCATCATCTTCAGCCTCACCCTGCCCATGACCCGCATCGTCGTTGAGGAAATGCACCCGCTGCTCAACGGCCTGGGCCGTGCCCTGCTGGCGGCGATTCCAGCGGCGGCGCTGTTGCTCTGGCGCCGCGAGAAGTGGCCGACCTGGCAACAGGTCAAGGGCCTGAGCCTGGTGGCGTTGGGGGTGATTCTCGGGTTTCCGGTGTTCTCGGCCTGGGCCATGCAGACGGTGCCGGCTTCCCACGGGGCGCTGGTCAATGGCTTGCAGCCGTTGTGCGTGGTGATCTATGCCGCGTGGTTGTCCCATGAACGGCCGTCGAAAGCCTTCTGGGCCTGGGCCGCGCTGGGCAGTGCGTTGGTGCTGGCCTACGCGATGATCATGGGCGCCGGGCAGATCCAGGCCGGCGACCTGTTGATGCTGGCGGCCATTGCCGTGGGCGGGCTGGGGTATGCCGAAGGGGGTCGCCTGGCGCGGGAGATGGGCGGCTGGCAAGTGATCTGCTGGGCGCTGGTGCTGTCCAGCCCGTTGTTGCTGGGGCCGGTGGTGTA
Organism: Pseudomonas fontis; assembly: GCF_028656955.1. Lineage (GTDB taxonomy): Bacteria > Pseudomonadota > Gammaproteobacteria > Pseudomonadales > Pseudomonadaceae > Aquipseudomonas > Aquipseudomonas fontis. Next base: position 78,685 of record NZ_JAMDGY010000014.1, read on the forward strand.
CCTGGCGCTGCAACAGAGCACACCGATCAGCCCGAAGGCCTGGTGGGCATTCGGCTATGTGTCGTTGTTCTCGCAGTTCATCGGCTTCTTTGCCTGGTACGCGGGGCTGGCACTGGGCGGGATTGCGCGGGTGAGCCAGGTGCAGCTGCTGCAGATCTTCTTCACCATCGCGCTTTCGGCCCTGTTCTTTGGCGAACACGTGGAGCCGATTACCTGGCTGTTTGCCGGCGGGGTGATTTTGACCGTGGTGTTGGGGCGTCGCGCCAAAGTATATCCAGCGCCCCGTTCTGTGTAGCCGCTGCCGGCAGGTTGCGCTGGAGTCCGTCAGGGCTGCCAAAAGCCGCGCCTGCTTTGCAGGCGAGCGCAGCCTGTCGGCAGCGGCTACAAGTGATCCAGGGTCAGGCGGGCAGCAGCCCGTCCGCCACCAGCAATGTCTCCAGACAATGCTCCTTCACCCCATAGAACTCCTTCAACGCCTGGATCTTCTCCAGCAGCGCCCCGGCAGGCACCGGCTCGCGGCGCTTGGTGGCGAGGATCATCTTGTTCTTGTTGGTGTGCTCCAACGAGATGAACTCGAACACCTTGGTGTCATACCCGCACGCCTCCAGGTACAACGCACGCAAGCTGTCCGTCAGCATCTCCGCCTGCTGGCCCAGGTGCAGCCCGTATTGCAGCATCGGCTTGAGCAACCCCGGCGTGTGCAACTGCGGGCGGATCTGCTTGTGGCAGCACGGCGAACACATGATGATCGCCGCCCCGCAACGAATCCCGGTATGGATCGCATAGTCAGTGGCAATATCGCAGGCGTGCAAGGCAATCATCACCTCGATCGCACTCGGCACCACGCTGCGCACATCACCATGCTCGAACACCAGCCCCGGATGCTCCAGGCGCGCCGCAGCGCCATTGCACAGGTCGACCATGTCCTGGCGCAGCTCGACACCAGTCACCTGCGCCTCACGCTGCAAGGTATTGCGCAGGTAGTCGTGAATGGCAAACGTCAGGTAGCCCTTGCCCGAACCGAAGTCCGCCACCCGCAACGCTTGATCCGCAGCCAACGGCGCGGTATTCAGCGCGTGGGAAAACACCTCGATGAACTTGTTGATCTGCTTCCACTTGCGCGACATCGCCGGGATCAGCGCGTGCTGCTTGTCGGTGACACCCAGGTCCTGGAGGAACGGCCGGCTCAGTTCCAGGTAGCGTCTCTTCTCCCGGTCATGCTCCCCCGCCGGCACCTGGCGCTCCTGCTGCACGGCATTGCGGTGCAGCATCGGCTTGCCCTTCTTGCTGAACTCCAGCTGCACTTCATCGCTCAGGCTGAGCAGGTGCGCATTGCGAAACGACGCCGGCAACAGCTCGGCAATCAACGCCTGCGCTTCATCCAGCGCCAGGTTGCGGGTGATGTCGCGGGTCTTGTAGCGGTAGACGAACGACAGGCTGGCCTGCCCCTTGACCACCAACGGCTTGGCGGTAACCCGCTGCAAATCAGCTTCGCTGCCGACATGGCGGGCCAGCACCAGCTTGATGAAGGCTTCCTGTTGCAGGGCAGTCGAGAGCAGCGCCAGGAACTGCGCACGCGCATCCGGCGCGGTCTGGGCGGTGGAGGTTACGGACATGGGGACGGGTGCCTCGGGAATGACGGGGGCGCCAAAGGCGCGCAATGCCGGGCATTTTACGTGGATGCCCGGCATAGGCCCAGCGTTTGTCGATCAGCGCTTCAGTTGAGGATCACCAGGCGGTTGGGCAACTCGTTGCGCTCCTGGGTCAGCGGCACGTGCTGGCTGAGCAAATCGCCGCAGGCTTCGATACAGCTGACAAAGCCCTGCAAGGTCTGGCCCTGGCGTACCTGTTCGGTAAACGCGCGCACGATACCTTCCCAGGCCTGGTCGTCCAGGTGCCGCGAGATGCCCTCGTCCACCAGGATCTCGACATAGCGCTCGGCCTCGCTGACGAAGATCAGCACACCGGTGCTGCCCACCGTGTGGTGCAGGTTCTGCTCAAGAAACTGCCGCCGTGCCAGGTTCGACGCCCGCCAATGCCGTACGGTCCGTGGAATCAGCCGGGTGGTCAGCATCGGTAGCCTGAACAGCAGGCACAGGACGAGAAAAGTCACCCACTGCACGATCAGCAGCCAGTGCCCGCTGAACCAGCCCATCAGGTAATAGATGACCCCCGGCACCACCAGCGCCAGCAGGCTGGCCCAGAGCAACGGAATATAGGCGTAGTCGTCGGCGCGGGCGGCCAGCACCGTGACCAGTTCGGCATCGGTGCGCTTTTCCACCTGGGCGATCGCCTCGGCGACCTGACGTTGTTCGAACTCGCTGAGCAGGGCCATAGCGCTGTTCACTTCTCTTTAGTTGTTGTTTTACCAGCCACCAGATGAACCGCCGCCACCAAAGCCGCCGCCACCACCACTGAAACCGCCACCACCGCCACCCCGGCCGCCGCCCAGGCCGCCAAAGCCTCCGCCGAAGCCGCCACCCATTCCGCCTGAACGGCCCCCGCCGCCCATGCCTTGCAGGGCAAAGACGATGATGATCATCAGAATGAACAGCCCTACCCCCCAGGCGGACGGGCCGTCTTCACGACCACCGCCGACGGCACGCGCAGGCTCGGCCAAGGGCTCGCCGCCGAGCACCTGGATGATCGCCGCCACGCCCTGGACAATGCCCTGGCTGAACTCGCCGCGCCGGAATGCCGGGGTGATCACGCTGTTGATGATGACCGAAGACTGCGCATCGGTCAGGCGTTCTTCCAGGCCATAGCCGACTTCGATGCGCAGCTTGCGCTCGTTCGGGGCGACGATCAACAGGGCTCCGTTATCCTTGCCTTTCTGGCCAATCCCCCAGAAACGGCCGAGCTGATAGCCGTAGTCCTCGATGCTTTCGCCCTGCAGGTCAGGCACGGTGACTACCACCACCTGCTCGCCGCCACTGCGCTGTTCGTGGGCACTGAGCAGCTGTTCGAGCTGGCCGCGACTGGCCGCGTCGAGCAGGTGCGCGTCGTCCACCACCCGCCCGGTCAGCGCCGGGAAAACCGGCTCGGCACGCAGCAATGCGCTGGCCAGGAGCAGCCCCAGCAGCAGCGCGGCCTTGAATGCACGCATCAGAATTTCACTTCAGGCGCTTTGTCGGCATCGGCGGCAGTGGCCTCGAAGTTCTCGCGGATCGGCATGTCGCTGTACATCACGCTGTGCCAGAGACGCCCGGGGAAAGTGCGGATCTCGGTGTTGTAGCGCTGCACGGCGGCGATGAAGTCCTTGCGGGCCACGGCGATGCGGTTTTCCGTGCCTTCAAGCTGGGATTGCAGGGCGAGGAAGTTCTGGTTGGATTTCAGATCGGGGTAGCGTTCAGACACCACCATCAACCGCCCCAGCGCGCCACCCAGTTGCGATTGCGCCGCCTGGAACTGGCGCAGCTTCTCTGGATCGTCGAGGGTGCTGGCATCGACCTTGATCGAGGTCGCCTTGGCCCGCGCCTCGATCACCGCCGTCAGGGTGTCCTGTTCCTGCTTGGCATAGCCCTTGACCGTTTCCACCAGGTTCGGGATCAGGTCGGCACGGCGCTGGTACTGGTTCTGCACCTGGGCCCAGGCCGCCTTGACCTGTTCGTAATAGTTGGGGATGTTGTTGATCCCGCAGCCGGCCAGCAGGCTGGTAAGCAGCACCAGCACCCCGAACCTTGCACCGTTGAGTACCTGCATCTGGGTAACACTCCTTGAGTCTGCGTAAAGCATCGGACTTGAGGCATAATCCGTGACCGCCGCTGGATCGCGATGGCCCGATCGGCTAAAAGATGCCCCGGCAAACTACAACAATAGCCGCTTCCCCCATTTCGGCTGGGCAGTATCCACCGTGAATACTGCCGTAAGCCTAGAGAACTCATAAATGAACAAGCTATGTTTGCTGGGTCTGCTCGTCAGCCTGGCCAGTCAGTCGGCCTTTGCCGCTGCCCCTGCCGAGCCCCTGAAGAACAAGGATGCCTTCATCGCAAACCTGATGAAGCAGATGACCGAAGACGAGAAGATCGGCCAGTTGCGCCTGATCAGCATCGGCCCGGAAATGCCTCGTGAGCTGATCCGCAAGGAAATCGCCGCAGGGCGCATCGGCGGCACCTTCAACTCGATCACCCGCGACGAAAACCGGCCGATGCAGGACGCCGCCATGCGCGGGCGCCTGAAGATCCCGATGTTCTTCGCCTACGACGTGATCCACGGCCATCGCACGATCTTCCCGATCAGCCTGGGCCTGGCCGCCAGCTGGGACATGGACGCCATCGCCAAGGTAGGCCGCACTTCTGCCGTTGAAGCGGCCGCCGACGGCATCGACATGACTTTCGCGCCGATGGTCGACATCGCCCGCGACCCACGTTGGGGCCGCACCAGCGAAGGCTTCGGCGAGGACACCTACCTGGTGTCGCGCATCTCGCGGGTCATGGTCGAGTCGTTCCAGGGCCAGAGCCCAGCCAACGCCGACAGCATCATGGCCGCGGTCAAGCACTTCGCCCTGTACGGCGCAGTGGAAGGCGGTCGCGACTACAACACGGTCGATATGAGCCCGGCCAAGATGTACAACGACTACCTGCCGCCGTACCGCGCCGCGATTGATGCCGGCGCTGGCGGGGTGATGGTCGCGCTGAACTCGATCAACGGCGTGCCGGCCACCTCCAACACCTGGCTGATGAACGACTTGCTGCGCAAGGAGTGGGGCTTCAAGGGTGTCACCGTCAGCGACCACGGCGCCATTGGCGAGCTGATCCGCCATGGCGTGGCCAAAGACGGCACCGAAGCGGCGAAACTGGCGATCAAGGCCGGTATCGACCTGAGCATGAACGACAGCCTGTATGGCGAAGACCTGCCCAAGCTGCTCAAGTCCGGCGACGTCAGCCAGACCGACCTGGACAACGCCGTGCGGGAAATCCTCGGCGCGAAGTACGACATGGGCCTGTTCAAGGACCCGTACGTGCGCATCGGCGTGGCCAGCGAAGACCCGGCCGACACCTATGCCGACAGCCGCCTGCACCGCGAAGCCGCGCGTGACGTTGCACGCCGCAGCCTGGTATTGCTGGAAAACCGCAACCAGACCCTGCCGCTGAAAAAAGCCGGGACCATCGCCCTGGTCGGCCCGCTGGCCGATGCCCCCATCGACATGATGGGCAGCTGGGCGGCGGCTGGCCGTCCGCACCAGTCGGTGACCGTGCGTGAAGGCTTGCGCCGCGCGCTGGGTGACCAGGCCAAGGTGATCTATGCCAAGGGCTCGAACGTCACTGGCGACAAGGCCATCGTCGACTACCTGAACTTCCTCAACTTCGACGCCCCGGAAATCGTTGACGACCCGCGCCCTGCGGCGGTGATGATCGCCGAAGCGGTCAAGGCGGCGAAACAGTCCGATGTGGTGGTGGCCGTGGTCGGTGAGTCGCGTGGCATGTCCCACGAATCGTCCAGCCGCACCACCCTGGAAATCCCGGCCAGCCAGCGCGAGCTGATCAAGGCCCTGAAAGCCACCGGCAAGCCGCTGGTCCTGGTGTTGATGAACGGCCGCCCACTGGCCCTGGCCTGGGAGCGCGAGCAGGCTGACGCGATTCTGGAAACCTGGTTCAGCGGCACCGAAGGCGGCAACGCCATCGCCGACGTACTGTTCGGTGACTACAACCCGTCGGGCAAGCTGGCCATCACCTTCCCGCGTTCGGTCGGGCAGATCCCGATGTACTACAACCACCTGCGCATCGGCCGGCCGTTCACCCCGGGCAAGCCAGGCAACTACACCTCGCAGTACTTCGAAGAGCCTAACGGCCCGCTGTATCCGTTCGGCTACGGCCTGAGCTACAGCGACTTCAGCCTGTCGAACCTGAGCCTGTCGAGCAAGACCCTGAAGAAAGGCCAGACCCTGGATGCCAGCATCCAGGTGAAGAACACCGGCAAACATGACGGTGAAACCGTGGTGCAGCTGTACGTGCAGGACGTGGCCGCTTCGATGAGCCGCCCGGTGCAGGAACTGAAGAACTTCCAGAAAGTCATGCTCAAGGCGGGTGAGGAACGCACCCTGCACTTCAGCATCAGCGAAGAAGAACTGAAGTTCTGGAACAACCAACTGCAGTTCGCAGCCGAGCCGGGTGACTTCAACATCCTGATCGGTCTCGACTCCCAAGCGGTACAACAGCAGACGTTCGAACTGCTGTAAGCCGCTGCCATGCTCACGGGGAAGTGCCAGGATGCCTTCCCCATTGCCGGGAAGTGCCTGCCATGCCTTTTTCCTTTCGTGCCCTGCGCCTGGGCCTGATCCTGTTGTTGATTACCGCCGGCACCCTGCTGGCCGCCGGTTGGGCCATGCACCATGCCGAACGCCAGGCCATCGTCGAAGATGCCGGGCGTGCCAGCCAGCAACTGAACCTCTACGCCACCTCGCTGCACACCCTGATCGAACGCTACCGCGCCCTGCCGGCCGTGTTGGCGCTGGACCCGGAATTGATCAACGCACTCGGTGCCCCGGTGGGTGAAGCTACCCAGGACGCGCTGAACCGCAAACTTGAACGCATCAACGGCGCGGCCAACTCCTCGACCCTGGAGCTGCTCGACCGCACCGGCCTGGCCGTGGCCGCCAGCAACTGGCGCCTGCCGACCACCTATGTCGGGCAGAACTACGGCTTTCGTCCGTACTTCAAGCAAACCCGCACCCAGGGCAGCGGGCGTTTCTATGCCGTGGGTGTCACCAGCGGCATTCCGGGGTACTTCCTCTCCAGTGCGGTCACCAGCGAGCACGGCGACTTCCTCGGCGCCATGGTGGTCAAGCTGGAGTTCCCTGAACTGGAGCGTGAATGGGGCCAGGGCAATGACCTGCTGCTGGTCAGCGATGCCCGCGGCATCATCTTCATCGCCAACCAGGAAGGCTGGCGCTACCGCGAGTTGAGGCCATTGTCGGCCGCCGACTTCAATGAGCTGGAAGCCACCCGCCAATACGACAAGCAGGCCTTGGTGCCGTTGCAACGCCAGGTGATGAACCGTTTCGACGACAACAGCAACCTGGTGCGTGTTCAGGGCCCGGAAGGCAACCTCGACTACCTCTGGGAAAGCCTGCCGCTGGAAGCCGAAGGCTGGACCCTGCACCTGCTGCGCAAACCGCAGCCCAGCGACGAAGGCCGCAATGCCGGCCTCGCGGCGGCGGCGATCTGGCTGACCCTGGTGTTCGCCATCCTCTTCATCAACCAGCGCATGCGCCTGGCCCGCCTGCGTCGGCGCAGCCGGCAGGAGCTGGAAGCCTTGGTCGAAGCCCGCACCCGCGACCTGCGCACCGCGCAAGAAGGCCTTGTGCAATCGACCAAGCTGGCGGCGCTGGGGCAGATGTCCGCCGCCCTCGCCCATGAGCTGAACCAGCCGCTGACCACCCAGCGCATGCAACTGGCCAGCCTGCGCCTGCTGCTCGACAACGAGCGTCTCGACGAGGCGCGCAAGGCCTTGCAGCCGCTGGAGCAGATGCTCACGCGCATGGCCGCGCTCACCGGCCACCTGAAGACCTTCGCACGCAACAGCCCCAGTGGCCTGCGCGAGCGTCTGGACCTGGCCACCGTGGTCGACCAGGCGCTGCAATTGCTCGACCCGCGGATCCGCGCCGAGGAAGTCAGCACGGCGCTGTACCTGGCCCGTCCGGCCTGGGTGCGGGGCGATTCGATTCGCCTCGAGCAGGTGTTGATCAACCTGCTGCGCAACGCCCTCGATGCCATGGCCGACAAGCACTACAAACGCCTGGAAGTACGTATCGATGCCCAGGGCGAGCACTGGTGCCTGAGCGTGCTCGACAGTGGCGGCGGCATCGGCGAAGCCGACCTGAGCAAGGTCTTCGACCCGTTCTTCACCACCAAGCCGGTCGGTGAAGGCCTGGGGCTGGGCCTGGCGATTTCCTATGGCATCATCCACGAAGCCGGCGGCCGCCTGCAGGTCGAGAACCAGCCTGGCGGCGCCCGTTTCAGCTTCACCTTGCCCATCGATCCGGAGCCTGCATGTTGAATTCGGTGATAGTCGTCGACGATGAAGCCAGTATCCGCACGGCGGTCGAACAATGGCTGGGCCTGAGCGGCTTCGATGTCCAGCTGTTCAGCCGCGCCGAGGACTGCCTGGCGCAGTTGCCGGCGCACTTCCCCGGGGTGATCCTCAGCGATGTGCGCATGCCCGGCATGGGCGGCCTGCAATTGCTCGAGCAACTGCAACAGCGTGACCCCGACCTGCCGGTGATTCTGCTCACCGGCCATGGCGACGTGCCGATGGCGGTCGAGGCCATGCGCAACGGCGCCTACGATTTCCTGGAAAAACCCTTCAGCCCGGAGAGCCTGCTCGGCAGCCTGCGCCGGGCCCTGGAAAAGCGCCAGTTGGTGCTGGAGAACCATCGCCTGCACGAACAGGCCGACCAGAAGGCGCTGCTGGAAACCACCCTGCTGGGCATGTCGCAAGGCTTGCAGCAGTTGCGCCGGCAGGTGCTGGACCTGGCCAGCCTGCCGGTCAATGTGCTGATTCGCGGCGAGACCGGCAGTGGCAAGGAGCGGGTTGCCCGCTGCCTGCACGACTTCGGGCCACGGGCCGAGCAGCCGTTTGTCGCGCTGAACTGCGCAGCCATTCCCGAGCACCTGTTCGAAGCCGAGCTGTTCGGCCACGAAAGCGGCGCGTTCACCGGCGCCCAGGGCAAACGCATCGGCAAGCTGGAATACGCCAACGGCGGCACGGTGTTCCTCGATGAAATCGAAAGCATGCCACTGGCCCAACAGGCCAAGCTGCTGCGCGTGTTGCAGGAGCAGAAGCTGGAGCGCCTGGGCGCCAACCAGAGCATCAGCGTCGACCTGCGCATCATTGCCGCAACCAAGCCGGACCTGCTCGAAGAAGCCCGCGCCGGACGTTTTCGTGAAGACCTGGCCTATCGCCTGAACGTTGCCGAGTTGCACCTGGCGCCGCTGCGCGAGCGCCGCGAAGACATCCCGCTGCTGTTCGCCCACTTCGCGCGTTCCGCCGCCGAACGCCTGGGTCGCACGGCCCCGCCACTGAGCGGCGCACAGCTGGGCCGGCTGCTCAGCCACGACTGGCCGGGCAATGTCCGCGAACTGGCCAACGCTGCCGAACGTCACGCCCTGGGCCTGGGCGAGCCGCAGCCGTTGCTGAGCGAAGCTGGGCAATCGCTGGCCGCGCAGCAGGAAGCGTTCGAGGCGCAGTGCCTGCGCGCAGCCCTCAGCCGGCACAAAGGCGACATCAAGGCGGTGATGGAAGAGCTGCAACTGCCTCGGCGCACCCTCAACGAGAAAATGCAGCGCCACGCCCTGTTGCGCGAAGACTTCCTCGACCGCGCCTAGGCGCGATCGGCGGAATCTTGCTTATCAGTGGCCAGGCGATAAGCGGATTTCCGCCTACAACTTCACGCAAACCCTTCTAGCTCGGGCGTTTCGCCCTTGGCACAGGTCCTGCTATAGCCGGATCAGGCTGCGTTTCGGCGCGCTCCACAAAAACAACTAGAAGGTTCCTGCAATGGATAATTCCACCTCCCTGCCTGCCGGGGCGGCCATCGCGCCGGCTGCGGAAAAAACCACCTCCAGTCGTCTCAAGTCGATCTTCAGCGGCTCGATCGGCAACATGGTCGAGTGGTACGACTGGTACGTCTATGCAGCATTCTCGCTGTACTTCGCCAAGGCCTTCTTCCCGGCTGGCGACACCACTGCCCAACTGCTGAACACCGCTGCGATCTTCGCCGTGGGCTTCCTGATGCGCCCGATTGGTGGCTGGCTGATGGGCATCTATGCCGACCGCAAGGGCCGCAAAGCCGCGCTGATGGCCTCGGTCCTGCTGATGTGCGCAGGCTCGCTGGTAATCGCCCTGACCCCTGGCTATGAAACCATCGGCGTGGCTGCGCCAGTGTTGCTGGTAGTGGCGCGGCTGATGCAGGGCCTGTCGGTGGGTGGTGAATACGGCACCTCGGCGACCTACCTCAGTGAAATGGCCACCAAGGAACGCCGTGGCTTCTTCTCCAGCTTCCAGTACGTGACCCTGATTTCCGGCCAGCTCATCGCGCTGGCGGTGCTGATCATCCTGCAACAGACCCTGACCACCGAGCAGCTGTACGCTTGGGGCTGGCGTGTACCCTTCGTGATCGGCGCGCTGTGCGCGGTGGTTGCGCTGTACCTGCGTCGTGGCATGGAAGAGACGGCCTCCTTCACCAAGAAGGAGAAGTCCAAGGAAAGCCTGATGCGCACCCTGATGCGCCACCCCAAGGAACTGGCGACCGTGGTCGGCCTGACCATGGGCGGCACCCTGGCGTTCTACACCTACACCACCTACATGCAGAAGTACCTGGTGAACACGGTGGGCATGAGCATCAGCGACTCGACCACCATTTCGGCGGCCACGTTGTTCCTGTTCATGTGCTTGCAGCCGGTGATCGGCAGCCTCTCGGACAAGATCGGCCGGCGCCCGATCCTGATCGCCTTCGGCGTGCTGGGCACCCTGTGCACCGTGCCGATCCTCACCACCTTGCACACCATCCAGACCTGGTGGGGCGCGTTCTTCCTGATCATGGCGGCGCTGATCATCGTCAGTGGCTACACCTCGATCAACGCCGTGGTGAAGGCCGAGCTGTTCCCGACCGAAATCCGTGCCTTGGGCGTCGGCCTGCCGTACGCGCTGACCGTGTCGATCTTTGGCGGTACTGCGGAATACGTGGCGCTGTGGTTCAAGAGCGCGGGCATGGAGACCGGCTACTACTGGTACGTGACCGCCTGTATTGCCTGTTCGTTGCTGGTGTATGTGTTCATGAAGGACACCCGCAAGCATTCGCGGATCACCACCGACTGAGTACAGTAGGGTTGTAGAGAAGGGGCGCCCAGCGATGGGCGCCCCTTTTTAGTTTGTGCGGCTTAATGCCCGATTAATTCGCCCCGGGCACGCTGTATTGGCTGGAACGAAATGCCCCCTGTGGGAGCCGGCCTTGCCGGCGATGAGGCCGGCACAGTCACACAGCAATCGCCGGCAAGGCCGGCTCCCACAGGGGCTGTGTCGCCACACACATCGAATAAACTGATTTTTAGACGCTAATTTTTGCGCTTTTTAATCAATTTAATCGGCGTAGCATCAACTCCATCGAAACAAAACAACCCCTGACCTACCCCGGAGCAACGACCATGAAAACCAAACTGATCCTTACCCTCGCTTTCTCGGTACTGGCTGCCAACGCATTTGCCGAAGACGGTTTTGACCGTACCAACGCCCACAACTTTGCAGTTGAACAAACCCAGGCCGTCAACGTCGCAGCAGATGGTTTCGACCGCACTGGCGCAGGCAAAATTGCTGCAGACGGTTCTGATCGCACCGGTGGTGTCCGCGTCGCCGCAGACGGTTTCGACCGCACTGGCGCAGGCAAATTTGCCGCAGACGGTTTCGACCGCACCCAGGCCCACCGCATCAGCTAAACACTGACGATGTGCTTCACAGCCCGGCCTCGGCCGGGCTTAGTTGTTTCCAGGGCACGCAGGTCTTGGCACACTAGGCCATCCCTCCGCCCACAAGGCCCCCCGATGTACTACTACGAACCTGCAAAAGGCCACGGTCTGCCTCACGATCCATTCAATGCCATCGTCGGCCCGCGCCCGATTGGCTGGATCTCCTCCCACGACCGTGAAGGTCGCCTGAACCTGGCGCCGTACAGCTTCTTCAACGCCTTCAACTACATTCCGCCGATCATCGGTTTCTGCAGTGTCGGGCGCAAAGACAGCCTGAACAACATCGAGCAGACCGGCGAGTTCGCCTGGAACCTGGCCACCCGCCCATTGGCCGAAGCCATGAACCAGAGCTGCGCCGCCGTGGCGCCGGAAATCGACGAGTTTGCCTTGAGCCAACTGACCCCGGCCGCCTCGCGAGTGATTGCAGTGCCGCGCGTACTGGAAAGCCCGGTGTCGTTCGAATGCAAGGTGACCCAGATCGTGCAGCTGCAAACGGCCGCGCAGGCGCTGGTGCCGAGCTGGCTGATCCTGGGGGAAGTGGTCGCGGTGCACATTGCCGAGCACCTGCTCAAAGACGGGATCTACGACACCGCCGCCGCCGAACCGATCTTGCGCGGTGGCGGCCCGGCGGATTACTTCGAACTGGGCAACCTGTTCAAGATGCGTCGCCCGGGGATCTGAATCACCAGAGCAGTTCGCCGGCGTCGCTGACGCCGGTCAGGCGCGCCAGCTCAGCGCTGGCCGCTTCGTCGGCGTCCAAAGCGGTCTTGAAGGTCTGCCCGTCGAGCACTTTGTGAAAATGTGGTGCACCACCGGCGCCCAGGCCTTTCACGGCAATCGCGGCGCTGTAGCCACCCTCGCCCGGAACCACTGCCGATACTGCCTCGAACGACTCAAATTCTTTACGTGCCATGCCGGTTACATCCACATCGGTTGCAGGAAAGCGCGCATTCTAACCTGCCGAGGGCGCCATGAACGTCTGCAAGTCGAGGCTGTCCATCAGCCGTGTCTGCGCCAGTTCGCCGAACAGTTGCAGGCTGGGCGAGGTGAAGTAGTCGTTGAGTGCCGACTGGTCGGCCCACAGCCCCGTGAGCAACCACAGGTCGGCATCGCAGGTGGAGCGTTGCAGGCTGAAATGCAGGCAACCTGGCGTTTGCCGGCAAGGTTCGAGCAATTGTTGCAGGCGCTCACCAAGCTCGACCGAGCGGCCGGCACTGGCGCGCACGAAGGAGAGATGGCTGACCGGTTTGGATGAAGTCATGTGCGGTGCTCCTGAAGACGGCCAGAGGGAAACTGCCAGGCTGCCAAGGCTACGGGGGCAGCCGCAAGGGACGGTAGGCGATTCCTGTCGAGGACTTGCCTGATCCTGCGCGCTGCAGGATCAGGCAAGAACCCGGCAGCATCCATCTAGCGCTCGGGCTTGCACAAACCTATGCTGGCTAAGGTCCGCAGAGGAACACCTGCCCATGACAGCCCCCGAATGCCTTCATCCACCGCTTGATCCTGCGCTGGAAACCCTGCGCCAGGAGCTTGCCGACCTGATCCGTCGCCATGGCGCGGCACAAGGCGGCGGGCAATCGGCGATCGCCAACCTGTTCCTGGTGCGTTACGAAAATACCGTGCGTTCGATGCCGACACTGGCGCAGCCGGCCCTGTGCATCCTCGCCCAGGGCAGCAAGGAAGTGTGCCTGGGCGAAGAGCGCTATCTCTACGACCCGCTGCACTACATGGTGGTGTCGGTGGCCATGCCGATCAGCGGCGTGCTGCTCGAAGCCAGCCCGGAGAACCCCAGCCTGGGTATTCGCCTGGACATCGACCCGGCAGAAATCAACCACCTGATCGCCGAGGCCGGGCCCATGAGCGTGCCCTCGTTGCCCTCGGGGCGCGGTCTGTATATAGAGCGCCTGGATACGCAGTTGCTCGATGCCTTGCTGCGCATGATTCGCCTGCTGGACACGCCGAAGGATATTCCGGTGCTCGCGCCGTTGATCCGCAGGGAGATCCTCTACCGATTGCTGCGTGGCCAGCAGGGTGCGCGGCTGTATGAGATTGCCATGGCCAATACCCAGACGCACCGGGTGTGCCAGGCCATCCAGTGGCTGAACGTGCACTACCACAAGCCGCTGCGCATAGATGACCTGGCGCGGGAGGTGAACCTGAGTACGTCGACCTTGCACCACCGCTTCAAGGCGGTGACTTCGATGAGCCCGTTGCAGTATCAGAAGCAGCTGCGGTTGCAGGAAGCACGGCGCTTGATGCTCAACGATGGGCTGGAAGCCTCGGTGGCGGGGTATCGGGTGGGGTATGAAAGCCCTTCGCAGTTCAGCCGGGAATACAGCCGGCTGTATGGCGCGCCGCCGTTGCGGGATATGGCGCGATTGCGCAGTGCCCTTTGAATTGCTTTCGCCTGCATGGCAGGCGCCGCCTTTGGGAGCCCCACGGGCTCCAGCGCAGCCTGACGGCAGCGGCTACAAAAAATTGTGCAAGACCGTTACTCCTGTGGGAGCCGGCCTTGCCGGCGATGGGGGCTAAACCGCCCTCACGACATGCTTGATCTCCTGGAAGGCGCTCAGCCCCCAAGGCCCCAGCTCACGCCCAAGGCTGCTCTGCTTGTAGCCACCCCACGCGGTCTGCGGGAAGATCACCTGCGGCGCATTGATCCACACCAGCCCGGCCTGTAGCCCATTGGCTACCCGCTGCGCCGCTTGCAGATCCTGCCCCACCACACTGGCGACTAGCCCGAATTCACTGTCATTGGCCAGCCTCAACGCCTCAGCCTCATCGGCCACCCGGCGCAGGCACAGCACCGGGCCGAAAATCTCTTCGCGCCACAACGCGCTGTCCAGCGGCACCTCGGTGAACACCGTCGGTTCGACAAAGTAGCCACATGGCTGCCCCACCGGCCGTTGCCCGCCCAGCAGCAACTGTGCCCCGACGTGTACGCCTTGCTCGATATGCGCCAGCACCCGCTGATACTGGGCCTGGTTCACCAGCGGCCCCATGTCCCACTCGCCAGTGAACGGGTCACCCACGCGAATCTCGGCCACACGCTGCTTGAGCAAAGTGACGAAGTCCTCGTACAGCGCCTCGGCAATCAACACCCGGCTGGTCGCCGAGCACATCTGCCCGGCATTGAAGAAGCCGCCGGCACAGGCCAGCTCCACTGCCAATGCCAGGTCTGCCGACTCCAGCACCAGCAATGCCGACTTGCCGCCCAGCTCCAGGCTCACGCCCTTCACGGTTTCTGCCGCACGCTGCATCACCTGCACGCCGACCGCATTGCTGCCGGTGAACGAGACCTTGGCAATGCGTGGGTCACTGGCAATCGGCGCGCCGACGGCCAGCCCGGTGCCACACACCAGGTTGAACACGCCATTGGGCAAGCCCGCCTCGGCAATGATCGCCGCCAGCTCCAGCTCGGCCAGCGGCGTGACTTCCGAAGGTTTGAGCACCACGCAACAACCAGCCGCCAAGGCCGGCGCCAGCTTCCAGGCGGTGGTCACCATCGGGAAGTTCCACGGCACGATCAGGCCGACGACACCGCACGGCTCGCGGCGCACGCGGGCAACGAAATCGTCAGTCGGCAAGGCCACGTCGACGTCCAGGCCAGCTACTTCGGCCAGCCCGGCGTAGTAGTCGAAGGTCGCAATCACATCATCGACATCCATCCCCGCTTCGCCCAGCGGCTTGCCGTTGTTGCTCGACTGCAGCTCGATCAGGCGCTCACGCCGTGCTTCGACCCCACGGGCAATGCTGCGCAAGACTTCAGCGCGTTGCGCGCCGCTGGTGCTCGACCAACCGGCGAATGCCTGCTGGGCAGCCAAGGCTGCGCGCTCCACTGCCTGCGCATCACCACCGGCAACCTGCGCCAGCGGCTGCTCATTGCTCGGGTTGGTCACTGCCAGCAACTGCGGGCCATGCTGCCAGGCACCATCGATGTACAGGCCCGCGACCGTCTGGTTGAGGGCGATCATGCGTTCACCGCCTTCGTCCATTGGTTCTGGTCGATCTCGATCAGGGTCGGGCCCTGGCGATCACTGGCCTGGCGCAGCGCTTCGCGCAGTTGCTCGACGCCCTGCACCGCCTCGGCGGCGCAACCCAGGGCCTTGGCCACACCGACGAAGTCCGGGGTGTGGATGTCCACACCCACCGGTTCGATGGCGCGGTTGACCATGTACTTCTTGATCTCTTCGTAGCCCTGGTTATTCCACAGCAGCACGATCAATGGCACCTGCGCTTCCACTGCACTGGCCAGCTCCGGCAGGGTGAACTGCAAGCCACCATCGCCGATCAGGCACACCGCCGGCAGGCGCTTGCCCGGCTCGGCGGCGCTGCCCAGCCAGGCGCCCATGGCAGCCGGCAAGGCATAGCCGAGGGTGCCGTAGCCGGTGGAAGCGTTGAACCAGCGACGCGGGTGGTCGAGGTCCAGGGTCAGGTTGCCGGTGTACACCGGCTGGGTCGAATCGCCGACCAGGACCGCGTTGGGCAGGGTATCGAGGATGGTGTTGAGGAACAGCGTCTGCGCCTGCATGGCCGGGTCCCATTCGCCCGCCAGCACTTCGCGCAAGCGCGTGGCCCGCGCAACGCCCCAATCGGCGGCGCGTACGGGTGCCGGCAGCTCGGCCAGGGCTTGCAGCACGGCCTGGGTGGCGAGTTCGGCATCGGCGACCATGGCCACCTTGGGCGGGTAGTTGCGTACGGTCTGGTCCGGGTCGATGTCGATGCGCAGCAGCGTACCGGGGATCTCGAAGCCGCCCTTGAAGGTGATGTCGTAGTCGGTTTCCGCCAGCTCGGTGCCGATTGCCAGCACCACGTCGGCCTCACACACCAGTGCGCGGGTGGCGACCAGCGACTGGGTCGAGCCGATCAGCAGCGGGTGCTTGGCAGGCAACATGCCCTTGGCATTGATGGTCAGGGCAACGGGTGCTTGCAGGTAGTCGGCCAGGCGCGTCAGCGCAGCGCTGGCGTCGATGGCGCCGCCGCCAGCAAGAATCAACGGGCGACGGGCAGACGCCAACAGCGCAGCCATCTTCGCCGCGGCTGCCGGTGCAGCACCGGCACGCTCGATGTGAATTGGCGCGCAATCGAGCAGATGGTCTGCGTCTTCCACCAGCACATCCAGCGGGATCTCGATATGCACCGGGCGTGGGCGTGCGCCCTCGAACACGGCGAAGGCTCGCGCCAGCACGGCGGGCAGGTCGTCGGCCGACATCAGGGTATGGGAAAACGCCGTCACCCCGGCCACCAGGTTGCTCTGCGCCGGCAGCTCATGCAGCTTGCCGCGCCCGCCACCCAGCGCGTTGCGCGATTGCACGCTGGAGATCACCAGCATAGGGATCGAGTCGGCGTAGGCCTGGCCCATGGCGGTGGTGATGTTGGTCATGCCCGGGCCGGTGATGATGAAGCAGACGCCCGGCTTGACGCGGGTCCGCGCATAGCCGTCAGCCATGAAGCCTGCGCCTTGCTCATGGCGCGGGGTGATGTGGCGGATGCTGGAGCGCGCCAGGCCACGGTAGAGCTCGACGGTGTGCACGCCGGGGATCCCGAACACATGGTCGACGCCATAGCCTTCAAGGAGTTTTACCAGTACTTCGCCGCATGTGGCCATGTTCGTCTGCCTGTGATTGTTCTGGAACAAGGCTGCATTGGACCGCCGGGCGGCTACCGGCACAATGCAAAAATCCTCATACTAGCCATGTCTCCTGATCATGGCTCAAGCACATGAAACGTCTCCCGCCGCTGCCCGCCCTGCACACCTTCCTGGTCACCGCCCAGTGCTGCAATTTCACCCGTGCGGCGCAGCAACTGCACATCACCCAGGGTGCCGTCAGCCGGCAGATTGCCGGGCTGGAAGAGCACCTGGGCTATGCGCTGTTCGTGCGCCAGGCGCGAGGCTTGAGCCTGACCCGCGAAGGTCAGGACTGGCTGCCGCGGGTGCAGCAGGTGTTTGCCTTGATCGAGGAAGGCGTGCAGCAGGTGGGGGCGAAAAATGCCACCTTGCAGATCAAGGCGCCGACCTGCGTGATGCGCTGGTTGCTGCCGCGCCTGATGGAGTGGCAGGCCCTGCGCCCGGACGTGCCGGTAGAGCTGACCACCACCATGCACTACGGCGTGGATTTTCGTCATGAGGCGTTTGATGCGGCAGTGGTGTATGGCGTGCCGCCCAATCATGGCGTGCAGGTGCTGAAGCTGTTTGATGAGCAACTGACGCCGGTGTGTTCAGCGCAGTTGCTGGCAGGCCCGCTGCCACTGCGTGAAGTCGCGGACCTGGAGCATCACCTGTTGCTGCACCCGGAGCGTAACGAGCGGGACTGGCAGATGTGGCTGGCTGCTGCGGGAGGTGAACTGCCACAAACGGGCAAGCGCCAGCATTTCGAGACACTCGACATGGCGATGTCGATGGCGTCCCAGGGCAATGGCGTGGCGATTGGTGACTGGGCATTGATTGGCGAAGACTTGCGCAATGGGCGGCTGGTGATGCCGTTCGATCTGCGCGTGCCGACTGGCAAGGGTTACTACCTGGTCCGGCCACCCCGGGCGGATTCGCCGGGGTTGCTGGAGTTGTTGGGGTGGTTGTGTGATCAGGTCAATACCCAACCGTGAACCGCTGCCGCGAATGGGCCGGTTTCTCGACTTCATCCAGCATCGCAATGGCGTAGTCGGCAAAACTGATCCAGCTGCGACCATCACTGCCAAACAGCAGGTGATCCTTGCCCAGCACGTAGGCCCCGGTACGCGGGCCTTCAACAAATTCCGCCGACGGCGACAGGAAGGTCCAATCCAGTTGCCTCTCCTGGCGCAAGTCATCGAGGAACTGACTGCCGGCAGACGCTTCAGCCTTGTAGGCCTCCGGGAAATCCGGGGTATCAATCACCCGCCCTCCCGACGGCAGCAACAGGCTACCGGCCCCACCCACAACCAACAGACGCCGCACCCCGGCTTTCTTCACCGGCTCGACGATCAAGCGGGCCGGGATCGGCGCAAAATGCGCGGCGCTCAACACCACATCACTGCCCGCCACCGCCTCCTGCAATGCAGCACCATCCTGTACATCCAGCGTCTTGAACGTAACCCCATCCCGCTCATACAAGTGCGGCGCTTTGCGGGCGATAGCCACCACGCTGTGGCCACGGCGCAACGCCTCTTCCAGCAACTGGCTGCCGGCACGCCCGGTGGCGCCGATAATTGCGATCTTGCTCATGGAAAACCTCCGATCAGGATTGAACGACACTTACCACTTCATTTCGCCCTTGGCGACCTTGGCACCCAGCTCCAGCGAGCTTTCTTCACCCAGGCCCGGATAACGCTGTTTCATTGCGCCGATCAGTTCGGCCGAGGTGGCCGCCTTCGCGGTTTCTTCATCAAATGCACGGATATAGCCGGCGGTGAACTTCACGGCCGCCAGCGACTGGCTGCTGCTACCCAGGTAATGCCCTGGCACGACGGTGCGCGGCGCCAACTGCTCGATACGCTGAAGGGTCGCGAGCCAGTCCTGATGCGACTTGGCCGATTGCGTATCAGCCATCCACACGTGCAGGTTCTCTGCCACCACCACGCCACCGACGACCGCCTTGATCGACGCAATCCACACAAAGCTGCGATCTGGCTGCGGCCCGTCCAGGCCAAGCACTTCCAGGGTTTGGCCTTCCAGGGTCAGGGTATTGCCCTTGAGTACCTGCGGCACGATCACCTGCTCAGGTTTGTCGGCCCCCATCTGCGGGCCCCAGTAGGCCAGCTTGGCATCCTTGGTCTGCTGGATGTGCTCGACCGTCGCCTGCGAGGCCACGACCTTGGCGTCTGGATAGGCGCGGGTCAGGGTCTGCAAACCGAAGTAATAGTCCGGGTCGCCATGGCTGATATAGATGGTGGTCAGGTGCTTGCCAGCGGCACGCAGCTTCTGCACCACCTGCTCGGCCTGGGCCTTGCCGAACTGGGCGTCGACCAGGATCGCATCGCGCTTGCCACTGATGATCACCGAACTGACCGGGAACAGCGCGTTGGTGCCCGGGTTGTAGACATCCAGGGTCAGTGCCGGCTCGGCGGCCGACGCCTGGGTCATCACGCCTGCGGTGGCAGCGGCCAGCAGCAGGCGGCGCAAAGAAGCAAATCGAGACATCGGGCGGTTCCTATGAAGGGGGATCGATGGCGTGAAGCTTAGTTGCACGATCCGTCACAAAAAATGCGATGCTTGAACATAGTTTGTTTCTGAAATCGGGCAAATCATGGACCGTCTCACTGCAATGCGGGTCTTCGTCACTGTCGTCGACCTGGGCAGCCAATCGGCTGCCGCCGACCACCTGGACATGTCGCGCCCGGTTATCTCGCGCTACCTGGCGGAACTGGAAGACTGGGTCGGCGCCCGCTTGATGCAACGCACCACGCGCAAGTTGAGCCTGACTGCGGCAGGGGCCGAGACATTGCCGCGTTGCCGGCAGATGATCGAACTGGCGGGCGACCTCAAGGCTGCCGTCAGTACCCCGGATGAAGCCCCGCGCGGTGAGCTGCGGATCAGTGTCAGCACCTCGTTCGGCCAGGCGCAGCTGGTACAGGCTATTGCCGAGTATGTGCAGCGCTACCCGGGGGTGAAGGTCGATCTGCAGATGCTCGATCGCACGGTCAACCTGGTGGATGAGCGCATCGACCTGGCGATTCGCACCAGCAACGACCTCGACCCGAACCTGATCGCTCGCCGGCTCAGCGTCTGCCGCTCGGTGATCTGCGCATCGCCCGGCTACCTGAAGCGCTACCCGGCGCCGCAGCAGGTACAGGAACTGAGCCAGCACAATTGCCTGACGCACTCCTATTTCGGCCGCAGCCTCTGGCATTTCGAGGTGGCCGGCGAGCCGGTCTCCGTGCCGGTGCAAGGCAACATTAGCGCCAACGAAGCCATGACCCTGCAACGTGCCGCACTGGCGGGCGCCGGCGTGGCGATGCTGCCGACCTACCAGGCGGCCGAAGCGCTGCGCAGCGGGGAGCTGATCCGCCTGCTGCCACATGCCAAGCCCCGCGAACTGAACCTCAATGCCGTGTACACCTCGCGCAAGCACATGCCAGCGACCCTGCGCAGCATGCTCGACTTTCTGGCTGAGCGCTTCACCGCCGAACCGCTCTGGGACCACGACCTCTAGCTGGCCAGCGCAGGCCCCGTGGCTGGACTATGCTGGTGGTAGAACAAGCGTGCGGGTTGCAGGAGGGATGCGTCATGACCCTGAGATCCAGAAAGTGTGCCACCGTGTTCGCCATCGCCGCCGTGGTCGGGCTGTATGCCGCTGCGGCCTACCGGGTCGAGCAAGTGCGCAATCAACCGTATTCAGCCGCCAGTTGCAGCCTGGCGCACTGCGTGCCGCATACCGCGACCCTCAGTGCGTTGCGCTAGCCACAGCGGGCTCGCGGCGACGAAAGTCACGCGGTGAGACCCCGGTCAGGCGGCGGAAGAAGCGCGAGAAATACGCCGGGTCGGCAAAGCCCAGGCTGTCTGCCAGCTGATTGATCGTCAGGCTGGTGTAGATCAGGTCGCGCTTGGCTTCCAGCAGCAACCGCTGGTGGATGATCTGCAAGGCCGACTGCCCTGCCAGTTCACGGCACAGGGTGTTCAATGTCGCCACCGAAACCCCCACCTGATGCGCCAGTTGCTCGACACTCGGCTGCTGGCGGAAACCCCGCTCCACCAACTGATTGAAACGCTGCAACTGTTCGCGGCCACGCTCGGTGATCTGTGCCCCGGCGCTGCGTTGCAACTGCCGACGCGCAACCCATACCACCAGCAGGTTGATCAGCGAACGCAGTTGCAGGTCGCGGCCCGGCTGGTGCTGTTGGTACTCAAGCTGCAAGGTACTGAACAGGCTGTTGAGGTAAACGGCATCCCCTTCGGCCAGGTAGCTGCGGGCCTGGCTCAAGGGCGCTGAACCACCGCCCAGTTGCTGGTGCAGCAGCTCGACCAGCGGCGCCGCCAGGGTCACCACGTAGCCGTCGATGTCCTCGGAAAACCGAAAGCCGTGTACGCACAAGGCCGGCACCACCTGGATCGCCGCTTCGTCCAGCACCCGCACCTGCCCTTCCAGCTCGACCTGCGCCTGGCCCTTATAAAGGAACAACAGTTGGTACAGGTCGGCGTGCCGATGCGGCTCGATCTCCCAGTGGTGCAGGCGGCTGCGCGCCGGGATCGACTCGCTGTGCAGCAAGTCCGGCGTAGGCCACTCCAGGGCGTCGCCATACAGCTTGAACACTGGAATCGTCGCTTTGCTCATGCCTGACAGCCCTCCGCCGGCGTTGTCCGATAACCGCACCTATTCGTGAAAAGTACCGCTTTGCTGGGTGTTTGTCCCTTCTTGCTTGCCGCTCATAAGCGAAAAATGCAGGCACACCAACAACAAGATGCGCTCACCATGAAGACGCAAGTAGCAATTATCGGTGCCGGCCCTTCCGGTCTGCTGCTCGGCCAACTGCTGCACAAGGCCGGCATTTCCAACATCATCGTCGAACGCCAAAGCGCTGAGTATGTGCTGGGGCGCATTCGCGCCGGGGTGCTTGAACAGGGCATGGTCGACCTGCTGCGCGAAGCCGGCGTCAGCCAGCGCATGGAGGCCGAAGGCCTGCCGCACAGTGGCTTCGAACTGGCCTTCGATGGCCGCCGCGAACATATCGACCTCAAGGGCCTGACCGGCGGCCAGGGCGTGATGATCTACGGCCAGACCGAAGTCACCCGCGACCTGATGGGCGCCCGCGAAGCCAGTGGCGCTATCACGATCTACCAGGCTGACAACGTCCGCCCGCACGGGATGAAGTCTGCCGAACCCTACCTGACCTTCGAAAAGGATGGCGTCGCACAGCGCATCGACTGTGACTATATCGCCGGCTGCGACGGCTACCACGGTGTCGCCCGGCAATCGATCCCGGCCGATACGCTGAAGGTCTTCGAGCGGGTCTACCCCTTTGGCTGGCTGGGTATCCTGGCGGATACGCCGCCAGTCAGCGATGAACTGGTGTACGCCCGTCACGAGCGCGGCTTCGCCCTGTGCAGCATGCGCTCACCGACACGTACCCGGTATTACGTGCAGGTGTCGGCCGAAGAGAAGGTCGAGGACTGGCCCGATGAGCGTTTCTGGGACGAACTCAAATCGCGGCTGCCGGCCGAGCTTGCCGAACGCATGGTTACCGGCCCGTCCATCGAGAAAAGCATCGCGCCGCTGCGCAGCTTCGTGGTCGAGCCGATGCAGTACGGTCGCCTGTTCCTGGTCGGGGACGCCGCACACATCGTCCCGCCAACCGGCGCCAAGGGCCTGAACCTGGCGGCCAGCGATGTCAGCACGCTGTACAACATCCTGCGCAAGGTCTACACCGAAGGCCGCAGCGACTTGCTGGAGAAATACTCGGCCATCTGCCTGCGACGGATCTGGAAAGCCGAGCGGTTTTCCTGGTGGATGACCTCGATGCTGCACCGCTTCCCGGACAGCGATGCCTTCAGCCAACGCATCCAACACACCGAGCTGGACTACTTCGTCAGCTCCGAGGCGGGGCGCAAGACCCTGGCGGAAAATTATGTGGGCCTGCCATACGAGTCTATCGAAGACGCTTAGCAAGCTATCGAGTACACTGTCGAGCACCTGCTCCCGCTGCATCAGTGGCGGGATTCACTTGCCTTCGAGCTGCTCGTGAACCAACTCACTACGCCCCAACCTGCTGTGCGCACGGTATTGGCCGCCTTGATGCTGGCGATTTTCCTCGGCGCGCTGGACCAGACCATCGTCGCCGTGTCGATGCCGGCGATTTCCGCCCAGTTCAATGATGTCGCCCTGCTTGCCTGGGTGATCTCCGGGTACATGGTCGCGATGACCGTGGCGGTGCCGATCTACGGCAAGCTCGGCGACCTGTATGGGCGACGCCGGATGATCCTCATCGGCACGGCGCTGTTTACCCTGGCCTCGGTGTTCTGCGCGCTGGCGCAGAACATGGAACAGCTGGTGCTGGCGCGGGTGCTGCAGGGGGTTGGCGCGGGCGGGATGATTTCAGTCAGCCAGGCGATCATTGGCGACCTGGTGCCACCGCGTGAACGCGGACGCTATCAAGGCTATTTCAGCAGCATGTATGCCCTGGCCAGCGTGGCCGGCCCGGTGCTGGGCGGGGTGCTCACCGAGTACCTGTCGTGGCGCTGGGTGTTCTGGCTGAACCTGCCGCTCGGGCTGGGCGCCTGGTGGGTGACCCGCTACAGCCTGCGCGGCCTGGCGACCCCGCAACGCCAGGCAAAAGTCGACTACCCCGGCGCCGTCCTGCTGATCTTCGGCCTTGGCGCATTGCTGCTCGGCATCACCCTGATCGGTCAGGGCCAGGCCGTGCAATCAGGCCCCGTGGCCAGCCTGCTGCTGGCCGCCGTGTTTGGCCTGACGGTCTTCATCCTTCAGGAGCGGCGTGCCGCAGAACCCCTGCTACCGTTGAAACTGTTCAACAACCGGGTGGCGGTGCTGTGCTGGTGCACGATCTTCTTCACCAGCTTCCAGGCTATCTCGCTGACCATGCTGATGCCGCTGCGCTATCAGAGCATCACTGGGGCCGGGGCCGACAGCGCGGCCCTGCACCTGCTGCCATTGGCGATTGGCTTGCCGATCGGCGCCTACTGTGGCGGGCGCCTGACTACCCTGACCGGACGTTTCAAGCCGCAGATCCTCGGCGGTGCGCTGCTGATGCCGTTCGCCATTGTCGGCATGGCCTTCAGCCCGCCGCAGGCCATATGGTTCAGTGGAGTGTTCATGCTGTTGACCGGGATCGCTTCGGGCCTGCAATTCCCGACCTCGCTGGTTGCTACGCAAAGTGCCGTGCAAGCCCAGGACATCGGCGTGGCCACCAGCACCACCAACCTGTTCCGCTCGCTCGGCGGGGCCATGGGGGTGGCGTGCATGTCGGCGCTGTTGCTGGCGATGTTGCAGGATGGCGGCCTGAGCCTGGCCGGCGAAGCGCTGCTCGGCAGCCTGAAGACCGGTGAAGCGACAGCAGCGGTTCAGCTGGAACTGCTGAGCACCTTCCGCAATCTATTGCTGGGCAGTGCGGCGGTTTCGCTGCTGGGTTTATCTGCCGCCCTGGCACTGCCCAATGGTGAATTGCGCGGTCATTAAGAGAGATGCACACACTTTAACAATCGCTCACAAATGCTCAATTGCGCAGTGCGGGGCTCAAGCGCAGCATATCCAGCCCTGCTTCGACCCACTTGTCGGCGTCTTTTTGCAGTTCGAAACTGTCTGGCAGCAGCAACCAACGGCTGATCAGGCCGTCAATATAGGCATACATCGCCACCGCAGCACGCTCAGGGTTGAGGTCGCTCGGCAATTGCCCACGCTTCACTGCATTGCCCAGTGTCAGCATGATGTCACGGTGACAATCCAGGGTAGAGGTCTGGCGCTGCTGGCGAATGTCACACATGTCATCGGTGAACTCGCACTTGTGGTGGAGGATTTCATTGATGCGCCGGGTTTTCGGGTCCAGGACGATCTGCTGCATCAGTTGCACCAGCAACTGCCGCATGCAGCCAAGCGGGTCGGGTTCTTCCTCGCTCTCGCTGGCCCGGGCCAGGGCTGCCAGTGGTTCACGCAGGCTGTCGAGCATGGCCTGTACCAGCTCGGCCTTGTTGTTGAAGTGCCAGTAGATGGCGCCGCGGGTGACCCCGGCCAGTTGTGCAATGTCCGCCAGGGTCGTACGAGCGACCCCGCGATTGTAAAAAGCTTTTTCAGCAGCCTCGAGGATTTGGCTACGGGTTTCCTGAGCTTCCTCTTTGGTTCTACGGACCATGGCAGTACAACCTCATCAAGACCTGACGCGCTGTTGGCATCGGGGTTCTAAGCCGGTGCAGCCTTTGGCAGAAGGCCCCCGGATGACTTTATTCGCTCTACCCGGGTCATGCTGGACCACAAGAGAGGTGTTTACAAACAACCATGAATGTAAGTATATTCGTTAGTAAGCTACTTATCCACTCAGAATGGTTTTTTCTGACATCCCGTTTCCATTACTCTTGAGCGTCTTCAGCTCTTTCTGACCCGAGGATCTTCATGCAATTCAAGCCAGCTGTTACCGCTCTGGTTTCCGCCGTCGCCCTGGCAACCCTGCTCAGCGGCTGTAAAAAGGAAGAAGCGGCGCCTGTGGCGCAGGTTCCTCAGGTCGGCGTCGTAACCCTGCAAACACAAGCCTATACCCTCACCTCCGACCTGCCGGGGCGCACTACTGCGTTCCGTGTTGCCGAGGTTCGTCCTCAGGTGAATGGCATCATTCTCAAGCGCCTGTTCAAAGAAGGCAGCGATGTAAAAGAAGGCCAGCAGCTCTACCAGATCGACCCGTCGGTGTACGAGGCGACCCTGGGCAGCGCCCAGGCCAACCTGCAATCAACCCGTTCGCTGTCCGAGCGCTACAAGCAACTGGTTGCCGAACAGGCGGTCAGCCGTCAGGAATACGACGACGCGCAAGCCAAACGTTTGCAGGCTGAAGCCAGCCTGAAAAGCGCCCAGATCGACCTGCGCTACACCAAGGTCATGGCCCCGATCAGCGGCCGTGTCGGCCGTTCTTCGGTCACCGAAGGTGCACTGGTAAGCAACGGCCAGACCGATGCCATGGCAACCATCCAGCAGCTCGACCCGATCTACGTCGACGTGACCCAGTCTTCCGCCGAGCTGCTCAAGCTGCGTCGCGAGCTGGAAAGCGGCCAACTGCAAAAAGTGGGTGCCAACGCCGCCCAGGTCAAGCTGGTGCTCGAAGACGGCAGTCAATATGCCCACGAAGGCCGCCTGGAGTTCTCCGAAGTGTCGGTCGACCAGACCACCGGTTCGGTCACCCTGCGCGCCGTGTTCCCCAACCCTGACCACAACCTGCTGCCAGGCATGTTCGTCCACGCCCTGCTCGGCGCCGGCGTCAACAGCGCCGCGATCCTCGCCCCGCAACAAGGCGTGACCCGCGACCTGAAAGGCCAGCCAACCGCACTGGTGGTCAACCAGGAGAACAAGGTCGAGCTGCGTCAACTGAAGGCTAGCCGCACCGTTGGCAGCGACTGGCTGATCGAGGAAGGCTTGAACCCGGGTGATCGCCTGATCACCGAAGGTCTGCAATTCGTCAAACCTGGGGTTGAAGTCAAGGCCAACCCGGCCACCAACGTCAAGTCTGCCCAGCCAACCCAGGCCAATGCTGCAACTGCAGGGGCCAAAGGGGAATAAACCATGTCGAGATTCTTTATCGATCGCCCGATTTTCGCCTGGGTGATCGCCCTGGTGATCATGTTGGTCGGCGCGTTGTCGATCCTCAAGTTGCCGATCAACCAGTACCCAAGCATCGCGCCGCCGGCCATCGCCATCGCCGTGACCTACCCGGGCGCCTCGGCGCAGACCGTGCAGGACACCGTGGTCCAGGTGATCGAGCAACAACTCAACGGTATCGACAACCTGCGTTATGTGTCCTCGGAAAGTAACTCCGATGGCAGCATGACCATTACCGCGACCTTCGAGCAGGGCACCAACTCCGACACCGCCCAGGTCCAGGTGCAGAACAAGCTGAACCTGGCCACCCCGCTGCTGCCGCAAGAAGTACAGCAGCAGGGTATCCGCGTGACCAAGGCAGTGAAGAACTTCCTGCTGGTGATCGGCCTGGTGTCCGAAGACGGCAGCATGAGCAAGGACGACCTGGCCAACTACATCGTCTCCAACATGCAGGACCCGATTTCGCGGACTGCCGGCGTTGGTGACTTCCAGGTGTTCGGTGCACAGTACGCCATGCGTATCTGGCTCGATCCGGCCAAGCTCAACAAGTTCCAGTTGACCCCGGTCGACGTGCGCACCGCCGTGGCGGCGCAGAACGTCCAGGTGTCTTCCGGTCAACTCGGCGGCCTGCCTGCCCTGGCCGGCCAGCAACTGAACGCGACCATCATCGGCAAGACCCGCCTGCAGACTGCCGAGCAGTTCGAGAAGATCCTGCTCAAGGTCAACCGTGACGGTTCGC
Organism: Pseudomonas fontis; assembly: GCF_028656955.1. GTDB lineage: Bacteria > Pseudomonadota > Gammaproteobacteria > Pseudomonadales > Pseudomonadaceae > Aquipseudomonas > Aquipseudomonas fontis. Next base: position 106,110 of record NZ_JAMDGY010000014.1, read on the forward strand.
AAGTGCGTCTTGGCGATGTCGCCAAGGTAGCCCTGGGGGGTGAGAACTACGCGGTCGCCGCACAGTTCAACGGCAAGCCGGCGTCCGGTATCGCGATCAAGCTGGCTACCGGTGCCAACGCACTGGATACCGCCAAGGCCCTGCGCAAGACCATCAGCGACCTGGAACCGTTCTTCCCGCAAGGCATGAAGGCGGTATTCCCGTACGACACCACCCCGGTGGTGACCGAGTCGATCAGCGGGGTAATCCATACCCTGGTCGAAGCGATCGTGCTGGTGTTCCTGGTGATGTTCCTGTTCCTGCAGAACTTCCGCGCTACCGTAATCACCACCATGACCGTTCCGGTGGTGTTGCTGGGTACCTTCGGGATCCTCGCGGCCGCCGGCTTCAGCATCAACACCCTGACCATGTTCGGCATGGTACTGGCCATCGGCTTGCTGGTGGACGATGCCATCGTCGTGGTGGAAAACGTCGAGCGGGTGATGGCCGAAGAAGGCCTGTCCCCGAAAGAAGCGACCAAGAAGTCCATGGGCCAGATCCAGGGCGCCCTGGTCGGTATTGCCCTGGTGCTCTCGGCAGTACTGCTGCCAATGGCCTTCTTCGGCGGCTCGACCGGGGTGATCTACAAGCAGTTCTCGATCACCATCGTCTCGGCCATGGCCCTGTCGGTACTGGTCGCCCTGATCTTTACCCCGGCGCTCTGCGCGACCATGCTCAAGCCGATCCCCAAAGGCGAGCACCACGTTGCCAAGCGCGGCTTCTTTGGCTGGTTCAACCGCAACTTCGACCGCAGCGTGCGTAGCTACGAGCGCGGCGTCGGCAACATGTTGCGGCACAAGGCGCCGTACCTGCTGGCCTACCTGTTGATCGTGGTCGGCATGATCTGGCTGTTCACCCGCATCCCTACCGCGTTCCTCCCGGAAGAAGACCAGGGCGTACTGTTTGCCCAGGTACAGACCCCGGCAGGTTCCAGTGCCGAGCGCACCCAGGTGGTGATCGACGAGATGCGTGCCTACCTGCTGGACAAGGAAGCCGACACCGTCGCCTCCGTGTTCACCGTAAACGGCTTCAACTTCGCCGGTCGTGGGCAGAGCTCGGGCATGGCGTTCATCATGCTCAAGCCGTGGGGCGAGCGTTCTACCGAGAACAGCGTGTTCAACCTGGCAGCCCGTGCCCAGCAGCACTTCTTCACGTTCCGTGATGCCATGGTGTTCGCCTTCGCGCCACCTGCGGTACTGGAGCTGGGTAACGCCACCGGCTTCGACGTGTTCCTGCAAGACCGTGCCGGTGTTGGCCATGACAAGCTGATGGAAGCGCGCAACCAGTTCCTCGGTATGGCGTCGCAAAGCAAGATCCTCTCGGCAGTGCGTCCGAACGGCCTGAACGATGAACCGCAATACCAGTTGAGCGTCGATGACGAACGCGCCAGTGCCTTGGGCGTGACCATTACCGACATCAACGCCACCCTGTCGATTGCCCTGGGTGCCAGCTACGTCAACGACTTCATCGACCGAGGTCGGGTGAAGAAGGTCTACATCCAGGGTGAAGCCGCCTCGCGCATGAGCCCGGAAGACCTGCAGAAGTGGTACGTGCGCAACGCTGCCGGTGAAATGGTGCCGTTCTCCTCCTTTGCCACCGGCAAGTGGATCTACGGTGCACCGAAGCTGTCGCGTTACAACGGCGTTGAAGCCATGGAAATTCTCGGTGCGCCAGCCCCTGGCTACAGTACCGGTGAGGCCATGGCCGAGGTCGAGCGCATTGCCGCGAAACTGCCGGCCGGTATCGGCTACTCCTGGACCGGCCTGTCGTACGAGGAGCGCCTGTCCGGCTCCCAGGCGCCGGCGCTGTATGCCCTGTCGCTGCTGATGGTGTTCCTGTGCCTGGCGGCGTTGTATGAAAGCTGGTCGATCCCGATCGCGGTGATGCTGGTGGTGCCCCTGGGGATCATCGGTGCACTGTTGGCCACCAGCTTGCGCGGGCTGTCCAACGACGTGTACTTCCAGGTGGGGCTGTTGACCACCATTGGTCTGGCGGCGAAGAACGCGATCCTGATCGTCGAGTTCGCCAAGGAACTGCACGAGCAGGGCCGCAGCTTGATCGACGCGGCCATCGAGGCCTGCCGGATGCGTCTGCGCCCGATCATCATGACCTCGCTGGCATTCATCCTGGGCGTGGTGCCGTTGGCCATTTCCACCGGCGCCGGCTCGGGTAGCCAGCACGCCATTGGTACCGGTGTAATCGGCGGGATGCTGACTGCAACGATATTGGCAATCTTCTGGGTACCGCTGTTCTTTGTCAGTGTGTCGTCCTGGTTCGGCAGCAAGAAGCCCGAAACCGACGCCACCCCCGAAACTCCACGCACTGAGGCTGGGCAATGAGTAAGTCCCTATTATCGCTGGCGGTCACCGCATTCATTCTGGGCGGCTGCTCGCTGATCCCTGATTACCAGGCCCCTGAGTCGCCCGTGGCGGCCCAGTGGCCGCAAGGGCCGGCGTACACGCCGACCGAGTCGGCTGCGGTCGCTGCGGCCGAGCAGGGCTGGCGCCAGTTCTTCCACGACCCGGCCTTGCAGCAGTTGATCCAGACATCCCTGGAAAACAACCGCGACCTGCGTGTCGCGGCGCTGAACATCGATGCCTACCGGGCGCAGTACCGCATTGCACGTGCGGACCTGTTCCCGGCGGTCACCGCCAATGGCAGTGGCCAGCGTCAACGCGTGCCGGCGAACATTTCGCAGACCGGTGACGCCAGCATCACCAGCCAGTACTCGGCCACCGTCGGCGTCAGCGCCTACGAGCTGGACCTGTTCGGCCGGGTGCGCAGCCTGAGCGAGCAGGCCCTGGAAACCTACCTGTCCAGTGAACAGGCACGTCGTTCGACGCAGATCGCCCTGGTGGCCAGCGTCGCCAATGCCTACTTCACCTGGCAGGCTGACCAGGCGCTGCTCAAGCTGACCGGCGAAACCCTCAAGACCTACGAAGAAAGCTACGCGCTGACCAGCCGCAGCAATGAAGTGGGTGTGGCTTCGGCACTGGACGTGAGCCAGGCGCGTACGTCGGTTGAAGGCGCACGGGTCAAGTTGGCACAGTACCAGCGCCTGGTGGCGCAGGACCTGAACAGCCTGACCGTGCTGGTCGGTACCGGTATTCCGGGCAACCTGCCGCCAGCGCAGCAACTCGATGCCGATCTGCTCAGTGAAGTACCGGCCGGCTTGCCGTCCGACCTGCTGCAACGTCGTCCGGACATCATGGAAGCCGAGCACCTGCTCAAGGCTGCCAACGCCAATATTGGCGCGGCACGTGCGGCGTTCTTCCCGAGCATCAGCCTGACCGCCAATGCCGGGACCTTGAGCCCGGACATGGGTGGGCTGTTCAAGGGTGGCTCGGGTACCTGGCTGTTCCAGCCGCAGATCAACATCCCGATCTTCAACGCCGGCAGCCTGAAGGCCAGCCTGGATTACTCGAAAATCCAGAAAGACATCAACATCGCGAAGTATGAGAAAACCATCCAGACCGCCTTCCAGGAAGTCTCCGATGGCCTCGCTGCGCGCCTGACCTTCAACCAGCAGTTGCAGGCCCAGCGTGACCTGGTTGCCGCCAACCAGGACTACTACCGCCTGGCCGAGCGTCGTTACCGGATCGGCATCGACAGCAACCTGACCTTCCTTGATGCCCAGCGCAATCTGTTCAGCGCGCAGCAATCGCTGATTTCTGATCGACTGTCGCAACTGGTCAGCGAGGTCAACTTGTACAAGGCGCTGGGTGGCGGCTGGTACGAGCAGACCGCGCAACAGGCCAAGGTGGAAACGCCGAAGGGCTGATTGCCGTTCGTGTTGCACAAGAGCCCACCCCTTGCGGTGGGCTTTTTATTGCCCGCATGTAGCCGCTGCCGTAAGGCTGCGCTCGCCTGCATAGCAGGCGCACGAGTGCTGGGAGCCCTGCGGACTCCAGCACAGCCTGACGGCAGCGGCTACAAGACCATGCATAGCGTTCGGTGATCGCCCAGTTCCGCCCGCAACGAATTGATTCCCCCCCGCGCACTCCCCCACCATCGCAATGCAGCTTTCGCCAAAGCGCACCCCCAAAGATCGTTCCTCGGCCTGTGACCTTCAACCGTCGCAGCGCACGGTTTCGGCTTACATAAAAACAAGAGACACCACCCAATGACCATTCTTCAACCCGCACGACACCTGGTTCCCGGCCTCCTGGCCATGGCTTGCACACTACCCGCCGTCGCCGCCGATGGCGGTTTTATCGAAGACGCCAAGGCCAGCCTCAACTTGCGCAATTTCTACATCAACCGCAACTTCGTCGACCCGAACAACGCCCAGGCCAAGGGCGAGGAATGGACCCAGAGCTTCATCCTCGACGCCAAGTCCGGCTTCACCCAGGGCACGGTCGGTTTTGGCGTGGACATTCTCGGCCTGTACTCGCTCAAGCTCGACGGCGGCAAAGGCACGGCGGGCACGCACCTGCTGCCGGTGCATGACGACGGCCGGCCGGCGGACGACTTCGGCCGCCTGGGCGTGGCGCTCAAGGCCAAGCTCTCGAACACCGAGCTGAAGGTGGGCGAATGGATGCCGGTGCTGCCGATCCTGCGCTCGGACGATGGCCGCTCGCTGCCGCAAACCTTTCGCGGCGGGCAGCTCACCTCGCAGGAAATCAGCGGCCTGACCCTGTATGCCGGCCAGTTTCGCGGCAACAGCCCGCGCAACGACGCGAGCATGGAAGACATGTTCCTCAACGGTAAACCGGCGTTTACCTCAGACCGCTTCAACTTTGCCGGTGGCGAATACAGCTTCAATGAAAAACGTACGATGGTCGGTCTGTGGAGCGCCCAGCTCAAGGACATCTACCAGCAGCAGTACCTGAACCTGGTGCACAGCCAGCCGCTGGGCGACTGGACCCTGGGGGCGAACCTCGGCTATTTCACCGGCAAGGAAGACGGCGCGCAACGCGCCGGCAAGCTGGACAACCGCACTGCTTCGGCGCTGCTGTCGGCGCGTTACGGTGGCAACACCTTCTATGTCGGCTTGCAGAAAGTCAGTGGCGACGATGCCTGGCTGCGGGTCAACGGCACCAGCGGCGGCACCCTGGCCAACGACAGCTACAACGCCAGCTTCGACAATGCCCAGGAACGCTCGTGGCAGTTGCGCCATGACTACAACTTCGCGGCCCTCGGCGTGCCGGGGCTGACCTTGATGAACCGCTATATCAAGGGCGACAACGTGCACACCAGCAGCGTTGATGACGGCAAGGAGTGGGCGCGGGAGTCGGAGTTGGCGTATGTGATCCAGTCCGGGACGTTCAAGAGCCTGTCGTTCAAATGGCGCAACTCGACCATGCGCCGGGACTTCAGCAGCAATGCCTTTGATGAGAACCGGCTGATTGTGAGTTACCCCATCGGGATTCTCTAGACGGCGCAAACCTGTGGGAGCCGGCCTTGCCGGCGATTCGGCGCCAACAGTGGCGGCCCCTCGCCGGCAAGGCCGGCTCCCACAGTACGAGGATTACGCGCCTCTGGTGGTCCGGCTGCGCTGCCCCTGCACACCCACCGGCACATCCCCCTGCAGTGTCACCCGGCGAACCACCCGGCCCTGGGTGCCATAGTCATCCACCGCGTAATGCTGGGTGGCGCGGTTGTCCCAGATCGCCACATCCCCCGCCTGCCAGCGCCAGCGCACGGTGTTCTCCAGGCGCGTGACATGGCTTTGCAGCAAGCTGAACAAATGTGTGGAATCGGCTTGCGAATAGCCCTTCAGGCGTTTGACGAAATGCCCCAGCAGCAGATTCTTCTCCCCGCTGACCGGGTGCACCCGCACCACCGGATGCTCGGTCTCGTAGACCGTCGAGGTAAAGATCTTGCGATAGTTTTCCAACTGCTCGGCACTGACATTGGGCTTGGTCGCCGCGTAGTCGTACTCGTTGCTGTGCACCGCCCAGAGCTGATCGGCCAACGCCTGCAGTTCCGGCGAAAGGTCGTTGTAGGCCGTCGCGGTATTGGCCCACACCGTGTCGCCACCCGATACCGGCGCGACCACCGAACGCAGGATCGACGCCTTCGGGTAAGCCTCCACAAAAGTCACGTCGGTGTGCCAGGAATTGGCCCGACGCCCTTCCCCGCCATCAAGCTCCAGCAAGTACCGCGTTCCGTCACGCACCGGCACGGTCGGGTGGGCAATCGGCTCGCCCAACAGGTGGGCAAAGGCTTCCTGCCCCTGGTCATCCAGATGCCCCTGGCCCCGGAAGAAAATCACCTTGTGCTCGACCAGCGCGGCCTGGATCGCGTCGATCACGGCCGGCTCCAGGTCGGCGCCCAGGGCGATACCGCGGATCTCGGCACCGATACGCCCGGCGACCCGGTGAATGTCCAGCACAGGGCTGACAGAGGCTACGGCGAGTGCGGCATTGCTCATGGTACGTCCCTCATTGGGTGGCTTACACGGAAAGTGCCTCAGAAACACTCGCGCTATCTATATGCAAATAAGCTCTATTAGATAGATTAATGCTTCATTGACGGAATAAGAGCTTGCATTTAAAACCTCAGTCTCCCGTGGCGGCAAATACCTTCGCCCTATTTTTGGAATGCCGGAAAAGCATATGGATCTTCGCCAACTGCGTTACTTCATCGCCCTCACCGAACACCGCAGTTTCGTGCGTGCCGCCGACGCCATGGGCATCACCCAGCCAGCGTTCAGCCGCAGCATCCAGGGCTTGGAGCACGAGTTCGGTTGTGTCCTGGTGGACCGCGCCAACAAGGACCTGCGCCCCACCCCAGAAGGCCAGGTGGTGCTGCAACACGCCCTGCGCCTGGTCCAGGGCGCGGCGCAGTTGAGCTGCGAAGTGCAGCAGATGACCAAGCTCGATGCCGGCGAATTGCGTTTTGGTTGCGGCCCGGCGCCCGCAGTGAACCTGGTGCCGCAGGCGGTGGCGCAGTTCATCGGCGCGCACCCCAAGGTGCGCACCTGTTTTGAAGTGGACAACTGGGAAAAGCTCAGCCGCGCGCTGAGCCGTGAGGAGATCGAGTTTTTCGTCGCCGACATCCGCCACTTCGAAGCCGACCCGAACTTCCAGACCCAGCCCCTGAGCCCGCGTCGCGGTTTGTTTTTCTGCCGACCCGGGCACCCGCTGCTGGCCAAGGACAGCCTGTCGACCAACGACATGTTCGACTACCCGCTGGCCACCACCCTGATCCCGCCGGGTGTGCGCAAGCTGCTGGCCAACCTCAGTGGCAAGACCGACTTTTCGCCGAGCATCGAAACCGAGCATCTGCCGACGCTGCTGAAGATCGTGCAGGCCACCGATGCCATTGGCATCGGCCCGCAGGAAGCGTTCGCCGAGGCCATCGCGCAGGGTGAGTTGGTGCGCCTGCACTGGCGCAACCTGCCGGCCAACCTGGAAAGCCTGAATGCCCGCTGCGGCATCGTCAGCCGCAGCGGGTATCGCTTGTCGCCCGCCGCGCGGGCAATGATAGAAACCCTGATCAGCCTTGACCGCCAAGCTGGGCCACAGGCGCTGGTCGGATAGCCTGCGGCGCCAGCCACTGGTCCACCTTGAACGGTTTGCGGATCAAGCGCTGCGCGGCGGCCAGGTCCACCGATTGTTGCAACTTGGCGAGGAAGTCCGCATCCAGGGTCGAGGGGAACAGCTGGCTCAGTTGCTCACCCTGCAAGTCGCGCTGCAGAATCGCCGGCGGGTAGCTGGCCAACCCGGAGACCAGCTGGATATAGGCGTCCTTGTTGCTGTCGGTGGTCAACCACTGCACGCCCTGCTGCTGGACCTTGAGCAGCTTCGCCACTACCTCTGGATGCGCATCGACGAAAGCACCAGAGGCCACCACCACCGCCTGCACATTGCCCGCACCGCCAAGGTCACGGGTGCTCAGCGGCAGCTCGGCCAGGCCACGCTCCTTCAGCGCACTGATGCCGATCGAGCCCCAGGTGGCGTCGATCTGCTTCGCCGCCAGCGCGGCTATGGCCGCATTGAAGTCCAGGTTGATGACTTTCAGGTCCTTCTCGCTCAGGCCCTGGCTGGCCAGCGCGGCATCGAACGAGAGCTGGGTCGCGGTGCCGCGGAACACCGCCACGCGCTTGCCCTTGAGGTCTTGCAGGGTCTTGATGCCGCTGCCGGGCACCACCCCCAGGTAGTGCTTGATGTTGCGCCCGGTGGCGGCCAGCAGTCGGGTGTCGACGCCATTGGCCTTGCCGATGATCGCCGCCAGATCGCCCAGGTAGGCGATGTCCACCTGGCCGTTGGCGAAGGCTTCGTTGATCACCGGGCCAGCGCCCTTGAAGTAGTTCCACTGGATGCTGATGCCGTCGGCCGCGAAGGCTTTTTCCAGCAGTTGTTGGTCACGCAGAACATCGGTGATGCCGCCTCCGGAATGCTGCGTACCGGCACTGAGGTCAGGCACGGCAATGCGGATTTCCTTGAGCTCGGCGGCCACGGCAAACGCTGGCAACCAGCCCACCACGGCGGCCAGGGTGGGTGCAGCGAACAAGCTGAAAACACGGTTGAGCGACAGGTTCATGGCAGGCGACTCCTCGGTAGTGATGCGCCACGCTACCCAGAGTCGCCACTAAACATTAAATAATATTAAATTACAATTTAATAACTATTGAATATAAAAGCCTGCGCACAAGCCTCCTGGCGCTGCATGCATAAGACGCAAGAAAAGTATGCTTCGAATGCATTGGCTGCGCAGACCTCCAGCGGATTTAAATGCAGCTCTTATCGCTTAATCGAATTTATATCTATCTAGTTATACCTAAAAGAAATAATCAAATAGCGATTCGCCGCACCGCTGACATCGGAGGTTTGCATGGCCCGCCTTTCACTTTCCAGCCTGCCCCTGGCCACTGCGCCGGGTCGTCGCCCCTGGCTGCGCGCCCTGCCCTGGCAACGCCTGCAAGCCTGGTACCTGCCGTTGCTGCTGGCAGCGCTGTGGTGGCTGGCCAGCCGCAATCAATGGATGAGCGAGCAGATCCTGCCCGCCCCTGCGCTGGTGTGGCACAGCGCACTGGAGCTGGCCCAAGGCGAGCTGTGGAGCCACCTGGCGATCAGCCTGCAACGTTTGCTGGTCGGCCTGCTGCTGGGCGTTGCCGCGGGGGCTGTGCTCGGTGCCTGGCTAGGCGCCAGCCGCCGCGCCGAACGCCTGGTGCTGCCCACCTTCAATGCCCTGGCGCAGATTCCAACCTTGGCCTGGGTGCCGTTGTTCATGGCGCTGTTTGGCATTGGCGAGCTGCTCAAGCTGGTGGTGCTGATCAAGGCGGTGATCGTCCCGGTCACCCTGCATACCCTGGTCGGTGTGCGCGATGCCCAGCCACGCCTGCGTGAAGCGGCAGCGGTGCTGCGCCTGCCAACGCACCTGCTGATCAGCCGCTTGATCGTGCCGGCCGCGCTGCCGGCATTTCTGGCCGGCGTGCGCCTGGCCCTGGCCACCGGCTGGACCTCGTTGCTGGCGGTGGAGTTGCTGGCCTCGAGTGAAGGCATTGGCTACCTGATGGTCTGGGCCCGACAGCTGTTCATGCTGGATATCGTCTTTGTCTGCATCGCGGTGATCGGCGTGCTGGGCCTTTTGATGGACCGTGGGCTTGGCTGGCTCGACCAACGCCTGCTGCACTGGCCGCACCCCGCCACGGCGCAGTTGAGCGCCCAGCGTCTGCACGGCTGGCAACGCTTGCAGGCGCTGTACCTGCCGCTGGCCCTGCTGCTGGTCTGGCAACTGGCAACCCTGGCCGGCTGGGTCGACCCGAACATTCTCGTGGCCCCCTCACAAGTCCTGCACACGACCCTCGAAGGCGTGCTCGACGGCTCGCTCAGCGCAGCCCTGGCCGTCAGCGTTGGCCGCGCACTCGGTGGCTTGCTGCTGGGCGGCCTGCTCGGCTTTGGCCTGGGGTTGCTGCTGGGGCTGTCGCGACCGGCCGAACGCCTGCTCGGCCCGAGCCTCGCTGGCCTGCGGCAGATTGCAATCTTCGCCTGGGTACCGCTGCTGACCGCCTGGTTTGGCCTGGGTGAACTGGCCAAGTGGGTGTTCGTCGCCCTGGCGGCATTCTTCCCGCTGTTCATCGGCACCCAACGAGCAGTCGCCAACCTGGCCCCGCAGCTCGATGAAGTGGCGCGGGTATTACGCCTGAGCCCACTCCAGCGCCTGCGCCGGGTGGTGCTGCCGGGCGCGGCCCCGGGGATTTTTGCCGGGTTGCGCGTGGGCCTGATCTACGCCTGGCTGGGCACCATCGGCGCCGAATACTTCATGCCGTCCGGTGGCGGCATCGGCAGCCTGATGATCGGCGCGCAACAGCTGCTGCGCATGGACCTGATCATGGCCGGGATGCTCCTGGTCGGCCTGACCGGTGCCCTGCTTGGCGCCCTAGGACAACACATCGAACTGCGCGCCACGCGCTGGAGACGAGCATGACGACAGCCCTTTCCCCCCTGGTCAGCTTCGAGCACGTCGGCAAGCGTTTCGCCGTGGTCGATGGTGAGCTGGAAGCGATCCGTGACTTCAACCTGCAGATCGGCGAAGGCGAATTCGTCGCCATCGTCGGCGCCAGCGGTTGCGGCAAATCCACCCTGCTGCGCCTGCTGATCGGCCTGGATGATGAGTTCCAGGGGCAGATCCTGATTGACGGCAAGCCGGTCAGCGGCATCGGCAGCGAACGCGGCATCGTGTTCCAGGAGCACCGCCTGTTCCCCTGGCTGACGGTGGCCGAGAACATTGCTTTGGGCCTGGTCAACGAGCCACTTGAGCGTGCCGAACGAGCCCGTCGCGTGCAGGCATTCATCGCCCTGGTGGGGCTGGAGGATTTCAGCCAGGCCTACCCGCACCAGCTCTCGGGGGGCATGGCCCAGCGCGTGGCGATTGCCCGCGGGCTGGTCGCCAGCCCGCGCATCCTGCTGCTCGACGAGCCTTTCGGCGCCCTCGATGCGCTGACCCGCCAGCAGATGCAGGACGAACTGCTGGCCATTCGCGAACGAGCACACATCACCACGCTGCTGGTCACCCACGATGTCGAGGAAGCGATCTTCCTGGCCGACCGCGTGGTGGTGCTGGAGCCCCGGCCCGGGCGGATCAAGCGGGTGGTCGAGATCGACCTGCCGCACCCGCGCCAACGCGCCAGCCTGGAATTCCATCGCCTGCGCGAAACCCTGCTGCACGAACTGACCCACGACGACCGCTACCTGCCGCCCGCCGTGGCGCAGATCCGCGACCTGCCGTTTACCTACCTGGCCTGCTAAGGAGCGACCATGAGCCAACGCCCCAACTTCCTGGTTATCGTTGCCGATGACCTGGGTTTTTCCGATATCGGCGCCTTTGGCGGTGAGATCACCACACCCAACCTGGATGCCCTGGCCACCGCCGGCCTGCGCCTGACCGACTTCCACACCGCGCCGACCTGCTCACCGACCCGCTCGATGCTGCTCACCGGCACCGACCACCATATCGCCGGCATCGGCACCATGGCCGAGGCGCTGACCCCGGAACTGATCGGCAAGCCGGGCTACGAGGGCTACCTCAACGACCGCGTCGTCGCGCTGCCGGAGCTGCTACGCGAAGCGGGCTACCAGACCTTGATGAGCGGCAAGTGGCACCTGGGCCTGAAGGCCGAACTGGCGCCGCATGCCCGTGGTTTCGAACGCTCGTTCGCCTTGCTGCCGGGGGCGGCCAACCACTACGGTTTCGAGCCGACCTACGACGCCGACACCCCGCGCCTGCTCAAGTCCACCCCGGCGCTGTACATCGAGGACGACACCTTCGTCGAGCAACTGCCCGAGGGCTTCTATTCCTCCGATGCCTTCGGCGACAAGCTGCTGCAGTACCTGAAAGAACGCGACCAGAGCCGCCCCTTCTTCGCCTACCTGCCCTTCTCCGCGCCGCACTGGCCGTTGCAGGCGCCGGCCGAGGTGGTCGCGCGCTACAAGGGCCGCTATGACGCAGGCCCCGAAGTGCTGCGCCAGGAACGCCTGGACAAGCTCAAGGCTCTCGGCCTGATCGCCGCCGACACCCAAGCGCACCCGGTGGACGAGCAATGGCAGAACCTCAGTGAAGAACAGCGCCAGCGCTCGGCCCGCTCGATGGAAGTGTATGCCGCGATGGTCGAGCGCATGGACTGGAACATCGGCCGGGTTCTCGACTACCTGCGCAACCAGGGCCAATTGGACAACACCCTGGTGCTGTTCATGTCCGACAACGGCGCTGAAGGCGCGCTGCTGGAAGCCTTCCCCAAGTTCGGCCCGCACCTGGCCAGCTACCTCGACCAGCACTACGACAACAGCCTGGAAAACATCGGCCGCGCCAACTCCTATGTCTGGTACGGCCCGCACTGGGCACAGGCGGCGACCGCACCATCGCGGCTGTACAAGGCCTTCACCACCGAAGGCGGCATCCGCGTGCCGGCACTGGTCCGCTACCCGGCGCTGGCTCGCCAGGGGCAGATCAGCCATGAATTCAGCACGGTGATGGACATCACCCCGACCCTGCTGGACCTGGCCGGCGTGCGTCACCCCGGCAAGCACTGGCAAGGCCGCGAAGTCGCGCCGGTACGTGGCAAGTCATGGCTGGGCTATCTGTCGGGCGAGACCGAGTTCGTGCATGACGAACACACCGTCACTGGTTGGGAGCTGTTCGGCCGCCGGGCGATTCGCCAGGGGCACTGGAAGGCCGTCTACATTCCAGGCCCGGTGGGGCCAGCCACCTGGCAGTTGTACGACCTGGGCAGCGACCCGGGCGAGGTGCACGACCTGGCCGAGTCGCACCCGGCCAAGCTGCAGACGCTGCTCGGCGAGTGGCAGAAATACGTCGAGGAGACCGGGGTGATCCTTACTCAGTCGCCGTTCCAGCCGGACTAGCCAGGCGTGCCAGGTGGGCGGGGTCGAGAATCTCGATCTCGCCATAGCCCAGGCGCAGTGCCCCTTCCTGTTGCAGCGACTTGAGGATCTGGTTGGTGGTCTGGCGGGAGAGCGACAGCATCAGCGCCAACTGCTCCTGGGACAGTTGCAGCACCCGTCGTGGGCCGTCCACCTCGCCATAACCGGCGGCAATCTGCAGCAAGCGGTAGGCGACCCGGGGTGCTGCGGCCAGCAGGCTCTGCTGCTCCAGGGCGACAAACACCCAGCGCAGTTTCTGGCTCATCAGCAAGGCAAAATCGCGCCAGTGTTGCGGCTGCTTTTCCAGCAGCGCGAGCAATGCCGCCTGCGGCACCCAGAGCAAGGTCACCGTCCCTTCGGCCAGGGCGTCGTGGGTGCGGGGCTGGCCGTCGAACAGGCTGATTTCGCCGAACCATTGCGGTGCTTCCACCAGCGCCAGCAATGCCTCCTTGCCTTCGGCACTGACGGCGCCGACGCGCATCGCCCCCTCCACTACCGCGTATAACCCGCACGGCGCATCACCGCGCTGGAACAGCCTTTCGCCAGCGCCGAGGCTGCGCAGCCGGGCCGCTTGCAGCAGGCTATCCTGCAAGGTAGGGGGCAAGTGCTTGAACCAGTGTCCTTGGAGCAGTTGCCCGCGCCAGGCGTGTATCGCGTTCATCCGGGGCCTCGATGCTGACTCTGTCGGCTAGGCGACAGACGATGGACTTCAGGCAAGGCATGCTCGGCCTACCCTACTGGAGGAACAATAATGAAAAACCTCGTGGAACACCTCAGTCAATATGCGAATTACCACCGTGATCCGCGCAATATCGCCACGCATTTCGTGGGCATCCCGATGATCGTATTGGCGGTGACCGTGTTGCTGTCGCGCCCGGGGCTGTCGTTGGCGGGGTTGTGGTTGTCGCCGGCGTTGCTGCTGGCGGCGTGGTCGGCGTGGTTCTACCTGCGCCTGGACCAGCGTTTCGGCTTGCTGATGAGCGCCTTGCTTGGCCTATGCCTGTGGGCCGGGCAAGCGCTGGCGGTGCAGAGCACCCTGGTGTGGCTGAGTGGCGGCTTGGGCCTGTTTGTACTCGGCTGGGTGATCCAGTTTGTCGGCCACTATTACGAAGGACGCAAGCCGGCGTTTGTCGATGACCTGAGCGGGTTGATCGTCGGGCCATTGTTCGTGGTGGCGGAGATGGCGTTCTTGCTTGGGTTGCGGCCAGAGTTGAAGGCGGCCATCGAGGCGAACGCCGGGCCGGTTGCGCTTCGGCAGAAGAAGGCGGCGGTCTAGCGGGCGCCATCGCCGGCAAGGCCGGCTCCCACAGAGGCGGCAGCACTGCTTATCACTTTATTTGCAGCACTACCGGGCCTTGTGGGAGCCGGCCTTGCCGGCGATGGGGCCAGTCAATCACGCGACTCAACCCCCAGCTCATCCCACACCGACTCGGCCAGGTGGAACGTCGCATTGGCCGCCGGGATCCCGCAGTAGATCGCGCTCTGCATCAGCACTTCCTTGATCTCTTCGCGGGTCACGCCATTGTTCGCCGCCGCCCGCAAATGCAGCTTCAGTTCTTCATTGCGGTTCATCCCGATCAGCATGGCAATGGTGATCAGGCTGCGGGTGTGGCGCGGCAACCCCGGCCGCGTCCAGATATCACCCCAGGCATGCCGGGTGATCATCTCCTGAAACTCGCCGTTGAACTCAGTCAGGTTGCTCAAGCTGCGATCAACATGAGCATCACCCAATACCGCGCGACGCACCTGCATGCCCGCGTCATAACGTTCTTTCTCGTCCACGAAACGCTCCTCAGCGGGCCAGCAGAAAATCGATCACACGGCGGCTGAACGGCTCACCGACTTCAACGTTGGACAAATGCGCCGCCTTGAACTCGGCATACTCGGCCCCCGCCACCTGCTCCTGGATAAACCGGCTGCCCGCAGGCGGCGTTACCGCGTCTTCGCTCCCGGCAATGGCCAGCAGCGGTACGCGGATCTCACCCAACCGGTCACGGAAATCGGCATCCCGCACCGCCGCGCAATTGGCCGCGTAGCCTTCAGGAGAAGTCGCTGCGAGCATCTCGGTAATGCGTTGGGCCTGCTGCGGGCTGGCCGCTGCATACGCCTTGGTGAACCAGCGCTCGATCGATGCATCACGCAAACCGACCATTGCCGCCTGGCCGTCACGCAAGACCATCTCGATACGCGGGTTCCAGATTTCCGGGCTGCCAATCTTCGCCGCTGTGTTGCAGACGATCAGCCGCTCCAGGCGCTCGCCGGCATTGATCCCCAGCCACTGGCCAATCAGCCCACCCATCGACAGCCCGCAAAAATGCGCGCGCTCGATCTTCAAGGCATCGAGCAAGGCCAGCACATCGCCGCCCAACTGCTCGATGCTGTAAGGCCCCGGCGTGACCAGCGAGCCGCCATGGCCACGGGTGTCATAGCGCAGCACCTGAAAGTGCGCGGCAAACGCCGGCACCTGGGTGTCCCACATGTGCAGGTTGGTGCCCAGCGAATTGGACAACACCAGTACCGGCGCGCCTTGCGGCCCTTCAAGCTGATAATTCACTACGCCATCGGCGAGTTGTACGCTTCCCACGGCAGCCTCCTTCAGGCATTCAAGCGTTGATGTTCGGTCACGGCCCGGGCCACCCAGACACGTGCCTGGCCAAGGTAATGGGCCGGGTCGAGCAGACGGTCAAGTTCGTCTGCCGAGAGTTCGTCAGTCACCTGTGGTTCATCGCCCAGCACGGCGCGCAGATGACGGCGTTCAGCCACTGCACGCTTGCAGCAGCTTTCCAGCAAATGGTGGGCGGTGTCGCGGCCCAGCCGTTGCGCCAGCACCGTGCTGACTGCCTCGGCCAGCACCAGCCCCTGGGTCAGGTCGAGGTTGCCGCGCATGCGTTCGACATCCACCTCCAGCCCTTCGGCAATGATCAGCGCCTGGCGCAAAGCACCCGACACCAGGCAGCAGATTTCCGGCAAGGTTTCCCATTCGGCATGCCACAGGCCCAGGCTGCGCTCGTGCTCTTGCGGCATCGCCGCAAACAGCGTGGCGAGCAGGCCGGGCACGCGGGTAGCCGCGCCGATCAGCACCGCCGCACCCACCGGGTTGCGCTTGTGTGGCATGGTCGATGAGCCGCCCTTGCCCGGCGCCGACGGCTCGAACACTTCGCCGGCCTCGGTCTGCATCAACAGGCTCATGTCGCGCCCCAGCTTGCCCAGGCTGCCGGCGATCAGGCCAAGCACCGAGGCAAATTCGACCAGGCGATCGCGCTGGGTATGCCAGGGCTGCTCGGGCAGGTTCAGGTGCAACTGCGCAGCCAGCGCTTCGGCCACCGGCAAGGCCTTGTCGCCCAGCGCGGCCAAGGTGCCGGAAGCACCGCCAAATTGCAGGCTGAGCAGGCGCGGCTTGAGTTCACGCAGACGCACGCGATGCCGGTCCAGGGCGCCCAGCCAGCCGGCGATCTTCATGCCCAGGGTCACTGGCGTCGCGTGTTGCAGCCAGGTGCGCCCGGCCAACGGCACATCCGCATAGGCCTGGGCCCGGTGCGCCAGCAACTGGGTGAGTTTGCTCAGGTCGGCCTCGATCAGCACCAGCGCATCGCGCAGTTGCAGCACCAGGCCGGTGTCCATGGCGTCCTGGCTGGTGGCGCCCAGGTGTACAAAACGCTCGGCTTCCGGCACGCCGCTGGCGATCACCCGCCCCAGCGCCTTGACCAGCGGTATCGCCGAGTTGCCGGCCACCGCAATGGCCTCGGCCAAGGCGCCAAAGTCATAGCGTTCGGCCTTGCAGGAGGCTTCGATGGGCGCCACAGCCACCTGGGGGATCAGCCCGACACTGGCCTCGGCCCGGGCCAGTGCCGCTTCGAAATCGAGCATGCCCTGGACCCGGCCACGGTCGGAGAAAATCTCGCGCATGGCCGGCGCCGTAAAGTAGGCATCGAACAATTGGTTGCCCGGTCGTTGAGTCATCACAGGTCCTTCTACAGGGCGCGCCCACCGGGGGCGCGCAGCCAGGTCAATGATCGTGGTGCAGGTAGGCGGCCTGCTTCGGCAAGCGCAGGCTGAAGAGGAAGGCAATCGCCATCATCCCGGTAACGTACCAGTAAAAGGTGTTTTCCATGCCCATGGACTTCAGCCCCAGCGCCACGTACTCGGCCGAACCGCCAAACAGCGCGTTGGCCACTGCATAGGCCAGGCCGACACCCAGCGCACGCACCTGTGGCGGGAACATCTCGGCTTTCACCAGGCCGCTGATCGAGGTGTAGAAGCTGACGATGCACAGCGCCAGGCTGATCAACACAAAGGCCAGGAACGGGTTGGTAACGGTCTTCAGCGTCAGCAGGATCGGCACGGTGAAAATCGTCCCGAGGGCACCGAACAGCAACATCGAATTGCGCCGGCCGATGCGGTCAGAGAGCATGCCGAACAGCGGCTGCATGCACATATAAAGGAACAGCGCGCCGGTCATGATGAAGCTGGCCGTCTTCGCACTCATGCCCGCCGTGTTCACCAGGTACTTCTGCATATAGGTGGTGAAGGTGTAGAAGATCAGCGAGCCACCAGCGGTATAGCCAAGCACGGTGATGAATGCGGCGGTGTGGTTGCGGAACAACCCGCTGATGGAGCCGGCGTCCTTGTCCTGACGGGTTTCGGCACTGCTGGTTTCTTCCAGCGAGCGACGCAGAAACAGCGAGATCACTGCGGCAACGGCCCCGACCACGAACGGAATCCGCCAGCCCCAGGCACGCAGTTCGTCTTCAGTCAGCAACTGTTGCAGGATCACCACCACCAACACCGCCAGCAGTTGCCCGCCAATCAACGTCACGTACTGGAACGAGGCAAAAAAGCCGCGCTGGCCGCGCAGGGCCACTTCGCTCATGTAGGTGGCCGTGGTGCCGTATTCGCCGCCCACCGACAGCCCCTGGAACAGCCGCGCAGCCAGCAATAGCGCCGGCGCCCAGGCGCCAATCGAGGCATAGGTGGGCAGGCAGGCGATAACCAGGGAGCCGGCGCACATCATCAGTACCGAGATCATCATCGAGTTCTTGCGACCATGGCGGTCGGCCACCCGGCCGAACAGCCAGCCACCGATCGGACGCATCAGGAAGCCCGCCGCGAACACCCCAGCAGTGTTCAGCAATTGCACCGTCGGGTCGTCAGAGGGGAAGAAGGCCGGAGCGAAGTAGATCGCGCAGAAGGCATAGACATAGAAGTCGAACCATTCGACCAGGTTGCCGGAGGAGGCACCGACAATGGCGAAGATGCGCTTGCTGCGTTCTTCACCGGTGTAATAGGTTGAAGTCATGGCGGGGTACTCTTGGAGGGTAACTGAAGTCTAGACACACTCAGTAACACTCATGTTCCACAGAACAATCACCCCGTGCCATCGACCTTGCGTGGAGGCCGACGGCGCGGGGTCATTGGTTTACACGCGCTCGATGGCCAGGGCCAGGCCCTGCCCCACGCCGACACACATGGTCGCCAGGCCTTTGCGCCCGCCGGATTTTTCCAGCTGGTGCAGCGCAGTCAGTACCAGGCGTGCGCCACTCATGCCCAGCGGGTGCCCCAGGGCGATGGCACCGCCGTTCGGGTTGACCTGCGGGGCATCGTCGGCCAGGCCCAGTTCGCGCAGCACCGCCAGGCCCTGGCTGGCGAAGGCTTCGTTGAGCTCGATGACATCGAAATCGCTGACCGCCACGCCCAGGCGCTCGATCAGCTTGCGCACCGCCGGCACCGGGCCAATGCCCATGACTCGCGGGGCCACGCCGGCGCTGGCCATACCGAGCACGCGGGCGCGCGGGGTCAGGCCGTGTTTTTGCACGGCTTCGGCCGACGCCAGAATCAGCGCGGCGGCGCCGTCGTTGACGCCTGAGGCGTTGCCGGCGGTGACGGTCTTGTCCGGGCCGTTGACCGGCTTCAGTTTGGCCAGGGCTTCCAAGGTGGTGTCGGCGCGCGGGTGTTCATCCTGCTCGACCACGGTCTCGCCTTTCTTGTGGGCGATGCGCACCGGCACGATTTCTTCGGCGAAATACCCGGCCGCTTGCGCTGCGGCGGTGCGTTGCTGGCTGCGCAGGGCAAACGCGTCCTGGTCGGCACGGGATACCTGATAGTCGTCCGCCACGTTGTCGGCAGTCTGCGGCATCGCATCGACGCCGTACTGGGCTTTCATCAACGGGTTGATGAAACGCCAGCCGATGGTGGTGTCTTCCAGCTTCATGTTGCGCGAATAGGCGTTGTCGGCCTTGCCCATGACAAACGGCGCGCGCGACATCGACTCGACGCCACCGGCAATCGCCAGCTCCATCTCGCCGCTGGCGATGGCGCGGAAGGCCGTGCCGATGGCATCCATGCCCGAGGCGCACAGGCGATTGAGGGTGACCCCCGGCACGCTGTCCGGCAAACCGGCCAACAGCAGGGCCATGCGCGCGACGTTGCGGTTGTCTTCACCGGCCTGGTTGGCGCAGCCGAAGAACACTTCGTCGAGTTGCTCCCACTGCACCGTCGGGTTGCGCTCGATCAGCGCCTTGAGCGGCACCGCCGCCAGGTCGTCGGCACGCACGCCGGCCAGGGCACCGCCGAAGCGGCCAATGGGGGTACGAATGGCGTCGCAGATAAATACCTCACGCATCACGCTTCTCCTGGCGCCTGGCCGTGGGCAGCGGCGGTGCGCGCTTCAAGGTCACGCAGGGCAAGCAGTTCGACTTCGCTGGGCTCGACAGTGGTGGCAACATCGTCGGCAAAGCGGATCGCCCAGCCGGTGGCGGCCACGATCTGTTCACGGGTCACGCCTGGGTGAATCGAGGTGACCACGAATTCGTGGCTGCCGGCTTCCGGCTCCATGATGCACAGGTCAGTGATGATGCCCACCGGCCCTGCGCCTGGCAGGCCGAGGCGTTTGCGCGAGTCGCCGCCTTCGCCGTGGCCGACCGAGGTGATGAAATCCAGCTTGTCGACAAAGGCCCGCGCCGACTGCTTGAGGATGATCAGCACGGTCTTCGCGGAACCGGCGATTTCCGGCGCACCGCCCGCACCGGGCAGGCGCACTTTCGGGTTGTTGTAGTCGCCAACCACGGTGGTGTTGATATTGCCGAAACGGTCGACCTGGGCCGCGCCGAGGAAGCCGACATCAATACGCCCGCCTTGCAGCCAGTAGCGGAAGATCTCCCCGGTCGGCACCACGGTGTCTGCCGTTTCCGCCAGTTCGCCGTCACCGATGGACAGCGGCAGCACGCTTGGCTTGGCGCCAATCGGGCCGGATTCGTAGATCAGCACCACGTCGGGCGACGAGGTCAGGCGCGCGAGGTTGGCGGCCTTGGACGGCAGGCCGATACCGACGAAGCACACGGCGCCATTGCGTAGGCGACGGGCAGCGGCGACGGTCATCATTTCATTGGTGGAGTAGCTCATTGTGCAGCCTCCGAAGCGCTGGCCAGTTTTGCCTTGAACGCGGTGAAGTCGGTGGTGCCGCGAATGTATTCGTCGATCCACGCCGTGAAGGTTTCGCGGTTGCGGGCAATCGGGTCCCAGGCCTGGTAGAAGCGGTTGTCGCGCTCGTAGTAGCCATGCGCGTAGGACGGGTGCGCGCCACCTGGCACCAGGCAGACTGCCGTGAGTGCCCAGGTCGGCAGCACGCAGGCGTTCATCGGCGCGTTGAGGTCGTCGACGATCTCTTCGACGGTGACGATGCAGCGCTTGGCGGCCAGGGCCGCTTCCTTTTGCACGCCGAGGATGCCCCAGAGCAGCACGTTGCCTTTACGGTCGGCTTTCTGCGCGTGAATGATGGTGACGTCCGGACGTACCGAAGGCACGGCGGCGAGCACTTCCCCGGTGAACGGGCAGGTGACGCTCTTGATCAGCGGGTTGACCTTTGGCAGGTCGGAACCGGCGTAAGCGCGCAGTACCGCGAACGGCAGGCCGGAAGCACCGGCAACGTAGGCGTTGGCCAGGTCGGCGTGGCTGTGTTCTTCGATTTCCATTGCGTGCGGCCATTGTTTTTCAACAGCGTCGCGCAGGCGGTGAAGGGAGCCAACACCCGGGTTGCCGCCCCAGGAGAAGATCAGCTTGCGGGCGCAGCCGGCGCCGATCAGTTGATCGTAGATCAGGTCTGGGGTCATGCGTACCAGGGTCAGATCCTGTTTGCCCTGACGAATGATTTCATGACCGGCAGCGGTCGGGATCAAGTGCGTGAAGCCTTCGAGGGCGATGCTGTCGCCATCGTTGACGAACTGCTTCACGGCGTCGTGGAGCGAGAGGATTTCAGCCATTGCAGACTCCTGGATATGCTGAGTCGGGGTCGGTGGGTATGGATTCAGAGTACGGCGGGGGCTGGGGTGGTTCAATCCGATAATCGACTATGTGTTCGATCATCGAACGGATTGTGTACTGCATCTCAGCAAGGCTGCGCCTTGCATTCGCCGGCAAAGCCGGCTCCCACAAATGCCGATCTTCATTGTGGGAGCCGGCCTTGCCGGCGAAGGGCTGCATGGCAGCCCCATGCAACATCACTCAGGTTGCGTCAGCGTGGCTCACCATCCCCTTGATCACCACCGCCACCGTCGCCAAGCCCGCCGGGATCACCAGCGCGGTCAGCACCTGTTCGAAGTTCCAGCCCAAGCCCAGCAGGGTCGCGCCCATCCAGGCACCGAGGATCGCGCCGAAGCGGCCAATGCCGAGCATCCACGACACACCGGTCGCGCGGCCCTGGGTAGGATAGAAGCGTGCCGCCAGCGAGGGCATGGCCGACTGCGCACCGTTCACGCACATCCCGGCAATCAGTACCAGCGTCGCCAGTACCGTGATGTTGCCCAGGCTCTGCCCTACCGCGTAGGCAAACACGCCGGCCAATAGATAGAAGATGCCGATGACCTTGTGCGGGTTGAAACGGTCCATCGCCCAACCGACACCTACCGCGCTAAGCACCCCGCCAAACTGGAACAAGGCGCCAATGAACGCCGCCTGCTCCATGCTCGCGCCGCTGTCGCGCATCAGCGTCGGCAGCCAGCTGGTCAGCAGGTAGACAATCACCAGGCCCATGAAATAAGTCAGCCAGAGCAACAGGGTGCCCACGCTGTAGGTGCCGGAGAAGATCACCGCAAACACGTTGCGCGCCTTGACCGTGTTCTGTTCCGGAACGCTGAAGCTCGACGCCTGGGCCACCGTGGCCGGGTCAATCGGTGCCAGGGTTCGACGGACCTTTTCCGTACCGCGATTGCGCACCACCAGGTAGCGCGCCGACTCCGGCAGCCAAACCACCAATACCACCGCCAACAGCAGCGGCAAGACGCCGCCGATCAACAGCAGGCTGTGCCAGCCAAATGCCGGAATCAGCTTGGCGGAAATGAAACCGCCACCGGCCATGCCCAGGTTGAAGCCGCAGAACATGCTGGTTACCAGCAACGACTTGTGCCGCTCCGGGGTGTACTCCGACAGCAGCGTGGTCGCATTGGGCATCCCCGCGCCCAGGCCCAGCCCGGTCAGGAAGCGCAACACCAGCAACTCCTCGACATTGGTGGCGTAGGCCGAAGCCAGGCTGAAGGCACCAAACAGCACCACCGCCCCCACCAACACCAGCTTGCGACCGAAGCGGTCAGCCAGCGGGCCAGAGCCCAGCGCACCAAACACCATGCCGATCAACGCGGCGCTCATCACCGGGCCGAGGCTGGCGCGGTCAATCCCCCAGTCCTGGGACAACGCCGGGGCGATAAAGCCCATGGCGGCCGTGTCCAGGCCATCGAGGAAGACGATCAGGAAACACAGGATCACCACGCGCCATTGGTAGCGCGACAACGGCTGGGTATTAATGAAGGACTGCACATCCAGGCAGTTTCCGACAGCAGCTTGAGGACTATTCATTATTTTTATCCAGAAGAAGCGCGCGAGTGTGCGGGTGCGCGCATGTACGGCACAGACAGTCAGGGAGTTTATTCAGGGACGGATCAGTGGCCGCGCTGTCGACAGGCGAATAGTTGCAGGCGGTACAAGGACGGGGTGCGGGTCATGGGGCTGTGCCTCTCGCTCATTATTATTGGCGGTCAAAGCAAGCCGACCGGTGCGAAGGACATTAATAAGCTGGCGGGTACGGCGCAATTCGATAAACGCAACTCTGTGCGTTTATCGAACGGGAACTTGTAAAGCACTCAAGCGAATAGCTGGGTGCTCAGGTCACGGCTGGCGGCCAGCATGATCGGCAGGAACTTCTGTTCCAGCTCGCTGCGACCGACCCGCCCAGCGTGGGTGCTGACGTTCAGCGCGGCGAGTACCTGGCCGGAAGCATCGTAGACCGGCACGGCAATCGAACGCAGGCCCTGCTCCAGTTCCTGGTCGACCACGCACCAGCCCTGTTCGCGCACTTGCTGGAGGATTTCCAGCAAGGCCTTCGGGTCGTGCACGGTACGGCTGGTCTTGGCTTGCAGGTCGGCGTGCTCAAGGTACTCGTGCAATGTGGCGTCATCCAACGCCGCCAGCAGGATGCGGCCCATCGAGGTGCAATAGGCCGGCAAGCGCCCACCGACCGACAGGTCGACCGAGATCAGCCGCTGCACCGTGGCGGAACGGGCGATATAGAGAATGTCGTCGCCCTCCAGCGTGGCCATGTTGCAGGCCTCGTGCAACTGGTCGCTCATACGGTCCAGATAGGGCTGGGCCGACACCGCCAGCGGCGTCGAGGACAAATAGGCATGGCCCAGGGTCAGCACCTTGGGCAGCAGCGAATAGGTGCGCCCATCGGTGGTGGCGTAACCCAGCTTGATCAGGGTGTGCAGGCAACGGCGCACCGCAGCACGGGGGATTTCCGTGCGGTGACTGATTTGCGCAATGGTCAGGTGCCGCTTGCGCTCCTGGAACGCCTGCACCACGGCAAGGCCCCTGGCCAGCGACGTCATGAAATCCGGATCGCCGGTAAAGGCCTGGATGCGCTTGGCCGGCGAGGCCACGATAGGGGGGGCCAGCGACGCAAACGAACTGCGTACGTTGTCGTTCAATCCTGCGCCCTTTGGGGTTGTTTCTTCACTCATGACTCACCTCGGCAACACACGCTAGGGGCGATTATCGAACCAACGACCGATAATCGCAATTGACCGACACACTCATTTGCTTATACCTTTCCACTGCCACCATGTGGCTTCTTGGAGAGACTGGTCAGGTACCCACCGTAGAAGTCCCAGGCACGGCCTCGCCACCCAGCGAGGCCGTTTTTTATTTTCCCGGCAAACAAACGCTTCGCGTCGTTTCATTTAAATGAAACAAAGACCTTGTTGTTATTGTCGGTATTACAGTGAACACACAGGATTCCGTCAGCTGAAGTGCTTGCTATACTCAGCACTTGGCAACCGCATTAATAAGCTGTTGGCGGAACCCCGTTCCACCCATGCCCTCCTCTGCCCGCCTTGCGCAAGGCGCACGCGGCATGAGCGCATGAACAACCATGACTGTTGCTGCGACAGCCGTTAATACCTGGCAACGTAGCCGTGTGCGCAAGTTGCAACTTGCACCCGCTGTGCACACGTCATTGCCAGTGTGACAACTACAACCATCAGGTAACACTGTGACGAAAGATGAACTGCGCGCGGAACTCGAGCGCCAGGAACAACGTTACAAGGACGTTTACGGCGGTGAAGTCACCACTTACGCCGCCCAGCCAGATCCAGAGCGCAAGCCTTGGCGCAAACGCGCCAGCATCCTTGATCAGGCTTTCGCTCAGGAACTGCAGAAGATCGAAAAGGAACTCAAGGCCGACGAGCCCTGAACTGCGCCACGTCGAGCGTTCTGCCAGGCAAGAGGGGCCCTTGAAACGAGGCCCCACGCTCGCGATTGGCCCTGAAGTCATCAAACTGTAATGGATTCTCACAAATTTCATACAGTCGCTTGAGCGCTCCACTTCAAGCTCAAAAAGGGAAATTTCCTATCTAAATCCAAGATTTAGCGAGTTTTCACGGAATTTTCCCAGCAGGTTGGCAGCGCTTTGCCAGACCTCACGGCCGTCGGGCAATCTCAGCCAATCGCCACCTGGTGCATCGATTACCGGGGATTTCTGGCATAATCGCGCCCCCTTATGACCGGGTCAGAAAACCTTCATGATCGATTTATTCAGCGGACTTGATGCTTGGGTACTCGTGAGCCTGCTGCTCGCGTTGACCTTCGTACTCGCCTTCGAGTTCATCAATGGCTTTCATGACACTGCTAACGCAGTAGCGACTGTCATCTATACCAAAGCCATGCCACCGCACCTCGCTGTGTTCTTCTCGGGTGTGTTCAACTTCCTCGGCGTGCTGCTCGGCGGTGTCGGCGTGGCCTATGCCATCGTTCACCTGTTGCCGGTAGAAATGCTGATCAATGTGAACACCGGGCACGGCCTGGCCATGGTCTTCTCGTTATTGGCTGCGGCCATTACCTGGAACCTGGGCACCTGGTACTTCGGTATTCCGGCCTCCAGCTCGCACACCCTGATCGGTTCGATCCTCGGTGTCGGCCTGGCCAATGCCCTGCTCAACGACATCCCTCTGGGAGATGGCGTGAACTGGGGCAAGGCAATGGACATCGGCATGTCGCTGGTGGCCTCGCCCCTGGCCGGCTTCGCCGTGGCCGCGCTGGTGTTGCTGGGCCTGAAATGGTGGCGCCCGCTGTCGAAGATGCACAAGACGCCGGAACAGCGTCGCAAGCTCGACGACAAGAAGCACCCGCCGTTCTGGAACCGTCTGGTGCTGATCATGTCGGCGATGGGCGTGAGCTTCGTGCACGGCTCCAACGACGGTCAGAAAGGTATCGGCCTGATCATGCTGGTACTGATCGGTATCGTCCCGGCACAGTTCGTACTGGACCTGAACAGCACCACGTACCAGATCGAGCGTACCCGTGACGCGACCCTGCACCTGAGCCAGTTCTACCAGCGCAACGAAGCCACCCTGGGTGATTTCCTGGCCCTGGGCAAGGCGAAGGAAGGCGACCTGCCGGAGCAGTTCCGCTGCAACCCGCAGCAGACCGAGCCGACCATCACCGCCTTGCTGCACTCGCTCAAGGGCGTGACCGACTATCGCGCGCTGTCGCCTGAGACCCGCGTTGAAGTCCGTCGCTACCTGCTCTGCCTGGACGACACGGCGAAGAAGGTTGGCAAGCTGCCAGGCCTGCAAGCACGTGAAAAGGCTGACCTGGAAAAACTGCGCAAAGACCTGACCGCGACCACCGAATACGCACCGTTCTGGGTGATCCTGGCCGTAGCACTGGCCCTGGGCCTGGGCACCATGGTGGGTTGGAAGCGTGTGGTACTGACCATTGGCGAGAAGATCGGCAAGCAGGGCATGACCTATGCCCAGGGCATGTCGGCGCAGATCACTGCGGCGTGTGCCATCGGCCTGGCGAACGTCTTCAGCCTGCCGGTTTCGACCACTCATGTGCTGTCGTCCGGCGTTGCCGGCACCATGGTGGCGAACAAGAGCGGCCTGCAAGGCGGCACCGTCAAGACCATCCTGCTGGCCTGGGCACTGACCCTGCCGGCCTCGATGGGCCTGGCTGCCGGCTTGTTCTGGTTGGCTTCGAAAGCGATCGGCTGAAGTTGAGCTGATTGAAAAAGGCGCCTTCGGGCGCCTTTTTCATTTGGGGATTGAGTTGACCCTATCGCCGGCAAGGCCGGCTCCCACAAGGATCAGTGACACTGCAATCACTGCAATCACTGCAATCACTGTGGGAGCCGGCCTTGCCGGCGATGAGGCCAACCCTACTTGCGCTTGCTACCCAGCAACGAGCCCATCAACCCACGTACCAACTGCCGCCCGAACTGGTTGGCCGCCTGCCGCACCGCCGACTTGATCGCCTGCCCTGCCGCGCTTTGCAGGAACTCCCCGGCCTTGTCGGCCAGGCTCTCCTCTGCTGGCGCCTGCGCCTGCGGCGTCACCGGCGCCCCGCCCTTGCGGGCCATCAGGATCTCGTACGCCGACTCCCGATCAATCGGCTTGTCATAACGCCCGACCAGCGGCGATGCGGCAATCAACGCCGCCCGCTCGGCCTCGCTCAGCGGCCCGATGCGCGACTGTGGCGGGGCGATCAGCACGCGCTGGACCATCGCCGGGGTGCCTTTATCCTGCAAGGTGCCGACCAGCGCCTCACCAATTCCCAGGTCCGTCAGGACGCTCAAGGTGTCAAACGCCGGGTTCGAACGGAACCCGTCAGCCACCGCCCGCAGCGACTTCTGCTCCTTGGCGGTAAACGCCCGCAACCCATGCTGGATGCGCAGCCCCAACTGGGCCAGGACGTCATCCGGCAGGTCGCTCGGCGATTGCGTGACGAAATACACCCCCACCCCTTTCGAGCGGATCAGCCGCACCACCTGTTCCAGGCGGTCCTGCAAGGCCTTGGGCGTGCCATTGAACAACAGGTGCGCTTCGTCGAAGAACAACGCCAACACCGGTTTGTCCGCATCCCCGCGCTCCGGCAACTGCTCGAACAATTCGGCCAACAGCCACAGCAGGAAGGTCGCATAGACCTTCGGCGCCTCATGCACCAGGCGGCTGGCGTCGAGCAGGTGGATGCGCCCGCGCCCGTCCGCTGCCGGTTGCAGGATGTCTTGCAGTTGCAGGGCCGGCTCGCCAAACAGGGCTTCGGCGCCTTGCTGCTCCAGCGTGGCCAGGCGTCGCAACAAGGCCTGGCTGGAACCGCTGGTCATCAACGCGCTGTCTTCGCCGAGCACCTCGGGGTTGTCCTTGAGGTGGCCGAGCAGCGCCTTGAGGTCCTTGATGTCCAGCAACAACAAGCCTTCGCGGTCCGCTACCTTGAAAGCGGCATACAGCGCGGCCTGCTGGCTGTCGTTCAATTCGAGCAGGTTGCCCAGCAGCAATGGCCCCATTTCACTCAAGGTGGTACGCAGTGGATGACCCGACTGACCATGGATATCCCACAAGGTCACCGGGTAGGCCTGCGCGCGATAGCCCAGCCAGGGCATCCCGGCAATCCGTTCAGCCACCTTGCCCTGCAGGTTGCCCACTGCGCCCAGCCCGCAGAGGTCACCCTTGACGTCGGCGGCGAACACCGCCACGCCGGCATCACTGAATACCTCGGCCAGATGTTGCAGGGTGACCGTCTTGCCGGTACCGGTCGCACCGGCCACCAACCCATGCCGATTGGCCAGGCGCATGGCCTGCGCGACCGGCTGTCCGGTGAGGTCTGCGCCAAGCACGAATTGCGATGAATCAGACATGTTTTGTCACCCTATGTTTAAGCTTTGGCTCGAAACGGCCGATAGCGATTAGTGATAGATCACCAGAAAGACAGGAAAAGCCCGATAAGGACATGGGAAATGCACTGCTTTCAAGCTGCTCTTTGTGCGAACGACCCGGACAACAAAACCTTAGCGGACCTCACACGCCATGAACAAAAGCCTCCGTTTCAGCCACAAGATTCTGCTGGCCGCCTCACTGATCGTGATGGTCGCTTTCAGCTTGTTCACCTTTTACAACGATTACTTGCAGCGTAATGCGATTCGCGAAGATCTGGAAAGTTATCTCGCGGAAATGGGTGAAAGCACTTCGACCAACATCAAGAACCTGTTTGATGGGCGCATCCTACTGGTCAACAACGTTGCCCAGAACATCGCCAGCCTGCCGGATAGCGCCGGTACCCTGCTCGGCCAACAGGCATTGGTATCGAGTTTCCTGACGGTCTACCTGGGTGACGTCAATGGCGGCTTCACCATTCGCCCGCAAACCAAGATGCCTGACGGCTATGACCCGCGTGTCCGGCCTTGGTACAAGGACGGCTTGGCCGCCAACGGGCCGATCCTCACCGAACCCTATATTGATGCCAGCACCGGCAAGATGGTGATCTCGGTGGTGGCTACGGCTGCGCGCAATATCGGTGTAGTCGGTGGCGACCTGGCCCTGGACGGCCTGAGCGACATCGTCAACTCGCTGAGCATCGGCGGCATGGGCTATGCCTTCCTGGTCAACGACCAAGGCAAGATCCTCGTGCATCCAGATAAAAACCTGGTGATGAAGACCCTGGCGGACGTGTTCCCGCAGAACACCCCGCGCCTGACCCAGGACATGACCGAGGTCGAGATCAACGGCCAGACCCGCATCCTCACCTTCACCCCGGTCAAGGGCCTGCCTTCGGCCAACTGGTACATCGGCCTGTCAGTAGACAAAGACAAGGCCTACTCGATGCTCAGCACCTTCCGCGCCTCGGCGGTGGTCGCGACCCTGGTCGCCGTGGTGATCATCATTGCCCTGCTCGGCCTGCTGATCAGCATGCTCCTGCAACCGCTGCACACCATGACCCGGGCCATGCAGGACATCGCCCAGGGTGAAGGTGACCTGACCAAGCGCCTGACCATCCACAACCACGACGAATTCGGCACCCTGGGCAAAGCCTTCAACAGCTTCGTCGAGCGTATCCACACCTCGATCCGTGAAGTGTCCTCAGCCACCGAGCAGGTCAACGAAGTGGCCTTGCGCGTGGTCAGCGCCTCGAACTCCTCGATGGTCAACTCCGACGAGCAGTCCAACCGCACCAACAGCGTGGCCGCCGCGATCAACCAGCTCGGCGCCGCCGCCCAGGAAATCGCCCACAACGCCGCGCAGGCATCGCAACAGGCCAGCTCGGCCAAGCACCTGGCCGAAGATGGCCAGCAGGTGGTGGACCGCAGCATCCAGGCGATGAACCGCCTGTCCGACCTGATCTGCACCTCCAGCGCGCACATCGAGACGCTCAACAGCAAGACCGTGAACATCGGTCAGATTCTTGAAGTGATCACCAGCATCTCCCAGCAAACCAACCTGCTGGCGCTCAACGCTGCCATCGAGGCCGCGCGTGCCGGTGAGGCCGGGCGTGGCTTCGCGGTGGTGGCCGATGAGGTGCGCAACCTGGCCCACCGCACCCAGGAATCGGCGCAGCAAGTTCAGAAGATGATCGAGGAGCTGCAGGTAGGCGCTCGTGAGTCAGTCGATACCATGAGCGAGAGCCAGCGCCACAGCCAGGACAGCGTATCGATCGCCAACCAGGCCGGTGAGCGCCTGGGCAGCGTGACCGAGCGTATCGGCGAGATCGATGGCATGAACCAGTCGGTGGCGACCGCCACCGAGGAACAGACCGCCGTGGTCGACTCGATCAACATGGACATCAACGAGATCAACATGCTCAACCAGGAAGGGGTAGAAAACCTGCAGTCCACCCTGCGCGCCTGCGCCGACCTGGAACAACAGGCCAGCCGCCTGAAACACCTGGTCGGCAGCTTCCGCATCTGACCCGCAGCGGGCCACCAGCGAGGCTCACTCAGCTTCGCTGGCGGCTCGCTGGCGCGGGTGTCTCAACGTCCTGCTCAACCTGCGTCGACGGCGATGTGTTAGCCGGGGTCTCTCCCGCTGCTGTCGCCAGCAGGTCCTGCCAAAGCGCGGCGGCACCGGGGAACTCGGTGCCGTCTTCGCTGTTCAACGCTTCGGGGTCGTAACGGCTCAGGCAACCCTCACCCAACGTCGGCGGTGCGCTAGCGGTAGCCTTGTCGAGTGGGTCTGCCATGGCGTTACCTCCCCTGCCCGGGCGGGCGTATCAGTTGAACACTACAGTCTTGTTGCCGTGCACCAGCACGCGGTCTTCGAGGTGGTAGCGCAGGCCACGGGCCAACACCATCTTCTCGACGTCACGGCCGAAACGCACCATGTCTTCGATGCTGTCGCTGTGGCTGACACGTACCACGTCCTGCTCAATGATCGGGCCGGCATCCAGCTCTTCCGTCACGTAGTGACAGGTCGCGCCAATCAGCTTCACGCCCCGCAGCGATGCCTGGTGATACGGCTTGGCCCCGACGAACGACGGCAGGAAGCTGTGGTGGATGTTGATGACTTGCTGGGCGTATGCCTGGCACAGGTCTGGCGGCAGGATCTGCATGTAGCGCGCCAGTACCACGACGTCAGCCGCATGCTCCTTGACCAGGCGCGAAACTTCGGCGAAGGCCGGTTGCTTGTCTTTCGGGTCGACCGGTACATGGAAGAACGGAATGCCGTGCCACTCGACCATGCTGCGCAGGTCGTTGTGGTTGGAGATCACGCACGGGATATCGCAGTCCAGCTCATCGCTGTGCCAGCGGTGCAGCAGGTCGGCCAGGCAGTGCGACTCGCGACTGGCCATCAGCACTACGCGTTTCTTCTGGTCGGTATCGGTGATCCGCCAGACCATGGAAAACTCTTCGGCGATCGGCGCAAACGCCTCGCGAAACGCCTCGATACCGAATGGCAGGGTATCGGCGCGGATCTCGTGACGCATGAAGAACCAGCCACTCAGGTCATCGGAATGGTGGCTTGCTTCGTTGATCCAGCCGTTATGGGACGCCAGGAAATTACTGACTTTGGCGACGATGCCGACACGGTCGGGGCAAGCAATCACCAGGCGGTAGGTGCGCATGAAAGGGACTCCAGAACTTCGCAAAGGCGCACATTCTAACGATTGCCCGGCAAAACTGCAGTAATGATTGCATGCCGTGCATCCACCTTCACCCAGGGTGCGACAAGGCCTGCAGCGGGGTAAAAAAGCAGTAGCGCAACGAAGTTAATTGTTACCAAAGGTCAGTAGTGTGTAATTTTCTTACGTTTCTAAACACCTGGCTATTAAAAAGCATTGATACAAATACAGTCTTTAATGTTTACTAGACCCAACTGCCTGACTATTATTGCAGCACTGTGCCCTGACTTCCCTTTCCCTAGGAATCGCAAATGTCCCTGATCAACGAATACCGCGCTACCGAAGAAGCCATCAAAGAACTGCAAGCTCGCCTGGCCAACCTGTCGAACGACGACAAGCTGAAGAAAGAGCTGGAGTTCGAAGGCAAACTGCGCACCCTGATGGGCGAATACTCCAAATCGCTGCGCGACATCATTGCCCTGCTGGATCCAGAATCCAAGTCGAGCAAATCGCCACGCGGCGCTGTTAAAACCACCGGCACCAAGCGTGCACGTAAGGTTAAGCAATACAAAAACCCACACAACGGTGAAGTCATCGAAACCAAAGGTGGCAACCACAAGACGCTGAAAGAGTGGAAAGCCAAGTGGGGCGGCGACGTGGTTGAAGGTTGGGCTACCCTGCTCGGCTAATCGCCATGTCAGGTAATTGTGCCGTTGCGGCTTAGTTACCTAGCCATAAAAAAACGCCAGCATGCTGGCGTTTTTTTATGGCCTGTCGATTTACAAGCCCAGGCGCTGACGCAAGCCCTGGGCATGTGCCCGCCACTGCCCGAGCAACGCCTGTTGCGTGCTGTCAGCCTGCGCCCAGGCGCTCTCCAGGGCTTGCTCGAACGCCGCCAGGGTATTCGGCGCACCCATCGCCTCCTCGGTCAGGCGTTGCTGACAGAATTGTTTCCAGCGCTGCGTCTCTTCACCATTCAAGGTGTCAGCAAAGTTACGCGCGCGGTAGCGGAACAATAATTCCGGTAACCGGGCATCGTCGAACATCCACTGCCCACTGGCCAGTTGCTGCGGGTCGACCGTGCGCACTTGCTCGCACAAACGACGGTCGCGGTCACCGATAAAGCCGTCATACAGCTGTTGTTCAGGATCTTCACTTGGGGCAAATTCATCAGCGCTGTAAATGCTCGCCAGTTTGTCCTGCCAGCCTGCTTGCTCACTCACCAATAGATCGGCACGCGCCTGCAACGCCGACATATCCACTGCCAATCGTTCACGGTCTTCAGCCCGCAATACGTTCAATGGCGCCAGCACCGGGCAGCGATTGATGTGAATTAATTTTAATGGCACCGGCAATTGCCCCTCGGCCATTTCCTCGCGCCGGGTGTACAACCGCTGACGTAGAACTTCTGCGTCTTCTGTCAGTAACGGCGTGGCATCAAGGTGCAGATCACAGACTATCAACGCATTGCGATTACGCGGGTGCCAGGCCAATGGCAGCACCACCCCCAGGTAATTACGTGCCGCGGAAAACCGCCCGGAAATATGTACCAGTGGCTGTAGCAGTCGAACTTGATCGAGTACTTTCTGCTTGCTGCGCAATTGGAACAACCAGGCGTACAGCCGTGGTTGCCGGTCGCGAATCAGCCGCGCCAGGGCAATAGTCGCGCGCACATCAGACAGCGCCTCGTGCGCCTGGCCGTGGTCGATGCCGTTGGCCGCCGTCAGCAGTTCGAGCTTCAGGCTGACCTTGCCGTCACGCTGCGGCCACTCGATGCCTTCGGGGCGCAACGCATAAGCGGTGCGTACCGTGTCGATCAGGTCCCAACGGCTGTTGCCGCCCTGCCATTCACGCGCATAGGGGTCGAAGAAGTTGCGATAGAGGCTGTAGCGGGTCACTTCATCATCGAAGCGCAGGGAGTTGTAGCCCGCGCCACAGGTGCCCGGGCGGGCCAGCTCGGCGTGTACCCGGGTCATGAACTCGGCTTCGCCCAGGCCTCGCTCGGCCAACTGCGCGGGGCTGATGCCGGTAATCAGGCAGGCAGCCGGGTGCGGCAGGATATCGTCGCTGGGCTGGCAGTAAAGGTTGACCGGGGCCTCGATCTCGTTGAGTTCAAGGTCGGTGCGAATGCCGGCCACTTGCAGTGGCCGGTCGCTGCGCGGGTTGATCCCGGTGGTTTCGTAGTCGTGCCAGAAAATGGAGCTCACGGCGGCGTCCTGAACAGAAAGTCGCCACGAGTCTACCTTATGCCGATGCGCTCAAAGGCCTGAAGCTGAAATAGTTGCGCAGGGCATGGACCAGTTGCTCGTACTCACGGGGGGCTTGCAGGAGCATGAAACCGGAGTCGTAATGGCCGGGGTTTTCATCTTCGTGGCACCACAGGCAACTGGCCGTCAGGTTGAGCAGATGCACTGCACCCGCACGGCCAGGCACCTTGAGTTGCAACTCGAAATCCGGGCCAACCAGCAGCGGCAAATCGCTGATCAACATCAGGCCGTCTTCAGACACGTTACCCAGGTAGCCGATTGGCTGATCAGTGAAACGGTTGAAGACCTTGAGGAAGTAAGGGAGCAGATGACGCTCTATACGGCGTTCGGTAAACATGGTCTGGGTCACTGTAGGAGACCCTTGAGCAGGGTCGCGCTAGTGCTGCTGGTAATCGTGATGCGATACATCTTACAGATTAGCGCACGCTGACCCTGGCGTCATAAACATGACCCGACACTTTAGTATTAACGCCAGGCGGTAGATGAAACCGGACGGGTGACCGCCGGCTCGCCTTCACGCAGGTGGCCGAGTTTTTCCAGGGTTTGCAGACGCGCGCGGGCGCGGTAGGCGTATTCGTTCTGCGGGTACTGGGCGATGATGTACTGGTAGGTCTGCGCGGCATCGACGAAGAGCTTCTGGCGCTCCAGACACTGGCCGCGCAGCAGCGCGGTTTCCGGCCAGATGAACGGCCGCGCGCGGCTGGTGCGATCGACTTGCGACAGCTCCAGGGTGACGCGTTCGCAGTCGCCGCGGTCGTAGGCGCGGTAGGCGTTGTTCAGGTGGTGGTCCATGGACCAGCGGGTGCAACCGACGACACTGGTCGCCAGTGCGATAACGATCAAGGCTCGCATGGGGGATCTCCTTTAATGAGGAGTGTATCGGCTTTGCGCGCAAAAGCTGAAGCGTGAATCCTGTGGGAGCCGGCGTTGCCGGCGATAGGGGCGACGCAGTGCCAAAGGTAAGGCTGCGCCTTACATCGCCGGCAACGCCGGCTCCCACATCAGCCGTTCAAACGCCCTCCTGCCTGCAACCAAGGTAGTGCAAAGGAACAATGACTACAGCGAATTTCCAGAGTAGCCTTTCGCTGCGTTTCACTACAGGAGTCTGTGCATGACCATCCGCCGTACCAAAATCGTCGCCACCCTTGGCCCCGCCAGCAACTCGCCGGAAGTACTCGAGCAACTGATCCTCGCCGGCCTGGATGTCGCCCGCCTGAACTTCTCCCACGGCACCCCGGACGAGCACAAGGCTCGTGCCCGCCTGATCCGTGAAACCGCCGCCAAGCACGGCCGCCACGTCGCCCTGCTCGGCGACCTGCAAGGTCCGAAGATCCGCATCGCCAAGTTCACCAACAAGCGCATCGAGCTCAAGGTCGGCGACCGCTTCACCTTCTCCACCGCCCACCCGCTGACCGATGGCAACCAGACCATTGTCGGCATCGACTACCCGGACCTGGTCAAGGACTGCGGTGTTGGTGACGAACTGCTGCTCGACGACGGCCGCGTGGTCATGCGCGTCGACACTGCGACCGCTGACTCGCTGCACTGCGAAGTACTGATCGGTGGCCCGCTGTCCGATCACAAAGGCATCAACCGTCGCGGCGGTGGCCTGACCGCCCCGGCCCTGACCGAAAAAGACAAGGCCGACATCAAGCTGGCTGCCGAAATGGAGCTGGACTACCTGGCCGTTTCCTTCCCGCGCGATGCCGCCGACATGGAATACGCCCGTCGCCTGCGCGACGAAGCCGGCGGTACCGCCTGGCTGGTGGCCAAGATCGAGCGCGCTGAAGCAGTTGCCGACGACGAGACCCTCGACGGCCTGATCCGTGCCTCCGACGCAGTCATGGTTGCCCGTGGCGACCTGGGTGTGGAAATCGGCGACGCCGAGCTGGTCGGCATTCAGAAGAAGATCATCCTGCACGCCCGTCGCCACAACAAGGCGGTGATCACTGCGACCCAAATGATGGAGTCGATGATCCAGAACCCGATGCCGACCCGCGCTGAAGTGTCCGACGTGGCCAACGCTGTGCTCGACTACACCGACGCGGTCATGCTCTCGGCGGAAAGTGCTGCCGGTGCCTACCCGCTCGAAGCGGTGCAGGCCATGGCGCGGATCTGCCTGGGCGCGGAAAAGCACCCGACCAGCAAGACCTCCAGCCACCGTATGGGCACCCAGTTCAGCCGTTGCGACGAAAGCATCGCGCTGGCCGCCATGTACACCGCCAACCACTTCCCGGGCGTGAAGGCGATCATTGCCTTGACCGAAAGTGGCTACACCCCGCTGATCATGTCGCGGATCCGTTCGTCGATCCCGATCTTCGCCTTCTCGCCGCACCGCGAGACCCAGGCGCGGGTGGCGATGTTCCGCGGCGTGTACACCGTACCGTTCGACCCGGCGGCGCTGCCACCGGAGAAGGTCAGCCAGGCGGCAGTCGACGAGCTGCTCAAGCGCGGCGTGGTCGAGCAAGGCGACTGGGTCATCCTGACCAAGGGCGACAGCTACCACACCATTGGTGGCACCAACGGCATGAAGATCCTGCACGTCGGTGACCCTCTGGTCTGAGGCTGAAGACCCAAGCCCCGCGACGCAAGTCGCGGGGCTTTTTTGTGCCCGTTAACACAGGCCCGTGCCCCGCGCACCTTACATTTCTACCAGTAGCTCCGC
Organism: Pseudomonas fontis; assembly: GCF_028656955.1. Classification (GTDB taxonomy): domain Bacteria; phylum Pseudomonadota; class Gammaproteobacteria; order Pseudomonadales; family Pseudomonadaceae; genus Aquipseudomonas; species Aquipseudomonas fontis. The sequence continues at coordinate 142,277 of NZ_JAMDGY010000014.1, forward strand.
CTGTGCCGCCCATGCAATGGTTGAGTGCATTTCGACACTTTTGCTGACCACGGTGGCTCACATGTCCAACGAACTGCTCGACGAAGAATATGGTCCCGAAGATGATAACGGCATCGTCCGCCCACAAGGCCTTACGACGGTAGCGGCTTCAGTCGCTGTCGGTGCACAACGAATTTGTGTGGGGGATGCGGGCAACAGCTATGCCCTGTTTCGCATCGACGACAACGGTATTGTGGATACGACCTTTGGTATGGCCGCTGGCCTGACAAAAGGGCAATTCAAGGCAGGCTCGACCGCCAATGGTCGGAGCGTGCGGGTGCTGAGTGATGGGAAAATCCTGGTCACAGGCATCCATCATGAAAAATCCAAGCAATACCCGGCACTGGCCCGCTTTGACCACAATGGGCTCCTGGATACGTCATTTGGAACAGCGGGGCATGTGGTACTGCTGCATCTGCCGGAAAAAGCAGGCGACCTCCATGTAGAGGCGTTTGAAGAAGCCCTCCCGCAAGCGTTTTCGGATCGAGCAGCCGCAGCCACCGTGGTGGCCGTGTCGTCAGACAGTACGATCTATCTGCTGTTCAGCTTCGACCAAAGCCTGCAAGCCGTGATCAAGCTCAATGTTGACGGTATGCCTGATGAGCGTTTCGGTAAAAATGGCTACAAAGTCCTGTCGCATGCCAAGGACACTACAACGTCCCTCAGCGGCCTGTCAGTCCAGGGTGAGCACCTTTACCTCTGCGGGTTTGTATTCAGCATTACCGATGACGAGTACATCTGGACCCCGTGCCTGATTCGCCTGGACAGACAAACCGGCAATGAAGATCACGGCTTCGGCAAACAGGGCTATGCCTTCCTGGAAAGCTGTCAGGGCAATTTCAGAGCGCTCGACGTCGATATCGCCAACGACCGTATTTTCTGTGTGGGCAACGATGGCGACTGGGAAGAATTCAACACCCTGACAGCCGTGTTCAACACCAAGGGAGTTGACCAGGACGTTACCGAATACGTGCGCTTTGGCGACGACATCAACAGCGACTGGTCGAGCATCAATCGACTTGCAACGGGAGAACGGGTCGTCGTCGGAAGCTACTACTACGTGGATACATTCATTCAAGGGATAGCCGTCGGCCGCTTCAAATCGGACGGTACGCTGGATGAGAACTTCGCTGATGGTCAGGGGTTGGGGGTGATCAGCCTGGGGAACGAAAATATGACCCAGCCACTGGCAAGCTATAGCGACGCAGACGGCAACACCCTGGTGCATGGGATGGACATCGACGGCCCGAGAACAGGCTTCCTGCTGCGCTGCCTGACTGCCCCATAGGGTTGAGCACACATCGCTACAAAGCATCGCGGGACGAGCCCGCTCCCACAAGGGCCCAGTTGCGGCTCGCCTTTGTGGGAGCGGGCTCGTCCCGCGATGCGGCTATGCGTGCCCGACAAATACGTCGGCATACAGCTGATTGCGTGGCAACCCGGCCAGAAACAGGCGTCGCGCAAATTGCTCGACACTGGCGGGCGCACCACACGCCAGCGCTACCGTCTGCCGCGATTGCAAGCGCAACGCCGCCAATGCCGGCGCCAGCTCAAGCGGGGTCACCCACTCGACCTGCAAGGTCGGATGCTTAGACGCCAGCACCCGCAACTCGTCAGCCAGGTAATGCTCCCGCGAAACGTGCAGCAGGCGGATCCCGCCATGATGCTCCTGACGCAACGCCTCACGCAGAATCCCCCACAATGGCGCCAACCCGGTGCCGGCGGCCAGCAGCCACAGTGGCCGTTCCTGCCAGTCGGGGTCGTAATGCAGCGCCCCACCCCGCAGCTCGCCCAGGCGCAGCGTATCTCCCAGCTTCAAGCGCCGGGCGGCATCGCAAAAGGCGCCTGAATGACGGCAGTCGAGGTGGAACTCAAGAAAGCGCTCTTCCTGCGGCACACTCGCCAGCGAATAAGGCCGAGCCACGCCCTCGGCACTCCACAGCACCAGGTGCTGACCGGCCTGGTAACGCAAGGCGCGCTGCGGCTGCAGGCGCAAACGCAGCACCTCGCCGCCGAGCCAGTCCAACGCGACAACCTCAGCCGGCGTGCCATCCTGCACCGGGTCGAACACCGCAACGCGCAGGTCTTCCTCGACCCGGCACTGGCACGCCAGGCGCCAGCCCTCTGCGCGCTTGTCGGCGCTCAACGCCTCAGGCTTGGCATCCCCCGGCTGCCCTTGCAGGCAACGCACCAGGCAGGCATGACAACTGCCCGCCCGACAGCTGTACGGCACGGCAAAACCTTCAGCATTCAAGGCATCGAGCAGGTTGCTGCCCGCCGTCACCGACCAGCGTCGCTCCGCCACCTGAAGCTCAGGCATCGACCACCTCCCACGCCGCCACACAGCGATCACGGCCACTGCGCTTGGCACGATACAGCGCCTCATCGGCGCGGTGCAGCGCGGCGTCCAGGTCGTCACCCTCGGTCAGCAGGGTCATCCCCGCCGACAGGCTGAGGGCCGAGACCCGTAGCCCCACCGCACTTGGCTGGGTACCGGCAAAGGCCAGGCGGATTCGCTCGCAACACTCCACCAACGCGTCGGCACTGCAATCAGGCATCAGCAGTACGAACTCTTCACCACCGTAGCGCGCGAGCACTGCGTTCTCGTCCAGGCAACCTTGCGCCACCTGGGCGAACGCCTGCAACACCTGATCACCCGCAGCATGCCCATAGACATCGTTGATCCGCTTGAAATGATCGAGGTCGATCAGCGCCAGGCCGTGGCGCACGCCCATGTGCATGGTTTCCAGTTCTCGCCCGGCAAGGCGCAGGAAATGCCGGCGGTTGAACAGGCCGGTCAGTTCGTCGGTGGCCACCAGTTCTTCAAGCTGGCCCATCATGCCGCGCAAGGTGTCCTGGTGCGCCTGCAAGGCAAAGCGACGCTGGCGCATGCGCAGGCGCGACGCCTGCACATAGCGCGCATACAGGCACAGCCATGCCAGCACCACGAACAGCGTGCACACCTGCAACACCGCCAGCGGTGGGTCGTAGAGCTTGCCGCCATGCGCCTCGAGCAGGTTGAGCGTGGTGAAGCTGAAGAACACCAGCAACGCGCAGCGCACGAACGCGCGGCCGCTGAGATGGAACAAGCCGAACATGAGGATCAGCGGATAGATGACCAGGAAAGTCCCGCGGGCCTGGTTGAGGTTGGCCAGCAGCCAGGTCTGCCAGGTCAGCGCCAGCAACACCTGGCATTCGGTAAGGCTGGGGTCGCGGCAGCGCAGGTTGCGCCCGGTGAGAAACACCCAGCCCATCACCAGTTGGCTGAACACCAGCATGCCGGTGCCCGTCGCCATGTCGCCCACCGGCGCCAGCACATGCCCACCCATGATCGCCGTCCACACCAACAGCAACACCAATCCATAGGTGCAGGCGGCCAGGAGGAATCGTTTGAGGAGGAGTTTCTGCAGCGCGGATTCGGTCACAGGTGAAATACCGGCCCTTGGTGGCGGCGAATGATAATTAATGGCCAGCTGCCACTTTAGGGTGAGTTCAGGATTATTGCCATGTTTGCCCCCTCGACTACGCAAAAACAGTGCCGCCCGGCAGCCGACCTTGGTTGGGACCACTGGTGCGTGTGCCGCCGTCGCAGGCGCGCTATACTGCCGCGCCTTTTTTGCGTCGGCCCTAGCCTGTCGGCGCGCCTTGAAAGGTCGTTTCGACTGCCCGGCCTGTCCGCGTCGGAATACCTTAATGAATGTTCCCGTCTTTAAGAGGAGCGCGCTGCATGACCGTGATCAAGCAAGACGACCTGATTCAGAGCGTTGCCGACGCCCTGCAGTTCATTTCGTACTACCACCCCGTTGACTTCATCCAGGCCATGCATGAGGCCTATCTGCGTGAAGAGTCGCCCGCTGCGCGCGACTCCATCGCCCAGATCCTGATCAACTCGCGCATGTGCGCCACCGGCCACCGGCCGATCTGCCAGGACACCGGTATCGTTACCGTGTTCGTGCGCGTCGGTATGGATGTGCGCTGGGATGGCGCCACCCTGAGCGTTGACGACATGATCAACGAAGGCGTGCGCCGCGCCTACAACCTGCCGGAGAACGTCCTGCGTGCCTCGATCCTGGCCGACCCGGCCGGTGCTCGCAAAAACACCAAGGACAACACCCCTGCGGTCATCCACTACTCCATCGTCCCGGGCAACACCGTGGAAGTGGACGTGGCGGCCAAAGGCGGCGGCTCCGAGAACAAGTCGAAAATGGCCATGCTCAACCCGTCCGACTCGATCGTCGACTGGGTTCTGAAGACCGTTCCGACCATGGGCGCTGGCTGGTGCCCACCGGGCATGCTCGGCATCGGCATCGGCGGCACCGCCGAGAAAGCTGCGGTCATGGCCAAGGAAGTGTTGATGGAATCCATCGACATCCACGAGCTCAAGGCCCGTGGCCCGCAGAACCGCATCGAAGAGATCCGCCTGGAGCTGTTCGACAAGGTCAACCAGCTGGGCATCGGTGCCCAGGGCCTGGGCGGCCTGACCACCGTGCTCGACGTGAAGATCATGGACTACCCGACCCACGCCGCTTCGCTGCCGGTGTGCATGATCCCGAACTGCGCCGCCACCCGTCACGCGCACTTCGTGCTCGACGGTTCCGGCCCTGCCGACCTGGAAGCGCCGTCGTTGGACGCCTACCCGGAAATCGTCTGGGAAGCCGGCCCATCGGCCCGTCGCGTCAACCTCGACACCCTGACCCCGGAAGACGTGCAGAGCTGGAAGCCGGGCGAGACCATCCTGCTCAACGGCAAGATGCTCACCGGCCGCGACGCTGCGCACAAGCGCATGGTCGAGATGCTGAACAAGGGCGAAGAGCTGCCGGTCGACCTCAAGGGTCGCTTCATCTACTACGTCGGCCCGGTTGATCCGGTGCGCGAAGAAGTGGTTGGCCCTGCCGGCCCGACCACCGCTACGCGGATGGACAAGTTCACTCGCCAGATCCTCGAGCAGACCGGTCTGCTGGGCATGATCGGCAAGTCCGAGCGTGGCCCGACCGCGATCGAAGCGATCAAGGACAACAAGGCCGTCTACCTGATGGCCGTCGGTGGCGCTGCCTATCTGGTTGCCCAGGCGATCAAGAAGTCCAAGGTGCTGGCCTTTGCCGAACTGGGCATGGAAGCGATCTACGAGTTCGACGTCAAGGACATGCCGGTCACCGTCGCGGTAGACAGCAACGGTGAGTCGGTACACATCACCGGCCCTGCGATCTGGCAAAGCAAGATCGCCGAGAGCCTGGCGGTAGAAGTGAAGTAAACCTCAGGGTTTGACGCACTGAAAAAGCGGCAGCGGGTGCAAACCCCCTGCCGCTTTTTTGTTTCAGGCGGCGGGCGACTGCGCCAGGTCAGACGGCTGCAGATGCCGATGACCGTACACTGCCGCCGCCAGCACGACCACCCCCGCCGCCAGGGCCACCACGAACCCTGCACGTGCGCCGAGGGCATCCACTACCTGCCCGGACACCGCCGCGCCCAACGCAACGCCAATACCCAGCCCGGAAATCAGCCAGGTCAGCGCTTCGGTCAGGCGCGTACCGGGGACCATCTGCTCGACCAGTGTCATTGCCACGATCAGCGTGGGCGCAAAGAACAGGCCCGACAGCAGGATCGCCACGGACAAGCCGAGGATGTTGCTCGCCAGCAGCAACGGCAGCGTGCTCACCGCCGTCGCTACCCCGCACCAGAGGAACAGGCGCGGCAACGGTGTTTCCAGCTTCAAGGCGCCAAACACCAACCCCGCCAGGCAAGAGCCGAAGGCATACACCGACAACACGATGCTCGCCGCTGCCGGCTGGCCTTGATGTTGAGCGAACGCCACGCTGACCACGTCCACGGTGCCGACGATGGTGCCCATGGCCACCAGCAACAACAGCAGGACGCGCATGCCGCCAAGCCTGAGGATCGAGCCGCCACAGGTGTCGGTCTGCACCTGGACCGGGGGCTCGGTGCCGCGCTGTATCACGAAGGCAAATACACCAACGGCCAGGAACAATGCGGCAGCCAGAGGGCCCGCCTCGGGGAACAGCGCCACGCTTAACCCGACCGCCACCGGCGGCCCAGCAATAAATACCGCCTCATCCAGCACGGACTCCAGTGCATAGGCCGTTTGCAAGCGTGGTGTGCCCCGATAGATATGGGTCCAGCGGGCCCGCACCATGGCCGACACGCTGGGCATGAAGCCTGCCAGGACGGCGCAGACGAACAGTGTCCAGTCCGGTGCCTGCCAATGGGTACAGGCGAGCAACGCGAGAATGCCGAACACGCTGATGCTCGCAGCCAAGGGCAGCACCCGGCTTTGCCCCAGGCGATCGACCCGGCGCGCGATCTGTGGCGCCATCAGGGCACTGGTGAGGGCGAAGGTCGCAGCCACGGCGCCCGCCAAGCCATAGTTGCCGCGCAACAGGGCGAGCATGGTGATGATGCCGATGCCGGTCATGGCAATCGGCATGCGGGCCACCAGCCCAGCCAGGACAAAGCCCCGGCTGCCGGTGGCAGTAAACAGTTCACGGTACGGGTTGGCCATCTTGGCACTCACTGGTGATAAATACATACGGTGCGTATGCTTAAAAGCCTATGGACATACGCCACGTATGTCAAATAGCATCCGTGCAACGATGACTGGAGAAAACCATGCCCCGCCGCACCCGTGCCGACATGACCGAAGACACCCGCGCCCGCTTGATCGCGGTGGCTCGCCTGGCGTTTGGTACGCGCGGGTATGCCCGCACCTCGATGGATGAGTTCACCGCCGAGGCCGGTTTGACCCGTGGTGCGCTCTACCATCACTTCGGTGACAAGCAAGGTTTGCTGGCGGCAGTGGTGGAGCAGATTGACGCCGAGATGGATGCCCGGCTGCAAGCGATTTCTGCAGATGCCCAGGAGCCGTGGCAAGGTTTTCGGGATCGCTGCCGTGGCTACCTGGCGATGGCACGTGAGGCGGAGTATCAACGGGTCGTGTTGCAGGATGCACGCGCGGTGCTCGGGGGTGCAATGCCGGGTGCCCAGTTGCAATGTGTCGCGTCATTGCGGGCGATTGTCGATCAGTTGATCGTCGCCGGGGTTGTGGCGCCGCTGGATGCGCAGGCGGTGGCGCGGTTGATTCATGGCAGCCTGACGGAGGCATCGTTCTGGATAGCCGAAGGGGACGACGGCGATGCCCGGCTGGTGCAGGCGTTGGCGGCGTTGGAGCTGATGCTGCAAGGTTTGCGGGCCCCATCGCGGGACGAGCCCGCCCCCACCGGTTAAGCATCACCCAGGCACCTGTGGGAACGGGCTCGTCCCGCGATTCCTTGCTGAGAATCACAAGGTAATGCTGGTCCCCAACAACCCCAAGAACGCCGCCAACCACGCCGGATGCGCCGGCCATGCCGGAGCCGTCGCCAGGTTGCCCTGCACATGGGCCTGGGTCACCTCGATTTCCACGTACGTGCCACCCGCCAACCGCACCTCCGGAGCACAGGCCGGGTAGGCGCTGCATTCGCGCCCCTCGAGCACCCCCGCCGCCGCCAGCAGTTGCGCCCCATGGCACACGGCGGCGATCGGCTTGCCCGCCTGGTCGATGGCCTTGACCAGCGCCAGCACCTCTTCATTCAATCGCAGGTACTCCGGCGCCCGCCCGCCCGGGATCACCAGCGCGTCGTAATCCTCAGCCCGTACCTTGGCAAAATCGAAGTTCAAGGCGAAGTTGTGCCCAGGCTTCTCGCTGTAGGTCTGGTCGCCCTCGAAATCATGGATCGCCGTACGCACCGACTGCCCCGCGCCCTTGCCCGGGCACACCGCATGCACCGTATGCCCGACCATCTGCAAGGCCTGGAACGGCACCATCACTTCGTAGTCTTCGACGTAATCACCCACCAGCATGAGAATTTTCTTCGCAGCCATTGCCTGTGCTCCATGTCGTTCGAGGGAAACCCACCCGCACTACAGTAGTCCGCTCAGCTACGCCGATCCAGCAGGTTGACCACCACCCGGTCGAGCCAGCCCCACAGCCGCTGCTGCACCCGCCGCCACAGCGGCCGCGCATGCCAATGGTCGAGATCGATCTGCAGGCTCTGGGCAAAGTCCCGGGTGAAACTCGCCGCCACCGCCTCGGTCAGCCCGGGGTCGATCGCCTCCAGGTTGGCTTCAAGGTTGAAGCGCAGGTTCCAGTGGTCGAAGTTGCACGAGCCGATCGTCACCCAGTCATCGATCAACACCATCTTCAGGTGCAGGAAACACGGCTGGTACTCGAATATCTTCACCCCGGCACGCAACAGCCGTGGGTAATAGCGATGGCCGGCATAGCGCACGGAGGGATGGTCGGTGCGCGGCCCGGTGAGCAGCAAGCGCACGTCGATGCCTTGCGCGGCAGCCCTTCGCAGCGAGCGGCGGACCTTCCAGGTCGGTAGAAAATACGGCGTCGCCAGCCAGATACGCCGGCTGCCACTGTTCAATGCCCGCACCAGCGATTGCAGGATGTCACGGTGCTGGCGGGCATCGGCATACGCGACCCGGCCCAGCCCTTCCCCCCCGCTGGGTACGCGGGGCAGGTGCGACAAGCCAAAGTGCGTCGGCGGGCGCCAGGCGGTGCGGCGCAAGTTGGCCCGCCACTGGCGGTCGAACAGCATTTGCCAGTCGGCGACCAGCGTGCCCTGCATCTGCACCATGACCTCGTGCCATTCACTGGCGTCTTCGCCCGGTCGCCAAAATTGGTCGGTGACCCCGGTGCCGCCGACCATCGACCAGTTCTGGTCGACCAGCAGCAGTTTGCGGTGGTCACGATAGAGGTTGCGCAAGCCGCGTCGCCAGCGCAGCCGGTTGTACCAGCGCAGCTCCACGCCCGCCGTTTGCAGGCGTTGGCGCAGGCTCAGGGTGAAGGCCAGCGAACCGTAGTCATCGAACAGGCAGCGCACCTGCACGCCCCGCTCGGCCGCCTCGCTCAGGGCCTGGACCAGCGCTTCGGCGCAAGCACCGGCTTCGACCAGGTAGAGCTCCAGGTCGATCTGCAATTGGGCACACCCAATCGCGCTGAGCATGCGTGGAAAGAAGCTCGGGCCGTCGATCAGCAGCTCGAATTGGTTGCCGGCACGCCAGGGGAACACCGGCCCGGCCATGTCAGCGCGCCGTGAAGATCAGCACCGCACCCACCGGCACCGAGGTATTGATCGACTTGAGCCCAGCCAGTTTGCGCAGCGTGGCCAGCCCCGGCAGCAGGTCGAAGTGTTCGGCCCGCAGGATCAGCGGTTCCAGGGTGACCACCTGAAAGCGCCGCTCATCCAGACGCGTCGCCAACAGCTGGGCGTTGTAGCTGTGCGACTTGCCGTGCAGGGTCACCGTCAAGGGCAGGCGCAGCTCGACCTGGGCACCGTTGGCCAGGTCATTGATCGGGCGCGGGTCGATCTGCGCCTCGATGCTGGCTTCCGGGAAGGTTGCAACATCGAACAGCTCATTGCGCATGCGCTCGTCACGCAACGGGATACCGCTGTTGACCGAGTCCATCTCGATCTGCAACTGCGCCGCGCCCTTGCGATCCACTGTGCCGTGCATTACCAGGAAGCGGTGCACTTCGGAGATATCGCCGTTCTTGCTGGTGATGAAGGACAATCGCGAAGACTCGCCGTCCAGGTGCCAGTTGGCGTGGGCCGGCAGGGAGAACAGGGCCAGCAGGGCAAGTAGCAGTCGCAAGCGGTTGAACATGAGAAATCCTGAAACAAAGTGATCGCCAACCTTAACCGCGCAGGCCTCACGGCAGCAAGCGACAGCCCTCGCGCGGGCCCAGCCACACGGCCGTGTTGCGCCGCCCGAGACCTTCGGCAATCACTCGCTGCGCCGGCGGTTCATCCTCCAGCCGGCTCAAGGGCAGGTATTGCTGCACATACCCCTGGCAGTAGGCCGCATCGAAGCCCATGACATATCGGCAGGAGCAGTACTCCTTGGCCGAGTAGGCGCTGAGGATATCCGGAAAGTCCTCCAGGGCCTGGCGCTCGTACCAGGCCCAGGCACCGAGCACGAGCAGCACGAGCAGCACAATCCGCTTCATGGCGATTCTCCGGCAAAGGCTGCCAGCACGCGCTTGAGCAGTTCGTTGTGCGCGTAGGTGCCATCGCGGTCATCGCCATAGCGCACGATCACCAATTTCTCTTTGGGCAACACATACAACGCCTGCCCCCAGTGCCCCAGTGCGGCGAAGGTGTCGGCCGGGGCATCCGGCCAGGGCCTGGGCCCACCGGCCAGCGGCACGTTGAGCCACCACTGCCCGCCCGCCACCGCCTCACCGGGTGTCGCCGTGGCGTGCTCGAAGGGTGCTCGGTTGAATTTGACCCAGCTTGCAGGCAGCAACTGGCGGCCCTGCCACTGCCCGTCTCGCTGCATCAGCAGGCCGATGCGCGCCAGGTCACGGGCGCTCATGTAGAGGTAGGAAGAGCCCACGAAGGTGCCACTGGGGTCACGCTCCCAGGTCGCGGTGCGAATGCCCAGCGGGTCGAACAGTGCCTGCCACGGCCAGTCGTCATAGTGCTGGCTGCCAACCATGCCGCGCAGAGCGGCGGCCAGCACGGTGCTGTCACCACTGGAATAGAGGAAGCGCTCGCCCGGTGCTGCCACGGCGGCGTGGCTGGCGGTATAGGCCGCCATGTCGACCCGGTCACGGGTGTAGAGCATGGCCACAACCGAGGATTTCAGCGGGGCGTATTCGTAGTCCTCCTGCCAGTCCAGGCCGCTGGCCCAGTGCAGCAGGTCCTTGATGCGCACCTCGGGGTGCGTTTGCATCGGCGCGTAGAAGCGCGCAACCGGGTCATCGAGGGTAAAGCGCCCTTGCCCCTGGGCGATGCCCAGCAGGGTCGCCAGCACGCTTTTGCTGATCGACCAGGTCAGGTGCGCGGTAGTGGCCGTGGTGGGCGCGGCGTAGTGTTCATAGACAATCCGCCCGTCGCGGATGACCAGCAGGGCATCGCTGCGCACCCCCGCCCGCGAGGGCTGGTCGCGCAGCGCGAAGGCGTACGCCTGCAGCGACTGCACCGCAGCGCTGGTAGGTGGCGGTGCTGACTGCCAATCCGGCACCGGCCAGGTTTCAGCGCTGGCCTGGGTGCCCCAGCACAGCGCGACGATCATCCACGACAACAGCCTTCTACCCATGACCCGCCCTCGTGGCTGTGGTCGGGCAAGGCTAGCAGGCTTTCATGACAATCCCGCAGCGGCCCAGGCCTTGGCCAGGCGCTTGGCCCGGGCGGCGCTGGCCAGTTCAAGGATGCCGCGATCACGCTGCCACAACTCGGCCCATGGCCCCGTTGCGCTGCTCAGTGCCTGGTCAAGTTCGGCACGCATGGCGCCGAACTGGGCGAACAGGCCACCGAGCAGCAGATGACAGGCTGTCGAATCGGCACACTGCCGGCTGGCTTCGGCGCAGCCACCGAGCAGGCTGATCAGGCGCAGTTGCAGCCCCTGAGGCCATTGGTTGCCACGCCCGACGCCGTACAACCAGGCCGCCAGCGCGCTGAGCACATACAGGTCTTCGAGCGAGCGGAACGGTTTGACGTAGGCATCCCAGCCATCCCCGGCCAGGCGCTCGCACAGCACCTGCTCCAGGTACAGCTTGGCGTGGCTGACTTCGGGAATCAGCGGCAGGGTCGGCAAGGGTTCGATGCGCACCCCCGGCTCGCCCGGGTAGACCACGGTCAGGCTCAACTGCGGTGACTCGCCCGGCGCCTCGCTGCGCGCGGCCACCAGCAACCAGTCGGCCTCCAGGCCCGCCGTGACGAAATCCTTGCGCCCGGTCAGGCGCAGCGCTTCCTGGTCCAGGCGCATGTGCATGTCGGCTGGCCGCACACTGCGCTGTTCGGTCGCACACAACGCCCCCAGCGTATGCGGCGCACTTGGCCATAAAACCCGCAAGGCCGCCTGATACCCCACCAGAAAAGCCAGCCCCGGCGTCGGCATGGCCTGCCCGCCAAGCACCGCCAATTCGAACGGGCTGACCGGGCCCAACTGCCCGAGCAAACTGGCGTAGGTATCGGTCAGGCTGCCCAGCAGCGCCTGCGGCTGCGGGTGATTGAGTCGTTCCAACCAGGTCATGCACACACTCCTTGGGGCTGTCATCCAAGCATCACCAAAGGTTCACGGAGGTGACACCGCGGTTACCTAGGCTGAGCTTGCACAACAAAGTCGACCGGCCGCAACCCCATGGCTGGCTTATGGAGACTCGCAATGACTCAGATCGCTCGCTCTGGCGACAACAGCACTGACCGCCGTCTGCAAGCCGAACGCCTGGTCGGGCCGGCAGCCCTGCAGGAAGCACAAGCCCTTCGCTTCAGCGTTTTCAGCGCTGAGTTCAAGGCCAAACTCAAAGGCGCCGAGCTGGGCCTGGACATGGACGACTACGACATTCATTGCCGGCATATCGGCGTGCGCGATCTGAACACCGGGCGCCTGGTGGCCACCACCCGCCTGCTTGACCACCAGGCTGCCAACAGCCTGGGGCGTTTCTACAGCGAAGAGGAATTCAGCCTGCACGGCCTCGGCCACCTGCAAGGGCCGATCCTCGAACTGGGGCGTACCTGCGTCGACCCGGCCTACCGCAACGGCGGCACCATCGCCGTGCTCTGGGGTGAACTGGCCGAAGTGCTCAACGAAGGCCGCTACAGCTACCTGATGGGCTGTGCAAGCATCCCCATGCAGGACGGCGGCGTCCAGGCCCACGCGATCATGCAGCGCCTGCGCGAACGCTACCTGTGCACCGAGCACCTGCGCGCCGAGCCGAAGAACCCGCTGCCGAGCCTGGACCTGCCGGGCAATGTCATCGCCGAGATGCCGCCGCTGCTCAAGGCCTACATGCGCCTGGGCGCGAAGATCTGCGGCGAGCCGTGCTGGGACGAGGACTTCCAGGTCGCCGACGTGTTCATCCTGCTCAAGCGCGACGAACTCTGCCCGCGCTATGCCCGTCACTTCAAGGCGGCAGTCTGATGCAACGCCTGCGCGTCATCGCGCGGATCGTGCGGGTCATGCTGGTGGTGCTGTTCGGCCTGGGCATGGCAACGCTGTTCAGCCTGTATGAACGCCTGGGCGTCGCCACCTCGGCGCAACGCCGCCAGCGCTGGTCGCAGCGGTTCATGCGCCGTTTGAGCGGCGCCCTGCCGTTCAAGGTGCGGGTGGTCGGGCAACTGCCGCAACAGCCGATGCTGTGGGTCAGCAACCATGTGTCCTGGACCGATATCCCGCTGCTGGGCATGCTCGCGCCGCTGTCGTTCCTGTCCAAGGCCGAGGTGCGTAGCTGGCCGGTGGCGGGCTGGCTGGCGCTGAAGGCCGGCACGCTGTTCATCCGCCGTGGCGGTGGTGACAGCCAGCTGCTGCGCAAGCAGATCAACCAGCACCTGGATCAGGCCTGCCCGCTGCTGATCTTCCCGGAAGGCACCACCACCGATGGCCGTAGCCTGCGCACCTTCCATGGTCGCCTGCTGGCCAGTGCCATCGACACCGGCACGCCGTTGCAACCGGTGGCACTGCGTTACCTGCGTGATGGCAAGCCGGACCCGATAGCACCCTTCATCGGCGATGACGACCTGCTCTCGCACCTGATGCGTCTGTTCAGCCAGGACTGCGGCGAGGTGGAAATCCAGCTACTGGAACCGATTGCCAGCCACGGCGAGGAACGCGCGGCCCTGGCGTTCAAGGCACAACTTGCCGTGCAGGTCGCGCTGTTCGGCGCCGAGCCGGTGGCCCAGCCACAGCGCCGGGCGAAAGCCGCCTAAGCGGGTTGCAAGGCCTTCAGCGCGAAGGCTTGCAGCTCGGGGTAGAAGGCCCGGAAGTCGTCGAGCAACGGCGCGTACAGGGCGTCCACCTCCTCCATCGCCCCGGCCATGCCTTCGGGGCGCGACAAGCGTCGGGAGATCCCGCGAAACACCTGCTCCAGCACGGCAAACTCGCGGTACGAACCCAGCCAGTCATCCGCCGCCATGTACGGCGCAATCTGTGCCAGCCGCCCCGGCAGGTCTGGTTGTGCGGCCAGCACCTGGTATACCCGCCCAGTAAATTGCGCCAGCGGCTGCTCGGCATAATCCTGCCAGTGCAGTGCCAGGCAATGGTCGAAAAACACGTCGAGGATGATCCCCGCATAGCGCCGCCGCTCCCTGGGGAAGCGCACCAGCGCATTGAGCACCAGCGGATGGGCATCGGTGAACACGTCGATTTGCCGGTGCAGGCGAATCGCCGCTTCGAGGGTCAGCGGAAAGCGGCCGTGCAGCGGCCCTTTGACGAAATCACCGTAGAGGCTGCCGAGCAATTGCTCCGGCAGTTGCCCGCCCAGGTGAAGGTGCGCGAGGTAGTTCATGGGCGCAGTCTAGCACTTGCCCCCTTCATATCGTTATAACCCGATATAGCGATTTACGCTGAGCTAAGAACATCTTCATATTTGTATATCGCGAAATACCGATTTATATTTCGCTCCATCGCGATATACCGTTACAACCAAAAGAGCCCAACCACTATGCCTCTCGATCTCGACGAAATAATAAAAGCCCTGGCCCACCCAGTACGGCGAGAAATCCTCAACTGGCTGAAAGACCCCGACGTGCAATTCCCTGACCAGCAGCACACCTCCGAACACGGGGTATGTGCCGGGCAGATCGACCAACGCTGCGGCCTGTCGCAGTCCACGGTCTCGGCCCATTTGGCCACATTGCAGCGTGCGGGCCTGATCAGCAGCCAGAAGGTTGGCCAGTGGCATTTTTTCAAGCGCAACGAGGAAACCATCCAGGCCTTCCTCCAGCAGATGAGCCAAGAGCTCTGACAAGGACCTTGCAATGCCCCTTCCCCTCCTGATCCTGGCGCTCAGCGCCTTTGCCATCGGCACCACCGAGTTCGTCATCATGGGCTTGCTGCCAGAGGTCGCCCGCGACCTTGGCGTATCGATCCCCGGTGCCGGCTGGCTGGTGACCGGTTACGCCCTGGGCGTGGCCATCGGTGCACCGTTCATGGCCCTGGCCACCGCGCGTTTGCCGCGCAAGGCCGCGTTGGTCGCCCTGATGGGGGTGTTTATCGTCGGCAACCTGCTGTGCGCCATCGCCAGTGACTACAACCTGCTGATGTTTGCCCGGGTGGTCACCGCGTTGTGCCATGGCGCCTTCTTCGGGATCGGTTCGGTAGTCGCCGCCAGCCTGGTGCCGGCCAACCGCCGCGCATCGGCAGTGGCCCTGATGTTCACTGGCCTGACCCTGGCCAACGTGCTCGGCGTGCCGCTGGGCACCGCGCTGGGCCAGGTGGCTGGCTGGCGCTCGACGTTCTGGGCGGTGACGGTGATCGGCGTGATCGCGCTGATCGGCCTGATCCGCTACCTGCCACTGCGCCATGACGAGGAAAAACTCGACATGCGTGCCGAGTTGGCTGCACTGAAAGGCGCCGGTATCTGGCTGTCGCTGTCGATGACCGTGCTGTTCTCGGCCTCGATGTTTGCCCTGTTCACCTATGTCGCGCCGCTGCTGGGCGATGTCACTGGGGTTTCGCCTCAAGGCGTGACCTGGACCCTGCTGCTGATCGGCCTGGGCCTGACCCTGGGCAATATCGTCGGCGGCAAGCTGGCTGACCGGCGCCTGGGCGCCACGCTGATCGGCGTGTTCGTCAGCATGGCCGTGGTCTCGACAGCCCTGAGCTGGACCAGCACCGCACTGATTCCTGCCGAGATCACCCTGTTCCTCTGGGCCACCGCCGCCTTTGCCGCGGTCCCGGCATTGCAGGTCAACGTGGTGACCTTCGGCAAGGCGGCGCCGAACCTGGTGTCGACCCTGAACATTGGCGCCTTCAACCTGGGCAATGCCCTGGGCGCCTGGGTGGGCGGCACCGTGATCGCCCAAGGCCTGGGCCTGACCCGAGTACCTCTCGCCGCAGCGGCCCTGGCCGTGCTGGCGCTGATCGTCACCCTGATCACTTTCCGCCAGAAAGGCCCTGACGCCGAACTGGCACCTGCTACTCACTGATTGATTGCTACGAGGTTCATGCACATGACGACTCTATTCGACCCGATTACCCTCGGCGATCTTCAACTGCCGAACCGCATCATCATGGCCCCGCTGACCCGCTGCCGCGCCGACGAAGGTCGCGTGCCCAACGCGCTGATGGCCGAGTACTACGTGCAACGGGCCAGTGCCGGGCTGATTCTCAGCGAGGCCACTTCGGTGACGCCGATGGGCGTGGGTTACCCGGACACCCCGGGTATCTGGTCCAACGACCAGGTGCGCGGCTGGACCAACGTGACCAAGGCCATTCATGGCGCCGGCGGGCGGATCTTCCTGCAACTGTGGCACGTCGGGCGGATTTCCCACCCGAGCTACCTGAACGGCGAGACCCCGGTAGCGCCGAGCGCGATTCAGCCCAAGGGCCATGTGAGCCTGGTACGGCCGATCAGCGAATTCCCGACGCCCCGTGCGCTGGAAACCGCCGAGATCGCCGATATCGTCGATGCCTATCGCACCGGGGCCGAGAACGCCAAGGCCGCAGGCTTTGACGGCGTGGAAGTGCACGCCGCGAACGGTTACCTGCTCGACCAGTTCCTGCAAAGCAGCACCAACCAGCGCTCTGACCTGTACGGTGGCTCGCTGGAGAACCGTGCGCGGTTGCTGCTGGAAGTGACCGATGCAGTGATCGAGGTGTGGGGCGCCAACCGGGTTGGCGTGCACCTGGCGCCACGGGCTGACAGCCATGACATGGGCGATGACAACCGTGCCGAGACGTTTACCTATGTGGCACGGGAGCTGGGCAAGCGCGGGATCGCGTTTATCTGCTCGCGGGAGAAAGAAGGTGACGACAGCATCGGGGCACTGATCAAGGAAGCCTTCGGTGGGCCGTATATCGTCAATGAGCGCTTCGGCAAGGCCAGTGCCAATGCCTCGCTCGCCAGTGGCAAGGCGGATGCCGTTGCCTTCGGGATTCCGTTTATCGCCAACCCGGATCTGCCGGCGCGCTTGGCGGCTGATGCGCCACTCAATGAGCCGCATCCCGAGACGTTCTATGGCAAGGGGCCGGTGGGGTATATCGATTATCCACGGATGTGATGGATGGGCGTCTGTGGGAGCGGGCTGGTCCCGCGATGCTTTTTTGAGGATGACCAGCGACCGCTTTGCGGCCAATCACTGACAACGTAGCCGCTGCCGTCAGGCTGCGCTCGTCTGCAACGCAGGCGCCGCCTTTGGGAGCCCTTACGGGCTCCAGCGCAGCCTAACGGCAGCGGCTACAGAAATTGTGTACCCCCCTTTTGCGGAGTAGACCCATCAAGGCCGAGCATTGATCTGCTGCTGCAGATTCTGCACCTGACTTTGCAGGGTATTGATCGTCCGCGACATCTGCCCACGAAACGCATCAAACTCCGCCGTCGAAGCCCCACCACCGCCAGCCGCCGCAGCCGGACGATTCTCCACCTCACTCTTGAGCACAATCAGATCCTGCTCAAGCCGCTCGACAGCCGCCGCCGGGTTGCCCTGTTTTTTCAGCGCGGCGATGTCCGCACTCAAGCCCTTGATCTGCCCGTCGACCTTGCTGGTATCAGCCTGCGCCGCTTTCAGCGCCGCCACCTCGCTCCCAAGCGCCTTCAGTTGTTCCTGCAATTGCGCATTGGCGGCCTGCTGCGCCGTAACCTGCGCCAACGCCTGGTCCAGCCGCGAGCCCAAGGCCCCCGCCTGTCCTTCACGCTGCTTGCTCTGCTCCGCCACATTGGCATTCAGCTGATTGACCTGCGCATCAAACGCCGCCTGCAACTGCTTGACCTGCAACTTCAGCGCCTCGCTGCCGGTATTGACGTTGCTCTCACTGGCATCGACCTTGCCGCTGATGGCCTGCAACCGCCCCGCCGCTTCTTCGCTGATGCGCGCAAAGGCTTCCTGGGTCGCCACCAGTTGCTGCTCCATCAAGCTGATCTGCTGGAAACTCCACCAACCCAACCCCGCCAATGCAATGAACGACGCACACACCAACGCCCACAACGGCCCGGTCAGCGGCTTGCGCACGGCCCGACGCGCCGCGACCCGAGGATGGTCGGCCGGAGCAAATTCATCGTCATCTCGAACCACCGCCTTGAGCGTCGGCACATTTTCGAAATCGTCATCGCGAGCATCGTTACGCATGTAAGGTTTTCAACCGCCGTGATAGCAAATGAGCACTAGTATAAACCGCTTGCCGGTCGCCCTGATCGACCACATCCAAGCGCACTGGTTCAGTGACCACCCTGCTGGGCCTTCCACCAACCGCAGAATTCATCCAGCGCAGCCCACACACTGACCTGCGGCTGATAACCGAGCAAATGCCGGGCCCGGCTGATATCCAGGGAAAAGTCCTTGTTCATCACCTGCATGCCCAGGCGCGACAGGGTCGGCTGTGGACGCCCCGGCCAGAGCATGCAGCAACCCTCGTTCAGCGCAGCGGCGCTGTACGCCAGGCCGTAGGAGCGATAGCGGGTCACCTGCGGCAGTTGCATCTGGCGCATCACGTAATTGACCACATCCCACAGCGGAAGCGGCTGGCCGTTGCTGATGTTGTAGGCCTGCCCCAATGCCTCGTTACCCACATGCAAGGCACTGAGCAAGGCTTCATTGAGGTTCTGCACGCTGGTGAAATCGACCTTGTTCAGGCCGTTGCCGACAATCGCCAAGCGGCGTTTGCGCTGCATCTGCAACAAGCGCGGGAAGATGCTCACATCCCCCGCCCCGGTGACGAAGCGCGGACGCAGGGCCAACACTTCCAGACCAAACTCCTGGGCGCCAAAGACCTTCTGCTCGGCGAGAAACTTGGTGCTCGCATAATGATCATGGAAGCGCTTGGGCACCTGCTCTTCGCGGATCCCCGTTTGCGAGCGACCATTGAAGTAGATCGACGGAGACGACAAGTGCACCAGGCGGCGCACGTGTTCCTTGAGACAGGCCTCGACGACATTCTCGGTCACCACCACATTGCCGTGATGGAAGTCCTGGTAACGCCCCCAGTTCCCCACCGCGCCAGCACAGTGCACCACGGTATCGACGCCCTGGCACAAACGCCGGGCCAGCTCCGGGTCGCCCAGGTCGCCAGGGATGAACTGCGCACCACGGCGCACCAGGTGTTCAACCCCTTCGGCACGCCGGCCATTGACCCGAACGTCCAGGCCCTGCTCCAGGGCAAAGCGCGCAAAGCGCCCGCCAATGAAGCCGCTTGCGCCGGTGACCAGAATTCGCATGAAACACTCCGCCTACAGATTTTTTCCAGATGCTGCTGACGCCGCCATCCCCGTCCACGGCACCAGCCAATTGCCGGCGTGTTGGCGCAAATGGTCAGTGAGGTGCACGAGCAGTTGCCCGCCATTGCGCCAATGATGCCAGTACAACGGCACGTCGATGGGTTTATCGGCCAGGATTTCCACCAGCCGACCACTGGCCAGCTGTTCACGTACCTGCAGTTCAGGCACCAGCCCCCAGCCAATGCTGGCCTCGGTCAGGCGCATGAAGCCTTCCGAAGACGGGCACAGATGATGCAGGAATCCACCAGTAATGCCCAATGAAGCCAGGTAGCGGTGCTGAAGGAAATCGTCCGGTCCGAACACCAGCGCCGGGGTCCGGGCCAGGCGCTCAGCGTCGAACCCGTCCGGAAAATGCCTGGCCATGAACGCCGGGCTGGCCAATGCACGATAGCGCATGGCGCCCAGCAACTCGCTGCGCGCGCCCGCCACCGGCCGTTCGCTGGCACACACGCAGGCAGCCACTTCCCCTGCACGCATGCGTTTGAGGCCGACTTCCTGGTCTTCGACCACCAGGTCCAGCAGCACCTGCTGCTGGGCGCAGAAGTCACCCACGGCCGCGCCCCACCAGGTCGCCAGGCTGTCGGCATTCAGCGCGACCCGCAGGCGCTCCGGCAACCCCTCTTCGTCCAGCGCCGGCACCTGGCTTTGCAGGTCGCGCTCAAGCAGGCGCACCTGCTGCACATGGTTGAGCAGGCGCTTGCCGATCTCGGTCGGGGTCGGCGGGTTGGCGCGCACCAGGACCGGCTGGCCAACCCGTGCTTCGAGCAATTTGATGCGTTGGGAAATCGCCGATTGCGACAGCCCCAGCAACTGCGCGGCACGCTCAAACCCGGCCTGCTCGATGACCGCAGCAAGGGCTGACAGCAGTTTGTAATCGAACATTATTTTTCCTAATGCCTGATCAGCTTTATTTGTTTTTCTTATACATCCGTTGTCCCCAGAATAGCCAGCATCCTCACGCTGTTTCCCGCAGCCCGCCGGGGCTGAATTCCTGGAGTTACCCTCATGTGGCAAAGCTACCTCAACGGCCTGCTGGTCGCGTTCGGCCTGATCATGGCCATCGGCACGCAAAACGCCTTCGTGCTCGCGCAAAGCTTGCGCCGTGAGCACCATCTGCCGGTGGCCATGCTCTGCGTGTTCTGCGATGCGATCCTGGTTGCGGCCGGGGTCTTCGGCCTGGCCACCGTGCTCGCGCAAAACCCGACGCTGCTGGCCGTCGCGCGCTGGGGCGGCGCGCTGTTCCTGATCTGGTACGGCAGCAAGGCGCTGATCCGCGCCTGCTCCAAGCAGAGCCTGCAACAGGGCGAAGGCCAGGGCCTGCGTTCGCGGCGCGCGGTGCTGCTCAGTGCACTCGCCGTGACCCTGCTCAACCCGCATGTCTACCTCGACACGGTGCTGCTGATCGGCTCGCTCGGCGCGCAACAGACGGTGCCCGGCGCCTATGTGGCCGGGGCGGCCAGCGCCTCGCTGATCTGGTTCTCGACCCTGGCGCTGGGCGCCGCATGGTTGGCGCCATGGCTTGCTCGCCCGGGCACCTGGCGGATGCTCGACCTGATGGTGGCGGTGATGATGTTCGCGGTGGCGGTGCAGTTGATCGTGAGCTGAAGCGCCGCTGGTCAGCGCAACGCAAAGGCTCTGGAACCTCTTTCCCGTACACTTGTTGCGTGGTTAACCCTGGGGCCCGGTGCTATGATCGAGCCCTTGCGTCGCAAAGAGTAAAAACTCGCCGACGCTCTTCCGGCCGCCCGTGATCGGCCTTGCGCTCACCGCAACAGACCTGATTAGGAGATTCACCATGGCTTTTGAATTGCCGCCGCTGCCTTACGCCCACGATGCCCTGCAGCCGCACATTTCCAAGGAAACCCTGGAATTTCACCACGACAAGCACCACAACACCTACGTCGTGAACCTGAACAACCTGGTGCCAGGCACCGAGTTCGAAGGTAAAACCCTGGAAGAGATCGTCAAGACTTCCTCGGGCGGTATCTTCAACAACGCCGCTCAGGTCTGGAACCACACCTTCTACTGGAACTGCCTGGCGCCAAACGCCGGCGGCCAACCAACCGGCGCCCTGGCTGAAGCCATCAACGCTGCGTTCGGTTCGTTCGACAAGTTCAAGGAAGAGTTCACCAAGACTTCCGTCGGCACCTTCGGTTCCGGCTGGGGCTGGCTGGTCAAGAAAGCTGACGGTTCCCTGGCCCTGGCCAGCACCATCGGCGCCGGCAACCCGCTGACCAACGGCGACACCCCGCTGCTGACCTGCGACGTCTGGGAACACGCCTACTACATCGACTACCGCAACGTGCGTCCTAAGTATGTCGAGGCGTTCTGGAACCTGGTCAACTGGAAGTTCGTTGCCGAGCAGTTCGAAGGCAAAACCTTCACTGCCTGAGCCGTGCCTGCTGCTGTCGCTCGCTGAGTGACACCAGACACAAGAAGCCCACCCCTGGCGGTGGGCTTTTTTTTGTGTGAATTCTGGACAAGACTTGACCCTGCATGCTCTGTAGCCGCTGGCGACAGGCTGCGCTGGAGTCCGTCAGGGCTCCCAAAAGCCGCGCCCGCGTTGCAGG